>NZ_CP020478.1:600000-1200000 GCF_002080395.1 Campylobacter helveticus
TGAAATGCTTTTTTATCTTAAAGAAAGTTTTTTTTCAAGAAGTGAGGAATTTACAACTTTAATCTATGAGAGATTTTTTAGGATACTTTCAAGGGCGAAAAATTTAATTTGTGATGATGATGGATTTACGCTTTGTGTGATGGCTTTTATGATGATGGAGGCAAGTTATTTAAAAGAAATCGACACGCAGATTAATGAACTGCAAAATAAGATTGACAAGCCTTTAAATCAAACTAAAGAAGAGGGCATTAAGATAGAAAATTTTAAGCCTCAAACTAGTCAAAATGCCTATGAGCTTTTAATTGCAAAAATTTATGATAGGGATTATGAACTTGCGGAGTGTTTTAAGCAAAGCACGAAATTTATAGGATATGAAAATTCCACTTTAATCATTAGCTCCAATGCGCAGGGGCAAAATCGCACTTCATTAAATCAAGGCTTTAAGCTTATACAAGAATTATTAAAGGAAATTTTTGGAGAAAATGCTAGGATAGAAGTGCGAAAAGAGGTTATTATCGATGAGAGCAAATTGCAAAGTCTTAAACAAAATGCGAAGAATCTTGATTTAAATTTGGAATTTGACGCCTTGCGCAAAGACGCCAAGAAGGCAGACCCTCAAGGTGAGACTAAAGAAGCTTTAAGGCGATGTTTTGGCGATCCTCAAGTGGAGTAAAAATTGATTTTACAATCTTGCAAAATACAATCTAGCTTATTTTAACAAAGTATTTAAGATTTATTTACTCCTTAAATAAAAATTAAATATTTTTTGTTACAATTTTCCATTACGATTGTAAATTATTTTACAAGGAGGGGATTTTGGGGCAAAAAAGAGCTTTTACAAATCTTTTTGGTATTTTTTTACTTTTGCTTTTTGCTTTATTTGCTGTGGGTTTTTATACCTTTTATAATGCAAAAGGTTTTTCTTATTTTAGCAACTCAAGCGAATCTTGCAATAATTGCCATATTATGAATGAGGTTTATAATGACTATTTAGCAGCTTCTCATTCTAAAAAAGTTAAGGGTGAGGCACGAGCGAGTTGTGCGGATTGTCATTTACCACATCAAGGCGTGGATAAGTGGATAGCAAAAGCTCAAAGTGGCTTATCTCACGCTTATGCTTTTACTTTTAAACTCGATGCGTTGCCAACAAATTTAAGTGCAACACAAAAAAGCAAAGAAATGGTGCAAAATAACTGCATTCGTTGTCATAGCGACTATGCTGGGGTGGCTATCAATGCGACAGCCAACCCTCATAAAGATAATTCTTTAAGTTGTGTTTCGTGTCATAGTGGCGTTGGGCATAAACGCGGATTTTAAATTATAGGAGGTTTTATGAATAAAAAAGGTGTTTTATACTTCGGTATAGTAGTTGTTATCGCCTTAATCGGCGGAGTATTGTGGCTTAATAATGATGTCAGCCAAAAACAAGCAGAAAGTGTAGGGGGCATCGCAAGTAAGAATTTTGTTGAGATGACGGATGATAATCCTACTTTTGATGAGTGGGGTAAGAATTTTCCGGATTATTTAGATATGTATTTAACTGTGGAAAAAGAAAAGCCTTTTGAGACTGATTTCGGTGGAAATTTGGCTTATTCTAAGCTTATTCGCTATCCTCAGCTTACAGTGCTTTGGGCGGGATATCCTTTCTCCATAGACGCAAATGAAGAAAGAGGACATTTTTGGATTCAAGTTGATCAAATGGATACAGCAAGAAATAATAAAGATTTTCTTAATGCTCACGGCTTTGCAGGATTTGGCGGACAGCCAACAGCCTGTATGAACTGCCATAGTGGTTGGACTCCTTGGCTTTTGAAAAATGTCGCAAAAGATGATTGGGTGGCATTTAATTCAACTAAATATTGGACGATGATTAAAAATGTCCCAGCTGTTAATGGCTATAAGGAAGGCTCAGTAGAGCATAGCGGACCACACGGCGGTAAAAGAATGGGCGTAACTTGTGCGGATTGCCATAGTCCAAATAATATGAGCTTAAGACTTACACGCCCAGCAGCTATTAATGCTTTGGTAGCTAGAGGCTATGAAAGAGATGCGGAGCAGGGTGTTAAGGCGACTAGAGAAGAAATGAGAACTTTAGTTTGTTCGCAGTGCCATGTTGAATACTACTTCAAGCCAACAGGTGAAAAAGTTAAGGTTATGGGTGAAAGCATTGCGAGCGATGAAACTAAGAAATGGTGGAACGGCACTCAAAAAACTTATGATGAATTTGACACTTGGAGAGATGGCAATAAGCCTACAGAAATCGAAGTTGCTGGGATAGAGCTTGTTTTCCCTTGGAGTGAGTGGAAAAAAGGTGAGCCATTTAGAATAGAAATGTTCGATGAGTATTATGAAAAAGTGCGTAAAGTATTTGATAAAGACTGGGCTCATAAGATAAGTGGTGCGCCTATGCTTAAAATTCAACACCCTGAAAGTGAGCTTTATAGTGGAGGTGTGCATGCGGCAAATGGTGTAAGCTGTGCGGATTGTCATATGCCTTATATTAGAAAAGGTGCTAAGAAAATGACCCAGCATAATATCACTTCACCATTAGCGGATATTAATTCTGCTTGTAAGACTTGCCATAACCAAAGCGAAGATTATCTTAAGGCTCAGATTAAAGATATTCAAAACTCAACCGCACACAATTTAAGAACAGCAGAGTATGCTATCGTTAGTCTTATCACAGACATTAAAACTATGCGTGAGGCACTTGGGGCTTTAGAGGCTTACCAAAGTGATGGCAAGGCAGATGCGAAGAAGATTAATGAGGAATTGAAGGAAGTTTTAGAGCTTCATAGAAAAGCACAAATGAGAGCGGATTTCATCGGTGCGGAAAACTCAACAGGTTTTCATAATCCAAGAGAAGCTTCAAGAATGCTATTACAAGCTGTAGATATGGCTAGAATGGCTCAAACTAAGCTTGTGGAAATTGCTAATGCTAAAGGTATGGCGGATTTTAAAACTTCAAATTTAGGTTTCGAAGATATGCAAAAGCTAAATCCTGGTGATATTCGTTATAAGGTCGATATGAACGGACATAAGGTTGGAGAGCGTTATTATGAACACGATAATGTTAATGGTAGTCCTTCAAATGCCTTAATAGAGGGAGATAAAAACCTCAAGCCTTACAATTATCAAGCCGTTGATAAACAATAATTTAAGCCCGTAAATTCGGGCTTAATTTATACTTCACTTTCACTTCACATTAAATAACTACAATTCCTTAAATTTTTTAAGGAGCGAAATATGATTAACAAAAACAAGCTTTTTAGACAGATACACATTTATATCAGTCTATTTTTCTTACCTTGTGCGGTGCTTTTTGCTTTTACTGGCATAGCTTACATTTTTGGTTTTAATCAAGATGTTGGATTAAAAACACAAAGCTATGTCTTGCAAAAAAACATAGAAGCAGGTAAAGAGCGTGAGGCGCTTTTGGAATTTTTAAAAGAAAATAATCTTAAAATTCCAAGTAACACAGAACTTCGTGTCGGCAAGGGTAAGGGTGCTGGAAACTCGGCTAATGTAATGCTAATGGGCGGAGTGCATTATAGCGTTGAGATGAAACCTAAGGCTAATCAATACGAAATCACACTTAAAACAAGAAGTCTTTTAGGGGATATGATAATGCTACATAAAGATAAGGGTGCGTGGTATTTTTCTGTGCTTTCTGTGGGCTTTGGTGTGGTCTTGTTTTTACTCTATCTTTCAGGGCTTATGATAACATTTTTTGCAAGTAAAAAAGATAGAAATAAGCAGCTTATGACTTTAGTGGTGGGATTTTTGGTAACGATAATTTTGGCATATTTGAGTTTATAATACTTGGCTTTAAGCTGGGTATTATTTAATTTTTACTATAATCACACTTTCTTTTATGGACAGATGGGTGAGTGGCTGAAACCACACCCCTGCTAAGGGTGCAGATCTTAACGGGTCTCGAGGGTTCAAATCCCTCTCTGTCCGCCATTTTTGTTTTTCATACTTAATCAACATTAGTCAAATTTCATCACATTTAGTCAGTCAAAGCATTAAAAATTAGCGTTTTATGTTAGTCATATCTAGCCATATCTCATCGCATTAATTTTTATCAATTCAACCTTATTTATTGTTAAAGTATATGTAATAGTATATACAAAAGTGAGAATAAACAATTTACATATACTTTGAAAGGATATAGAATGAATTTCATTAATGAAAGGCAGATTAAAACTTTGCCGATAGATAAAAGGGCTTTTCATATCTTTCATTGATTTGTTCTTTACTAAGATTAGTATCCCCTCTTAATTTTGTGAGATTAAAATCTTTGGTGTTTTTATAGAGCGTATCCGTAGAGATTTGATTTTGCATTGCGGCTTTATCTTTAAGGTATTTGTTTTCAAAGATTTGTTCTTTGGTAAGATTATCCTCTGCACTTAAACACAAAGCAAAGCTTGTTAAAAATAAAAGGGCTTTTTTCATCGTTTTTTAGAGATTAAAGAAGTTTAGGTATAATTTCATTAGGGTGCAACGCCAAAGGGCTGCAACCCGATGGCGTTAATTTACCGCCCTGTTGGGAGGTGAGTTAATTGAACCACTCAATTCTAGTGATTGTTATTATACTACTATGTATAATTGTTGTCAAGGCTTATTAGCCTTCCCCTCTTTTGAGGGGGCTAGAATACCCTTTGGCTTTTTAAAACTTCTTAATCTTTACTCCTTTCATAAGTTAAAATACACAACATTCTCTTTTCTTAAACAAGAGAAAAGAGAAGTTATCTCCAAGACTTGGTAGGTTTTTAGCAAAGCTCCATAAAATTCCACTCTGTCCTATAGCCATACCCATAGGGTGAGGAATAGGGGCTGTGATTTGTAGTCTATAAGAGGATTTTCTCCATAAAAATTTAAAGTATTTTTGCTCGTATAAGCACCTGAAACAATATTATTATACTCTTGTCTTGCATAGCTTCCACCACCTGAAATCAGTAGGTCAAATTTAGGATGCAAAGTATAAATGAAAGTTTGCGTTAAAAAAACTTGCTTTGTATCATTCCAAATGGTAGGATCGCCCCCTATGCTGATATTAGGATAAAGCAGATAAGAATTTGCATTACCCGTGCTAAGTAAAGATAGACTTGTAATGCTTCTTAAGCCTATTTGCTTTTTAAACAAACTATCGATGTTTAATTCATCGCTAGCAAAAAGCCAAGCATTTAAAATCGCCAAAATGAAAATCATTTTTCTCATTATTTGTCCTTTTTAAAATATTGCATAAAGGGATAATCAGGCAAAGAGTGTTCCAAATTTTTAAATAATGACATTTTATATCTTATAAATTTGACTTCAATTTTTTTAAATGATAAAATAAACCCAAATATATCTTAAATAAAAGAAGTTAAAATGTTTCAAAAACTATTTAGCATTGTAGCTTTAAGTGCTTTACTAGTAAGCTTTAGCTTTGCAAATGATCTTCTTGCCAAATTAAGTAAAGGTGCGGTAAGTGATAATAGTGTAGGTGTTAAAGTTCTTAGCCTTGATGAGATGAAAGAGGTTAGGGGTGGGTATGCCGTAGCAACTATAAGAATTTCCCAAAACGAATTAGCTGCTTTAGCAGTTCCAGATTTTGAAAATGAATTAGGTTGGGAAATAAAAAATGGTCAAATTAATCTTGAACAAACTATGAAAAATGATAGAGGGTTGTGTCAAATGGGCTCTACGCAATGTTATTCTAATAGTGCGACCAAAAAACATTTATGGCAAAGTCAAAAAAGACTACAAGAATTTACCAATGCTTTAGACGGCTCAAATCCTCTTTATACGGCTTTAGGATTTAGCGTAAAAAGAAATGTGGGCTTTAATAGGGCTGGAAAATTTGTCTATTTTTCTTATGGAGTTGTTGCTGTCAATCGTTTTGATGGAAGCATACGCAATGTAACTAATAGTGCAACGCTAAACAATAACATAATTATTAATGAATTAAAAAGAAATTATAAAGATCGCTTAGAAAGTGCTTTGGGAGGATTAAGATGACAATTAATTCTTTAAACTTTTCAACCAACACGATGCAATATGATAAAGAAATAATCAATTTTAAACAAAAAGCAAATGAAAAACACCAAGCCAAATTTATGGATCTATCAGGCTTACCAAACTTAGGATACGCCAAAAATGGCGAAACAACCATTTTAGGGAAATTATGGGGTTATGATAAAAACATAAGCAAAAAAGAAGTCGAGGATTTAAAAAAATTTATCGAAGTCGATCATAAAATTGGGGGATTTGATTTTGGAGGGAAAGGGCTTTTTATGTTATATGAAAATGAATTTAATGCCTTGTTTAATTCAACGCTAAGTATTAATGAATTTAAAGAAAAATATCTCGAAACTAAAAAGAGATATGAAATTAGACACGGCTATCAAACTCATAACATTGTATCGATAAATATAAGAGCTTAAAGATTTTATAGTCAATAAATTGATTACTAAGGAAGTAATTATGAAAACACTATCAAATATTATCATTTTAAGTGCTTTATTAATAAATTTCAGCTTTGCAAATGATCTTCTTGCTAAGCTAAGTAATGGTGCGGTAAGTGATAACAGCGTAGGAGTAAAAATTCTTAGCCTTGATGAGATGAAAGAGGTTAAGGGTGGGTATTATTTTAAAAGAGATAGTGCTTTTGATTATAATGCTGGTTCTCTAAGTTCTTATGGTTATGTTGTGATGGATAATAGCGTTAATCAAAATTCGAATGTGGTTACTCAGTCATTAGGCTATTCTAGTGGTTATATCGTAGCCAAATACCGCTATGTAAATAATCAAAAAGATTATTATTTACAATATTTTTCAAGTAAATATGGTTCAGGCACAAACATTTGGGCTTATGCAAATAGTCCTGCTTATAATATCCTAAACGAATTTAAAAGCAAATATTAATTCTTTTGTGTTCCATTTACCCCAAAATGGAACACATCTTGCTTATATTATTTATATAAATATATTTAGGTTGAAGGCAAAAAAATCTAAATCAAGGAATTAATATGAGTATCTTTAGTATCAACGATAACTCAAACTATACTTCTATACTTTCACAAGCAAAAGCTAGTAAAGAAAGTAAAGAGAATTCTAAAATAAGTTTTGCTAATGCTTTTTTAAAACAAAATGCTAGTAAATTAAATGAAATTCAAAGTGCTAATTCACAAACTCTAATAAAAAGTGAAGTTTTAAATAGTGGCTCAAATTCCACTCTTGACACAAACTATGGCTTATTTAGCGAATTTCAAAATACCGTTCATACTCTAAAATATAAACAAGCAGATTTAAACAATGCTTCATCTTTAGCCTATGGTTACAGCGTAGATAAAAATGGCTATATGGGAAGTGATTTTAACAAAGCTGCGGGATTACCTGAAGATTTTAAAATACATAAATCTACTTTAGATGAGATAGAGAGATTTAATCAACATGGTATGGCTGATGAAACTAGTGGTAATTATTATAATAGTTTTGATATGGCTTCTATTGTTAAATCCTATTATAATAGCTTTAATCAAGTAATCAGTGCATTTCCAAATGATAAAACAAGTTTTAGCGAAGCTGATTTAGAGCAATTACCAAAAGGACTAAATTATGTCCATAACGAAAATAACGAAAAAATTGTAAAAAATATATTTAATGCGGAACAATTTCACGAAGCACAAGCGATTAAATATTCTACTATGAATTTGGGTATGAACCTTATGAAACTTGACTTTTCTCCACAAAGTATGGAACAAGGACCTTCAAATGAAGGTGAATTTAATCCTGATATGTCAGTTTATCCACAAAATGAAGATGGAAGTTATTCTAAAGAAGCTTTATTTATGAGTTTTTTAAAGTCTTATTCGCCTATTCCATCTTCAAATCAAGTTGTTTTGAGTCCTGAAGCAAAAGTTCGTGAAGCAAAACTTGAGCTAGAAATGAAAGCAAATCCTTCTTTTAGCGTTTCCTTAGACGACATTATGACGGGCAAAGTTGATTTTGCAAGTTTGTTAAAAGGCTATGCACAAGATGGCTGGCTTGATGCGAGTATATACGCAATGGAAACAGGAGCTAAATGGCAAAATATATATGTAGGCAATGGTGCTTGGTTTGATAATCAGTTTAATCAAGCAAAAGCTAACGGCTGGAAAGCAAGTAGTGAAAGTATCGATTCTTATGTTGAATCTATAATGGATAGACTTAATAATCTTATGGGACAAACTAGGGTTTAGAAAAGACTTAAAAATAAAGGATTAATATCACTTAATTGTGATATTAAAATCCAAAATGCTCTATTTCAAAGTTTAAAGATTTAGGTAGATTGAGTTTGTAATCTTTAAGTTGCTTTTTGGGATTGATAATTAAGGCAAATCCACCTTTATTGTATCTATCCCAAACGCTATAAAATTCTCTTTTAGAGCTAATGTATTCTCCATAGCTTGGGTCAAATATTTGCAAATAATTTCCTTTATGATTGATAATTACCACAAAATGTGGAAAGCGTGGGTCGTCTTCTATCTTCACTAAAATAGGAACAGACATAATGCTTTCTAAAATCTTTCTATCGATTTTATAGGATTTGCTTTGAAAGCCTAGCTTTTTAACGGCGTCATTTAAATCCGCAAAGCTTACCATATCAGTATAAAGTTGTTGTCCGCTCATAGCTTTTAGTAAATCTAATTCCGTTAAATTGCTATCATCAAGTATGTTTATAAGTGTAGCTAAGGAAGCGGCACCGCAAGATTCTTCATAGTTTTGCCTTATAACTTTTTCATTTTTAATTTCTTGGTAAGACTTAACTACAAATTCTGCCTTTAAAAACAAAGGCAAAAGAGCAACCATTAATGCTATTTTTAGAATTTTTTCCATAGATTGATACCAAAAATTGCATCAGGAGCAGCAGAGCTTCCACCTAGACTTGCACTGACTGAAACGGCTGTATCTTGATTGATACTATAAGTAGAACCGCCACTAATTGTAGGAATTGATCTGATTTCTGAATTTTTTACACCATTGATTTTTTGTTCGGTTTGAAATCTTTGCTCTGCTCCTAAATCTAAAGTGATTTTAGGGCTTAATACTATAGATAAATTGCCTCCAAAATAAATACTATTTCCATACTCTATTTTAGCAATTTTAAATTTTCTTTCTGCATTATAACCAAATCCTGTATAAATACTATATACCACTGGATCGCTATATCCTCTTAAACTTGCCTCTAAGTTTTGGGATTGAAAATAAAAGTTTTTAGTTTGCAAAACTGTTTTTTCTCTTTGAATGATCGCTGTTTGAAATTTAATCTGCGGAACAAAGTCAGCAATGCTTTCTCCTGTATAAATAAAGCCTATCCATAAAGAATCAAAATTTAAAGTATTTTTGCTTGTAAAAGCACCTGAAATAATATTGTTATACTCTTGTCTTGCATAATTTCCACCGCCTGAAATAAGTAAATCAAAACTTGGAGTTAAAGTGTAAATAAAAGTTTGATTTAGATAAAGTTGTTTCGTATCATTCCAAACATTTAAATCTCCATTTACTCCAATATTTGGATAAATATAGTATGAGTGAGGATTTCCTGTGCTAAGCAAGGATAAACTTGTAATGCTTCTTAAGCCTATTTGCTTTTTAAACAAACTATCGATATTTAACTCATCACTAGCAAAAAGACAACCACTTAAAACTGCCAAGATAAGAATAATTTTTTTCATTATAATCCTTTTGAAATATTGCATAGGGAGGAATAAAGCAAAAAATATTCCAAGTTAAGAATAGAAAGTGATAAAAATAAAAACTATTTGTCAATAGTCTTTTAAGAGAGCAAATAACTTATGCCTTAGTTGCTTTTATGCGAGTTTGGCGAGGTAAATTAAGAAAGAGAAATTTAACACCCATTTAAATCTTTATCAAAACTAAGCTTTTTATAGTTTTGTAATTTACATTTAGCACAAATGAGTGCATCCACAAAATCTATATTTTTATGCTCTATAATATTTAATGCTTCTATTAATATTGCTTTATCTTTATTAATTACCCCCTCAAAACAAATTATGGTTTTTAAATCTTGTATAACCTCACTTTTGTCAATCTTATAAAACTTTGTCAATACAAAATATGCCTCCATTAAGATGCCACTTAAAATCTCAACTTGGATTTGTCCGCTTTCTATTTGTTTAAAATACTCAATACTCAGTCTTAAATGCTCTTCATTATCGCCCACTAAAAAGCGAATTATAATGTTTGTATCAATGAGATAAACCATATTTTTCCTTCATAGCTTCAAACATAGCTTTTTCTTTTATTTTTTCTAAATTCTCTTGAGGCTTTTGATGATTTTTATATTTACCTGCAAGTTTTTCAACGATAGAATTTTGAGTTTGATTTGCTGGATATGCAAAGGCTAACACCTTTTGTTTTCTCTTATCTACAATTTGAATTGCTTCCTTTAAGTTGGAAAAAATAGAAGTATTTTTTTGAATTTCACCTATACCGATTTTAAACATTATTAATCCTTTTTATATATAATGTTATGTATTATACATAAAAAAGGTTAAGGCATTGAAAACAATTAACTTAGAACATTATCCTAAAAGTAAAAAGGTATTACAAGTGATGATACTAATTATAGCAGTTTGCATAAGTCTTTTGATAGCGTATTTTATGATAATCTATTTTCCATTTTACTTTGTTTTTAATTATGCTCTTAATGAAGAACAACAAACTAGGCTTATTGAACTTTATAATCAATTTGGAGATTCGGCAATTTTTACACTTTGCCTTTCTTTTTTGTGGATAGCTTTCTATCACTACTTACATATATTACAAGTGAAGATACCAACACAACAAAAAAGCAAAACAACACCTCTACCACTACCATATAAAAAATATTAAAATTGCTTAAATCTTCAAGTAGCGGGATATGTTTTCTTAATCTGCTTTTTCATTTTATAAACTAATCCGCAATTTCTTTAATCCCACAGCTTTTGCATACTTTATTAAGGTATCAAAACTAGGATTATTAAGCTTAGTTTCAAATCTTGCTAATTGACTTTGCTTAATTCCAAGTTCTAAAGCTAAAGCACTTTGTGTCTTTTTGCTTTTTATCCTTGCTGCGATTAATTTTTTCTGCAATTCAAACCAAGCATTTAAATTTTCGTATTCTTTTTGAAATTCTTTATTTTTTAATTCTTTTTCTAAAACTTTATTTACAGGGATAAAATTACTCATCGTTTAGTTCCTTTAATTTTTTATAAGCAATCTCAAGCTCATTTTTTGGTGTTTTTTGACTCTTTTTAATAAATCCGTGCAATATATAGATTTTCTTGTCTTTTTGAAAGGCGTAAAATAATCTTGCCACATTATCCTTACCCTTAACCCTCAGCTCAAAAAGTCCTCGACCTAAAAATTTAGAGTGAGGCTCTTTTACTTCATTGCCATATAGTTGCAAGAGTGAAAAAGTCGTTGAAATTTAGCTCTTATATCTATAGAGAAATTTGATAAATTTCTAAAACCTTTTCATCATAAAAACTTACTTCAAACATTAAAATTAAAATCCTCGATTTTTAATTGATGAGATATTATAACATAAATGTTATAATATAAATACCATATTTTCAAAATAATTTCTCATTAACTACCCCAAATTCCCCAAAGCCTTCCTAAGCATTTCATTATTTGCCTTAGCATAAATGGTTGTTGTTTGCATACTTGCGTGTCTTAGTATCTTTTGTATAACGACAAGATTGACATTTTGTGAGGTGAGTTTCATCGCTAAGGTATGTCTTAAGAGGTGCAGACCTTTTTTATGAATTAAAGCCTTAGCATAAATTCTATTAATGATAATAAAAGCATTGCTCCTGTTTAAAAGTTTTCCATTATGCGTTTGCATAATATAATTACTCTCTTTCAAATACTCTTTAAAATAATCAAGCTCATCATCAATATAAGCTTTTTTAATATAAGCAAATTGTTCCTTGCCTCCCTTAGCAAGTATATTAATTTTTAGCATATCTTCTTCATCTTCATTAAAATCACACAAACGCACTTTTAAGCTTTCTGAAATTCTAAGCCCCGCATAAAGCATTAATTTAATAAGAAGTGCATTTCTAAAACTTGCATAATCTTCTTTTTGTATTTTTAGTCTTTCTATGGTATTTATAAGTCTTTGAATTTCATCATCACTTAAATGCTCAAGCTTTTCTTCTCTTTTTTCATTTCTTGTATTAAGTTTTGAAAAATTAAAAGAGAACTCAAACAAATCTTCATTATTTTCATTAATGAAGGTAAAAAAGCTAGTTATTGCCCTTAGATAAGTAAGTTTTGTTTTTTTAGAAAGCTTTTTATGATTTTTAGACCTTATTTCCAAATAACTTAAGAAATTTGAAATATAGGAAGTTTTTATTTCTTTAAACTGCATTTCATCACAAAACTCTAAAGAATATTCTCTAAATTCGTTTAAAACTCTTTTATAAAGTTAAATTGTATTCAAAGAATAATTTAAATCCTTAAAATGACAAAAATAAGCCTCAAGCTAAAAGTCTAAATCCTCTAAAAAATCGCCTCTTGTAAGCTTCATTTAAGTTTCCTTTTGTTTTGTATATCATAATAATATATTATGTTATATATTTAACCCTAACCTAAACCCAAAAAAGATAAATTTATGCCTTTATTGAGGTTTATGGATAAGTTATATATTATTATCATTATATCAAAAATATGCTAATAATATAAAATAATAAACAATTAACCTTTTTAAATTAAAAATAATTACTCTAATATGCTATAATATCCTCATAATTTCACAAAAAGGATAAAATATGAAAAATAATGCAGAAATTTTAAATAAAAACGAAGAAAATATCATTTCAAAAAGAATTCTTTTTAATAAGAAAAGTTTAGAAATGATAAATATGATGTTACCCGCTTATAAAGATGAAATTGATGATAATTTAAAAGAAAGTGAAAAAATCTCTTTATTTATTAATCTTTGTGTAGAAAAAATGTTTAAAAAAGACTTTTTGGATAGGATTAAGGAATTTTAGGATAGATTGGGACGATATTACTCAAAGGCAGCTAGTCTTCTTTAACATTATGTTTTTTAGCATAGGCTTCTATCTTAGCTCTTAAATCTTGTGGGAAGTTATAACGATAAATTGCAGGGATTCTAGGGTCAAGAAGTCTATCAAGCTTATGTCTTTTATAATACCATTCTAGGTTTTCAGGGGTAAAATAATAAGGTGCATTAGGGTAGCCTTGAGGAGGAGTTAGGGCTGCTAGTTTGGCAGTTAAAATCATAGAGTCTATTTTTAATTGTGCATCATTCCAGTCATTTGGAATATCATAACCATAAGCATTTACCATACCATTGTAATACCCTCCCCTATGGCGATCAAATTCCCTTCTGCTTTCATAAGTAGAATCTACATCCCTTGGATCTTTTATTTTACCCTCAACTATATCACTTCTTAAGGCTCTATACATACTTCCAAATTCATCGCGAGAAATTCTATACCTGTTATAATCAATGACCCAATCTACTCCCATAATTTCATCTATAAAAGGAAGCATACCAAATTCATCAGGTTTTAAAGTCTTAGCTAAGGTTTTAATCTCTTGTTCTCTTAAAGGATTTTTATGCACTCCTACCAAACCACTTCCTACCGCAATATCTGCATAACCATAAATAGCACCTAATAAATTAGGTTTATCTAATATACTGCTTCCTCCACTTAGTTGTATATAAAGTATAGTAGCTTGGATAAATCTTGCATTAAAACCATTTTGAAACATATCATTAGCTAGATATTTATAATCACCCAATATTCCTGCTGCCATACCCCATTCATTATGAAATAAACTTGATCTTAGATTATGTTTATTATCATCTACTGTTCTATATAATTCTTCATATTTAGGTTCTACATTTCCTTTTTCATCTACAGCTCCTATAGCTTCATAAGGTATATCCATAACAACACTTCTTATACCACTTCTAATGACTAGATATTTATATCTTTCTTTTTTAGTTTTTAATGAGTTATAATAAGCTTTTTCTGCTTTAGTCCAAGGAGCTATGCTTCCTTTAACAGGATCTTTTAAATATAAGTTTTGCCAATCTTTAAATTCAAGTAAAGTAGAACTTTGTCCTGTATAAAGATTAGGATCTAGGTATTGGGGTTGATAGTCTTTATAGGGGGAGTTTTGTTTGATATTGTGTGCTTCAAACAAAGCTTTGGAATATTCTTGGGTGTATTTGCCTACTTCACGCCCATCTTCTCTTTTATCAAATATAATTTGATTTGTATTTTTATCAACTTCTAATATAAGTCCATTAGAAGTATAAATCTCGTAAATATCTTTATTACCACTCATCTTTATCCTTTCATCCTATATATAAACCATCTTCCATAATGATAGTTGTAGCTAGTCTGCCTATAAACTTATTAGAATAATCTTGGGATTTATTAGTATCATCGCTTTCTTCATCATCATTTTCGTTTTTTCTTTCATTATTAACATCTTCATTGCTTATCCCCCTATACATCACTTCCAAATTATGTTGTCCTATGGCTTCTAAATTTTCCATCAATCTTCTTGCCTTTTGCCTATCTTCTATGAAATTACCTTTTTCATCTTGGGTAGTATTATAAATTCCATTTGCATATTCGTATAAAATTTGTATAGTATCATTATAAGCTAAGATAGGATGTTGCTTTATTTTAGGATTTTGTGTTTTATACTCTTCTTTTTTTTGAAAATTTTCTAGCTTGTATATGTTACAATTTCTAAGTTCTATATAATTTTTTTCAAAAAATTCCATGTCATTTAAGATGTATTTGCCTTCATTGATTTTATCTTCCATAAAAGCACTTCTTTTTTCATCTAAAATGATATAAGATAAAAGCCTTCTTAAAGTAAATTCTCTAGCTTCACTTGAAGTCGTAGCACAAGCAATACTAGGATAGTAGTTAAGCCCACCCGTGCATAATAAAGAGCCAAAAATAAATTGAGATAAATCAAAACTCATAAATCTAGAATTTATCAATAAAGGATAGGTTAAGTATTCTTCTTTTTTTACGGCTAAAGGAAAATCATAATTGTAAGTAAATTTTTCATACATTAGTTTTTCATATAAAATTTTTAATCTTCCATAATTTGTAGGTAAAAGCGTATCAATCAAAGAACTTGCTAAATTTTTTAATATATCTGCACTTAAATTTTTACCCATTTTAATGGAAAAATCGAGCGCTAATTGCTTTTTTGCTTTTGATATCAGATGAATTTGTTTGGCTTTATCTAATCTTGAAAAACTTTTTGATTTTTTTAATTCACTTGCATATTCTAATTGATTAAAATAATAATAATTTGTTCCTATTTGATATAAAAAAAGTTTATTGAGTGGCTTTTTGCTTTTCGGGTTAATTTTTATAAAACGCCCTTTAGGATTAAGCGCATAAAATATCCCTAGTTCTTTAAAAAAATGTGCTTTAAAACTAGAAAATAATTTATTACCATAATGCTTTTTATCAAAGCTTGAATCTGCAAAAAATAAAATCATTTTTTTAAAAAAATCAGGCTGACTCATAAAAAATTCTGTAAAAGGAAAAAGTTGATTAATAATGCTAAAAAAAGTAATATCTAAGGATAATTTCGCAAGTTCATTATTAAGCATAATATCTTGAATACTTTTATCTAAATCTTTTTTTGAAGGAAGGGTTTTGTTTGTTTGTATATTTTCTTCAAATTCAATCTTATCATCAAAGCTTTCATTTAAGGTATTTAAAAAATTTACATAAGTTCGATTCTCTTCTTCAAAATCATTTTCAAACATATCTTTAGCTAATTCATCTAAATAAATGACTTCACTTATTCTATTTTCTTTATCTGCTTGTAAATCTAATTCTTTATTGATGAAAATATATTTTTTTTCATTATCAAGCATAATATAAGATTCTAAAAAAATAACTTTTAATTTATTAATGTGATTAAGACTAAGTGCTTGGTAATAACATAATCCTCTATCAGAGTATATTTCATACTTATATTCTTCAAATTCTTTTTGAAAAATATATAAAGCACAAGTTGCTAAAAACAAATGCAAGGTGGAATATTCGTATAAATTTTGAACTGAATATGGAGCTAAGCTTTTATTCATATCGTCAAAATAATCATTAAAAAGTTCTATATATTCTTCTACTTTTTCTTTTTCTTTTTCACTAATTTCTTCAAGTTCTTTGGGTAATTTAAAAAAGCTATTAAGGTAATGCATACTCTCAATTTTTAAATATCCAAGATTTTTATGGTTTTGATAAAATTCTTTATCAAGCTTTACAAAAGGACAAAGCTGTAATATAAAATCATCTTCATTTTTAATATCTCTTTCTATAAAGTAAGAACCATAATCTCTTTTGCTAGGAAATTTTTCTTTTAATTCAAGCTTTTCATTTTTTGTAAGAGCTTTAGGACGATTTTTTATTTTTGCTCCTAATTTTTTTTGATATAAGTCCTCGCAAAGCCCAGCATTATTAAGTTGTGATGGATTAGTAATAAATAAATAGTTTTTGCCCATTTTGGTTGTATTGATTTGATTGGTATTTTTTTTATCCAGAATCATTTCTACTAGCATTGAAGAATTTAAATCAGGATATTCTGCATAAAAGAAATGATTAAGTGCAACAATCTTTAAATTGATAGCTTTTTTTAGTGTTGTATCAGGATTATTTAAACTAGAATTAACCAAAAGCGTGTTGTCTAATTTTTCATTTTCAAAATTTTGATTTTTTTCTAAAAAATTATCAAAAATGCCTTGAAATTTTTCATCTAAAATAACTTTATAAAAGCTATTTTTATAAAGACTAATAGAAGGTGCGTTAATATAAGATGAAAAATCTAATAATATTTTATCGTCTATAATTAATACATCGGATAAAATTTCTTCATTACATAAAGCAATAATAGGATAAAGTTTGCTAGTGATAAGTTCTAAAAGCGGATAAGCAAAATCATAATAATATTTTTTTTCCTTATACTCTTCATACTCGGAGTAAGAATTATAAGCCTCAAACAATGTATTTGCGACAAAAACATAAGGATTTTTTTTGATTAAAGAAATGGGCTTTTTAAGATTGATTATAGAATCTAATATATTGATAAAAAATTTTGCTATAGCTCTAATAATTTGCTTATATTCATCATCATTAGATTGGGCGATATTTTTTAAAAGTGTATTAAAAAGTGTATCTAGGGCAACTTGTATCCTTGGTTTTATCTCTTGTTCAAAATAATTAGATTCCTTAATGCTTTTTAGCAATACATTTAATTCTTTTTGAATTTCTTTTAAAAAATTTTCGATATTTTTTTCATTATTTTCATTAATAATTTTATTCAGTGTTTTATTTTCATTTTGATTGATTGCATTATTTAAAAGCTTTAAATTGTTATAGATGATTTTTTTAATACTAGATAAATTTTGTTCTTTTGTGATTTCATCTTTATCGGTTTGATTTAAATATATAATTTTAAAAGTTTTTTTGAAATCATATTGAATATCACGCAAAATTTTATATAAAGAATTATTAGCTTTATTATATCCATCAAAATCGTTGCATATAAAAATAATTTTATTAGCATTTTTTGTAAGATTTTTTAGCTCGATTTCTAAGTTATGACTTGACGAAATTAAAGTAAAATTTTTTATTTTCACATTTCAATCCCATTTACCACCACAAATTTACAAACAAAAACCCCTTGCTTTCTATCTTCATCTTCTAAGATTTCATCTAGTCCTTTTGCAATTTGAAGTTTTAGATTGTGCATTTTAGCAGGAGTTAAAAAACAAAAATGATATGTCATTAATTCTTTATTATCTTCTAAAGTATTTTTAATGATTTTATCATATGTATGTAATTGTTTAAAATATCCTGCTCCTAGATTTTTGTTTTCAAATTCTTTATAAGCATCTTTATGAATTTTAGCAATGTTTTTTGGGATGATAAAATAAAGCTTAATTAAATTTGTGTCAAGGCTAAGGTTTAGTTCTTTAAATTCATAATCTTTACTAAAGTCTTGTTTGAATTGATTAAGAAGATTAATGTCCTCTATATCTCTTAAATCTTTTTGGAGAATATTTAATTCACTTAAAGCTTTATCTTGCTCTTTTCTTTCATTATTGATTAAAAGATTATAGATGGGTAAATTATCTTTTTGAAATCTATCACTTTTATAATGCAATCTTATCATAGGCTCTTGAAGTTTTGTTAAGCTTTTGCTTTGTTGTTCTAATCCCTCTAAAGGATTAAAACTATGATCAAAAATAAATTGATTGAGCTTAGGCACACACTTTAAAGCAAAGCCTTGATTTGTGATTGAATTACTCACTAATTCTTGCAAGATAACAAATTCATCATTAACTTTCTTTTGAGATAAAGAACCTTTAACATTGACAACACGAGTGCAAGGAACACTCACCCCTGCTATGGTATGAGAACAGCCTTGTATCTTTGAATTTAAATAATCACTTTCCAAGATTAAAGGCACTCCATTTGATTTAAAGCTTTTTCCTTTGTTTGATTTAAGGATTACCTTACCTCCGTGAGGACATCTAATCACATCATCTTCAAGCACAGCATATAAAGAAGCTTTGCTTTGTTTGGCTTTTATTTCTAGTGCTTTGTTTTGATTTAAGGTTAATCTTGTTTGTTCTAGTGTTTTGATGTTTTCTTTATGGGTGAGTTTAAGTTTAATCTTTAAGCTTTCATTACTAAGAGAGTAGTTTAAAAGTGTTAAGGTAAGGTTATGAAGATAAATAGTGAGTTTTCCCTTATCAAGTGTTTCATCTTTAGGGGCAAAGTAATAACTTGGTTGTTCTTGTTTAATGTTTCCTTCTTTGTCTAATTCTCCAAAGAAGAAAGGATGGTTGGGGAGTTCTTGGGAGCCTGTAAGGAGGGTGGAGTAAAAAAATATTCTTGTATCAAGTTCTTTTAAATTTATACCATACTCTTCCTCTAAGTCTTTTATGTCTATGCAAGTTTTATCTTTAGTGAAGATATCGCAATGATTATCATAGATATGGATAAGGTTGGACATAGAAATGAAAGAAGTATTGCTAGTATTAGATTGTAAATTTTTAAGATTGATTTTGTCTAGGAAGATGATTTTATGATTTGTGTTTTGAGAAGAAAGAAAGATTGTGTTGGTAGGTTTGTTGTAAAAATTTTTTTCATGATTTAAATTTCTAAAAGCAAACTCTAGCTCTTTTTGATTGATAATATTAGTTTGATTATATTTTTCATAAAATTTCCTAAGTTTTTGCTCTTTCTCATTTTTTAAAATCATCATAGTTTTATATAAAGATTTTCGGGCGTTTAGGTAGGGAGTATTTAAAGAATCTTGATACAAACAAAAAATTTTGAAAAAAGTAGATTTGTAATTGAAATGATTTTTTCGTGAAATTTCATTGATAAGAGGCTCCCCTTTTATATCAACAGCAATTAATTCATTGCAAGTATAAAGACAATACAAATAAGCCATTTTAGAAGTTTTTGTCAAAGAATTTATTTCATCAAATGAAATTTCTTTAAAACGCGATGAGTAAGATTTATCTTGCATATTTTTCCCTTAATGATTCAAAATATTTTCAAAATCTTGCCTACTAGGAAATTCTAATAAAGTAAGTAAAGGCACAGATAGCAAAATAATACTCATTAAACAACCAAAAATAAAAATGGTATAAGTTTTGTGAGATTTTATTTTTAAATTTATTTTTGAATTTTGCTTTTGATAGATTTTGCTTATTATAAATAAATATACTATGAAGCTTATAAAATAAAATGGTATTGCAAGTATCAAAGTGAAAAATAAAAAAAATATTTCTCTTTCAAAAAGTTCAGGAATAATAAAAGGCAAAATGGTAGCAAAAGCGAGTATAGCGGCTATGAATATAGGCTTGAGAGTTCTTATTGTATTTGCAATTTTTATTTGCGAAAAATTTTTAATTATATATATAGACAATAAAGAAAAAACAATATAAGCTGGTAAAAAAGCAAAAAGACTAGACTGCATATGGATCAATAAAATATTAAGCAAGGCTTCTTTTTGGCTCATATTTGCAGGATGATTATCATCGTAAATAGCCATAATTTCTTCTTTATCGTAAGGAGAGAATGGAAAAGCCATATATGTAAATTTTTGAAAATAAAAACTATCAAGGTTGATACTTGAACCTATTAGACATTCAAATGCAACAAATGGAAGAAAAACACCTAGTGCATAGTATAAAGCAAATTTTTTATCATACAAAATATTTTTACAAATAAAGTTATTGCATACATAAAAAGCCAAATATATAAATATAAAATAACAACTCCATAACAAAGAATTATGAAAAATTCCTGCAATAATCCAAAAAATCCCATAAATAAAACTAAAATAAGCTATTTCCATCAAAAACCTTTTTCAAAGATTGTGGTGGATAGGTTCATTTGTAAAATCAATTTTTTTTATAAAATTATCACTAAATACCCTAAAGTCCAAACCATAAGGAGTGAATTTTTGATAGTCTTGATAATCTTGATTATAAATATAGTATCGATTTGTTTTTTTAGCTTGCAAAACATCTTCTATCGTTATATTTGGTATCGCATAGCCCAAGTATTCAATACTCTTATAAGTATCCATTTGTCTTATAGAACCCCATATGCTAAAACTCTTTTCATTAAAATCCCAAGCCCCGACAGGCTGTCCAAGTTTAATAATATTACCATTATCATCAAATTCGTGCGATTGGTCTAAAAAATCAAAGCTATCATAAACATAAGCAAATATTTCATTAACTCTAAAAGAAATGCGATGGCTTTCATCCTTTTTTATTGTTATATTTATAGGTACATAATTTATTGAAAACTTTCCACTGCAAGCATAAAGAGCTAAATTTTTTTGAAAATTCATTTGAACTTTGTTATATGTTTGATTTGATTGATGTATGGCAAAGTTATTTGGATGAAATAAAGTAAATTTTTCAAGTAAAGATAAGGTTCTAAAGTCATTTTGTAAGGTTTTATATGACATTTGATTTGAAAAACTATATTTTAGATACTCAAAAGCCTTATTCATAAAAAAACTATCCGTAACGCTAAAAGTTTGGCAGTTTAAATTATCTATTTCGAAAGGCTTACAATACTTTGTAAGTTTGTATCCAAAAGGAGTTTCCCCCTTACTTAAAAGATAAGATTTTGCATTTTCATTACTTCTGTTTTCTCGTATATCAATGGCAAAATAAAAATCATATTCGCCACTAGATAAATTATGCAAAATTTTTGCATTTTGTGGAGCGAATAAAATATTTTCTATTTGTTTTTTAAATTTATTCGTATAAATCATATCTTTAAAAAAAATTTTTTCATTATCTTTTAACAAAGGAAATTGCATATAAAACTTATCCCAATCTAGTGTGGTATAAAATCTAATAAGACGCTTTTCTTCTCTAATAAGATTTTCATTATATCCTGCATTATAAGAATATAATTCAGCTCTTTTTCTTAATTCATAAGGGCTGAAATTTTGACCAATCTTTTTATCTTTTTCCTCTAAGTTTGTTGGATATGGGGTATAGTGTAAAACAAGAGGCTCTATGCCCTTGCTTTGTAAGAAATTTTGTATCTCTTTTAGTTTTTGTTCATTGCTAGGCTTATCTTGCTTTATGGAGAGTTGATAGTTTTGTATAGTATCCATCTTGGGACTATTTTGCCACAAAAATTGCAAATTGTAGCTCACCGCCCAGCCAAGTGCTGCCACTTCATTGCCGTTTTCCTTATAGTATTTAAATTCATTGTAGCAACACTCTAATTTTGTGGAAAGTATCGAATGGTCGTAAAAATTAGTTTCTTGAATTATTTTATCGTTGCTTGTTTCTGCATTTATATGATCAAGCCCTAAAGTTTGAAAAAAATCACCTTCATTCATAATGTCTCCAAAATGCAACGCACAAATTTAATAGTATCTTATCAAATTATAATTTCAACTATGTAAAGCAAAGCCTTGATTTGTGATTGAATTACTCACTAATTCTTGCAAGATAACAAATTCATCATTAACTTTCTTTTGAGATAAAGAACCTTTAACATTGACAACACGAGTGCAAGGAACACTCACCCCTGCTATGGTATGAGAACAGCCTTGTATCTTTGAATTTAAATAATCACTTTCCAAGATTAAAGGCACTCCATTTGATTTAAAGCTTTTTCCTTTGTTTGATTTAAGGATTACCTTACCTCCGTGAGGACATCTAATCACATCATCTTCAAGCACAGCATATAAAGAAGCTTTGCTTTGTTTGGCTTTTATTTCTAGTGCTTTGTTTTGATTTAAGGTTAATCTTGTTTGTTCTAGTGTTTTGATGTTTTCTTTATGGGTGAGTTTAAGTTTAATCTTTAAGCTTTCATTACTAAGAGAGTAGTTTAAAAGTGTTAAGGTAAGGTTATGAAGATAAATAGTGAGTTTTCCCTTATCAAGTGTTTCATCTTTAGGGGCAAAGTAATAACTTGGTTGTTCTTGTTTAATGTTTCCTTCTTTGTCTAATTCTCCAAAGAAGAAAGGATGGTTGGGGAGTTCTTGGGAGCCTGTAAGGAGGGTGGAGTAAAAAAAGAGTGAAGGAGTGTAGCTTTGAAATTCTTCAAAGGTAAAATCCGCTGTTTTTTCTAGTCTAAAAAGTTCTTCATAAATACTTTGACAATCAATCACAGCCTTATCTTCACAAAGCAAATAGATGCTTTTTTTATCTTTATGGATAGAGTATAAAAAATTTTGACTTATCATCATTTCCCTTAGGCAATATCCACTTTAGCTTTTCCATTAAAATATAATGCTTGAGAAATTTTACAAACTCCGCCTAAATATAATTCATCCCAAATTTGATTGATTATATGATAGGCTTTTGAGTTGTATCCATAAATTTTATGGATATTATCAATTTTTTCAAGGCATTTTAAATCTTTATCAACGATGATAAAAATTCTAAATTCTCCAAGAGCGATTTTATAAGCTAAATTGTCTTTTTGATTGATAAAAGAGCAGTCTTTTCTATATTTATCAAAGTCATTTTGATGAAGGATTAAAATATAATATTCTTTTTCTTGTGCTTTTAAGATGAAGTCTATGATTTCATCTTGCTTGATGATAGAGCTTTGATAAATGCTAGAATAATTTTCATCGGTATAATTTTCATTTTCTTGCATTATAAAAGCAATTTGAGAAAGAAAGAATTCAAAAGAATTTAATGCTTCATAATTATTTTTTGAAACATTTTTATTGATTTTATGATTTTTAGTAATAAAAGTTTTTGTATATATCTCAATATTTTTCATAAAATGATTTAAATTTTCTAAACTTTCTTTTAAAGAATTATTTTTGATTATTTTGTTTTCATTTTCTTTAAGTTCTAAAAGATAAGTATAAAAATAAAGAGTTTGAGTAAGGGGGATAATGGAGTGGTCTCCTGTCATTCCGGAGCTTGTATTGATTGTATGAAGCAATGTTGTATCGCCATATTGATTGTCTTGGTGTAATCCTAGCTTAATCCCTAGTTTTGATATAGGAGAGCCTATATACCATTCGTTTTTATATTCATTATTACTTGATTCACAATGATAGATAGAATCTTGAATTGAGAGTTTATATATATATCTTTCATCTCCTTTAAGTTTAAAATTTTGAGGTGCTCTCCTATCTTCTTTAAAATATTGCCAATAATTATAAGCAAGTTGTCTATAATATGGTGCAATATCTGCTAAAATAGGAGTAGCATTAATATTGAGTGCCATCATCGTTGTATTAGTAGAAACACTCATTATTATCCCATAGTATTGACTTTGTTTTTCTTGGATTATCTTATGTAATATCTCTTGTATCTTACTTTCTAAGAAAGCATTATCCTTGCCTAAATCTCTTGCTCTATTTGCTATATTTTTTATTTCTTCTTTTATAAATCTTTCTTGTTGTTCTTTGCTATGAAATACAAAGAGTTTTACTATATAATCATAAGGAGGTATTATCTTTCTAGCTCCAGGCGCATTAAAAGTATATAAAGCTTTAATATTATTTCTATTTTTATCATCACATAAACTTAAAGTAAGTATTTGAGCTAGAGCTCCACCTAGAGAGTGTCCTGTAATGTTAAGAGAATCTTTTTCTTTGATTTGTGGATAATCTTTAATACAAGCTTCATAAAAGTTTATCATATCTTCATATTGTGCTTTAGGTACAGAACCCACAGCCAAAGAAGCATCAGCTACAAACAAATCTTTGAAAGAACTTATTTCTGTTCCTCTAATGGCTAAAATATAATTGATATAGCCGTATTCACTTGTATAGCTAATCTCTTTAGATTCTGTATTCTTTTGTTTTCTTTTTTCTCCAAATAAAGTTGCAGAAAAACCTGAATTTGTATTAGGGCAATGTTTTAATAAATCATAGCGGGAAAAGAATTGTTTGGCTTGGGTTGGTGAAAAGTCGCCTTTGAGTTTGCCGATAGTAATTTCTTTCTTAAAAAATAAGTCGTATTGATATACTTCGTAATCTTTATAAGTCAAGTCCAATATATCGGTTTGAGCAATACACTTATTAGACAAACTGCCTTCTATAGTCTTGTCTTTAATTTTAATAAAAGAATCCTTATTATTTGTTACCAAATCAAAATGCCCATAACTAGCTTGAGCTAATTCTGCGTTATCTCTGAGCTTTTTTATCATCTTTCTATTTTCCATTTGTATCCTTAAATTATTTATAAAGATTGCCACAAGCAAGTTTGTCGTCTGTTAAGCTAAAATCCATATTTCCTTCATGACCACTTAATACATATCTTCTATTATGCCAATGTGGGCTTACACGCATATCAATAATATTTTGTAAAGACATTTGTATATTTCTTGGTTTTAATGCAAGATTGTCTATTTCTATCCTTTCTTGAAAATTTGAAGGAATTTTATAAACATCGTAATAGTAAATATAAAGCCATATGTCTATCCTAGCATCTTCTTTTAGATGTCGAAAATCATCAATATCACCCAGACTTTTCCCAAAATATCCCAAAATTTTATTATACTTCTCTTCATTATTAGGTAGCTCATTTAACTTACATAGTTTTCTAAACTCCCAATAACTTGGCTCTAAATAAAAAGAATAAGGCGTATAGTAAAATATCCCTAAAGCTATAAAAATTAAAAAACCATAAAATATTTTTTTCAATTTAATATCCTAAATAACTAATTCTAAATGCTTTATCAAGTTAAAGTAACCGTAAGCTGCCATTCCTAATTCTGCGTAGTCTTTGAGGTTATTGATTGCTTGTTTCATCTTTTTTATCCATATAAATTATAATAAATGTTATGATGTGTATAACAACACCTATTGAGTAAATAACGATATCGCGAGTAATAATAAGCAACAACAAATAGCAACAAATAGCAACAAATAGATTTTTTATTTTTCTCGCTTTGTCATAAATCAAGTAATAAAAATAGGGTAGTAGTGGAAGAATAGAAAATATTAAAAGAATTAAAATAGCTAATGAAAAACTTTCTAAAAAACTTTTATCGCTAAATATCATATAAAAAAAACCATACAAACTTAATATTGTTCCAAACACTAGCCAAATAATATAAATAATTCTTAATGGTTTCATCATATTTTTTTCCTAAACCCCACCACAAATTTACCTTTCTCTTTATCGTAAAATAGTGTAGCAGAAAAACCTGAAGTAGTGTTTGGCTGATGGAATTTAATTTCATATCTTTGAGAGAAATTTTTCACCCTAAGCATTATCATATCACCAATCAACATCAAATCCTCCATTCACCACTACAATCTCACTAACTCTTTTCTTTTCTTTTTCATCTTCTTTACGGATACATTCATCTATCCCTAAAGCAAATTCAAATTTTATCTTTTTTGCCTTATAAGGAGTCATAAAAGCAAAAATATATTCAGTATAATTTGGCATTTTATCTTTAACTTCTTCTTGACTTAGTTTTAAAGCTTTGATATTTGTATAAGAATGAAGTTGCTTAAATTCTCCTATCCCATAGTCTTTATCCTTATAGTTTTCATAGGCTTCTTTGTAAATTTTAGGAATGCTTTGAGGGATTATAAAATAAATATAAATCAGATTAGTATCAATTTTAAGTTTGATTTGTTTAAAAAGCATCTCTTTTTTAAATTCATTCTTTAGACTTTCTAAGAGGGTTAGAGTGTTTTGTGAATTTTCTTGTTCTTTGTCTTTGATTTCTAAGATTTCTTTTTCTAAATTGAGTTGTGTTAAAGGTTCATTTTCTTGTCTTGGATTATCATTTAAACTAAACCTATAGATGGGTAAATTATCTTTTTGAAATCTATCACTTTTATAATGCAATCTTATCATAGGCTCTTGAAGTTTTGTTAAGCTTTTGCTTTGTTGTTCTAATCCCTCTAAAGGATTAAAACTATGATCAAAAATAAATTGATTGAGCTTAGGCACACACTTTAAAGCAAAGCCTTGATTTGTGATTGAATTACTCACTAATTCTTGCAAGATAACAAATTCATCATTAACTTTCTTTTGAGATAAAGAACCTTTAACATTGACAACACGAGTGCAAGGAACACTCACCCCTGCTATGGTATGAGAACAGCCTTGTATCTTTGAATTTAAATAATCACTTTCCAAGATTAAAGGCACTCCATTTGATTTAAAGCTTTTTCCTTTGTTTGATTTAAGGATTACCTTACCTCCGTGAGGACATCTAATCACATCATCTTCAAGCACAGCATATAAAGAAGCTTTGCTTTGTTTGGCTTTTATTTCTAGTGCTTTGTTTTGATTTAAGGTTAATCTTGTTTGTTCTAGTGTTTTGATGTTTTCTTTATGGGTGAGTTTAAGTTTAATCTTTAAGCTTTCATTACTAAGAGAGTAGTTTAAAAGTGTTAAGGTAAGGTTATGAAGATAAATAGTGAGTTTTCCCTTATCAAGTGTTTCATCTTTAGGGGCAAAGTAATAACTTGGTTGTTCTTGTTTAATGTTTCCTTCTTTGTCTAATTCTCCAAAGAAGAAAGGATGGTTGGGGAGTTCTTGGGAGCCTTGGAGGTGAAAACCTTTAAAATGTATATCAGTATAACCTTGATTCTCTAATTCTAAGACATCTAATATTGCCTCATTTTTTCTTTCAATAAACACACTAGACATTGTTTGTTTGCCCTTGTTGCAAAAAGTCTCTATAATCCCCATAATCTTTTTGCTCCCCTATAATATTTTGAGCGAAATACTTTGGATATTTATCAAAGATATTTTCTTGTATTTGTATTGCCAAAGGATGAGGATTTTTTTCAAAAAGTATAGGCTGCTCATACCATAAAGAAATATTATGACTAGGGATATTTTTATCATAGATAAATTTATCAAAAACAAACTGGCTTTGAGAATCGGCTTTAAGATATTGTTTGTCTTTTTTGTCATATATAATTAAACTTATTTTTGTTTGCAAATTAGGTATATATTTTAATCTATCTTGAAAATAAGAAGCTATACAAAAATGAGTATTTAAACGCATAGCAACATCATCTTCTATTGCTTGTATTTCTATATTTCTTGGAAAAGCTTTTAGTTGATTATTGCTAATATGATTTGTAAGACGATTGAGTCTGGTGTCGTTTAAAAGATTGCTTTGTAAAAGAAATTCGCAATATTGACTATAAGATTTTAATCCTTGTTCACAATCCCAAGTTGGATCTATACTACATAAAATAGAATAATTTTGGTAAAAAAGTTCCACATCATAAAGCAAAAGAAAAATCGCATCATTTTTAGAAAGTGGATTTTTGTAGGTGTCTTTTTGGTTATTGTAATAATTAGGTTTCATATTTTGAATATGGCAAATAATGTCATAAGGGGTAATAGCTACCGATTTGTCGAATTTACTTGCTCCTATTAATTGAAGCTTATCCATCACAAAATCTACACAAGAATTGCCTACTACTTTATAATCTTTAAATATATTTCTTTGATTGCTAAAAATTTTTGAGCTTTGTCTTATATCATTACTTGATAAAAGGGTGTGAAAGAGAATTTGTTTAGCTATTTTCTCATATTCATTTTGATTTATTTCGATAACCTTGCTAAAACATTTTTGAAATGTTTTTAAAGGTCGCATTGTTGTAAGATGATGTTCTGGACTATACATAAAAAAGTCTTTGTCATCTTGATTTCGTGGTATTCTAGGCAAAGATTGATTTTTCAATTCTTCTTTATTCTTACTATCTATATTTTGCTTTTTTTCTTCAAATTTATCATTCCAATGATTATTTTGAAAGACCTTACCACCTGTGTTATGTTGATTTTTTTGATAATTATTAAATAAACTTGTTTTATAAGGTCCAAATCCAAAAAATCCTTCAATAGAATCTAAATTGCTATATGAAGACTTTGCAAACTCATTAAATAAATTTTCAAATTCATCAAAGCTCATTTCATTTTTCAGGTAATCATTACCTATATTTTTGATATTTTTTACCCAAATAAAAAACGGCTCTGTAATATCTGCATAGCATTGCCTAAGAAAAGTAAAATTATCATTAAATTCTTTTCGTAATATTTCATTAAAATCTTTATCATTTACTTTTGTCTTATCTAACTCAGTATCTATCCAAGCTTTAAATTCATCACTTTCATCAAAATAATATTCGTATTTTTTACTTAATTCTTGTTGTAAATCAAAAAGAGTATTTTCATCTATAAAACATCGCATTTTATCTATATTAATTTTACATTGATTGGCTTGTTCTAGCATATTATGTTTTAAATAATGTTGATACAAATTTTCTTGTATTTTTGTTTGCATATTGCTACATTGCACTTTCTCTCTTTTTAGTCCTAAGAACACATGAGGGTTTCCTTCGCTACCCATTGCAAAACCCCAATCATTAACATAGATTCCAAGAGAGTATTTGTAATTAAAAATCATTATTAAGTTCCTTGAGTTTTAAAATATCTATATCCCTTCTCTAAATTATTAAGATAATTTAGTTCATCCAATGAGCTTTCAAACACAAAATCATAATTGTAGTCCTTGTTTAGCTTAATAAAATCATTTGGTTTATCTAATAACCTTTCAAACACAATATAAATGCAATTTTCACAATTTTTATCTCTTTTTAAACTGCCTATCATCTCTTTGTTTTGTATTATTTGAGAGTTATTTATTGTAACGCTGTCTATTGAATTATAGTTTCTTTGTATTGTATTTGGAAGAAGCAATAAGTTAAATTTCCACTCATTCCAACCACCATAATAGCCCAGTTCTTTTATATAAACATATACAAGTCTTTCTGCTAAATATATGAATTCAATGCCCACAAACATATCCACATCTTTATTCTTAAAGCCATATCGATTTGTTCTAGCATAAAAGCTATCTTCATTTAAATCATTTTTTTCTATTTCTGTTAATGGTCTAGCATAAAGCACTCTGCCCAATTCTTGTTGTGAAAATTTTTTAAATTCTTTATACTGAGAATCTAAGAAATTTGGTATAAATGCTCTTAAGCTTGTAGGATAATAATAGCCTTTTACCACCGCAGGTATAATTAAAGCCAAAAGTAAGCCCAAAACAATAGAGGTTATTTTGGGCATTTTGATAAAAAGTATAATTAAAATTCCCATTGCTATCAATAGAGCAAAAAGCATAGGGCTTATAGTAACAAGTATAATGAAAATTCCAATGAATCCTAAAATAACATAGCTTATTTTACGCATATTTTCTCTCCTGTAAAGATAAGATTAAAGGCACTCCATTTGATTTAAAGCTTTTTCCTTTGTTTGATTTAAGGATTACCTTACCTCCGTGAGGACATCTAATCACATCATCTTCAAGCACAGCATATAAAGAAGCTTTGCTTTGTTTGGCTTTTATTTCTAGTGCTTTGTTTTGATTTAAGGTTAATCTTGTTTGTTCTAGTGTTTTGATGTTTTCTTTATGGGTGAGTTTAAGTTTAATCTTTAAGCTTTCATTACTAAGAGAGTAGTTTAAAAGTGTTAAGGTAAGGTTATGAAGATAAATAGTGAGTTTTCCCTTATCAAGTGTTTCATCTTTAGGGGCAAAGTAATAACTTGGTTGTTCTTGTTTAATGTTTCCTTCTTTGTCTAATTCTCCAAAGAAGAAAGGATGGTTGGGGAGTTCTTGGGAGCCTGTAAGGAGGGTGGAGTAAAAAAAGAGTGAAGGAGTGTAGCTTTGAAATTCTTCAAAGGTAAAATCCGCTGTTTTTTCTAGTCTAAAAAGTTCTTCATAAATACTTTGACAATCAATCACAGCCTTATCTTCACAAAGCAAATAGATGCTTTTTTTATCTTTATGGATAGAGTATAAAAAATTTTGACTTATCATCATTTCCCTTAGGCAATATCCACTTTAGCTTTTCCATTAAAATATAATGCTTGAGAAATTTTACAAACTCCGCCTAAATATAATTCATCCCAAATTTGATTGATTATATGATAGGCTTTTGAGTTGTATCCATAAATTTTATGGATATTATCAATTTTTTCAAGGCATTTTAAATCTTTATCAACGATGATAAAAATTCTAAATTCTCCAAGAGCGATTTTATAAGCTAAATTGTCTTTTTGATTGATAAAAGAGCAGTCTTTTCTATATTTATCAAAGTCATTTTGATGAAGGATTAAAATATAATATTCTTTTTCTTGTGCTTTTAAGATGAAGTCTATGATTTCATCTTGCTTGATGATAGAGCTTTGATAAATGCTAGAATAATTTTCATCGGTATAATTTTCATTTTCTTGCATTATAAAAGCAATTTGAGAAAGAAAGAATTCAAAAGAATTTAATGCTTCATAATTATTTTTTGAAACATTTTTATTGATTTTATGATTTTTAGTAATAAAAGTTTTTGTATATATCTCAATATTTTTCATAAAATGATTTAAATTTTCTAAACTTTCTTTTAAAGAATTATTTTTGATTATTTTGTTTTCATTTTCTTTAAGTTCTAAAAGATAAGTATAAAAATAAAGAGTGGTAACAAGAGACTTTATAGAGTGGTCGTTTTCTCCTGTGTATATACCTAAAGCATTATTTGCTCCATATTGAGCTGATGCGATGAGTTCAATGTATCCATTGTCGTAAATATGCGTGATTTTTTCTGAAATATCTATGGTATATTTTCCCAAAATATCTCGCATAATTTTTATGGTATTAGGATTTACAATTACATTAGGAGAATTCCAACCATAAATACTAGGAGCATTAAAGGTATAAACTTCGCTAGGACTAAAAGATAATTTATCTTTATGTTTTTTATCACAATAAATAAAAGCCATTTGGGCTAAATATCCTCCTAAGGAGTGTCCTACAAAGATAATTTTATTTGAATCTATCCCATTTAAAATGGGTGCTATATTTAATAAAAATTGCTTTAAAGCATTAGCTTGGAAATCTCCTTTGCCAAAGGTTAAATTTGCATCTTGAATTGCGTCTAAAATAGTTTCCCAATCTGTCTTAATGTTTTTGAAGGAAATTTCCGTTCCCCTAAATCCCACCACAAATTTATCTTTCTCTTTATCGTAAAATAGTGTAGCAGAAAAACCTGAAGCAGTGTTTGGCTGATGAAATTTAACCTCATATCTTTGGGAGAAATTTTTAGCTTGGAGTTCGCTAAATTCTCCGTTGAGTTTATCAAGATTTAAAGCTTCATTAGATTCATTTCTCATTTTTGTAAAAATATCATTACCTTTTTCTAAATTGATTAAAACTTTTTGTTCTTGATATTTTTGACTTATTGCGTGTTCTAAATTAATTTTGATTTCTTTATATTCTCTAGGATAATTTTCATCTTTGATTTTTTCTTTTTTAGAATTTAGTTCAAAAATATTTCTTTTGTCAATAAATTCAAAATAAAAATAAGCAGCTTGGGCTAATTCTGCGTAGTCTTTGAGGTTATGGATTTGGAGTTTATTTTTCATTTTAATCCCTATAAATAATAAGCTTACATTTTATCTTACCATAAAATAAAAAGAAGTAGAGAAAAGTAGAGAAAAGTAGAGAAAAGTAGAGAAAAGTAGAGAGGAAATTTCCTTCTAAATTTGATAGATATTATTAAAAAAGATAATGTATAGATACCAAGTGCTATCATATAGTTTAAAAAGCTTCCCGCAATAAATAAAAATAAATAAAAATAAATAAAAATAAATAAAAATAAATAAAAATAAATAAAAATATTTTTAGACTCGATGACTTTTTTCAGCACCAAGTATGATAAATATGGTAATAATGGATAAGAATAGATAAAAAATGAACTCTTCAACATATCGCCAAAAAATTCCATATCGCTAAAATAGGCATACAAAGAACCGTATAGTAAAATGATTCCCCAAAACACCACCCAAATAATATATAAAGATTTTAACACTTTCATCATATTTTTCCTCTAAATCCCACCACAAATTTACCTTTCTCTTTATCGTAAAATAGTGTAGCAGAAAAACCTGAAGTAGTGTTTGGCTGATGGAATTTAACCTCATATCTTTGAGAGAAATTTTTAGCTTGGAGTTCGCTAAATTCTCCGTTGAGTTTAGGATAAATAACAAAAGAATCATCGATGATTAAATACTCATTATAGTTTTTATATAATGCTTTAAAATATTCTAAATTTTCTAAATCGTCTTTATTCTTAAAAAACCTTGTTTGAGATATTTTATAATCATCAGCTTTTTGTTCTTTGATATAGTCGAAGTTAAAATAACTTGCCCAAGCAAGTTCTGCGTAGTCTTTGAGGTTATTGATTGCTTGTTTCATCTTTTTTATCCATATAAATTATAATAAATGTTATGATGTGTATAACAACACCTATTGAGTAAATAACGATATCGCGAGTAATAATAAGCAACAACAAATAGCAACAACAAATAGCAACAAATAGCAACAAATAGCAACAAATAGATTTTTTATTTTTCTCGCTTTGTCATAAATCAAGTAATAAAAATAAGGTAATAATGGAAGAATAGAAAATATTAAAAGAATTAAAATAGCTAATGAAAAACTTTCTAAAAAACTTTTATCGCTAAATATCATATAAAAAAAACCATACAAACTTAATATTGTTCCAAACACTAGCCAAACAATATAAATAATTCTTAATGGTTTCATCATATTTTTTTCCTAAATCCAACTATAAATTTACCTTTCTTTTTATCGTAAAATAGTGTAGCAGAAAAACCTGAAGTAGTGTTTGGCTGATGGAATTTAATTTCATATCTTTGGGAGAAATTTTTAGCTTGGAGTTCGCTAAATTCTCCGTTGAGTTTATCAAGATTTAAAGCTTCATTAGATTCATTTTTCATTTTTGTAAAAATATCATTACCTTTTTCTAAATTGATTAAAACTTTTTGTTCTTGATATTTTTGACTTATTGCGTGTTCTAAATTAATTTTGATTTCTTTATATTCTCTAGGATAATTTTCATCTTTGATTTTTTCTTTTTTAGAATTTAGTTCAAAAATATTTCTTTTGTCAATAAATTCAAAATTAAAATAAGCAGCTTGGGCGAGTTCTGCGTAGTCTCTTAATTTGCTAATTAATATTTTATTTTGCATTATTGCTCCTTAATGTATTGTATTTCTGCGCCCATATCAATGCAGGTTAAAATATTTTCGTCCCAGAAATCCATACTTCCTTCATTACCTGTTGGATAGTAGCGTTTAGTGTGCCAAGTAGCCAAAACCCCTATTAAAGGTAATTTTTGTTTAGAAAATTTTTCTTTAGAATTTGGATATAAAAAAACATGATTATAACCTAATCTACCTTTATTTTTGGGAATATTAGGGGAATAATTAATTGTTTTTGCCCTATAATCAATCATGATACGCGAATTGTAAGCTATTTGCGTATCATGATTCAACTCCTTCCAATCTAAACTATCCAAATCCGTATCAAAATAAGCCAGTATCTTATTATACTTTTCTTCATTATTTGGTAATTCATTTAATTTACATATCTTTCTAAATTTCCAATAACTCAGCTCTAAATAATATGAATAAGGCATATAGTAAAAAATAAAAAGTCCTATCCCTACAATAAAGACTAAAAGCTTTGAAACTTTCTTTTTGGATTTAAAAAGCTATTTAGAAATTAATGTAGAATTGCCCATTATGCTTGTAAACTGACTCTCAAAAAAACAAAATCCCTTTTTCAAATAAAAATCTTATTTGAAAAAGTTCAAAAATTCCATTAATTCTTATGCAATTAATAAGTCAAAAATGACAAAAAATGAGTAGAATAAAGGGTATGAATTCATAGCACATTAAAACGATAGTTAATGTATGAAGATACGAGTTATTTTTTATAAAAATTAAATATTGCTTAAATTCTTATTTTGTAATGATTTGAGAGAATTAAATGGTATGAATATCGCCCACATAGATAATTCTTTGCTATGTAATGAATTTAATTTATTTCCAATAATAAATTTTCTAAAACAGCTTATTATTAAGTTCTTATTGCATCTATATTCAAAACATAAAATCCCGCCACCATCTTCAAAAAATAAAGAAATTTGAGTATAATTGACTTTCTTAATCATAGCAAACCCCATAAGAACATAAGGACTTAAATATGGCTTTAAATTCTTTCATTACACTTGATATTTTAAATTCTTCTTTTTCTTTTAAAATCACTAAAGCAATCATCAAAGAAAGCCTTGAAGAACTTTTTAGTATAGAATGTGAAGGTTTTTTTGAAAGTTTAGATGAGGACTTTCTATTAAGCCAAGATTTCAATTTACATCCTAAAACTTTCATGGACCAAGAAGCGATTTTAAGCATTCATTCTCCTTATGAGAACAATTCCTTACACCTTGATAATAATGAAGTGAAACACTATAAAGGAATCATCACTTATATGCATTATCTTGGAAGCAATCAAGAAAGTGCCAATCATCTCGTAAGTTCTCACTTAAAATCCTTACAAACCAAACACTTCTTTTCTTTTAAACTTGAATCTGTTTTAAAAAGACTTTCTTTAAACAAAGCATCTAGAATTTATACCCATACCAATGCCTTAGAAGTGATTAAAAAAACCTTAGATTTTTATCAAGGCTTACTCAGCAAAGAAATCAATTTTTCTCATCTTCATCTTACCTATCCTAATAAAGAGCTTATTTCTCAATACAATGAAAGTGATTTAGCTTTCATCACAAGATTGGCTCACAATTATGGAATCTTTTTTTATGAAGATGCCCAAACAATTTATTTTTGCGATCATTATGCAAAAGCTCATCTTAAACATCTTAAATATAATGCAAATATCAATAATACTCTTCACGAACCTTGTATCACTCAAATGGATAAAGAGCAAAGTTTAAGAGCTAATTCTTTTACCCATTCTAGCTTCAATGCAAAGAATCCTTCGCATCTTTATTCCTTACAAACACATTTACCTTATACACAAGAACTTAACTCTCAAGCTTCTTATAATGAGCATTGTTATGAGAGTGAAGTTTCTTTTACTCAAGAACCTGATTTAAAGACGAGGCTCACTCTTAAAGAAAGAAGAAATTTAAGCTTAAATGAAAGCTTTAATGCAAAAAGTAATATTTATCATTTAAGCTTAAATGATAGCGTAAAAATAGAGTATGCAAATTCTTTAAATTCTTCTAAGGATTTAGAACAAGACTTTAGGATTGTTGCAAACACTCAAATTTTAATTGATGATGCCTTACTTGCTCATTCTATCAATCCTAAGGATCATTTAGAATTAAAAGATTTAAAACTAAGCAAATCTTATTCTAATACTCTCACACTTTTGCCAAGTCATTGTATCTTTACTCCAAGCTTTAAAGTTAAGCCTAAAGCTTTTAATAGCACCCAAGGAATTGTGATAGGAGAAAGTAAGGAGATAGAAAGTGAGAGAAATACCATCTATACTGATGCATATGGAAGGGTTAAGGTTAGAATGAATCTTTATGCCAATCAAGAAGAATTCGATCATCATCTTTTAAATCCACACACAAAAAACAATCCTAATACAAATCCTTCTAAAGATGCATTAAACCATACATATCAATCATATCATCACACTCCCTTTTTAAGAGTCTTAAGCCCTATTGCAAGCAATCATTCAGGATTTTTTCATATTCCAAGAGTTGGAGATGAAGTCATTGTTTCTTTTTTAGATGGTGATATAGATCAACCTTATGTGAGTGGAAGTTTATATAATAACACCAATCCAAGCCTTATCAATCTTCCTTTTAATGATCATCAAACCTCCCTTTCTTCTAAAACCATAGGCACAAATGAAGAAGGATTTAATGCACTCACTATGTCAAATATAAAAGATAAAGAGCAAATCTATTTAAAAGCCCAAAAGGATTATGATGAACTCGTGCAACATAATTTTTTTCAAAGAATTTTAAATGATAAAGATTCTATAGTGGATGGAATTTATAATGAAAGGATTAAAAAGATTCATACTCAAACCATAGACTTAGCTAAAAATGTCAATGTAGGAGGAGAGTATTTAACCAATGTCGCTCTTTCTAAAGATACGATAGTAGGACTAAGTCATACTTTAAATGTGGGAGTGGATCATAAAGTAAGAGTGGCTAAAAATGCAAGGGAATTTGTAGGGGAGAATAAAGAGGTGGAGATAAGCAACAATCTTCATACCATCATTCATAAAGATGCAATGCAAAATGTAAAAGGGAATAAAAAAGAGGTAGTTGGGGGACACTATAACATTAATGTTAGCAATAAAATGCAAGTTTTAAGTGAAAAAGAAATGGATTATAAAAGCAAAGATAATATTCTTTTTACCAGCAATGAATCCATAGGATTTGAAGGAGATAAAAACATAAGTTTTGTTTCTAACAACATCACAAGTTACGCCAAAACAACGCATCAAATGAAAGCTGATAATGAAGCAATGATACAAGTTGGGGAAACTACTATCACAGCAAATCAAAATTCTGTCATTATCAAAGCGGGTGGAGTAGAAGTTGTTATAGATGCAAAAGGACTAGTTGTTAGGGGTGGTGATGTTAAAGCAGAATAAACATAAGTATCTTATGATAAAAATGAGTAAATTTAAATGAAAGAATTTTTTGCTGAATTTAAACCCTTGTTTAACACAAAGCTTAAAAAAATCCTTTGGACCGTATTTATTTTAGTTTTGGGCTACTATATACTTTTTTATACCGAATTTGAAAATGGTTATGTGAAGATAATGCCTCGTCCTTTTATAGCACTACATCAAAATTGGTATTGCATAAAAGAAAATAGACAACTAGATAGAGACGAAGTATTTGAAAGAGCGACCAAAGATTTGCTTAAAAAACTTTATGATAACGCACATAGAGAAAGATGGTATCACGTAGATCAAGAAGAATGGTATTATAATGATAAATGCTTTTTTAGGGATAAAGAAAAGGAAAGAGAATCGCCTAATTGTCAATTTTTTAGCAATGGAAAGCAATTTGATATTGATGATATTATAAAACAAATTGATTTTAATAAAACCCAAGCAGAAAATCTTCAAAAAATAATGCAAGATTTTAGCGTCGTAAGACCTTTCGAGGAAAAAGAAAAAATTTTAATGGGGGATGCATATGAGCCAAGAGATTTAAAACTTAAATATTCTTTACTTTATGATGATAAGGGAACAATTATTTTTATTGATATTACATTTATGGAAGTTGGTGGGTATGATAGCTTCGTTATACCTTCAAAATTTGGTTATTATGATTATGGCCTAGCACTTAAAATGTATCTTATTGGCAAAAAAGAATCTGATAAAAAATTTGATGAAAAGGATTTGGAATATTGGAAGGACAATGATTTTCGCAGACATTATGATTACTATCCCATTACAAATTGCGGCGAAGTCAAAATACGCAGCAATGATAATTATGAGTGGATTAGTGAGCGAAGCACAGATTCTAGGTTTAACAGGAAAATAAGATGGATTTTTTAAATCTAAAAGGAGACTATGTAGTAGAAATTTTATCTTATTATCTTTGGGGGCAAAGCACTCCACCAAGTGATTTAGCTAGGAAAGATAACCGTGTGCTTATAGGGAAAGACTATCAAGCAAGAGATGAAAGAGCAAGTATAACCATAGAAGCTTCAGCATTTGATTATATGCAATATGTGGATAGATATACAAATGCTACAAATTTTGGAGTGTTTCAAAAATTTTTCAAATATTCATTTAACGAAGAAGAACTGAGACTATTTAAAGATAGAATAGAAAATGGATTTTATGTTTTAGGGTTAGATGATATAGTGAAGAAGCTGTATAAGAAAAATCCGTTTGTTGATGGAGAGGGGAAATACAATGAAGAAAATATGGATGTTGCAATTAGCCATTATGGCCTAGATTCAAACTCGAGCGATTATGCCAAAAGAGCTTTTGCCTTTGGAAGCACAAGAATAGCATTTAATGAAGATGTGAAATTCTATATCAATGCCAAAACTTATGAGCCTTTTTGCCTTTCTAATTTAAAGCTTTATCCATTAGAAGACAATTTTGACTTTGAAAGTGATAATGGCTTTGCAAAAATCATAAATCCTTACCTAGAAAAAAAATTAGACCCCTTAAAAATAGGCAGAATTGTTAATATTAAATTTGTTGATATAGAAAAAATTGAACCAATATCAATTTCTAAAAAATATTTTCAAGAGCTTGAAGATAAAAAACAAAATCGATTAAAATCCATATACTTAATGCCACCAAATTCACCCGCAACATCGTTGTCAACCGCATCATCTGAACCTTTCTTATCATCTAGAGCATTTCTTGCATATTACAACAACAATATCCTACCATCTGGAGTGTTATACACACAAGATGACGATATAAGCACCCACTTGCAAAATTCTACCTTCTCTAGTCAAAGCAAACAAGCTCATTCAACCACTTCCCCATCCTCCCCCAAAGAACCAAGCTTCATCACTCTCATCTTGCAAGATGAATGGGGTAAAGCGATTACAAATGCAAAAGTTATCATTAAAGGTTTTAGATATGATGAGAGTTTAAGTGTAGTGAAGTTAAAAAGAAAAAGTGATACATTAGGAAAGATTAGATTTGATAAGGAAAAGTATTTTAGGGATTGTTATAGCTTTAAAGTGAAGTTAGAGGATAATGAAGCTTATCTTTCTACTCCTTTACAAAATGCTAAAAGAATCTTTAATAATTATGTAAGTCATAAAGAAGGACTCATACTTAAATTTAAAGCGAAAGAGCATTTAGTTTATGATGGCTTTAATGTTTATTATTACAAAGGAAGGGATTTAATCACTTCTTATTTAGCAAGAAGTGGCACAGCTAAAGCAGATAATATAAAACAAAGTGATAAGCAAATCGCACATTATTTTTATCAAGATGAAAAGGATAAGAGTAAGGGGAAAAAGGCTTATTTTTATTATGATGATGCAAGTATTAAAGATCAATTTGGAACTTTACCTGAGGGAAAATATTATTTTAAAATCAATGAAATTGCTAAAGATTTAAATCCTAGTTTTTTAAAGGATTATCCTTTTGAGATAGGAAGAACTTGGGGAAAGTATTGTGTGAGATTATACACAGATAAAGAGTGTTCTAAGACTTCAAAAGAAATCAAAGATAAGGACAAAGAGCAAACCATCATAAAAGATAATTTATATTTATATAGTGTCAATGAAAAAGCAGAATTTGGTAGTAGTGGTAGCATAGGTATGGCACAAGGGGAATTGTTAGAATTATTTCATCATCAAAGTAGATTTGTAGAAGATGAAAGGGAGGGGGTTGTTTGCACTGAAGTAAGTTATCCCAAAAAAGAGACTAAGAAGATTGTATTTGCAAATGAGAATATCGATTTAAATACTTCTTTTGCACCGGGGACTTATATAAAATTACAATTAGAGGAAAAAGAAATAAGCGAAGAATTAACCTGGGCTTATATCCACTGCGAAAGCGAAACAAAAAAAGAAAGTTTTTTAAATGGTGCTTATATCATTAAAACTGATGAACTTGAAATTCTTAAATGCAATATAATAGACAAAACTTCAGCATTTCATTTGCCTATTAGTAGAAATAACGAACCCGTAGAAGAAACAAAAGATTATAAATACTATATCATAGTCTTTGCTTATGATGCTAAAAAAAAGTCCGTGCCTAACGAAGAAGATGCTTATATTATCATTGATATGAGTTTTAGAGTGGGTGTGGGAAGTGATGATGGTGTGAGAGAGAGTGTGCTAAGAAATAACTTTGATAGCAACAATAAAAATATAATTCAGACAAATTGTATTTTTAATGTTTTTGAAGCGATAGAATTTTTAAAAACTTGTCAAAAAATAAAAGAGGAAATCAGCGAAAGTAACAATCTTAATTTTTTCAAAAACTACCCACAACTAGCAGGAAAGATAGCTTATATTTATTATAGATTTGATTTGGCTGATGAAGAATTTATCAAAAGTGTAAGTGATGGAAATGAGTATTTAAAAGAAAGGGAGAGGTTTTATACAATTGCTTTAGAAATTTATAATCAAAATTCTACTTATAAAACAGCTTTTGAAAAAAGACTTCAAAATGAGCTTGTTGATATCAACATTGTGAAAGATTTTTTAAAGAACTTTGCTAAAAGATTAGGAATAGATGAAAAAGATTTGCCTGTCATTGGATATAATCCCCAAAAAGGAGATTCTGGGACATATGATTATAAAGCAAACACATTAAAATTAAATTCAGCTTCAATATATATTGATTTTGTTGATACCATCATCCACGAATTTAGACATTTTTATATTTATCGCATAAAAAATAATTCTCAAAATAGCATAGAAAAATTACTTTATATTAATACAACAGAATTTTATATAATGTGGAATTTTCATATACTATTTAATAGCTATGATAAAAAATGCTTGATTTATGATAGTGTAGAATATGGCACATTAAAATGCTATCTAAATCGAACTTACTATGAAAGTAGAAAAACAGAAAAAAAAGAAGCAGAAGGCAAAGTTGATTGCCCTTTGTATTTTATACAACCAGCCGAAAGAGATGCTAAAATCATAGCAGGAAAATTTAGAGAAAAAATAGGAGCGACAAATGCCTGATAATATAGGTCCATTATTAAGAATGGATAAATATGAACATTTCTTACAAACTAGAAAAGAGCCTCAGGCTATTTATTTAGCCATTAATACAAATATCAAAAGTTTTAATAATATGTGCCCTAGTAAAGAGCAACATTGGTTACTTGGTTATTGGAAAGAAGCTGAACTTAACAAATATTATAACCCTAGATTTGGCATATATCTTGGTAAAATTGTTTTTGATAAAAAGGGTAATAAACTCATTCCAAAATACCTACCTACAAATATTGAAAATTTAGAAGAAGAAGTTAAAAAGATAAAAAATCCTTTATGGCTTGCTAATAAAAATCTTAATTATATTAAACCCGAACTTCACGGCACCACAGAAGGACAAAGCTATTATATGGCAGATCCAAACAACCTAGAATACGAGTGTAAAATAGAAAAAAACACTCAAGTTTTAAGTCAGGTGCAAATCATTTCTTATGTCAAAGAAATTCATAGCAAAAATGTAAAAATGATACAAAATTATATGGATACTATTAATAAAGATTACGGCATAAAACCTTATGTTTTGAGTGATGAAATTTACGATGAATTAGGCAAAGTAGGCATTCTCACAAAAGAACAAGCAGAAAGATTTAAAGAAGGAGGTTATTCAATTAAAGGAATTCCATCACTATTGCTTACTGCACTTGATTATTTAGCAAAGCAAAATAAAAAAGATGAGGATTATTTAATCACTTTTGATGATGAGTATTTTTATGAGTATTTTGTTGAAAGTTTAGAGGGATTTACACTAGCAGAACTTTTTCAAGGTATGCTTCAAAACGAAACCAAACTTCTTTTTAATCCTGCAGCTTATATAGACGATACAAAAGTAAATTATAGAGACTTAAGCAAAGAATTCAATCAGCGTTATGAAAAAGAAATTTTTGAGATAGGATTTGAGAAAAAATATAATGCTTTTATGGATTATTATGACCGCTATTTTGAATATGATGGTTTTTTTCACACGCGTCATTTTGATGGTTTGTTATATGATGACTTAAATTTGGCTTCTTATATAAAATCACCTAATGTTGTCTATTATGAAGAAAAAAAATGGATTGAAAGAAGAAAACTTATCCCCTCTGTTTTAGGAAAATATTATTTTGAATTTGCTTACCAAGAAGGAGTTTATATAGAACTTTTACGCCCTTACTATCCAAGTATAAAAGATTTGCCAGAAGGTTGGGATAATAAAATGCTAGAAAAAGCCAATTATCAATGAAAAAACCTTTTTTTATAAATTTAAAAAATTTAAATGATTTAAACATAGAAATTTCAATCCCAAAGGAGAAGTCAATGTCTCTTTATAAAAAATGCGAAGTTTGTGGAGCAAAAATTAATAAGTTGCAAAATATCTCAAATATATTTTTACTAGGTTTTGGAAAAGAATTGCTTTGTAAAAATTGCAAAGCTAAATATAGAGCAAATTCATTGTTTATTTTTTGTATAGCGTTTTTAATGACATTTTGCTTTTATTTGTATTGTGGAGTTTATTAGAATTTTTTCACTTAAATGCAAATCTAAAAAATACTCTTTTCAGTATTTTTCTATTTATTCTATAAAATGATTTTAATATATTTCATACATTTAGATAGAGTAAAGGAAAATTAAGTGCCTAGTGATAGAAATGTCTTACAGCATATTGATGATTTTGTAAATGGTATATTTGATTCTACGGTTGTAACTGCTTTAGAATTGGGACATTTTATAATAAAAATTGTTGGAATTGAAAATATAGTTTTAAATGATAACACAAAGCAAGATGAAGCCATAGAGCAAACCCAAGTCTTTTTTCAAGCTATTAAACTTATAGTCTCAAATGAGAAAGTGAAAAAAGAAGCATTTGAATTATTAAAACAGGATTTTCAAGAACGACCATTATATTATCTTGGAAGCATCGTTGGTCCTGGTGCCGTGATGTCCCTGATTAAAAAACCAACACAAAAAATTATTTATTTTTGGCGTCAATAAAACCCAACAAGCATTTAATCTTTCCAACGATACCCTCTACCCCTACTACAAAAACATCCAAGAATCTTTTGCTCCCCTATGCTTAATAGATAATAAAAATAGCAATTTATTAAAAGAATTTAATTTTGATGATTTTTCTTGTAGCTTTTATAGCAATAGCATTTTTAATCAAAGCCTTAAGCATTTAAATCTTATGCAAGATGAAAAAGATTATATCAATGAATACAAAATGTTTTTAGAAAAGCTTAAGCAATTTAGCCAAAAGTATAATCACTATAAAATTATGCCTATACAGCTTATCAATAACTTAAAAATAGCCTACATACAAAAGCTTTCTTTAGAAGATATTAATAATATCAACATTAACTCTAAACTTCATCTTTTAAAAGCCTTGTATTTGTGTGAAGATTATGTTTTATTTGATAAGAATAAACAAGCCTTATTTAATGAAGAAAAAATCAAAGAATTAGATTTTAATTCTAGTTTTTATATTATATTCTCATTACACAAAGATAAAATCACAGATACTTATTTAAAAGCAAGGAAAAGGCTTTATAAAAGCATAGATACATTTAAAAAACTTGGCTTTAAAGATTTAGAAAATGCTTATGAAGTTTATATACAATCTTTAATGGCAAAGGAAGAAGCAAAAAAAGATGAAGCAATAAATAAAAACGAAAACTTTAGCATTTCACTCAATAATGCTAAAATACAAAATAATATTATTTTTAAAGGTAAAAAAACTTGCTTAAAACATCAAAAAGAATTTCTACTATAGTTTTTATTGTATTGATTTTTATCATAATTGTTAGTAATGTTTATGACTTTATCTATGAAGCTTTAGAATTTAAAAAAGCCAATGAAAATAAAGCAAGAGAAAATCTTAGCGCTTTAATTAGATGGAGTGAAAATGAGGGCAAAAAAGAATTAGAATTTGCAAAAAACTTATCCAAAGAAACCTATAAACAAGAAAGAGTTACGCAAATGATTATTAAAAATCTTAAGATGATACAAGCTAGCATTGAAGATATGAAAACTTTAACCTCTTACTATCCTACAGAAGAAGATGTTGAGCTTATGAGACAAGCTGGGCATGTTGCAACAGATTCAAATACTGATATTATACTTTATCTTTTATACAATGAAAAAAATATTACAAATCATAAAACTTATTTTTTATTTGACAAGGAAAGATTTAAAGTTTTTGAAGATTTTTTATTTTTTCTAAATACTCGTTTAGAAGAGGATTTTTTACAAAAAGATATTCATAAGTTTGATAGCTTTGATGTAGTTAGAATTGGAATGTATATGAACACCATAATTGGCTATAATTATGCATCTACTGATATGTATTTGAGTGAATTTTTACAAGATTATATTTGTGATTTAAATACCCCTAAAACTATGACAATTTTAAATGGTATGAGTCAAATTAACACTGCTACTGATAAAGTTTTATTGTTTTTTAATAAAGAATTAAAAATACACACTGATAGTTATTTAAAAATGCAATTAGAAAAAGCAATCTATAATTTTAAAAAATTCAAACTCGGTCAAAAACAAATCAATCAACTTCAATCTATACAAACCAAACTCAAAGAGTGCAAATAATGAATGATGAGTTAGAAAAAGAAATATTAACTCAAAAGGAATTAAACGAAACAGAAAAAGATTTGCAAATTGTTTTAAAAGATGCAGACATAGATGAAATAGGAGAGAAACTACTTCAAGAAGTAGAAGATACAAATAAAACGGAAAATTTTATGCACCAAAATGAAGTTCAAGCCATGAAAGGTGCTACTGGATTTATAGACAATACAAGTGATGCAATGTCTAACTTTTTCAAAAACCTCGAACCCTACCTTCTCCCTTTCAAAATCATTATAAAAAGAGCAGATAATACCCTTAGTGCAATTGATGCTTTAATAGAATATCAAAAAACAAAAGATGGTTTAAAAGTGATTGTAAAAATTGGAACTGAATTTATCACTTCAGCATTTTTTAAAATAGGTATGGAAATAATAATCCCGGCAACAATTTCTTCTTTTGTGGCAGTGGCTATTTACACAGGCAGTATGATGTTTGGGATTTTGGCAGGTGTTACTATTGTTAGTATAGCAATGACAACCTTTTGGTGGATTAATGCCAAAATGGAGGCTTGGCTAAAAAAGCTTGGTGTTTCATTTATTGATTTTATTAAAGAATTTGAAACTCACTTAAACTCTAAAGAAAAATATTATTATAACTTGGCACATTGTCATAAAACACAAATTAAAAATATGCAGAAAATTCAACTATATCGTAATGGTAAAATTTTAGAAGATTTGAAGCATTATTATTACCCTTTTTACGACTTTAAAAAAACTCCTACGCTTAATAATAAAAATATTATTGAAAGTATAAATGAATTAAAAAATAATTATAAAATATTGAGCCCAAAGGATACAATAGATAATATCCACATCAATTCAGAACCTTATTTATTAAAAGCCTTGTATTTTTGTGAAAATTTTACCAAACTTAAGCAAAATAATGAAATCCTACTCAATGAAGAAAAGATAAAAGAATTATTCCCCTACGACTCTAGCTTTTATATTATTTTTATCCTCCACAAAGCCAAACTAAATGATACTTATTTAGAGGCGAGAAAAAGGCTTTATGAAAGCATTATGGTGCTTAATCAACTTCAAAATAAAAACATATTAGAACAAAATAAAGAAAATTTTCAACAATACAATCCAGCTTCTCACTCCAAATCCCTAAACCTTTTCATCCTAGAAAACAAAGATAAAAGTAAAAGAATCATCTTTTTAGACAATGCTTCATCGATGTCAAATTTAATTCATCTTTATGATAATCATTGCGATATCTTTCTTAAAAATAAGTCTTTGCTTGATATTAAAAGGATAGAAAAAGAATGTGAAATTGACTTTAAAGCTCTTAATACTAAGGTATTTTTTTATGAAACACTTCTTTTAGGAGCCACTGAAAGTCATCAATTTTTATTTGAAGATAAAGAAGAAAATTTGCTTTATCATTTTAAATATGATAAAGAGAATTTAAGTGCTTTAGGGGATTTGAATATAAGATATCATCATTATAATGCAAAGATTAAACATTATTCTTTATTAGAAGAAAGCTTAAGTATCAAATTGAAGCCTAAAGAAATTCAAAAAGAAATTCTTTATAATGATCAAAGTTTTAATAAACTTTCAAAAGAAGTTTCAACCACTTCCCCATCCTCCCCCAAAGAACCAAGCTTCATCACTCTCATCTTGCAAGATGAATGGGGTAAAGCGATTACAAATGCAAAAGTTATCATTAAAGGTTTTAGATATGATGAGAGTTTAAGTGTAGTGAAGTTAAAAAGAAAAAGTGATACATTAGGAAAGATTAGATTTGATAAGGAAAAGTATTTTAGGGATTGTTATAGCTTTAAAGTGAAGTTAGAGGATAATGAAGCTTATCTTTCTACTCCTTTACAAAATGCTAAAAGAATCTTTAATAATTATGTAAGTCATAAAGAAGGACTCATACTTAAATTTAAAGCGAAAGAGCATTTAGTTTATGATGGCTTTAATGTTTATTATTACAAAGGAAGGGATTTAATCACTTCTTATTTAGCAAGAAGTGGCACAGCTAAAGCAGATAATATAAAACAAAGTGATAAGCAAATCGCACATTATTTTTATCAAGATGAAAAGGATAAGAGTAAGGGGAAAAAGGCTTATTTTTATTATGATGATGCAAGTATTAAAGATCAATTTGGAACTTTACCTGAGGGAAAATATTATTTTAAAATCAATGAAATTGCTAAAGATTTAAATCCTAGTTTTTTAAAGGATTATCCTTTTGAGATAGGAAGAACTTGGGGAAAGTATTGTGTGAGATTATACACAGATAAAGAGTGTTCTAAGACTTCAAAAGAAATCAAAGATAAGGACAAAGAGCAAACCATCATAAAAGATAATTTATATTTATATAGTGTCAATGAAAAAGCAGAATTTGGTAGTAGTGGTAGCATAGGTATGGCACAAGGGGAATTGTTAGAATTATTTCATCATCAAAGTAGATTTGTAGAAGATGAAAAGGAGGGGGTTGTTCCTTTAAAAGTGGAGTATGTTAAGAAAAAAAAGTATGAGCTTGAATTTATCAAAGAAATACAATGGGAGCTTGATAGGCGTAAAAATATAGTAGGCACTGAAAAGGGTGCGGAGCTTATCATTGATGAAAAAGCTTCTTTTGCACCGGGGACTTATGTAGAACTTAAAGCTGATGGATTGAAGGAAAATGCACATATCGTTTGGGTTTTAGCTGAGATTCACAACGAAACAAGACTTCAAAGAATTTTAGATGGTAAAGAAGAATTAGAATTTAAAGATGTAAAGTTTTTAAAGGATGAAAGCGGATATTTTCATCAATGCTATAAATCAAATAGTAAAGCAAATAGAGAATGCAATAAAATAGGATTTTCATTGCCATTAACAAGAACTAATGAAGAAGAATTTGATAAATATTATGCTTTGGTTTTTGCTTACGAAGATAAAATTAAAAGACTGCCTAATTTAAGCGATGCTTATAAAATCATAGATATGAGTTTTAGAGTCGGATTTGGTAGAGATGATAGAGTCCAAGAGCTATTTACAAGAGAAAAACTAAAAGTCTTTAATATATATCATCTTAACCAACAAAAATCAATTAATAGTATTGAAGAAGCAAATTGGTTTTTAAGAGCGATTTTGGAAGATTGTAAAACAGGAGATTTTTTCACTTATCTTAGAACCCACCCTCAACTTGCTGGAAAAATCGCCTATATATATTATAGATTTGATTTGATTAATAAAGAATTTTTAACAAGCGTATCGGAAAAAGATAAAAAAGCCTATCTTTGGGATAGAGATGATAAATATAGTAGCACTATCATTAATGAAATTTTAGCTTTAGAATATAAAGATGGCAAAAGTTTCAAGCAGTTTTACACAAAACTTGCAAACGATGAAGATAGAAATCTTAAAGAGTGTGAAGACTTTTTACAAGCCTTAACCCAAACTATTTGCGAAAAATTTAACCTGCCCTTAGAAAAAGTAGTATTTTTTAACAAAGAACCTAGCACAACCTTATTGTTTGGAGCTTATGGAAATAATAAAATAGGATTAAATCGATGTCTTATTAAAACCCATTTTGAAACGCTTGTAAAAACGGTTTTTCACGAATGCAGACATTTTTACATAGAAAAATATTATCATCGTCATATGGACGCTTTGAGTAGTTATGTGTTTTATTCTAGAAAAACTTACATTGATGAGAGGGTTATTTTCAATGGCTTTCATAAATTCTGTGACTGTAGCCAAAAGAATTTAGTGGATTGTATAATAAATCGTAACCAAAATGCTTATGAAATCCAGCCTAATGAAAGAGATCCAAGATATGTAGAAACCTTCATAGCTAGAAATTTATAATCAAGGAAAACAAATGAGACTTCCAGAAGAGTCGCTTGAATTCTATAAATCCAATATAAGAGAAGATAAGACCATTTATTTAGGCTTAGCAAGTAATGCAAAGATAAAGGGGCTTGATGAAGAATATTTAAAAGAAGGATTTACAGATCCTATTTTTGAAAGCAGATATGCAGGGTTGCTTTCACATCATTGGAGAGAATTTATATTTGAAGTTAGTATTTATTTGGGCAAAATTGTATTTGAAGGGAACAATATCGCCTTTAAAGCCTTTGATGTGGATGAAAATTCTTTTAAAGGGCTTAAAGAGCTTTATTTCAAAGATAAGCCTGATAAAACCATAAACGACTTAGAGCTAAAAAAATACTTTTTAAAGCTTTATAAAGATAATGCCGAGCTTTTAGCTTCTTATATCAATGAGATTAACCAAAACCGAGGCATTAAATTTTACTATGTTGAAGATAGTCAATATTTAGAACAAGATGAATTAGCCGCATCCCTAGGCAAAGTGATACAAACAAATGACTATGAGATCGTGGATTTTGGTGATGATTTATTTTATTCTTATCTTATATGGAGCTTGGAAGATTTTTTAATCCCCTACGATACAGGCTTAGAACAAGATAAAAAAAATTTATTTTTCAATGCAGCCGTCTATAAAATATATGATAATGATTCTATGTATAAAGAAGCAAGTAAAACAAATTATAAAAATTATGATTATCTTAATAATTTATTTTTCTCAGATATCGTCTCCCCCTTAAGATATGGTATAGGATATCTGCAAGAAGAAGTGGAACGCTTTGGGGAAGATTTGAAACACTCCCCAGGGACTCGTTTAACAAGAATTGTAAGCGTTCTTAATAAATCGTATTTCAGCCTAGAAGAAAGACCTTTTGAATATGTGCAATCTCTTGAACGAAAATGAAAATTTAAAGCAAATTTCTATAATATTAGAACACAAACAATATTATTTTAAGGATAAAAATTTTTGCTTGAATTTTCAAAAAAAAGCCGGATTATTATTTTAGGCTTCGCAGTTTTATTTGTGGTTATTAGTAGTGTTTATGACTTTATCTATGAAGCTTTAGAATTTAAAAAAGCCAATGAAAATAAAGCAAGAGAAAATCTTAGCGCTTTAATTAGATGGAGTGAAAATGAGGGCAAAAAAGAATTAGAATTTGCAAAAAACTTATCCAAAGAAACCTATAAACAAGAAAGAGTTACACAAGAAATCATTAAAAATTTTGAAAAGATAAAAACGAGTATAGAAAGCATGCGGACTTTGACTATTTATTCCATTACCGATGAAGATAACAAACTTGCAATAAAAGCTTACCCATGCTATTTTTAGGTCAAATACTGACATTATACTTTATCTTTTAGATAGAGAAAAAACCTTTATAGGACAAAAAACTTATCTTTTGTTTGATGAAAAAAGATTTAAAGCTTTTGAGGATTTTTTATTTTTTATAAATACGCATTTAGAAAAAGATGCTTTGCAAAAAGATATAAAAGGAAATATTTTCTCTGATGTTGTTCCTTATATAAATGCTTTATTTGGAGGTTTTTTGGGGTTTTCATATCTTTACACTAGAGAGATTTTAGAAAATTTCACTTGCAAATTTAATAATCCTAAAACCGTAGCGATTTTAAATAAAATGGAAAAATTAGATGAAACCGCTGGTATGATTATAAAATGATGGATAAAGATTTTTTTATAGATGAGAAATCTAAACAACTTTTTAGGCAAAACTTCAATAAGGCATTAGAAACCTTTCATAATTCATTAACGGAAATTAAATCTATACAAACCAAACTCAAAGAGTGCAAATAATAAATGATGAGTTAGAAAAAGAAATATTAACTCAAAAGGAATTAAACGAAACAGAAAAAGATTTGCAAAAGAATATTTAAGATATAATACCAAATTAAGTTTTAAATGTAAAAATCAAAAATTTGAAGAGCAATTATGAATTTATTTTACAAAATTTATTTTTTTATTTTATATCATCCCATAAAAGCCTTTTTTTATTCTTGTTCTTGCTGTGAGTTCTTTTTCGTTTGTTTATGAATTTATTTTGCCCAAAAAAGAAAAGCAACCATCTCCAATTATACAAATTGCAATAAAAGATTCTGAAAGTATCCCTGATTATATAAGCAATACCAAAAGCAAAGAAATTTTTCTCTCTCAAAAGCCAAGTTTAAAAGATTTATTAGAAAAAATATCTACGGAATATCCCTTAAAATCAGGGCTTAATTTTGGAAAACCCGAATATATTGCAGGGGTTGCCACTGTGGAGAAAGATTGGGGAGAATATATAGAAAAAATTTTGAAAGAAGATAGCGAAGAGCTCTTAAGAAAAGCCAATTCTTGTGAAATTATCAATGCAAAAAGCAAAATGCAATGTTTTATAGAAAAGATAAATTATGTTTTTAAGGTTATAGATTCTCAAAGAAAAAATTGCACACTTGATTTTGTTAATAATGAAGACTTTTATAACAATCTTTATAGTGTAATTTACTTTGCTTTTTATGATGATGAATATGATAGGAGTTTAAAAAAGGAAGGGTATTTCTTTTCAAAGGCTTACTATGCAGCAAGGGTCTATTTTTTAGCAAATAAACAATGCTTCAAAATAAATTAAATAATGGACAACTTAACCGAATTAAGAGAATCATTGACTTATGTCATACCATTGCAAGAATTGCTAGAAAACGAAGAGCTTTTGGAAGAAGCTATTAATCAATATATCAAAAATCACTTAGTCAGCTGGATTTGGTAACAAATTTTATAGAATCAAAAGAAGTGTATCATAAAACTAAGAACTTTAGGAAAGCTATTGTTCATTTTACAAGTAACTTAATTGGCGGAACAGTTGTTGCAGTAGGTATCGTGGGCGGAGTAAGAACTGCTCGGTTGGAAATTACTACAATTACAATTATTCACGCAAATGATATTCCTATTGCAATTGAAAATGCAACCAATAAAGCTTTTGATGCCTATGATAATGCTTTAGATACAATATTAGAATTTATTCTCAATGGCACAGTTTCTCTCGAAACAACAAATTTTCTTAATTCCATATATGAAAGGTTTTTTGCACCAAGAAAATTTAAGAAAATCTGTGATAGCCCCGAAGAATGTCAAATTTTACAACAAGATAACTTTCAAATTCTTATAAACAACTTCTCACTCCACACTCCTACCCTACTCATTCTAAAGAATATAAATTTGCCCTAGCAAAGAAAAAAGAGCTTTTAGCTAAAACAACTTTGACTTCTAATGCTTATATAAAAAGTGATATAAGCTTTATAGATAAAGAATATCTAAACAATATACAAGATTTAAAAGAACAAGAACGAATCATCAAGCAAGAAGAGCAAAAACATCAACTTGCTCTAAAACTTTACAAAGAAACTAATCAAATCAAAAATGCAATTTTTACTTTTTTATTTAAATCTTTAAATGAAAGTCTAAGCTTTCAATTAAAAAAAGAAAGAAGTATATTTTTAAATTCAAATCAAAGCTTAAGCATTATAGCAAGTCAAAATTATTTACTTAAAGTTTTAAGTTTAAAAGAGATAGAAAGTGTTAATGTTAATTCAAATTTTGCACATTTAAGAGCCTTATATTTGCGTGAAAACCTTTTGATTTTAAATAAAAATAATGAAACTTTATTTAATGAAGAAAAAGCAAAAGAAATTTTAGAATATAATGATGATGAATATATCCTCTTTATCTCTCACAAAACCAAACTCAACGACACTTATTTAGAAGCAAGGAAAAGGCTTTATAAAAGCATAGATACATTTAAAATTGGCTAAATGCTTATGAAATTTATAAGAGTTTATAAGTTATAATGAAGACAATGTTAAGGGATATTTTATGAAATTTAAAAAGTTATTTTATCTATCAATTTTTCTTATTATATTTCTAAGTTTAGCTTACACCTTTTTACAGCGACCTTTAGGGCTTATTGTTTGGGATAGGTATTATTATGAGAAGGAAAATCAAATTAGAAAAGGTATATTAAAATTATCCACAAATAATGAAGAAGAATTTAAAAAAGTTTTTTCAGAGCAAAATCTAAATCAAGAATTAAAAATAAATCAAAAAGAATTATTAAATTGTATGCATTATTTTAAAAAAGATTTTAAGCTGATGCAAATTTTAGGTTTAGATAATGCTTATCTTCAAGCTCTTAGAGATAAAGCAAGTTTATTTGGAAGACAAAGTGAGAACAATCTTTATTATTTTTATATCGCATCTAATAGCACTGATTTGGAGGAAATGAATAATTTTATAAGCATTATAGATAAATATACCGCTTTTATTAATGAAATTAATGCATTACCTGATACTAATATTTATACACCAATGAAAATAGCCTTTAACGCTGATTATTTTCTTTTTAATTTCACTCCATTTATTTCAAGTGTAGATAAAAACTTTATTTGCTCCATACCTCAAAAAGAACAATTATTAGAAAATATGATTAATTCTTATAAAAAAATGGGTTTATTATATAAAACAAAACTAAAAGAATTTCAAGAAGTGGTATACTCAATAATATATGGTGAAGACACCAGTCTCTTTATCAATGTTGCCAAAGGAAGATTAAGCGTATGCGGAAAATAATTTAAGTCTAGAAGAAATTTCAATCTCAAAGGAAAAATCAATGTCCCTTTATAAAAAATGCGAAGTTTGTGGATCAAAAATCAATAAGTTGCAAAATGCTTGGAATTTATTTTCAGGTAAATTAGAAATAAAATGTAAAAATGTCAAAAGCAAATATGGTGTTTCTAGTAAGATTGTAGAGTGGATATATGCTATCTGTTTTGAAAATTTATTAGCTTTTCCGCCTATTGTAATTTTAATTGTAGTCTATTTTGGTGGATACTTTTCAAAATATGGGTTATTTGAAATGATACTTTGCATATTGATTACTATTTTTCTCACTAGGAAATCAATCAGCATCATCCTACTTCTTTTTTGCAAATTTAAAAGGCTGGAAAATGAAGGATAAAGAATTAAAAAGGATATTAAAATTATGTTTTTTTATATGTTTTATTTACAACTATGCTTATGCTTTATGCACGGATGATTTTGGTGATGAAGATTTAAAATTTATACAAAAAGCAAATTTAAATCAAGTTAATTTTAAATGTAACATAAATAATCAAACATACTACCACAACAACCTTACCCAAAAAGAATATTTGCAAAACTTGGAAGAACTTAGGGCAATTTACTTTAATCTTAACCAAGAAGAATTAAAAGCATTGAGCTATGCTATCTATCTTAATGAAGCACTTTTTTATCTAAAACTTGATTTATTTTTTTTAAAAAACTTTTTTTCCGCACAAAAAAGTGATATTTTAAATCTTGAAAATCTAAGAAATTCTCACTATAAAAAAATAAAAAGCACCTTGAAGCCAAACCAAATAAAAGAGCTACAAAATTCTTTTACTCTAGCAGAAAAGATTTTGGAAAAAAACCAAATTGCAAAAGATTATGCTGATATTCCTTCTAAACTTATAGAGCAAAGCAAGCAAGAAAATAAACAAATTTTAAAGCATATTGAAAATGCAAACAAGGACATTTTTTCCCTTAAAAATATCAATCAATTAACATTTCTTTACAATGCAAATCTGCTTATAAACGAGGCAAAAAATTATTCGCAAAGATATGAACTTGCTTATGATAAAAAGGAAGCTTTAAGACTTTTAGAAACGCTTTTAAAAAAGATGGATAAAATTTCAAATAAAGAAGATGAGCTTGTGCTTTTGCAAAGCGCTTTAATCACTTATGATAAAGCTATATCAAGCTTAAATATCTCTTTGCCTTTAGATGAGCAAAAGTACAAAAAAATGGCTAAAAGAAAAGAATACATCATTTTAATGGGACGATTTTTTCAAAGCAATGCTTTTGCTTATTTTAATGCAAATATCAAAAAAGAGTTTAAATTTAAAAATGATTTTATTAAAATTTTTCCAAAAAGAACGAGCGAAATTTTAAAGCTCATCGCAATTTACAATAAAACGCAAAAAACCTTAATGCTTACAAAAGAAGCTTTAAGATATAAAGAGTAGATATGTCAGATAAAAATGATTTAATAATACCCGAAGAAATCAAACAAACTTGGGATGAAATAGAACCCATTTTAGATTCAGGAAATACCATTTTACAAATTTTCAATTCTTGTGGAATGATTTGTAAAAAAATTCCTATTGCTGGTGATACTATTAATTTTATTTTAGTTTGGGATGAAGAAAAAAGCGTAATTAAAGCTATAGCCAATTTAGGAATAGATAGGGTAGCTGATTTGACAATTATCTTCTCTATCTTTATGGATTTGGGAATGGCACTTGATAAAATAAAAGATATTGAAAACTCCAGAAAAGAAGCCAAGAAATTTACTTTTAATTTAATCGATTCTCTTGCGCACAATAAAACTTATAAACCCACCGCTCACACCCTCTACCCCTACTACAAAAACATCCAAGAATCTTTTGCTCCCCTATGCTTAATAGATAATAAAAATAGCAATTTATTAAAAGAATTTAATTTTGATGATTTTTCTTGTAGCTTTTATAGCAACAGCATTTTTAATCAAAGCCTTAAGCATTTAAATCTTATGCAAGATGAAAAAGATTATATCAATGAATACAAAATGTTTTTAGAAAAGCTTAAGCAATTTAGCCAAAAGTATAATCACTATAAAATTATGCCTATACAGCTTATCAATAACTTAAAAATAGCCTACATACAAAAGCTTTCTTTAGAAGATATTAATAATATCAACATTAACTCTAAACTTCATCTTTTAAAAGCCTTGTATTTGTGTGAAGATTATGTTTTATTTGATAAGAATAAACAAGCCTTATTTAATGAAGAAAAAATCAAAGAATTAGATTTTAATTCTAGTTTTTATATTATATTCTCATTACACAAAGATAAAATCACAGATACTTATTTAAAAGCAAGGAAAAGGCTTTATAAAAGCATAGATACATTTAAAAAACTTGGCTTTAAAGATTTAGAAAATGCTTATGAAGTTTATATCAATTCTTTAGCTATAAATGAAGATAAAACAACAAATCAAATTAAAGATGAAGAATTCAACAAAGATGAAAAGTTAAATAAAGAAAATAACATAAACAATACAATAAAAAATCCAAATTTTAAAGATGATATTTCTTTAACTTTAAAGCAGGAAAATAATGCAAACAAACAAGAATTTAATCTTTTAAGCTCTCACTCCAAATCCCTAAACCTTTTCATCCTAGAAAACAAAGATAAAAGTAAAAGAATCATCTTTTTAGACAATGCTTCATCGATGTCAAATTTAATTCATCTTTATGATAATCATTGCGATATCTTTCTTAAAAATAAGTCTTTGCTTGATATTAAAAGGATAGAAAAAGAATGTGAAATTGACTTTAAAGCTCTTAATACTAAGGTATTTTTTTATGAAACACTTCTTTTAGGAGCCACTGAAAGTCATCAATTTTTATTTGAAGATAAAGAAGAAAATTTGCTTTATCATTTTAAATATGATAAAGAGAATTTAAGTGCTTTAGGGGATTTGAATATAAGATATCATCATTATAATGCAAAGATTAAACATTATTCTTTATTAGAAGAAAGCTTAAGTATCAAATTGAAGCCTAAAGAAATTCAAAAAGAAATTCTTTATAATGATCAAAGTTTTAATAAACTTTCAAAAGAAGTTTCAACCACTTCCCCATCCTCCCCCAAAGAACCAAGCTTCATCACTCTCATCTTGCAAGATGAATGGGGTAAAGCGATTGCAAATGCAAAAGTTATCATTAAAGGTTTTAGATATGATGAGAGTTTAAGTGTAGTGAAGTTAAAAAGAAAAAGTGATACATTAGGAAAGATTAGATTTGATAAGGAAAAGTATTTTAGGGATTGTTATAGCTTTAAAGTGAAGTTAGAGGATAATGAAGCTTATCTTTCTACTCCTTTACAAAATGCTAAAAGAATCTTTAATAATTATGTAAGTCATAAAGAAGGACTCATACTTAAATTTAAAGCGAAAGAGCATTTAGTTTATGATGGCTTTAATGTTTATTATTACAAAGGAAGGGATTTAATCACTTCTTATTTAGCAAGAAGTGGCACAGCTAAAGCAGATAATATAAAACAAAGTGATAAGCAAATCGCACATTATTTTTATCAAGATGAAAAGGATAAGAGTAAGGGGAAAAAGGCTTATTTTTATTATGATGATGCAAGTATTAAAGATCAATTTGGAACTTTACCTGAGGGAAAATATTATTTTAAAATCAATGAAATTGCTAAAGATTTAAATCCTAGTTTTTTAAAGGATTATCCTTTTGAGATAGGAAGAACTTGGGGAAAGTATTGTGTGAGATTATACACAGATAAAGAGTGTTCTAAGACTTCAAAAGAAATCAAAGATAAGGACAAAGAGCAAACCATCATAAAAGATAATTTATATTTATATAGTGTCAATGAAAAAGCAGAATTTGGTAGTAGTGGTAGCATAGGTATGGCACAAGGGGAATTGTTAGAATTATTTCATCATCAAAGTAGATTTGTAGAAGATGAAAGGGAGGGGGTTGTTTGCACTGAAGTAAGTTATCCCAAAAAAGAGACTAAGAAGATTGTATTTGCAAATGAGAATATCGATTTAAATACTTCTTTTGCACCGGGGACTTATATAAAATTACAATTAGAGGAAAAAGAAATAAGCGAAGAATTAACCTGGGCTTATATCCACTGCGAAAGCGAAACAAAAAAAGAAAGTTTTTTAAATGGTGCTTATATCATTAAAACTGATGAACTTGAAATTCTTAAATGCAATATAATAGACAAAACTTCAGCATTTCATTTGCCTATTAGTAGAAATAACGAACCCGTAGAAGAAACAAAAGATTATAAATACTATATCATAGTCTTTGCTTATGATGCTAAAAAAAAGTCCGTGCCTAACGAAGAAGATGCTTATATTATCATTGATATGAGTTTTAGAGTGGGTGTGGGAAGTGATGATGGTGTGAGAGAGAGTGTGCTATCTAGTGGTTTAAAATCTGATACCGATTTTACAGCAGAATGGAAAAAGTTAAATTTAATCGCTGATTTTTATGATGCTTATAATTTTATAACCCTTTCATTACTTAGCATCCAAGCAATAAATTCTTTAGAGAAGCTAAAAAATTATCCGCAACTTTCAGGAAAAATAGTTTATATTTATCACCGATTTAATGCAGTAAAAATCTATCATCAAATCAAATCAAAAAGCGATATGCAAATAAAATATAAAAATTATTTTCAAGATATCAATGACTACGAAAGCAAGGTTATAAAAGTGCTAAAAGAATTTCAATATAAAGCAGATGAAATTTATCCTATAAAATGGTGGGGGAATTTAACAAGAAAAATTTGTGAAAATTTTAATTTAAACATTAACATTCAAACCATTTCAGGAGACTATGATGGTGCATACGATACGAAAACTTTGACCATATCTCTTAATCAAAAAGACGCAAAAAAAACAAAAGTGATGCTAAAAACCATCATACACGAAATACGCCACGCTTATATGCATCAAAAAGAACTTAAAAATGATGCTTTGCAAAGATATATATATTATACTTATCTATATGTTTATTTTGATAAGAATAAAAATAAAGAGTATTTTGGCACAGATAAGGACGAAACTAAAAATGTATATTTCTTCCAACCAAGTGAAAGCGAAGCTAGAGCAATAGAAAACGATATAATTAAGGAAATGCAATGAGATATCGTGAGCCAAATCTAGAAAAACATAAACAATTTTTACAAAATAGAAAAGAACAAAAGGCGATTTATCTTGCTATTAATACAAATATCAGAAGTTTTAATAATATTTGCCTTAGCGAAGATGTGTATTTTCCAAGTGAATTTATACTTGAAAATGCTCTTAAGGATTATGATTCAAAATTTGGCATTTATTTGGGTAAGATTATTTTTGAAAAAAAGGGAAAAAAGCTTATCCCAAAATATATCCCTACAAGCCTTGAAAACTTAGAAGAAGAATTAGAAAAAATCAATCCTTTATGGTTAGCAGAAAAAAATCCAAACTATATCAAGCCTGAACCAATAAAGCAAATAATTTCTATACCAGAATTTAAAATCTATAATATAGAACACACGCGTGGAGATTACCGCATAAACCAAAATAACTTGGAATTTCAATGTAAAATAGAAAAAAATACCAAAGTTTTAACCAAAGATCAAATTCGCTCTTATGTCAAAGAAATTCATAGCAAAAATGTAAAAATGATACAAAATTATATGGATACTATTAATAAAGATTACGGCATAAAACCTTATGTTTTGAGTGATGAAATTTACGATGAATTAGGCAAAGTAGGCATTCTCACAAAAGAACAAGCAGAAAGATTTAAAGAAGGAGGTTATTCAATTAAAGGAATTCCATCACTATTGCTTACTGCACTTGATTATTTAGCAAAGCAAAATAAAAAAGATGAGGATTATTTAATCACTTTTGATGATGAGTATTTTTATGCTTATTTGGTTTGGAGTTTGCATGATTTTTTATTAGATCTTTCTTGTGGTATGTTTCAAGATGAAACTAAGCTTCTTTTTAATCCCATAGCTTATATGGATGATACAAAAATACATTATAAAGATTTAGAGCAAGAAGTAAATAAGCGTTATGAAAAAGAATTGCTTAATGTGGGGTTTGAAAAAGAAGTGCTTGGTGTGGAATTAGGGTTTGAAAAAGAATATATCTATTTTGACGATTATTATGATTTTAACTTTAATTATACTGGCATTTTTGAATTTAACATAAAGAGCTATTTTGCTTATGATGAAATAGGATTAAAGGCTTATGAGTATGAATTTAAAGGTGTAAAGCGTATTGGGGTTATAGGTCTTAGTTCTGATAGTGCTTTTAATAGCCCTAATTTTATCCTTTCTGAACAATTTTATAGTAACAAAACATTCAAGCTTCCCCCCTCTGCTTTGGGAAGATATTATTTTGAATTAGAATATCAAAAGGAAATTTATATAGAGCTTTTACCTCCTTATTATCCAAGCCTTAATAACCTAGAGGGTTGGGATAAAAAGATGTTAGAAAAGGCAAATTTGAAGATAGTAAATGAGTTTTCTAATAAAGTATATGATAATTAGTAAATTAACATAGTATATAAAATTATATTATAGTATATAATAACATTTATTATAATATTAAAGGATATAAAATGGTTATTGCTGTTGTAAATGAAAAGGGTGGTAGTGGCAAAACCACCATAGCGGTCAATCTTGCCTGTCGTCTCGCTCAAGATGGAGATAGGGTAACACTCATAGATGCCGACCCACAAAAATCAACCGAAGTATTTTCAAATAATCGCAGCCTTTCAGAATTACCGCCTTTATTTTCAAATATCTCAAAAACAGGTGCAGCTCTTAAAGATGAGATTACGATACAAAAAGAAAAAATGATGTTGTTGTAATTGACACAGGCGGACGCGACTCTAAAGAAATGAGAATTGCTATGAGTAGGGCGGATTTGCTCATTATCCCTACAATTCCAAGTCAATATGATGTCGTAGTAATGGATAGAATGCTTGATGTTTTTGACCTAGCTAAAGAAAGCAATGAAAAACTTACAGCTTTAATTTTATTTAATAGAATTTCACCTAATCCTTTACTAGCAAAAGATTTAGAAGATTTAAGAGAATATGTAGCAAGAAGCATTAAAGAGAAAAATTTAAGCGATTTAATTGTTTTAAATTCTTTAATATACGAACGAAGAGCATATAAAAAAAGTGTAGAAGATGGTAAAACTTTAAATGAATTTGCACAAAATGACAATGATAAAGCAATTAAAGATTTTGAACTTTTCTTTGAAGAAGTTGTTAAAATCGGACATCAAATTTTAGAAAGAAGGAATTAAAATGGCATTTAAGCAAGCTCCAAAAAACAATGATTTCAAAAAACTTCAAGAAGATAAATTTATCGAACAAGCGCGTGGTGAAACAAATAATGAAGAAACAAAACCGAAACTAAAACCACTAAATGTTCCACTTCCCATTGAAACAATTAATTTGCTTAAAAACTATCAGCAAACGGAAGGTAAAAAAATAGAAACGCAAAGTTATATTGTCAATGAAGCAATTTTATTATGGTTAAAAAACAAAGGTTTTATTTCATAATCAATTTCGCTTTAAAAAACACTTTTTGGAGATGCTTAAATCTTCTTTTAACTTTTAAAGCAGTTATCATTAATTTAAACCTTAATTTTATTAGATTTATGTCAAAGGAAAGTTTGTAAGGATTTTTATGCCGAAGAAATTTAATATATTGACAAATGATTTTTTTAATGCAGACAAGTCTGTTGTTTTATGTAAGGATACTCTTAAATTAGAATTGGGTTCTGTTGCGATTTTGAGTGGCGCGAGTTCAATAGGAAAATCCTATTTGGCATTAAAAATTTGCGCGAATGCTTTAAATGAAGGTTTTGTTCCATTTTTTTGGAGTTTGGAGGATAAAATTGCTTCAATTAAAACTAGAATTAAAGATATAGAATATTTTTATCCTTTTGAAAGTGAAAAGCTTAATTTTTCAAATGAGAGACCAAATATCATATCATCTGATCCTAATGAAAAATTTAAGAAATAAGTTGATGGAGTTAGCAGATTGTAATTTAATTATTTTGGATACTTTTAGCACTTTTTTCGTATTTAGGCTTTAAAGATCAAAATAATCAAAATGACATTCAAAATTTTTTTAATGTTTTGTCAGAACTTGCTTTTGAAAATAATCAAGCGATTTTAATTTTGCATCATTTAGATAAAACGGGATCAAATCTTATGGGGAGTTCAGTTTTATTTAATTCCCCTAGATTGATTTATAAACTGGAATTTGAAAGTGATAAAAAGAAAAATTCATCTTGCCGAAAAGTAGAAATTCTTAAAGATAGTAATCAAATCAATAGTGATGGATATGCAGAAAAAATTCAGATATTTTCTTATTCTGATTTTGAATTAGAAATTGATGATGCTGAAATGATTAAAAAACAAGATATTGCTCCTGTATCTAGCAAAGAGATCGAGGGTGTTGTAACGATGCAAGAAAGTCGCGGTTTTTTTATTTAAGCTCTAAAAAAAACCTCTTTTTATCAAAAATTTAAAGAAAATAATAATGCTATTGAATTTAATATGTCAAATGGAGTCGGCTCTACTTATAGTATTAAATTAAAAAATTCTCTTTTAACGCAAACGCACAGAAGTATTATAGATGCGTTATTTTTATATATTAAAAATAACACAGATGCCAAAACTGTTAGAGAATATCAGGATAATCTTTTGGATATGACGATTAGGGTAGAGCCTTATACATTTTTAAAATATTATTTAAATAAAACACCATTAAGCTATGGGTGGTTGAAAAAAATTGGATGAAATTTCTCGTTTTGCCTATGATTTAACATACAAAACAACAATTGATGGAAAGGAGCATATTACAACATTAAGAGATAAAAGAATTTTAATGTTTGATTTAAGTGAACAAAAAATTAAAAAGCAAAATGGTGTTGAAGTTTCAACTTTTATTATTACAATTCAACGAGAATATATCAAAAGATTACAAAATGAATCAACCCTTGCCTATGATGAGGATTTGTCAAAAATTCTTGTGAATATAGGCTCATTGGTTGTTCAAGATTTAATTAGATTTTTAACAACTTTTTCAGAAAAGAAAATTTTAACTTTTAGTATTTTTTGTGATATTAAAACATACAAAACATACAAAACAGCTTCTGTGATTTCTAAAATAAAAAAAGAGATTATTAAAAATAAAGATAAACTCACAGAATTTGGTATTAGGATTTATGGGGAAGGGGTTCCCTTTGGTAAGGATGATGATGAAATTTCATATCAAAAATATAAAAATACAAATGATATTGTATTTATATCAGAAGGAAGTGATAGGGTTAAACGATTTATAAGCAAAAAAGACTCTATGAATAAGCTAAATACAAAAATTAATAAATATATCTTGGTTGATCATAATGATGAATTGTCAAATAACTAGATATAACGCGAGCTTAGCAACTTTTACAGATTTTAAGAAATGTCCCATAACGCTTTTTACCACATTTATCTTTATTTTTTCATTTAATATATTCTCTTGATTATTCACTTTTAATCAATCCAAATTTTTGTTTTTGGAACGATTTGATAAAGATAAGGCAAATTTTCTTTGGCTAAATCTCCAAAAGTTTTAACCGCTGAAAGCTCCAACATCAATTGCTCCTTTGTTATTGTAATCAAATTTATATCGCTACATTTATGGTTCTAAAAAGATATTGTTTTTTCTTGTATCTTATTTTTCTTTATAGCTTGATAATGCTCTCATAGTTAAATTTTCAAATAAATGTTTTTGCTCCTTTAAATTACCGCCAATAGCGGCTTTAAGATAGGTAAAAAAGGCATTGTCCTCCATTTCTTCAAAAATTGGACTATAAAGCTCCTTGCTAATAAGACTTAAAGCCATAAGATTAATAAGCTTTGTTGATTTGATAAGCGGAACATTAGCAATAATTTGTTCTAAATCCTCAATATTTAAATTTGCATAATGATTATTTAAAAAAGCACTTTTTTGATTTTGCTTAAGTTCTTTAAAAATTTTATCAAGGATTTTATCTACATTTTCTTTTGTCAATTCCAAAGAATTTTCTTTAAACATTAAAAAGCTATTATCTTGTTTTGTTTCTATAAAATCATAATTTGGCTTTGTTTCTATCAGTTCTTTTATGCCTTCTTTTTCATTAAAATCAGCTTCTACTTTTCCTCTAGGGAGAAGATTGATAGCATCTATGTTATCATCTTGTTTTGGTATAGATTCAAGTTTTTCTTTACTCTCTAAAAGTTCTTTGTTAATTTCTTTACTATCCACAAAGCGAAATTTAAGCAAACCTATCTTAAAGGTATCGCCTAGACTAATGATAACTTCATATCCTGCTTCCATAGGTGAAAAAGAGTCGTTGTAAAATACCTTACTTTCATTCATAGGAGAGATGGTAAAAAATCCTTCTTCAAATCCTATCTTAAGATGTTTTTGGTCAATGTTTTGCTCCTCATCTTGCACAAACAAAAAACATTCAGGTGAAGAACCTATAAAGCCCCCATCTTCATTAAAGATACAAGCCTTATGTCTTGTTTGATTCATTTCGTGATTTTCAATCACAAGTCCAATATTTCCCTTTTCCATCATTTTGCATTCCCTGTAACATTTTCTGTAATTTTAAGTGATTTAAGCGTGGTTATAATGGTATGTATATCGCCTATTAGAGCAAAATCAAAATACATCTTTGTGTTATTTTCAAAAATAAAGCCATAATTATTTGCTTTTTTATTTTCATTAGCAAATCGATACCAAGCCCATTCCCCTTTATAATTTTTCTGGTAACTTAGATTCGAATTCGCATAATTATAAGCTGTAAAATTTAAATTACTACTATGATTAAAATGCTCTGCAATGATTGCTAAATTTGTGTTTAAAGTATGGTCATACTTTGTGCTAAGATTATTGTATCCAAATTCTATAAAAGAAAAATCTGCACTTAAATCAAGGCTTTTGAGCGTATAACTTACTTTTATATTATCATTAGCGTTTAACATTAAATTGGAAAGCACATTTGCTGTAGAAATAAAATTTAAAAAATCTTTGGAAAAATTCATTTTTGAACTCAATTCATTTTTAACACTATAACTATTTTTTCTTTTAATTAAGACCCCATTAAAATATTTGTTTAAAAATCTATTTAAAGTTCCGTTTTTACCAAAAAAGCTTTTGAATGCATCTATACTTAATTCTTCAGAGCTTGTTTCATTAAATGGATACAATAAAGCAACATTGTTGATAAAAGGAGTATAAACTTCATCAAACCACGCTGTGTTAAATAAAGAAATTCCGTGATTTTCGATTAAATTCCAAGCATCTAAAGAAAGTTGTTTATAATACTTTTCAAATCCACCTGGAAGTTTTTTAATATCAGCATTAAAAAGAGTAAAAGCATCATTAGTATCTTTGCTTTTTCCAAGAGCGTAGATAATTTTTTCTTCAGCACTTTGTGTATTTGTCGTTGTAAATTCGGTAATTTTAGTGTGAATTCGCATAATATCAGCACTTAAAAGCTCTAAAAGTTTGACTTCATTTTTATCTTCTGTTTTTAAACCAAGAGCCGAGGTTCCTGCATCGACCAATTTATTTTGAGAATTTAATTGGTGATAAGGTTCAAATACCTTAGTAAAATTAACAAAACTATTTTTAATTTCACTAGCATTTAAACCAAGATTGTATGCTTGAGTGAGTAATAAAGGATCGTTTAAATTTGTATTAGAATTGATAATTGTCAGTAGAGTTTGCACAGGATTTTCTTTTTTAGATAATATACTAAGCTCGTTTAAAAATCCATCTTTTGTATTATATTTTTGTGGAGCAAGAGAATGTAATATGCTTTGCCATTTATTTTGATATGCATCAAGATAAATTTTAAGTATAGCCATGGCTAACGCGTTTTTATCTTCCGTTTTTAAATTTTTATTTGCAAACATAAAAGCTTCAATTTGGGTCGCTTTATCTATATCTGTGTTGAGGCTATTTAAAAACTCAAGCATTCCATTTTTAGTATAAATTCTTTCTATCAAGTCAATTTTGCTACTTGGAGCAAAAACACTATTGGCAGCAAATCCTAAATCATCCTTGAGATTGTATTTTTTTCTTTTTTTCTCATAATTTATAAAATCAAGTAAAATATAAATTCTTTCTGCTCTTGAAGTTTTGCCAAGTTTAAATATACTTGTGCGTATGCTTTGCTCGTTTTCTTTAAAATGATTTAAGTTAATTTTAGTCAGCTCATCGATACCGCTTAAAAAACTCTCATTTGAAATTTGATATTTGCTTAAAACCTGCCAATTTTCATTAATCCAAATTTTAAGTAAATTTTTATCAAGATATTGTTGAGCAAATAAAGATTTATACATGTATAGGGTTTTTACTAGCGTGCTACTATCATTGTCATTTTGTAAAATAAATTCCATTTCTTTAAGCAAAGTGTTTTTAAGCACATCTTCATTTAGTTGATAATAAAACTCTTGAGCCTTTGAAAAAGCTTTATATGAAAGTTCGATTTTAAAATAATCCACAAAATTTGCTTCATTGCCAAGTTGAGGATACACACTAAGGATATTTTTAAGATGTGCTAAAAGCTCAGCCTTTTTGTTAATGTCAAAATTTTCATAATTTTTAGAATTTTGCAAAAGGGCATTAAGATTATATAAAGCGTTGTGTGCTTTTTCTTGTTCATTGATATTTTTAGAAATAAAATGAAAGGATATAAAATAAGTTCCTAGAAAAAGTAAAATTGCTAAGGAAACAAAAGAGATTTTTTTCAATAAATTTTTAACATGACTTAAAGGCGTGTCTTTAAAGATGATATCCTCCAGTAAAGATTTTACAAAAAAACTTTGTTCTGTTTTAATACGACTTGTTTTAACTAGGGCTTTTTTAATATTGTATTTTTCACAAACTGCATCAAGTAAGAAATTTCTTGGAACATTTTCCTGATAAGCACTTACAAAATACATCCCTCTTAAACTAGAATTATTTTTTAAAGAATTCTCGTTTTGAAGTTGTAAAATAAAGTTCTTAGCCAAAGCAAATAGATTATCGAGCTGTTTAAGAAAAAAGTATATTTTATTCTTTTCTTCCAAAGAATGGATGTGATGATTCATACTTGTAAAAGCATAAAATAATGACTGGCTTATTTCTTTAAAATCCTTGTCTAAAATATTCTTATCAATCGTTCCGCTGAAGCTCAAACCAAGGATTTTATTGGCGATTTTTTCATTAAAAATATTCATAAATTCTTTCATACCTTCAAGCAAATCAAGCTTAGAAAAAACGATATAAATGGGAAGTCTTAAATTCAAAGCATTTTCACAATCATTAACCCTTTTGGTAAGGTAACGGATAATGTTTTGAGAGTATTCTTTAGGCTGTGTTAAAAAAAGTTTTGTATCAACAATCAAAACGATGCCATTAAGCTTACTATGAAAAAAATTTTTATTTAAAAAATTCAAAAATGAACGCCAAATGTGTTTCTTTACCAAAAATTCTTTATTTTTATCTATATCATCTTCTGGTAATTCATCGCTACTTTGAGGACTAAAAAATTCCTCTTGAGAAAAATAATTTCCTTCCGTATCAAGCAAAGCTCCATTTTTAGAAACATACAAAGAAAAATTAGTGGTTGATTTATGAAGTTTTTTATAAGATTCCAAACTATCGCTTAAAGGATATTCTATATTTGAGTAGTTAATAAAAGTGCTTTTTCCTGCCCCTTCATTTCCTATAATGATAATAAGAGGTAAATTTTTAGTTTTTATATCTTGTTTCCAAGTATTTTTAGCATCTTTCATGGAAATAAAAAAATTTCTTTTAGCTTTAAATAAAAATTCATTGGCTTCTTTTTTGAGAGCTTTAAGTTTGCTTCTTTTTTCATTTTTAAAAGAAGCAAAAAAGTTTATGATAGGCTTTAAAAGAAAAAATAAAAAAATAAAAAACCAAAGAACAAATACAATTCCAAATCTAAGATAAGGATTGGCAAAAATATAGACATCATTAAAGGCAATTAAAGAACCCCAAAAGCAAAAAAACACACTCATAATAAAAAGAACACTTAAAGAAAAAAGTGCTAAAAAAAGTTTAGATTGTAAAAAATTTTTTATTTTTTGAAACATAGTTTTCCCACTAAAATTAAATCATTTAAAAATTGAAGAAGTATTTTATAAAACTTTTGCATAGTTTATCCTAAATTTTAAATGAAGATGGTATAATTCACATTTTATTTTAAAATAAAGGAATAATTATGGCACAACCAGCTTACATTAAAATCGAGGGTTCTTCTCAAGGTCTTATTTCAAGTGGTGCTTCAACTGAAGCTAGCATAGGTAATCGCTATCAAGCAGGACATGAAGATGAGATTATGGCTCAAGAAGTTTCACACATTGTTGAAGTGCCAACTGACCCACAAAGTGGGCAACCATCAGGGCAAAGAGTTCATAAACCCTTCTCTTTCACTTGCTCACTTAATAAAGCCGTTCCGCTACTTTACAATGCTCTTACAAAGGGAGAAAAGCTTCCAAAAGTAGAAGTGCATTGGTTTAGAACCTCTACAAGTGGAGGAGGAGAACATTTCTTTACGACTATACTTGAAGATGCTATCATCACAAGTATCGATCTTGTAATGCCAAACGCACAGGATAAAAATAATAGTGATAAAACAGAACTTTTCAAAGTTTCTATGAATTATAGAAAAATCATTTGGGAACACACTGCTGCTGGCACAAGTGGAAGTGATGACTGGAGAGAGGCTAAAGCTTAAAGTTTAAGGCTCTTATTTATAGAGAGCCTTAAAACTAAATTTATGATTATAAATTTCACTCATTTTTTCATCTTTATCTATTCAATTTACCCTATCTCCGAACCATCTTTCATTATGATAGTAGTGGCTAATCTTCCCAGTAAATTTAGGACGGATTTGTTGTTTAATCCTTAATATGATGTCTTTTAGCATAGGCTTCTATCTCTTGTCTTAGATATTCAGGGAAGTTGTCCCTATAAATGGCTGGGATAGTGGGGTTGAGTTTTTTATCAAGTTCGCCATTTTTATAAAGTTCTTCTAAATACTCAGGGGTATAGTAAGTAGGTGCGTTGGGGTAGCCTTGATGAGGGGTGAGGGCTAAGATTTTAGCAGGTAAGAGCAATTTGTTTTCTATTCGCTCTCTTGCATCTGCTTCACTCCATTCATTTGGTATATCAAAATCAAAATTTGTAATAAACTTATATATTTTAGACCTACTTGTCTCATCAAATTCCTTCCTACTTTCAGGCGTAGAGTCCTTATCCCTTGGGTCTTTAAGCTTTCCTGCATCTACAAGGTCAAATAAACGAACGATTGGACCTTGATTTTGAGGATCCCAAGCCCAACCATACATAGTATTAAAGTCAATCACCCATTCAACTCCTATAAGTTCATCTAAATAGGGTATCATTCCAAATTTATCAAGTAAGGCTTTATGGTTTTTATTCAGTTCATAAATCATTTGGGCTCTTTGTTTATTCCAATGCAGTCCATCCATTAAAGCAAGTGAGCATAAAATAACATAGGCTAAATTTCTAAACGCATCTTCATCTCCTAATTGAGCTTGTAAAAAGAGAGCTTGATGATTCCTAGCCGTCCAACCTGTCGAGCTCATCTTCATAAAAGCTCTTCTATCTCCTAAAAAACCTCTTAATAAATTCCATTCATTTAATTCTAAATATTGAGAATAATACGCAGCAAATCTGTTTGAGTTTAAATTAGCGAGATAAAAAAACTCTTCATACTCAGGGTTAATGACCTTACCATTATCATCGACTCCAGCTATCGCATCAAGTGGCACATCTAAAATAGCAGGTCTTAATCCACTTCTGATGACTAAATATTTATATCTTTCTCTTTTTGTTTTTAAACTTTCATAATAGGCTTTTTCTTTTTTAGTCCAAGGGGCTATTTTACCTTTTGGGGGATCTTTTAGATAAAGTTCTTGCCAAGCTTTAAATTCTAGTAAGGTAGAACTTTGTCCCGTGTGAAGAGTGGGGTCTAGGTAGATGGGTTGGTAGGATTCTTTGTAGACTTTGGTTAATCTTGCTGCTTCAAACAAAGCCTTAGAATATCTTTGAGTGTATCGACCTGTTTCTTTTGACATTTTTTCAAAAATGATTTTATTACTTCCCTTTTCTACTTTTAAAATTAAAGCATTTTGCAAAATGATCTCATAAGTTTCACTCATCTTTTATCCTTTCTTATCCTAAATATAAACCATCTTCTATGATGATAGTCGTGGCTAGTCTGCCTATGGCTTTGGTAGGAATCGTTGGTTCATCTTTTGAATCTGTTTTATTGTTTGTTTTATTAAGAGTATCGCTAGCTATATTTTTTTCAGCTTTTTCTCCCTCATTCTTTTCTTTGACATACACGGCTTTAAGATTATTTTGTCCTATGATATCTAAAGCCTTAATTAGTTTTCTAGCTTTTCTTTTATCAAATAGATATTGACCTTCTATGAGAGTATTGGTAAAATAATGATTTGCATAGTCTTCAAGGATGGCTAAGGCTTCATTGTATAAACGAATAGGAGCCGCTCTATCATCTTTAAATTTATTTCTTCTTTCTCTTCTTCTAAATTCTTTATACAAAGCACTCGTTGTTTCAAGCTGATAAATCGTGCAATGATGAATTTCTATGTTTTTATAAGCTTTGCTAAAAAATTCCTTATCGCTAATAAAATCTTTAGGCTCTTTCATCTCATCTTTAGAACTCACACCCCTTTTTTCATCGATGATGAGATAGGATAAGAGTCTTCTTAGGGCGAATTCTTGATTTTCTCTTGAGTGCTCGTAGTAAAGATTATACATTAGGCTTAGGTGCGAGACAAAAACTCCCGTGCGAAGCTCTAAACCATAAATGATATCTTTAAAATCAAAACTCATCATTTTAGAATTAATCCTCATGGGATAATACACGAAATCTTCCTTTTCCACTGCCAAAGGTGCGTCGTATTTAAAGGTGTAAAATTTATGAATGGCTAATTTATGGCTTCTTTTTATCGCTTCGTAATGACTTGGAAAGATGGACTCTAAAATGAGATCTAAACCAGCTGAAGTTATAGCTTCTGCGAGGTTGGCTCTAAATTGTGCGATTATTTTTGTTTTATGAAAGCTTTTTGCTTTGGCAAGTGTACTTTGAAGTTGGATATATCCTATCCCAGCTCTTTGGTGATTGGTTGTATCATTATGATAAAAGAACATATTTTTAAGTAGTCTTACATCATCTTTCGTAAGTTTTTCTCCACCTATCTTAATCTCATTTTTTGCGTATAGCTCATTTATGAGTTTTGCTTTAGCTAAGTTTGGTGAAATTTTTTCTAATGTTGCTATGCTATCTAGCTTGTTTGTGATAAGAGCTTGTTTTTTTTCAAAAATTTCCTTTTGTTTTTGAGTGTGAATCAAATCAGCCTTTAAGAAAAATTGACTATATTTTTTAAGCTTTTCTTTATCTTTTAAAACTTCATCATCTATGCTAATTTTTACAAAGGTTTTATCAGGCTGTATTTTTTGCTTGGCAAGATGAAAAAAGCCAAGTTCATTTAAAAAAACTTCATCAAGTCCTTGAGTGAGCAAGGTAGTGAAGATTTTAAAGGCGTGTTCATAGTTTTTAAGTTCATTATCGATAAAGAAATTCATAAAAGGAAAGGCAGAAGCTAGGACTTTAAAGAAAGAAATTTTAAGAAGTTCTTCTAAATTTTTATCTTGCAATTGTTTGATTTGCTCCTCTAAATTTTCATAGTCTAGTTTCTTAAATTTTGTTTCAAAATCCCCATTTTCTTCAAAAAGGGAAAAAGACTCCAAAGGCTGGTTTAAATCTTTTTTTAATCTCTCACAAAGGCTTTGACTGGTAGAAGTTGTGCCTTGAAGAAAAGAATTTAAAAGCTTTTGTATAAAAATATCACTTTTTTCTTTGGTGTGAGTCAGAGTAAAGTTATATAAATAGATACAAAATTTAGCATTATCATACTCTATGTGTTGATATAGCTCCCAATCTATAATGTTTTCGGGTTTTATGGATTGATTATCTCTTTGTTCTTCGCTCAATGGATAATCTTTACATTCTAAATTTTCTTGATTGAAATCGATTTTATGATTGACATTATAGCCCAAACTCATTTGTAAATTGACACTTGGAAATTTTTGGGCGATATGATATAAAGCATAAGCTATAATGAAGCATTCTAAGATACTATAAGTTGTTGATCTTGCTTTTGCTTTTGGTTGGTGTATATTTTCAAAGAGAAATGTTTCAATCAAACTAAGATATTCTTTAATAGCTTCTTTTTCATTAAGTATAATATCTTCTTTGTCTTTAGCTTGTTTAAAATGGCTTGAGATATAAGGTAGGGAAAATTCTTTGTTTGAAAATTCATCACAAATATCTCTTTCTTTATCCCGATATAAATCAAGTATCGTTTTATACTCAGGATATCCGTAAGCATCTGGCGTTGTTTTAAAAAAATCAGCCCTTCGTGCTAAATCTAATAATTCTTCGCGTTCATTTTCAAATTCCTCAATTTCTTCTTTCTCTTTTTCATATTCTTTTTTTGCTATTTTTTGAAATAAAGAAAGCTGTAAAACATAAGGCTTATCGTCTTCATCTTCTACATTTATCTTAAAATTACTATAATCTCTAACGCTATTATAAGTGCTTTGATTTGGATTAAAATTAAAAGATGGTTCTTTTTTTCTGTATTGATCTATGATTTTATTACCAACAATTTGATTTGTTAAAAGCTCTGTAAGCTTGGCGTTATATTTGTTTGGGAAATTTGTAATTAAAAGATAATTTTTCCCCATGCTGCTTGCTGTTTTGTTTTCTTTATTTGAAAAAATCTCAGCAAGGTCAGAGGAGTTAAAATGAGGGCTTTCTATATAGGCAAAATGATTAAATTTCTTAACTTGTTCTTCGGCGTAATTTTTAAGGCTTTTTTGCTCTTCGTAATTTAATTTAAACTTTGAATTTAGCTTAAAGCTTTGCTTTTTTTCTTCTTTTGCTTCCCCTGAATTGGTTTTGTCTTGGACTTGCTGAAAGAATTGATCTGTATCAAAATTCATATCACAATTTGCTTCATAGGCTAAATTTAAAGATAGAAAATGTAAATTTTCACTCATACCCAAAGTAAAACAAGATAAATCAAGTAGATGTTTTTTATCATTTTTTTCTACGATTAAAGCAGAGCTTAAAAGTTTGGTGTTGATATGATTTGCAAACATACCAAATTCACCTGCTAAAAACTCAAGCAGAGGTCCTATGAATACATCGTTGCCTTTTTGTTCTATTTGTTTAAGGCTTAAGGCTAAACTTATAATAGAAAAGCCGACGGATATGCTCACAAAACCTCCCATGATGGCACTTGTGATCATTTTGTGTTTTTCATCATCTAAACTTTTGCCAAATTTGTTGATTTGTTCTAAAAGTCCTTTAAAATTTTGCTCCAAGCTCTCTTCAAGTTCGTTTTTAATAAGTGTGTCAAAAAGTTTATTTTCTCGTATGGCTCGAATTTCTTTTTTAATGGAGTTTTTGTGTTCTTGCAATATTTGTATTAATGGCTCTTTTGCATTTTGTGCTTTTAAGTCTTTGCTTGTAAGATTTTCATCGCTAAGAGCTTTTAAAAGATCACTGATCGTTTGTATGTCTTTCGTATCCTTGAAATGCTTTTGCAAAGCTGATAAAAAATTGATAAAGATATTATTAGGCTTGTAAGTTATAATTTTAATGCCCCTAATGCCATTTGCCTCACTTTCTTTTATGGGTTCAGCTTTTGGAGTTTCAAGGATATAGCCCATCTTATCTTTTTGCAAATCTTTTATATCCATTTCTTCGCTGATAACCCCAAGCGTATGGATATAAATTTGGACATTGGAATTTGCGCGTAGGATTGTAAAAAAATTCTCTATAAGTTCTTCAAAAAGAGATTTTTTAAAAGAATTAAAAATTTCATCTTTATTTTTTAAAAGCTTATGCAAGATATAAAAATCAGCACAAATAAAATCAATCCTTTGGGGTTTCTCACTGCCATTAAGCCCTAGCATATCATTTATTTTCACCCTAAGCATTATCATATCACCAATCAACATCAAATCCTCCATTCACCACTACAATCTCACTAACTCTTTTCTTTTCTTTTTCATCTTCTTTACGGATACATTCATCTATCCCTAAAGCAAATTCAAATTTTATCTTTTTTGCCTTATAAGGAGTCATAAAAGCAAAAATATATTCAGTATAATTTGGCATTTTATCTTTAACTTCTTCTTGACTTAGTTTTAAAGCTTTGATATTTGTATAAGAATGAAGTTGCTTAAATTCTCCTATCCCATAGTCTTTATCCTTATAGTTTTCATAGGCTTCTTTGTAAATTTTAGGAATGCTTTGAGGGATTATAAAATAAATATAAATCAGATTAGTATCAATTTTAAGTTTGATTTGTTTAAAAAGCATCTCTTTTTTAAATTCATTCTTTAGACTTTCTAAGAGGGTTAGAGTGTTTTGTGAATTTTCTTGTTCTTTGTCTTTGATTTCTAAGATTTCTTTTTCTAAATTGAGTTGTGTTAAAGGTTCATTTTCTTGTCTTGGATTATCATTTAAACTAAACCTATAGATGGGTAAATTATCTTTTTGAAATCTATCACTTTTATAATGCAATCTTATCATAGGCTCTTGAAGTTTTGTTAAGCTTTTGCTTTGTTGTTCTAATCCCTCTAAAGGATTAAAACTATGATCAAAAATAAATTGATTGAGCTTAGGCACACACTTTAAAGCAAAGCCTTGATTTGTGATTGAATTACTCACTAATTCTTGCAAGATAACAAATTCATCATTAACTTTCTTTTGAGATAAAGAACCTTTAACATTGACAACACGAGTGCAAGGAACACTCACCCCTGCTATGGTATGAGAACAGCCTTGTATCTTTGAATTTAAATAATCACTTTCCAAGATTAAAGGCACTCCATTTGATTTAAAGCTTTTTCCTTTGTTTGATTTAAGGATTACCTTACCTCCGTGAGGACATCTAATCACATCATCTTCAAGCACAGCATATAAAGAAGCTTTGCTTTGTTTGGCTTTTATTTCTAGTGCTTTGTTTTGATTTAAGGTTAATCTTGTTTGTTCTAGTGTTTTGATGTTTTCTTTATGGGTGAGTTTAAGTTTAATCTTTAAGCTTTCATTACTAAGAGAGTAGTTTAAAAGTGTTAAGGTAAGGTTATGAAGATAAATAGTGAGTTTTCCCTTATCAAGTGTTTCATCTTTAGGGGCAAAGTAATAACTTGGTTGTTCTTGTTTAATGTTTCCTTCTTTGTCTAATTCTCCAAAGAAGAAAGGATGGTTGGGGAGTTCTTGGGAGCCTTGGAGCTTTACTCCACATAGGTATATGGAAGAATTGATAATATCAATATTTTTAGCCCTTAAAATCTTACAATCAATCACTTCTTTATCATAAGCAAAGATTGTTTCTTTTATTTTCTTAAGAGACATAAACTTTCCCCAGATGCTTAGTCATTTTATGATAACTAGAACTCCAGTATTTCTCACTTCTTTTTCCTGCTAAAACATTAAAATAAAATTCATTTCTATCTTTTTGATATTCTTGTGAAATATTGCCATAATTATATTTATGATAAAGTATTCTTGAAATCATTTCATCTTTTAGTTTAAAGATGAAAGGGTAAAATTTGCAAACACTAAAATTATAATGCTTTTGACTTAAATCTAATTCTTGTATAATGATAGCTTCATAATTGTTACTTGCTTTTAAAAGTTTGATTTGCCCATCTTTTTTATCAAAATAAATGAATTTAAAATCACCTTTTAAATTTTCATAATTTGTATTTGTCTCTTTTAATCTTTGAATCAGCTTGTCAAGGAGTTTATCAAGGGTAGAATAGATATTTTCTAATTTCATTTTTTTAGTATGAACTAGTTTAAAGATTTGATAAAGTATTTCATCTTTTGTTTGACATACTGCCTTGAGTTTTTGCTCTAAAGCTTTATCATCAATATAGCAAATATAATCATTATTCATCATAGTTCTAGCCCAATCCCTAAAAGCTTTTGCGCCCTTAATGCTTTTAAGATTATCGTCAATGTTTTGGAATTTAAAGAAGGTGGAGTGAATGAGTTTTATGGTGGGGAAAAGCTCTTTTAAATCATCTAATATAGGAGCATTGGGTATCCATTCTTGAGTATAAATGACCTCTATGCCGATAAAATCTAGTTTATTTAAAACCCAAGTGGTGCAGTTGTGAAAGGGAAATTTATTAAGAGGATAAGAGTTATAATACAAATTCTCTTTCAATGTCTCTAAACTTACCATTTGACTATCATCTTGCGTTAAATTAGGATTCCTATCTTTTGTTTTTTCTATATCTTTTTTAATTTCATTTAATAAGGTTTCATATTGTTCTTTTGAAATTTCTAGGGTAAGGCGGTTGTATTGTTGAAAAACATTAACACTTCTTAACTCATACTCATATTGTTCTCTTTTTTCACTCCAATTTGGAATATATTGATTATTCTCAAAAACTTTGCCCCAATGGTTAGTAGTAGATTTTACGGGTGTAAAACCATAAAAACCATCATTAAATTCATTTGTTTCTAAACTTTCATACCATTTTTGATCTATCTTACCCCATTCTTTGTTTTTAAGATATTCTTGTCTTAATTGTTCATCTACTTTATCAAGTTCATCGGGATGCTTTCTTGTAAGTCCTAAGAAGGCGTGAGGAATGCTAAAATCCATAGGGTCAATATAAATGGTTACGAAGTATGGCATAAATTTTTCCTTATAAATGGTTGAAAAAATAATATCCAAATGCCGCATAACATATCATAAAAATTAACGATAAAAATAAACTTAATTTGTGTATTTTATAAAAGAAATTGATAATAAGAAATAAAACGATGCTTAAGGAAAAAAAACCAACAATTAAAATTGCTATATCATTAATAGTGTGAGTATTAATATTAAAAATCCATTGTGTGGGGTATAATAACCATTGTGTGGGGTATAATAACCATTGTGTGGGGTATAATAACCATTGTAAATTATCATTTTTTATTAGGTAAGAATATATAAATGGTGATATAATTACAACACATAAACACAAAAAACAATCCAATATAAACTTAGTCCATTGAAATTTTTCTTTCATAATAATACTCCCATAATTGACTATCCATAAATACTAGGAGCATTAAAGGTATAAACTTCGCTAGGACTAAAAGATAATTTATCTTTATGTTTTTTATCACAATAAATAAAAGCCATTTGGGCTAAATATCCTCCTAAGGAGTGTCCTACAAATACAATGTTTTTGTTTTCATTTTTGATTATTTTATCCACTTGTTTTAAGAAGTCTAAAAGGGCGGAAGATTGAAGGTTTCCATCAAGAGAAAGGGCTATGTCTTGAACTAAATCCATTAAAATCTCTTCTATTTCATCGATATCGGTTTCGGTCCCCCTAAATCCCACCACAAATTTATCTTTCTCTTTATCGTAAAATAGTGTAGCAGAAAAACCTGTATCATTATCTTGAGTAAAGGCTAATACTTCATAACGATTTACAAATTCATTAGCATTATCTTCATCAAAACTAATATTATAAGCATCAAACACAAGCATAGAGCTTTGGGTTAAGGCTTGGAAGTATGTAGGTAAAAATTGCTTCTTGCTAATTCTTTGTTTGGACATTTCACTGTCAACATATCCAAAACCTTCTTTCCCAAACATCCCATCGTTTAAACCTGTAGAATAGCTAGCCCAGCAAATTCTGGCATATTTATAAAGTTTCATATATTTGGCTTGTTTTTCACACATTAATAGTCTCTTTCTTTTATTTTTTTCTTATATTCATCAATGCCATCGCAACCTAATGTTCTTCCATTTTTAGCAAACATACCTATATCAAGCCAACCATATGTATAATAACTTTTATATAAAACATTTGTTGCAATTTCATAATATTGATATTCTACTTTTTGTATCCTTAATCCCATATTGCTCTCAACAAATTTTACTTTTACAACATTGTTCTTGCCTTTAACCCTATCATAAACTTCTTGATTATAAATCACTTCTTTATCTTTTAAATTCTTACACAAATTCTCAAATTCTTTAAAACTACTTTGCCATTCAAGAGGCACAAAAGAATAGCTAAACCAAGCAATCATAAACAAAGGATAAGGTAAAAACAAATAAAACTTTTTAATTTTTTTATCAATATTAAAAAGTTTAAAGATAAGATAAAAGACAAGCTTTAAAAATAAATATACCCATATAGTAGAAAGTATAAATAAGCTAATCCATCCAAAGAAAGGAAAAGGGGAAAAGGTTAAAAGAGTTAAATAAGTAATATTATAAAAAGTTAAGATGGCAAGGAAAAGATAAAATAAAGTTTGTTTTATATTTTTAAAGAATTGTTTTTTAAAATCATTTGGTTTTTCTTTATGATTAAAATAATGATAAAGCTTATTTTTCATATTATTTTATCCTTTAGCTTGCACATTGTGTGAAGATAGTCAAAGGGAATCTTAGAATCTTTCAAAAGAGAAATAAAGTCCGTCATATAATCATCTAAATCAAAGCTTCCCCTTATAGCTAGAGTATATTCTTTGCTTTGCTTATCTTGGAATAAAGCAGCGTGGAAGCCTTTTAATTGTTTTTTGCATCAAATTTAGGATAGAAATCTAATAAATTATATTTATCAAAGAAATTCTTAGCTTGAGTGGGAGTAAAATCGCCTTTGAGTTTGCCTATTTTTTCTTTTTTCTTTATTTTTGGATTGAGACGATATGCTTTATAATTTTTATAGGTATTATCCATAATATCAGCAAAAGTAATTTGTTTTACGATGGAATTTCCACTAGAATCTATTCTGTCCTTTCCTTCTTTATCTTTTAACACAATAAATGCTTGACTAGTATCGTTTGTCATTAAATCATAATAACCATAAGCAGCCCAAGCTAATTCTGCATTATCTTTTAACTTTTTAATCATTCCCTTATTTGTCATCACTTTGCCTCTTTGGAATCATATTTTCCTTTGCTACATCAACACAACTCAATGTTCTTTCTATCCACTCATAATTGTAGCTTACTCCACGCCTCTCTAAAAAATAGCGTCTTGTATCCCAAGAAATGTCTATTGACATTTGATAAATATTGTATCTATTTATTGGAGATTTGTTGCTTAAAAAAACGCTACCATTCCTGATCTTAAATTTAATTGTTTCTTTTCGCTTAAAGTTGCATATTCGTAGATTCCTTTTTTATAATATCCATTTTCATTGGTTACTTTCCATTTTCCTTTATTCAACTCCTTCCAATCCAAACTATCTAAATCCGTATCAAAATATCCCAAAATTTTATTATACTTCTCTTCATTGTTTGGCAACTCATTTAACTTGCATAGTCTCCTAAACTCCCAATAACTTGGCTCTAAATAATATGAATAAGGCGTATAGTAAAATATCCCCAAAGCTATAAAAATTAAAATAACATAGCGTATTTTCCATTTCAAAACAAGAAGTAAAACTAGAGGTGTGAATATGAAAAATATTAAAACTATCATAATATTCCTTTGTTTGATTTAAGGATTACCTTACCTCCGTGAGGACATCTAATCACATCATCTTCAAGCACAGCATATAAAGAAGCTTTGCTTTGTTTGGCTTTTATTTCTAGTGCTTTGTTTTGATTTAAGGTTAATCTTGTTTGTTCTAGTGTTTTGATGTTTTCTTTATGGGTGAGTTTAAGTTTAATCTTTAAGCTTTCATTACTAAGAGAGTAGTTTAAAAGTGTTAAGGTAAGGTTATGAAGATAAATAGTGAGTTTTCCCTTATCAAGTGTTTCATCTTTAGGGGCAAAGTAATAACTTGGTTGTTCTTGTTTAATGTTTCCTTCTTTGTCTAATTCTCCAAAGAAGAAAGGATGGTTGGGGAGTTCTTGGGAGCCTTGGAGCTTTACTCCACATAGGTATATGGAAGAATTGATAATATCAATATTTTTAGCCCTTAAAATCTTACAATCAATCACTTCTTTATCATAAGCAAAGATTGTTTCTTTTATTTTCTTAAGAGACATAAACTTTCCCCAGATGCTTAGTCATTTTATGATAACTAGAACTCCAGTATTTCTCACTTCTTTTTCCTGCTAAAACATTAAAATAAAATTCATTTCTATCTTTTTGATATTCTTGTGAAATATTGCCATAATTATATTTATGATAAAGTATTCTTGAAATCATTTCATCTTTTAGTTTAAAGATGAAAGGGTAAAATTTGCAAACACTAAAATTATAATGCTTTTGACTTAAATCTAATTCTTGTATAATGATAGCTTCATAATTGTTACTTGCTTTTAAAAGTTTGATTTGCCCATCTTTTTTATCAAAATAAATGAATTTAAAATCACCTTTTAAATTTTCATAATTTGTATTTGTCTCTTTTAATCTTTGAATCAGCTTGTCAAGGAGTTTATCAAGGGTAGAATAGATATTTTCTAATTTCATTTTTTTAGTATGAACTAGTTTAAAGATTTGATAAAGTATTTCATCTTTTGTTTGACATACTGCCTTGAGTTTTTGCTCTAAAGCTTTATCATCAATATAGCAAATATAATCATTATTCATCATAGTTCTAGCCCAATCCCTAAAAGCTTTTGCGCCCTTAATGCTTTTAAGATTATCGTCAATGTTTTGGAATTTAAAGAAGGTGGAGTGAATGAGTTTTATGGTGGGGAGGAGTTCCATAAAATTTCCAGGGATAGTATAAGTTTCATCAATGAGTTCTATGCCTATATTTGAAAGTTTTCTAATGACCCAAGTAACGCAATTATTATCAAGAAGTTTATAAGTAAATTCCTCATTGATAGATTTTAGACTTTGTGGTTTTATATCTTTTGTCATTTCGTAATCTTTTTGTATATCTTGCAAAAGTGTTTCATATTGTTCTTTAGAAATTTCTAAAGTAAGGCGGTTAGAGGGTTTGAAAGTTTGATGACTTCTTAGTTTTTTAAAATCATAAGTGTTCGTTTGTGTATTATTATCCATTACATAGTGGTTATTTTTAAAAACTTTTCCAGCCGTATCATTAATAGAATTTGTTCCCGTTCCAAACCCCCAAAAACCATCATTAAATTCATTTGTTTCTAAACTTTCATACCATTTTTATCAAAATCTTTCCAATCAGCATTTTTGAGTTTTTGCATTTTTATTTCATCGTCTATTTATCAAGTTCATCGGGGCTTTTATCTTTAGTAAGTCCTAGGAAGGCGTGGGTGAGGTCTTCCATTTCCCAATAACATTGATTTTTAAAATCCATAAAACACTCAACCAATGAATATAAATCGTTATGAAATATTTCATTTAACAAGTCCTCCTAGTATTCCAAATAACTTGAGCGAAAGAAATATAAAAGTCATACCTAAACAAAAAGTAATAAGACATCTCCATTTTTTTAGAATGAAACAAACTACTGTAAAAATAATAAAAGTTACTATTAAAAGATAAATTATTTCCCTAAAATGATAACTATAAGCCATAAATATCCAAATAAACGCTATGACCGATAAAATAAGTTTCATCTTACCTTTAATTATTCAAACATTTGCCTTAAAATCTCTTTCAATTCTTTTTGCTTTTTTGGCTCCAAAACAGCAATTTTATTTTTAAATCTTTCAATACTAACACATCTTATTTGGTCGCATAAAATTTTAGCTTTCTTATTTTCAAGAGTAAAATTCACTCTATAAGGTGCTTCAAAACCTTTTGAGCTAATGGGTGCAATCAATCTTGTTTTAAGATAACAAAGTTCATTAGGGGATATAATAACACAAGGTCTAATCTTTTCTATTTCTGCTCCACGAGTGGGATTTAAATCAATCCAAACAATATCAAATTGTTGCCATTTTACCATTGCCACTCTTTTAAATCTTCACTCAAATAATCCTCATTTACCTTTTCTTTTTTAGCCTCTTTTCTTAAAGCTTCACTATCCCAACCACTTCTAACATTTTTTGTTTTAAGCAATAAGCCTTCTTCTACAATTTGTAAATCAATGACACTATTACGCAAATTAGCTTTCTCTATCAAAAGCTTAGGGATTCGAATCCCATAAGAACTACCGATTTGAATTAGCTTTGTCATTATTTTTTCCTTATTATAATTATTTTATAATTATAAAGTAGAAAGGTTAATTGTTTTTATTTTGTTTCAAATTGTAAATAAAAGAAAAACAAAAGGTATTAGCCCTTGCATATCCAGCAAATCAAACTCAAAATTCTATCGTTGAAAAACTTGCAGGTAAATATAAAAATCATCAAAAGCCTCAAGAGAATTTAGAAACAATAAAAGAAAAAGCCATGTTTGAAGCTATGAAGGAAAAATATGGTTATCTCATTGATACAGCAAGAAATCCAAGTTGAGATTTTAAGTGGCGTCTTAATGGAAGCATATTTTGTATCGACAAAGTTTTATAAGATTGACAAAAATGAGATTATACAAGATTTAAAAACCATCATTTGTTTTGAGGGGGTAATTAATAAAATTTTGCTTAAGTTCTTTAAAAGATTTTATCTACATTTTCTTTAAACATTAAAAACACCTCAATACAAAAACCCTAGACCTTGCTTACAATCAACTCGCTGAGAGCTAGGAAGAAGTAGGTAGTTAAAAAATGCTATAATTTAAAATCTTAACATAAAGGAATTTACAATGCTTGGAACAAGATTTGAACTCGATGAAGAAAAAATTTTAAGAGAAAATGAATACGACTTAGAAGACATTTATGCAAAGATAGAAGAACTTGCCACAAAAAGAGCAGGACTGACTAAAGTTTCTAAAAATCATTATGAGTTTAGAGGTGAAAAAAATGCTCAAGCTCATTTAGGAATTTTAGTGTTTAATTGTTTAAAACACTGCGATTGGTTCGCTAAAAATGTAAAAACTTGGGAGTGGCTAGGTGATAGCAATGATGAAAACTATGTGGGTGATTTAATTGCTCTTTTTAAAAAGGACAAGGAAAATGTCATTTGGCAATAGTAAAAAACTCAAATCCATAGCCTTTGATTTAGATACTAAGGCTTTAAAACCTTAAACATTACAAAAGAAAAAGCTCTAAAAATTTCCAAATGAATCTACTTAAAAATTTTTTTTAAGAATACTTATATATAAAAAATTTTCATCTTCTCTAAAGTTGAGTAATTTAAAAGAGAGCATGATTAACTGGATTAGTGGATATGTGTAGGATTGCCGCTCATTAAAAAGCTCGTCAATTTGTTTATATATTCTTTTGCCAAAAGCATACAATAAAACACAAGAAATAATATCTAATGCATTAAAAACTATAAAAGCCCTTATACATCAATTTCTAATTTAACTCATTTTTGTCCAATAATTTCATTGACATTATAAGAGTTTTTTACTTTTATTTATATCTTTATCCATTTCTAGCAAGATGCTAATATTTTCATCAACTCTTACATTATTTGTTTCAATATCCAATAAAACATAAACATACACAAGTAAAATCACAGCTAAAGGAAGTCCTATAAATGTAGCTTTAAAGTATCTTCTTTGGAATTTTTGCCAAAAATTTTCTTTGGTGTGCTCAATATAAGCTTTTGTAAAAGCAAACTCTTCATTTATATTTAAAAGAGGACTTAAAGATGAAGCTATATTATTACAAAGATAAAGTATCCTTTCATTAACATCTTTATTGTTTGAGTATTTGCCCTTATATCCTAATACAAGCAAGGCATAAATAAATTCTAAAAAATCTTTGTTTTTAGCAGGATTGTTAAGCCAAGAAAGAGCGATATCATAAAAATTATCTCCCCCTAAAGTTTCATCAAAAAGTCTAATGGTAAGAGTGTTATTTGCCCACGAACTTGCCATAAAAAGTTCATTTTTCATTAAGCTTTCATCGATGAAGACGCAAAGGCAATACCTAAGCTTAATGATATCCTTTTCATCATACTCTTTAGAGTTGCTTAGTTTTGAACTCCAAGTTAAAATGTCATTGACAAATTCTTCTTTAAGATTTTCTATCGCACTTGTTTCAAGTGAACTGACTTTAGAAAGTCTAAAAGTGAGTAAAAGAAGTTCTAACGCATAGTCAATAACTTTATTATTTTTAAGTCCGCTAAGTTCAGAACTTAAAAGCAAACTTACTTCATTTGTGTCTTGAAAATTCTCTCGCATGATGTGCCTTTAAAATACAGCCCACATTTTTATATCAGGGTTTTTGATATTATGAGTTAAATATAAACTAATCACATTTGCACCCTTAAAATCAGCAAATAGCGGATCTTTTTTGTCTATCTTATAATAAATATATCCATTAAGATAAGGCAAAGCTGAAGGAATATTAGGAATTTGTTCTATATTAATGCCTTTAAGTTGTGTGGCAACGATATTTTTTATCTTACTTTGGGTGTAAAGTTTGCTTTGAGATTTAAAATTTTGAAGTAAATACTCATAACTCGCATCAGCACTGATAGCTAAAAAAATATCAGCTTCTTCCACTATGCCTGCATTATCAAAGAACATATCGTAAAAACCATTGCCAAGACTAGTAACATTTGCCATGGTATAACGAGGTGAAGTGATTTTGGCAAATAAAATGCGTATGTTATTCATCAGCGGAATAAAGCTTTCGTTTAAATTTTGATGTTTGTATGGGATAAATTCTAAAAAAGCACCTTCTGTATTAAAAATTCCAAGTTCACCTTGAAATTCAACAAGTTTTTCATACAAAAATTCAGGATGCAGTTTATCTTTGTGATTGAGATATGAAAAGATAAGATAATATTTTTTAAGCAAATTCAAAGCTAGATAGGTGCTAAAATCAAGAGTGTTTTTGGTTTGGTCTATGCCTTTAAAAATATTACCAAGTATTTCTTTATGTGATTTTATGGAGTATAAAATTTCTTCCAAAAATGCTTTAACAACAGAATTTTTACTGATATCAAGGCAAGTTGGGATAAAACTCTCATCAAGTTCTATTTTTTTATTATTATCTATACTTTTAATTTTGGCGATAGGAAGCTCTAACTCATCGGTTGTGCTATCCCCTAATATACCAAGTTTCAGTCTTAAACTTGCTAAACTAAGGCTAATTTTTTCTTGAGTAAAAGTCATACTTTGTTCACTAACATCTTCTAAATTTTGTATGATATCTTGATTTGTCTCATCATAAATTCTTGAACCAATCATACTCTTTAATGCTATATATTTAGTATCTGGCATATTGTTTAATAAAGCTATATCAGCTACACTCATAAAGCCCAATGGAATTTTTAAAGTAATAATAGAATTGACTAAAGAGTCATATTTTAATTCCAAAGGTTCGGGAAGTAAATCTTGCTGGGGTGCATCAAAAACACTTCCATCCTTGCTAATACCAGAAATTTTTGTAAGAGCTATTTTGCCCTCTATAAGTAATTCCCTAGAAAATTCGATATCTATAATACCATATAAGTTACTACCAACACCAATGGTCTTAACATCGACATACCTTTGCAGATATCTTTCTTGTTGTTCAAAATGAATTTTGTCTATATTTAAGCCATTAAACCAAGCAACTTTGAGTTTATCTGCCATTTTGCTCTTTCTCTATTTTTTTCTTTGTTTTTTTACTAAATTCTTCCACTCTTTTAATGCCCTCGTGCGTAATTTCAAATTTTAAACTTTTAGTCCAAATACCATTAGCATCTTTAGTTTGAGCCCAAACTTTTGTAATTTTTCTAGTATTATTGGCAAAGAGAGCTAACACTCCTATATAAGGAACTTCCTCATCTTCTATTTTTATAATAAAAACATTTTCATCTTGTGGGGCAAGTTGAATTTTTAAAGAATCAATTTTATCTTTACCTAAAACTCCATCTTCTCTAGCGATCAAATCCACTTCATTTGCATTTTCAAATTTTTTAATATCTTTAAGTTGATAGATAATAAGAGTGATTGGAACATCATCGTTTCTATTGTTTAGATTTGAATTTTCAGTGTTATTAAGACTCACGCTTACTGTTCTTGAACAAGCATTAAAAAACAATAAACTTAAAAGCAGAATAAGAATTTTCAAACGCATTTACACCTCTTGTTTAGTAAAAATTTATAAAAATTAAAATCTATAAAGCTTGAAAATTAGCATAAAATTCTTTAAAATTCCATATAATTATATGAAAAAATTTGGAGATTTTATATGTCTTTTTATGAAAAAGTAGAGGAAAATTTAGATCATTTAGAGCTTTATCAGCTTTTAGAAAATGAAATGTCAAAGTATAAAACATTAAATCATGAAAGCATTAAGTGGGATAAGGTCTATGAATGTAGCCTAGAGCTTTTAGAACAACACACTATCGATGCTAAAATTGCTAATTATTTTATGCTTTCTTGCCTTGTCTTAAAAAATGAACTTTGTTTCGATAAATTGTTAAAATATTATGAAAATTTTATGCAAATTTTAACACAGAGTCCAAATAATTTTGGCGATACTAAAAATCAAATTCTCCAAAAGAAAAAAATTAAAAATATGAGTGATTATTTTATTGCCGAATTTAATAAAAATGAATTTAAAGTCTCTCAAAAAATAAACTTAGAATTTGCTAAACTTTTTGAAGAACTAGAAGTGCTTTTAGAATGCAAATTTGCTAAACTTCAAATTCATCAAAAACAAAACATAGATGGAAAAACAAATGTGAGTTCCCCCATAAAACAAGTCAATGTCGATTTAAAAAATACAAACCTTAACTCTTTAAATGATAGAGAATATAGAGCTTTGTTTTTAAATTTGGCAAATGAGCTTTTACAAAATAATGCAGATGACATTAACGCCTATGCCTTTTTTGTAGAAGCTATGTGGGGTAGAATCAAATTAATGCCAGAACATAATGATTATATTACAAGAATTCGTTATGTTGATAAAAATGTAATCAAAATTCTACTTGAATCTAAAGATAATGAACTAGAACACATTAAAATTTTTATGGAAAATTTAGCCTTAAATCCTTTTTGGATAGAGGGAGTCAAACTTTTTTGTGAATTTTTAGAAAAACGCAAAAAAAATACAGCTTTAAAACTACTCATTGTTTTGGTAAGTGATTTTATTACTAAATTTGAAAATATTTCAAAACTTAGATTTGAAAGCGGTGAGCTTATGTGTAGAGAAGAAATTTTCAATTATTTTGTAAGGCAAGAACCAAATTCTCATAAAAACACTCCAAACCCAAAAAATGTAAAAAAACAAAAAGAATTTGAACAAGCCCTTTTTGACATCAACAATGAAAACTACGATAACTCCCTTTTTTATAATATCAATGCTTTACTTGATATGGCAAAACTCTTTGAGGAAAAAGAAATGCCAAAAAATGCTAAAATCATCTACATACAACTTAAAGAATTGATGGAAAAAACACTATTAAAAGATTATTTGTTGGATGATTATCAAAAGGCTAAAGCAAGAGCTGAAAAAAAATAGCCTTCTTTGTTTTTTTTTAATTTGATTTTGTTATAATTAACGGAATTTTTTAACAAAGGATTTATATGTTTGATAATTCTAAAGCTCCAAAAGAGCGTATCAATATCACATACAAGGCAAAAACAAATGGACAAAATGCTGATGTAGAACTTCCGTTAAAATTGATGGTTGTTTCAAATCTTACAGGAAATAATAAGCAAAATCTTGAAGAAAGAGAAGTCCTAACAATCAATAAAAATAATTTTAATCAAGTGATGGAAAAATTAGATATAAACACCGAATTTAATGTGAAAAATACACTAGGCACACAAGCTGAAGAGCTTGAAATAAAGCTCAATATCAAAAGTATGAAAGACTTTTCACCCGATCACATAGCAAAGCAGGTGCCAGAACTCAATAAACTTTTACAACTTAGAGAAGCTTTAATGGCTTTAAAAGGTCCAATGGGCAATATACCAAATTTTAGAAAAGCGGTTTTAGAAGCTTTGAAAGATGAAAAAACCAAAGAAAAATTACTTTTAGAAATTAAACAAAATAACGAAGAATAAAGGAGTTAGCAATGCCAAAAGAAAAAATCATTGAGACACCAATTATCGAAAGCATAATGGAAAAAAGCAAGTATGCAAAAAATGATGAGAGTTATAGTATCGCAAAAAGGGGCGTGGCTGAATTTATATCAGCTATTGTTAAAGATGATAAAGTTGAAGATAAGATTAATAAATTTGCCCTTGATGAAATGATAGCCCATATTGATACTTTACTCTCAAAGCAAATGGACGAAATATTGCACAATGAACAATTTCAAGCTTTAGAATCGACTTGGAGGGGTTTGCACTTCTTAGTTGATCGCACGGATTTTAATGAAAATATTAAAATTAATCTTTTTGATACTACAAAAGAAGAGCTTTTAGAAGATTTTGAAAATAATCCTGACATTACTCAAAGCGTTCTTTATAAGAATGTTTATTCAGCAGAATATGGACAATTTGGCGGAGAGCCCGTGGGGGCTATTATAGCTGATTATCAATTAAGCACAGCAAGTCCTGATATGACTTTTTTAAACAAAATTTCTAGCATAGCAGCGATGAGTCATTCTCCTGTGCTTACAAGTTGTAGTCCAAAATTTTTTGGCTTGGAAAATTATTCAGAACTTGCTAATATACAAGATTTACAAAGTTTGCTTGAGGGTCCTCAATATACAAGATGGAGAACTTTTAGAGAGAATGAAGACTCTAAGTATGCAGGTTTAATGGCAACTCGCTTTTTAACCCGCTCTCCTTATGACCCTGAAGAAAATCCTATTAAAAATTTTAATTATAAAGAAAATGTTCATACTTCACACGATCATTTACTTTGGGGAAATTCAGCCTATGCTTTTGCTACAAGACTAACTGAAAGTTTTGCAAAATATAGATGGTGTGGTAATATCATAGGACCAAAAAGTGGAGGTAGCGTAAAAGATTTGCCAACTTATGTGTATGAAAGCTTTGGCACAATGCAGGCTAAAATTCCAACTGAGGTTTTAATTACAGATAGAAGAGAATTTGAACTTGCTGAAAATGGCTTTATCACTTTAACACTTAGAAGAGATAGTAATAATGCTGCTTTTTTCTCGGCAAATTCTGCCTTAAAACCAAAAGTATTTCCAAACACCCCTGAAGGCAAAGAAGCAGAGACAAATTATAGGCTAGGCACTCAGCTTCCTTACATTTTCCTTATATCAAGACTTGCTCATTATCTTAAGGTTTTACAAAGAGAAGAAATTGGCTCTTGGAAAGAAAGAAGCGATATAGAAAAAGGACTGAATGAGTGGGTGCGTCAATATATATCAGACCAAGAAAATCCACCTGCTGAAGTAAGAAGTAGAAGACCTTTTAGAGGGGCGCAAATTAAAGTTGATGATATAGCAGGAGAGCCAGGTTGGTATAAGATAGGACTTAGCGTTCGCCCTCATTTTAAATATATGGGGGGAAATTTTGAATTATCTTTAGTAGGTAAACTTGATAAAGAATAATCAATGTCTTTACTTAATAGGGTTATCCACGAGCTTGATGAGCAAAATGCCAGTGTTGCTTTTTATGAAAATGAATTTGAAGATATTAAAAACAACATAAAAACACTCCTTAATACCAATCTTGATGATTGTATTATCTTAAATGACTTTGGTATAGGAAATTTTGCCACTATGAATTTTAATTCAAGCGAGCTTTGTTCTTTAATGGCAAAAGAAATTTGCAAACTTGTTGCCAAGTATGAAAAAAGGATTCAAATTACATCTATCACCTACGATAATTCTTTAGGTCCTTGGCAGCTTTCTTTTTTACTTGGTTGTGTGTTATTAAATGATGATTTTCAACAAAGTTTAAGCATACAGATTGTTTTTAAAAGCAACCGATACTGCGAGGTTGTATGAAAGAGGATATTTATTATTATCAAAAAGAACTTGCTTCTTTATATGAAATGAGAGAGCGGTTTGTTAGTCAATTTCCAAAACTTGCTCCTTTTTTATCTCTTGATGGTAAAGACCCTGATGTAGAAAGAATTATCGAAAATTTAGCTCTTTTAACCTCAAAACTTCATAAAGAACTTGATGAAAATATCCCTTATATAGCAGAATCTTTGATTAATATAATTTCTCCAAATTATGTCAATGCTATTCCATCTTTATGTATGCAAGAATTTTACTTTAATGCAAATTCTAAAAAAAATAAAATCCATATTCCCAAGGATGCAAGCATCAAATCAAAATCTATTAATGGAGTAGAATGCGAATTTAAATCATCTTATGAACTCACTCTTCATCCTTTGAAAATCGATGAAGTTTTTCTTGCGAGTAAAGAAAAATTTTATACAATGACTTTAAATTTAAGCACTACTAAGGAAAATTTAGAATTTAAAGAACTTGATTTGAAAAAGTTTTTGCTTTATTTAGGAGATGATGTATATACTTCTAGCATTTTGCTTTTATATTTTCATTTATATTTAAAAAATATTAAACTCATTGCTTATGAAAGTGCAGAATCTTTCAAGCTTGATTCTCAATGTGTTAAAAGAGTGGGTTTTAATCAAAATGAAAGTTTGCTTTCTTATGATGATTTGGGCTTTGAAGCTTTTTCTTTGCTAAGGGAGTATTTTTTCTTGCCTGAAAAATTTAATTTTATTGGCATTGAAGGGCTTGAACTTTTGCAAAATGTAAGAGGCGTTAAGTTTGGGATAGAATTTAGCTTTTCCAAACCTTTTCCTAAAAATTGTATTATTAGAAAAGATTTATTTTCTCTAAGCACAACTCCTATTGTTAATATTTTTACAAAAAATGCCGAACCTTTTATAAATGATGGACAAAAAGATAGCTACCCCATATTTATTGATAGAGTAAATACAAATGCCTATGAAATCATTCAAATTAAAGCCGTAAAAGCTCATAATAGCGATACGGGTTTAAGGGTGCTTAAAAATTATAAAAATTTTGAACGCTTTGAATTTATAGATGAAAATAATGCTGATTTTTATAGTCTAAGCACTAAAAAAAATTCTCAAAATCAAAGTTACAAAACTATTTCTTTTTTTTCAACTAATCATTCTGCTCAAACCATAAGTATTGAAACTTTATGTTCTAATAAAAATCTTCCAACTTTACTTAAAATAGGTGAAATTAATAAACTTGAAGCCATAAAAGATGTATCGACTAAAAATATAAAAATCCCAAGCCCTTTGAGAATTGTGCCAGTCAATGGCACATTATTATGGAAATTGGTTTCCATACTTTCTTTTTCTTATCAAACTATGCTAGATAAAAACGCATTTTTTAATGTTTTAGAAAGCTATAGCTTTGACAATGATAAACAAAGTGAAGAAATTTGTAAGCTTTTAAAACAAAGCATTATAGAGATAAAGGCTCACTCTGCTTATATTATAGATGAGTATATTACAAAAAAAGGCATAAGATGCATTATAAGCATTAAGGATTCTAATTTTTATTCTTTAGGAGAAGTTTATAAACTAGGGCTTGTTTTATCACATTTTTTTGCTTCTTTTGCAAGCATTAATTCTTTTTGCGAGTTAAAAATCAAATGCCTTGATGCTAAAGAAAGCTTTGAATATCCCGTGCAAAATGGCAAGAAAGCAAATTTATGACTCAATATAGTTTTTATAAACTTTTAAATAAATTGCTTCAAACATATGACAAAAAGGAGATATTTTTACGAACCAACAAAAGTCTTAAACACCCACATAAAGAGATAGAAAGTGTGCATTTTAGTCAAGATGAAAAAGCATTTTTAATTCAAATAATGATTAATTTTATGGGCTTGCAAGGAAGCACTTCACAACTTCCTAATTATATGCTTGATAAGCTCTCAAGAAAAGAAGATGATGGAGAAGGATGGACTTTATTTTTTGATTTTTTCAACCACTATATTTTATGGTTTTTTTATGAAATCATAAGTATTAAGAATTATTCAAGATCTTTTAAGCCTGATTTTAGTGATTCTATTTCTCAAGTTTTATTTGCTATGCTTGGTATCAATGATAAAAAAATTGCTAAACAATACTTACCCTTTGCTCCTCTACTTTTGAATTTAAGGCGTCCAAAATACTATATAGAAAAGGTTTTGCAAAGTAATTTTAATCTTAAAGAAAAATTAAGCATTATAGAATATGTTCCTCACAAAATCACTATTTCAAAAAATCAACAAAACCAACTCGGTGTGAAAAACAATATCTTAGGAAAAAACAATATCTTAGGAAAAAGCTTTCTTTCTTACCAAAGTAAAATAGCTATTTTTATACAAGATATTAACTATGTGCAAGCCTTAGAGTATCTACCAAATCAAACTAAATTTAAAGAACTTAAAGAAAGTATAATTTTTTTAACAAATGATGAATTTTGTGTGGATTTGTATCTTAAAGTTAGTATCAGTCATAGAATGCATTTTGTTTTAGGTGATAAAGCACAAGCTAAGCTTGGTTGGGGACTTATTTTAGGCAAGCCAAAGAAAAATTATTATCTTATTCACACCAAGCTTTACGAATAAATAAGCCAAACAAATTTACTTAATCCTTAATATAATGCTTTTTAGCATAGGCTTCTATCTCTTGTCTTAGATATTCAGGGAAGTTGTCCATATAAATGGCTGGGATAGTGGGGTTGAGTTTTTTATCAAGTTCGCCATTTTTATAAAGTTCTTCTAAATATTCAGGGGTATAGTAAGTAGGTGCGTTGGGGTAGCCTTGTTTTGGTAGTATTGCTACAATTTTAGTTTCTAAAATAAAATATTTATATATAATTTTGCCTCTTCCTCGCTCCATTCATTTGATATATCAAGGTTATAATACACAAATTATTGGCTAAAGTAATTCCACTTTCTTTATAAAATTCTCTTCTACTCTCAGGGGTAGAGTCTTGATATCTTGGGTCTTTGAGTGTGCCTTGTTTGATTTTGTCATATAAACTTCTTGTGGCACTACCATCATCAGTGGCATAATTATAAAGCATATTAAAATCCACAACCCAATCCACTACCATCATCTCATCTAAGTAAGGCAGCATTTCAAATTGATCATAAGGAGGATGTTTAGCAAATTCTTCGATTTGCTTGGCTCTTAAAGGGTTTTTATGCATCCCATCTAATCCAAATTCAAATCGTTCTGCATAGTGTTTAAAATCATAAGATAGATTAGTAGAATTCTTATCATACTTTCCTCCTGTCAGCTGTAAGCCAGAAATTCAACTTGACACGATCTAGCTTTAAAGCCGTGCATTCTGCCATAAATAAATATCCATCACTTAAATGAGCTAAGCCTCGATTCTTTTCCACTTCTTTAAAAAGATATTCATATGTTTTAAATTTCTCTTTGTTTTCATAACAAGCATAAGCTTCATAAAGGATATCAATCACAGCACTTCTTAATCCACTCCTGATGACTAAATATTTATATCTTTCTCTTTTTGTTTTTAAACTTTCATAATAAGCTTTTTCTTTTTTAGTCCAAGGAGCAATCATTCCTTTAACAGGTTCTTTTAAATAAAGTTCTTGCCATTGTTTAATTCGAGTAAGGTAGAACTTTCTCCTGTGCGAAGAGTAGGATCTAGGTAGATGGGTTGGTAGGATTTGTAGGGGGAATTTTCCATAGTCTGCCAAGCTTGTAAGAGGGCTTTGGAGTATTGTTTGGTATATTTATCTGTCTTTTTTTCCATTCTTCAAAAATAATTTCATTACTTTGTTTATCCACATTTAAAATTACACTATTTGGTGCCGTAATTTTATAAATCTCACCCATTTCTCATTCCTTTTTTTATTATTACTTTCGATCGTCTTTATCCTAATCTACAAACCATCTTTCATAATAATCGTTGTGGCTAAGCGTCCTATGAATTTAGGACGGATTTGTTGGCTTTCTTCCTTTTTATCTTTGTTTTCGCCAAAGATGTTTCCCAAAATAAGTTCTAGCTTTATAATTGTTTTTAAAGTCATTATGTATATTGGTTATAGGCGCATCATCAATAATTTCATTAAGTTTATTTGTGGATATAAGCAAGAGCCACAAATAAAAATAGGAGCGATATTTTTTGCATTTCTACTATTTTCATTGTCAAATCAGCTACTTCTTTTGAAATTTCACTACCATGTTGAGAGAAATTAATTGAATCATAAAGCTCACACCAATACAAATCTAAATTAATTTTGGAATTATATTAAAATTTTGATAATCAAGAAAAGCTTTTATATCGTGTTGAATGGCAAGTGGTGGAGTTTTTTACTTTCATACTCTCTCACATTTTTGTTAATATGTTTTTGCTCCCTCAAGCTCTAAATTTAAATAACTTTGTTTTTAAAATCAAGCTCGCATAGATTTGAGTGATATTTAATAAAGTTTTCATTAGTGTCTCCTTAATATATTAGTTTTGTTTTGAGTGTTTTGAGAAGTTAAGTTTGCTTCATCGTTTAAATCTTCTTTGTCAAACTCCATATTAGAGCTTACATCCAAGCCTTTCATAAGAATATCATTTGCTTTTGGCATTGAGTCTATGCTTTCTTGCTCTCGTAACAATTCACTCACTTTTGCTTCTAAATTGTTATTTTGATTTTGAGCTTCTTCTCTAAAAATCCTTTTGTTTCTTTCATAACTCTCTAATAACAAATGTTTTAATTCTTTTGCTCCACTTAAATGAGGAATTTGGCTAAGTTTTTCAATATAGCTTGGATATAAATCCAAATAAAGCTCCCGTATGTTTTGTAAGGACTTTTTCAAATCTAAAAAATCAATACCCAAAAACTCACTTGCTTGTTTAAAATAAGAAAGTTTGATTTTATCTTTCTTACCTTTAATACTTAAAGCACATTGTAGATTTGCTAATCCTTTAACCGCATAAATATTAATCACATCATAAACGGGACTTAGTAAGAGCTTATTTTCTTTAAAAAGAAAGCTAATGTTTTTTTTGTGTAAGTCGTTGTTATAAAGTAGAGCATTTGCATAAATATAGGTTAAAAACTTTATTTTTTCTTTTTCTTCCAGTCTTGTTTTTAAAAAATCAGCAATTTGTTCTATGCTTCCTGCATATTTGTCATTGCTTTGCATTAAGGCATTAAGGCTTGTTTGGGTAAGTGCTTTACCATTTTCATCTCTATCAAATCGTTTGATAAGATAATGATAGCTTTTTAATCTTTCATCATATACAATAGCATTAAAAGGTGTTTTAAAGCCAAGCTCTTGCATAAAGCTTACATTCAAATGCTCATTAATCGCTAAATTATAAAAATCATCACTTGCTGGTTTTAAAATAAAATCAGCATAATTTTCTTCAATTGTTTCATCAATGATACTAACTTGAAGTTTGTGCTGGTAACCACTTAAAGATAAGCGTTGTAAAGGCTTGAATTCTTTATTGGGCTTTAAGGCTTGTAAAGAAAGATTAATTTTTAAATCAAGCACATTAGGGAAAATTTGATTGAGCTTTAGATTAGAATTGATGCTTGTTTCACTTAGGGCATTAATATTTTTAGAAAAATAAAAATCTCCTATATTATTTTTTAGATAAGGCAAAAGTTCTAAAGGTTCTTTGAGCCTAAAAGTATGAAGCATTAGCTCAAGGTCAAGCCCCTCAGGTAAAATATCTAAAATTTCATTTATGCTCTCATTTGCGAGAATAAAGCTATCATTTTTTAAGAGATAATAATTTTTATCTTGTATTTTTGCATAGAGTTTGTTGTGTTTAAAGATAAATGTATCACTCATTGTCTTTTCCTGTTTTTTCAAGCTCTTTTAGCTTTTCTTTCATTGATACACCTATGAAGAAAAAGCCAAAAAATAAAAATATTGCTAATACAATTGATGACACAGTCCTTATATTTGGATCAGGCTCCACATTAATAAAAAAATAAGAAAAAGAACCTATAAATCCTGTTACGCAAAAATTCTGCGTTCGCCTAATATTTGTGATTTCCTCTTTAATTCTGTCTAGTTTCATTTTTATATCCTTTCTTGTAAAAGGATAAATTTGAGTTAAAAGCATCATCTCTTCCTAACTCTATTAGCGTGAGCATTTGTAATCTCTTTTAAGCTTTCGCTTGAGCTTGTCTCTAAAATATCACTTCGCTGTTCCTTAGCTCTTAAATCTGCCTCTGCTTGATGTATTTTAGTTTGTTCCTCTAAAGCTTCTTTTTCTTTGATAAATTCTAAGGCTTTTGTGGCTCTTTGTTGTATAAAGCTTTCAATAGGTTTTAACCATTCCTCGCTTAAATTATATTTTGCATGTCTTTTAAAAGTAAAGTGTTTGAGTTTTTCTAAATTCTCAGCGTGTCTTGGTTGGATAAAGAGTTTGAGCTGGGTATCAAAGTCATAAGAGAAGTTGCTAATTTTTTCTATTTTTGCGTTATTAATATTATTTAATTCATCTAGGGTTAGAAAATTCATTAAAGAATAGCCATTATCAAATATAGGTGCTACTCTTAAAAGTTTGCCTGTATTATTATCCACTATCATTCCAAAATTGCCTAAGTGTCTGTCAATATTATAAATTAAAGCATCAAATACGAGTAAATCTTGTAGCTTCTCTACGCCATAAAATTGTGCTATCATATCTACAAGTTCACCTCTTTTTGCAAATTTCCACTCATCATTATCAAAAACTTGATACATAGGTAAATAACCCTCATTTTCACTTGTAAAAATAGGACAAACGCTCACTATCTGGTTATGAAATTCTTTTAAATCATAAGATATGTGTGTAAAATTCATCAAAAAGGCAATTTGAGCCATATAATACTCACTATAAGCTTCTTTACCTCCATTAGCATATTCTTTAGAATTTGCCTTGTAAAGATAAATAACTCCATTATCTCTATGCCAACATTTTTTAAGCATACCATTAGTGGTGTATTCAGGGGAAGAGGTTAAACCTTTAATTTTTAGCAATTCTTCTCCAAATGAAGCTTTTTCAAGTGCTTCGTCAAATTCATTATCATAAAGATTATAATCTTTCCATTTGTAAGCTTTATCTTTAGGCACTATCCAAAAAGAGTCGTTGAGTGAAAGCCCTAAAGAAACATCAATGTAATCCATTAATTGTTCTTTACCATTAATAGCATAAGTTGCAATAATGTTTTCAACAAAGGCTCTATTTTGTGGGACTTTTCTATCTTTAATCCAAAGCTCTAAATTTCTTTCTAAATCATTAAGAGGTAAGTTTTTTGGAAATAATGCACTTTCTATGATTTCAATTTCTACTAATTTTTGATTAAGTTCTATGGTATTTGTAACCATAGATTTTGTTTCGATGTTTTCTACTTTAAATTTTAATACTGCCTTGTCTTTATTCTTTAAAACATAATCCATAATCTATTCCTTAAAAATTTATCTCAAATTATACCAAAGTCTTAACTCCACATAAACTTAGCAAAAATGTCAGTTTTGTGTTTTATAAGGTGTTTTATCACTATCATTTTCCTTTGCATAAGTTTCATCAAATCCACTCTCATTTGTAGGATTTTCACTCACTTCGTTTTTGACATATTCTTTAATCCTATCTTTAAACTCAAGGTATTTATAGTAAAACACCGCCCCTTTTCTTTTAACGCAATTTAGATGGATTAAATCTAATGCCCCTAAGAATTCTCTTTCTTTTTCATTTTTAGCGAGTATGTCTAAATTTGCGACTGAGATATTAAATTGTGGAGTGTATTTTTCCCAAAGCTCCATTAAGAAAAACTCTGCTAAATAATGATTATTGCAAGCGAGTTCTTTTTCATAATCGATTTTAACTTCTTTAAGTTTGATAAATTCCTCAAGCTTTTTAAAGATAATGGCAAAAATGGTATTGCTCTTAAGCTCATTTATATTTTTTACCATAGTTGGTTCTAAATGATGATAAAGCAAGAAAAACTCAGGCACGATTTTGCCATTTTTCATCAGCTTTTTACTTTCTTTATTGACACTTACTTCTATTCTATTGCTCTTTATGTCTTTTCTTGTTTTATAAACATTTTTGCATCTGCTTGCTCTGCTAAATACTCTGTAGAATAGCTTTCATAAGCCCACGCATAACCATTTTTAACCATTTCTTTATTGATGTCTTTTTCATTGAAATAAATTGTGCCGATAAATCTTTGGTATTTATCTTTATTTCTTTAACAATAAGCTAACAATCTCTCATCAAATATCTTTATCAAATCATCTAAAAATGTTTCTATTTTGCTTGGATTTAAGCCTATATGTGTTCCTTGTATGATTGTGGTAATTCTTGGAAAAGTCTTATTGTTTCTTTGTGTTGTTTTTAAGATATTTTCCCAATGATAAGAGCGGTTTCTAAGTGTATGTAAAAGACTTAAAACAATGTTGGCTTTATTGATATTATTGAAAAACGATTTTTCCCATTTTCAAAAAAGAAATAATCTTTGTTTGATTTATCATATTTTTTAAAGCTCATTTGATGAAGATGAATGATTTTATTTTGTAGTTTTTCGTTTTTAATCATATACACTATCGCTCAAGCTACTTATGTGATTAATCCTTTTTAAAGGATTAATGCCTTAAAGGAGTTTGTCCTTTTTTCTATGTATTTTACATTGATAAAATACAATCTTTTGAGAAATAAGCCTTGAGCTTACTTGCTCTAACTTTATTGAAAAATATTCTCACCTATATTTATTCACATTTCAAATTCTAATAATTTTTAAACATATCCTCACCATTAGAGATTTTAAGTGCATTATGATAATTTTTATTTTGTAAGTTTTTACTTAGTTTATGATAACTAGAACTCCAGTATTTCTCACTTCTTTTTCCTGCTAAAACATTAAAATAAAATTCATTTCTATCTTTTTGATATTCTTGTGAAATATTGCCATAATTATATTTATGATAAAGTATTCTTGAAATCATTTCATCTTTTAGTTTAAAGATGAAAGGGTAAAATTTGCAAACACTAAAATTATAATGCTTTTGACTTAAATCTAATTCTTGTATAATGATAGCTTCATAATTGTTACTTGCTTTTAAAAGTTTGATTTGCCCATCTTTTTTATCAAAATAAATGAATTTAAAATCACCTTTTAAATTTTCATAATTTGTATTTGTCTCTTTTAATCTTTGAATCAGCTTGTCAAGGAGTTTATCAAGGGTAGAATAGATATTTTCTAATTTCATTTTTTTAGTATGAACTAGTTTAAAGATTTGATAAAGTATTTCATCTTTTGTTTGACATACTGCCTTGAGTTTTTGCTCTAAAGCTTTATCATCAATATAGCAAATATAATCATTATTCATCATAGTTCTAGCCCAATCCCTAAAAGCTTTTGCGCCCTTAATGCTTTTAAGATTATCGTCAATGTTTTGGAATTTAAAGAAGGTGGAGTGAATGAGTTTTATGGTGGGGAGGAGTTCCATAAAATTTCCAGGGATAGTATAAGTTTCATCAATGAGTTCTATGCCTATATTTGAAAGTTTTCTAATGACCCAAGTAACGCAATTATTATCAAGAAGTTTATAAGTAAATTCCTCATTGATAGATTTTAGACTTTGTGGTTTTATATCTTTTGTCATTTCGTAATCTTTTTGTATATCTTGCAAAAGTGTTTCATATTGTTCTTTAGAAATTTCTAAAGTAAGGCGGTTAGAGGGTTTGAAAGTTTGATGACTTCTTAGTTTTTTAAAATCATAAGTGTTCGTTTGTGTATTATTATCCATTACATAGTGGTTATTTTTAAAAACTTTTCCAGCCGTATCATTAATAGAATTTGTTCCCGTTCCAAACCCCCAAAAACCATCATTAAATTCATTTGTTTCTAAACTTTCATACCATTTTTATCAAAATCTTTCCAATCAGCATTTTTGAGTTTTTGCATTTTTATTTCATCGTCTATTTATCAAGTTCATCGGGGCTTTTATCTTTAGTAAGTCCTAGGAAGGCGTGGGTGAGGTCAAATTGTTTTATAAATTTTTGAAAATCATCTTCTATTATAGTTAAAATATTTGTGTTTAAATATAATTCTTTTTCAAAAAGCTCATCAATATAAATTGTTATATAATGTTTTTCATTATAATTATTCATTTTGAAACGCCCCCATAAAAAAGTGCAAAAGGTATAAATCCTATCAATATTACAAATTCGAAACAAAAGTATATCATTAAGAATAAAAATTGAAATTTAAAAGACATTTTCACAAAGAAAAGCCATATGACTATTAATAGGATATTCATCATAATGAGCTGGGAATAAAATTCCTCTAAAAATGTGGCAAAGATATATGTAAAAATGCAGAAAAAAATATGAATTAAGAAAAAAAATTTATAAAAACTTAAACAAATAAGCCAAAATATAGCGGTAAAAAACAACAATATAGAAATATAAAATAATAAATACATATACCACTTAGATGAATAAATGAAATTATCAAATGAATTTCCGCATAAATATAAAGTAGGCCATAAAGCAAAACATAAGGCAATAAGCCCACTCACCACAAACCATGTAATCTGCCCACTTGTAGTGCTGTCTAAGCCTTTACTTTCTAATTTTGCTTTTAATTTAGAATAAATGGGAATTTTCAAATTTGCTCCTAGCTAATGTGATGGATATTATAATTAAAAATCTCTAAATTTTAACTTCTCATTTATTTCGTTTAACTCGTTAAGACTTTTACTTTCAGTAAATTCTAAAAAGGTATAGGCGAAGTCAAAATTCACTCACTTATCATTACGAGCAAGAGACAAGAACTTTGTCTGCTACAACTTCTTGTTTTTCTTTTAAAGCTCTTTGCGGAGGGTTTTGAAAGGGGAAAATAATTAATCAAAGTAAGTATTGACATTGTATTAACAATATGATAATATCCAAAGTATGAAATTTGAATGGGATGAAGAAAAAAATAAGACTAATCAAATAAAATACGGAATTTCTTTTGATGTGGCGAGAGAAATTTTTGATGACCCTTTTACCCTGTCTTTTCTTGATGAAAGATTTAATTATTTAGAGGAAAGATGGATAAGTATAGGGCAGAGCAAAAATGATAAAATTATAGTCGTAGCTCATTTATTTTATAATGAAAAAGGCGAAGAAATTATAAGAATTATTAGTGCTAGAAAGGCAACTCAAAAAGAAAGGAAAGCGTATGAAAAAATATGATGAATATAAAATGAAAGCAGAATACGATTTTTCACAAGGCATTAGAGGGAGATTTTATAAACCCAAAAAAATATCCACAACATTAAGACTAGATGATGATATTTTGTGTATTTTAAAAAAAAGAGCAAGTGAAAAGAAAATCCCTTATCAAACCCTTATCAATAATCTTTTAAGAGAGCAATGTGAGGGGTTTCAAACAGCCTTAAATAATTTGTGAAAATCTATTAAGCTAAATTTGCTAAAATTCTCTTGTTTGACTTCCCAAGTGAAAGCTTGGCGAAGATTTGACTTGCTCTTTGAGTGGGTTACCCAGCCTAAGTGCTGGGATACTTTAATATGTTTCTCGCTATTTTTTCTTTAATTTTATTTAATTCATCTTTATTAACTTTTGATAAGTAACTTTCAATTCTTTTTGTATCAAATGTTCTTATTTGTCCCAAGAGTGCAACAATGTTTGAGACTATCCAACAATAATATCTAGTTTTTTATTCACGCAATCATTTAAAAAAATATTGATTAAAACTTGATAAGGAACACCTTTTTTCTTTGCCATCTCTTTGAAATAATCAATAGTTGAGTTGTTAAGATTAATTGAAATTTGTTTTTTTAAATTTTTATCCACATAGGGATTTCGTATTGCATTTTTAAAATCATATTCTTTTTTCATAAACGCTCCTTGTATTGTTTTCTCTCTTTCGAGGTAGCTTTTCTAGCAGAAATGATACGAATAGTATCATTTTCTTTATGGCAATGCACCACAAGTAAAATTCTACTTTTATCACTCATACCTAAAAGTAAAAATCTCTCTTCATCTACTGAATGTTCTTCGTCAAAAAGCACTAAGCCATATTCATCACTAATACTGATTTAGCTTCTTCAAATGTTATTTTGTGCTTTGCAATATTTAGCTTTTCTTTAATAAAACTCCACTCATAATTCATACTTCTACCTTATAATTATGTGATAATTATAACATATATTTTATCAAATTATAATCCGCAGACAACACTTTAACCACTCACCCCAAATTCCCCAAAGCCTTCCTAAGCATTTCATTATTTGCCTTAGCATAAATGGTTGTTGTTTGCATACTTGCGTGTCTTAGTATCTTTTGTATAACGACAAGATTGACATTTTGTGAGGTGAGTTTCATCGCTAAGATATGTCTTAAGAGGTGCAGACCTTTTTTATGAATTAAAGCCTTAGCATAAATTCTATTAATGATAATAAAAGCATTGCTCCTGTTTAAAAGTTTTCCATTATGCGTTTGCATAATATAATTACTCTCTTTCAAATACTCTTTAAAATAATCAAGCTCATCATCAATATAAGCTTTTTTAATATAAGCAAATTGTTCCTTGCCTCCCTTAGCAAGTATATTAATTTTTAGCATATCTTCTTCATCTTCATTAAAATCACACAAACGCACTTTTAAGCTTTCTGAAATTCTAAGCCCCGCATAAAGCACTAATTTAATGAGAAGTGCATTTCTAAAACTTGCATAATCTTCTTTTTGTATTTTTAGTCTTTCTATGGTATTTATAAGTCTTTGAATTTCATCATCACTTAAATGCTCAAGCTTTTCTTCTCTTTTTTCATTTCTTGTATTAAGTTTTGAAAAATTAAAAGAGAACTCAAACAAATCTTCATTATTTTCATTAATGAAGGTAAAAAAGCTAGTTATTGCCCTTAGATAAGTAAGTTTTGTTTTTTTTAGAAAACTTTTTATGATTTTTAGACCTTGTTTCCAAATAACTTAAGAAATTTGAAATATAGGAAGTTTTTATTTCTTTAAACTGCATTTCATCACAAAACTCTAAAGAATATTCTCTAAATTCGTTTAAAACTCTTTTATAAAGTTAAATTGTATTCAAAGAATAATTTAAATCCTTAAAATGACAAAAATAAGCCTCAAGCTAAAAGTCTAAATCCTCTAAAAAATCGCCTCTTGTAAGCTTCATTTAAGTTTCCTTTTGTTTTGTATATCATAATAATATATTATGTTATATATTTAACCCTAACCTAAACCCAAAAAAGATAAATTTATGCCTTTATTGAGGTTTATGGATAAGTTATATATTATTATCATTATATCAAAAATATGCTAATAATATAAAATAATAAACAATTAACCTTTTTAAATTAAAAATAATTACTCTAATATGCTATAATATCCTCATAATTTCACAAAAAGGATAAAATATGAAAAATAATGCAGAGCTTTCAAATAAAAACGAAGAAAATATCATTTCAAAAAGAATTCTTTTTAATAAGAAAAGCTTAGAAATGATAAATATGATGTTACCCGCTTATAAAGATGAAATTGATGATAATTTAAAAGAAAGTGAAAAAATCTCTTTATTTATTAATCTTTGTGTAGAAAAAATGTTTAAAAAAGACTTTTTGGATAGGATTAAGGAATTTTAGGATAGATTGGGACGATATTACTCAAAGGCAGCTAGTCTTCTTTAACATTATGTTTTTTAGCATAGGCTTCTATCTTAGCTCTTAAATCTTGTGGGAAGTTATAACGATAAATTGCAGGGATTCTAGGGTCAAGAAGTCTATCAAGCTTATGTCTTTTATAATACCATTCTAGGTTTTCAGGGGTAAAATAATAAGGTGCATTAGGGTAGCCTTGAGGAGGAGTTAGGGCTGCTAGTTTGGCAGTTAATACTAGGGTATCTTTAAATAAAGTAGCCTGACGATCACCCCATTCATTTGGGATATCAGCATCAAATCTTGTTTCCATTCCATTTACATATCCATTCATATAATGATCAAATTCTTTCCTACTTTCTAGAGTAGAATCCACATCTCTTGGGTCTTTTAATTTGCCTTTTTCAATACCATTATATAAAGCCCAAATGATTCTTCCTTCTTCATCAATAGCAAAGCGATACCGATTTAAATCAATCACCCAATCTACCCCCATAATTTCATCTATAAAAGGGAGCATTCCAAATTCATCAGGCTTAATACTTTTAGCTAAATCTTTTACAAATTTAGCTCTTAAGGGGTTTTTGTGTATTCCTGCCATACTTATGCCTATTTCTAAAAGATTGTCAGCATAATTATAAATTCCTCTTTTTATGCTTAATTCTTCATATCCTCCACCTGTAAGTTGAATATATAAAATAAAACATTGTATCATTCTAGCATTAAAGCCATGATTTTTAGAACGCACAAAATATTCAGGCTTTCCTAGTATCCCAGCTGCTATACCCCACTCTTGTCTAAAAAGAGAAGATTTGAAAGTTTCTTTATTATTGCTAACTTCATCATAAATATAAGCATATTCTTCATTGATTAAATATCCTTTTTCATCTACATTACAATATGCCTCATAAGGGATATCTATCACAGCAGATCTTAAACCACTTCTAATAGCTAAATATTTACATCTTTCTCTTTTAGTTTTTAAAGACTTATAATAAGCTTTTTCTTTTTTAGTCCAAGGAGCAATTTTTCCTTTTGGAGGGTCTTTTAAATAAAGTTCTTGCCATTGTTTAAATTCTAGTAAGGTGGAGCTTTGTCCTGTTTTTAGAGTAGGGTCTAGATACTGGGGTTTATAATCTTTGTAGGGGGAGTTTCTTAAGATTTTATCACCTTCAAAAAGAGCTTTGGAATGTTGTTCGGTATATGCACCATTGCTTTTTGTTGTAAATAATATTTTATTGGTATCTTTTTCCACATCTAATATTGATCCATCTGGCGTATAAATCTCATAAGTATCACTCATCTTTTGCCTTTTTTAATTTTATCCTAAATACAAGCCATCTTCTATAATGATAGTGGTGGCTAGTCTGCCTATAAAGTTGGGGGGAGATTTTTGGTCTTTATTTTTGTCTATAATTATTTGGTTGAAATCATTTTGTCTGATTTTATTTTGATTTTGTATCTCTTTTTCTTCAATTTTCATATACATAGCTTTAAGATTATTTTGTCCTATGATATTAAGTTTTTCTAATAATCTTCTAGCTTTATTTTTATCTTCTTTGAATTTTCCTTTTTCATATTTGACATTATAAATTCCATTAGCAAAATCTTGTAAAATTTGTAAAACTTCATTATAAGCGTGGATAGGGCTATCTTCATCTTTTTTAAAAGCATCAATTTGCTTTTCTTTGTTTCTAAAATTTTTAAACAGAGAATGACTACAAGGGAGTTGATATATAGTGCATTTTTTAAGTTCTAAAGAATTTAATTCTTTAGAATAAAAAGTATAATCATCTATAATATATTTTTCTTCTTTCACATCCACTAAAGCAGTTGCATTTCTTTTTCCATCTATAATTAAAAAACATAAAAGCTCTTCTAAAAAAGATATACGATTAAAATCAAAGCTTCTCATATAAAAATTTTTTTGTTCTAAGTCTTTGATTAAAGAATTTAAATTCTCATAATGATAAGTTAAGAAATTAAAATCTTGATTATGATTGAAAGCATTCGCTTTATAATCTAAATGCAAATCATTTGAAAAACTCATAAGAGGGATGATAAACTTAGTATCCTTATATCTTAATCTTTGTTCTTTAAGAATGATTTCAAAAGAAAAAGGGAGGTGAAAGTATTGTAAAGGTAGGCTTAAAAGTTTTTCTGGAATATTATTTTGTAAAAAAGAATGTTCAAAGCTTGGACTAAGCAAAAACTCTTCTTGATTTCTCTCTTTATGCAAATTCATTAAAGCAAGACCCGCAAAAGAAAGTAAGCTTAAGTCTTTTAAGCTTCTTCTTCTTTGAGGGTCAAAATTTAAAGCTTTAGTGTTTGATTTAAATTCTTTCATTGTTTTTAATCCTTAATATGATGTTTTTTAGCATAGGCTTCTATCTTAGCTCTTAAATCTTGTGGGAAGTTATAACGATAAATTGCAGGGATTCTAGGGTCAAGTTTGGCATCTAAATGTCCTTTTTTATAAATCCATTCTAATCTTTCAGGTGTAAAATAATAAGGAGCATTAGGATAGCCTTGAGGAGGAGTTAGGGCTGCTAGTTTGGCATGAAGGATTAAAGTATCATCAAATAATCTAGCCGATTCTTCGCTTCTGCTATCACGAATATCAGAAGCAAAATTCATTCTGTTGCCAAATCTATAAGCGTCGGTTTCTTTATCAAATTCATTCCTGCTTTCAGGAGTAGAATCTATATCTCTTGGATCTTTTAATTTGCCTTTTTCAATATCATCATACAAAGCCCAAATAGAATCGCCTTTACCATCATAAGCAAATTGATACTGATTTAAATCAATCACCCAATCCACCCCTACAATTTCATCTATAAAAGGGAGCATACCAAATTCATCTAATAAACTCTCATAATGATTATCGTGCAAATCATAAATCATTTTTGCCCTAAGTTTGTTCCAATGCTGTCCTGTAAGAAAAGAATTAGAACACAATACTGCTAAACCTAAACTCTTAAAAGCATTTTTATCTCCAAATTGAGCTTGTAAAAACAAAGCTTGTTGTTGTCTTGCTTTAAATCCCACAGCAGCTGTAGGACTAGCTTTAATATTTCCCAAAAGTAAAGCAGACAACTCCCATTCATTAAAAAAAGAATAAGATTTTAATGTTCCACGATGGGCTTTTACTTCATCATAAATATAAGCATATTCTTCATTGATTAAATATCCTTTTTCATCTACATTACAATATGCCTCATAAGGGATATCTATCACAGCAGATCTTAAACCACTTCTAATAGCTAAATATTTACATCTTTCTCTTTTAGTTTTTAAAGACTTATAATAAGCTTTTTCTTTTTTAGTCCAAGGAGCAATTTTTCCTTTTGGAGGGTCTTTTAAATAAAGTTCTTGCCATTGTTTAAATTCTAGTAAGGTGGAGCTTTGTCCTGTTTTTAGAGTAGGGTCTAGATACTGGGGTTTATAATCTTTGTAGGGGGAGTTTCTTAAGATTTTATCACCTTCAAAAAGAGCTTTGGAATGTTGTTCGGTATATGCACCATTGCTTTTTGTTGTAAATAATATTTTATTGGTATCTTTTTCCACATCTAATATTGATCCATCTGGCGTATAAATCTCATAAGTATCACTCATCTTTTGCCTTTTTTAATTTTATCCTAAATACAAGCCATCTTCTATAATGATAGTGGTGGCTAGTCTGCCTATAAAGTTGGGGGGAGATTTTTGGTCTTTATTTTTGTCTATAATTATTTGGTTGAAATCATTTTGTCTGATTTTATTTTGATTTTGTATCTCTTTTTCTTCAATTTTCATATACATAGCTTTAAGATTATTTTGTCCTATGATATTAAGTTTTTCTAATAATCTTCTAGCTTTATTTTTATCTTCTTTGAATTTTCCTTTTTCATATTTGACATTATAAATTCCATTAGCAAAATCTTGTAAAATTTGTAAAACTTCATTATAAGCGTGGATAGGGCTATCTTCATCTTTTTTAAAAGCATCAATTTGCTTTTCTTTGTTTCTAAAATTTTTAAACAGAGAATGACTACAAGGGAGTTGATATATAGTGCATTTTTTAAGTTCTAAAGAATTTAATTCTTTAGAATAAAAAGTATAATCATCTATAATATATTTTTCTTCTTTCACATCCACTAAAGCAGTTGCATTTCTTTTCTCATCAATAATCAAATAAGACAAAAGTCTTCTTAAAAGAAATTCTTTATTTTCTTCAATGTTTTGTTTGATTTCATAATGAAAGGAAAAATGCGTATCAAAAACTCCCGTGCAAAGGTCTATGCCATAAAAAATTTTCTTTAAATCAAAGCTAATGAATTTCGAATTAATCACAAAAGGATAAGTTACAAAATTTTCCCTTATAACCGCCAAAGGAGAATCGTATTTAAAGGTGTAAAGCTGATAAACAATGCTTTCGTATTGTTCTTGTAGAGCTTTAAAATTTGTTGGAAGAAAGATATCTAGTCCTGTTTGCACTGCAGAATCAAGCAAAACTTCAAATAAATTCCATTTCATTGATTTTATAACAGTTTTTTGAATATAAAACATAGAATCAGTTTGATAATAAAGTTCTTTTAATAATTTCACATCTTTTGCATCTAATTTATAGCGTTTTTCTATATTTTTTTTAACCGTGCTAAAGCCAACAACATTAATATCGTTTTTTACCTGTTCTGCCATAAAGGCTATTTTTGTTTTATTGAAAAATAATTCTTCTTTAATTGTGGAAATTTTTTTCGCGGCAATTTCCTTGTTTATAGTCTTAAAATATTTTTTTCCGTGTTCCTTAGCTTCAACTTTTGGGTTTATAAGTAAATATATAATACTAAGTTGTTCGATTAAAACTTCTTTAAAACCTTTTGTTGCGTATTTAACGGAAATATTTGTGATATTTTGAGCTACTTTGATAGGATCTTTAATATGATAAATAAAATTGCCTAAAGGTATAAGGCTACTTATTACTTCCCAAAAGATACTATAATAGAGCTCCATTTTGCTTTCTTTAAGATTGTGTTCTAAAAAACTTTCACCATAAATTTCTTGAAGTCTTTGTTTTAATTCTTCATCTGTCAATTCGAGATTTAACTCTTTTAATAATTCATTGAAAAATTTCTCTATATTTTCGTTTGTTTTTTCACTTTCATTATTTTTCTCTTTATTTTCGTCATTATCTTTATTGCTTTCTATGAAAATATCTAATAAATCTTGAGTGAATTCTCTAACACTAACTTTTGGTTCAAAAATGTGCTCATTGTTTTCTTCAAAAATCCAACAATTATCATCTTCAAATACAAAATATTTTTCCTCCAAATATCTTACGCAAATATCTCCTAGCATATTTTTTATAAATTTTGACTCTAAATTACCAAAAGTCTGTTTTGCTCGATAAAGCTCCCAAGAAATTTGCAAACATTCTTTTATGCTGTAAGGTTTTAATCCTCTTAAAGTTTTTTGTTTAGAATTACTAATTTTTTTAAAAACCATATCTTGCAAATAGCTTAAATATTGGTGGGCTAATTTTCTTTCTTTTTCTATAATAGATTCTTTTTCTTCGTTTTGTTTAAAGAAATTTTTGATACACATATAATTATATAATTTAATATTTTCTAATTTTTTGTCAAAATCTGCTTGTAAATCCATATAGCGCATTGTTGCTGGATTATAATTAAATTGTAACTCTTCACCATAATGTGAAGCAACTAACACTTTATAAACATTTTGCATATCCTCATAAGCTTTTTTACTATCCTCATAAGATTCTTTAGATATTTTCACAAAAGGACTTAATTGTAAAATATAGGGCGCATTTTCATCTTGTGGTATTTCTATACTATATTCACTATAGTCCCTTGTGCTGCCATAAGTCTTTTTTGATGTATCAATACTTTTTTTAATTTTTCTGTATTTATCTTGTATGTTAGCAATTTCTTGTGTTAAACTTTCAGTAAGTCCTGCATTGTATTTACTAGGGATATTTGAAATAATTAGATAATTTTTATTCATTGTAGTGGTATTTAAATTCGTTTGTGCGTTTTGATTTTTTTGTGCAAAAAATTCAACTAATTTGCTTGAGTTAAAATTGGGACTTTCTATATAAGAAAGATGATTAAATTGTCTAATATCTTTTTGCAAATTTTCTAAAATGGTGTTATTTTTTAAATATAAATTGGATAATTTTTGCGTTGGAATGACATTAGCTTTATTGTTACACTCTTGCTCTTTTTGTTTTAAGCTTAAAAAGATTTCATTGAAGATATTTTCAATACTTTTTATTTCTTTGCTTAAAGTGATTCTATAAGCTAAATTTGAAGCGATATTGCTTTCATTGCTTCCAAGATATAGTCCAAAACCACTTAAATCAATAATTTCTTTTTTATCAATAATTAAAACGCAGGATAACAAGCGAGAATTAATATAATGAATAAACATAGCGCATCTAGTAGCTAAAAATGCAGCCATAGGTGTTAAAAGTGTGCCATATTCTTTTTGAGTCAATTCATAATACTCATTTGCAGAACCCATTAAGGAAAATAAACCAGCAGTCAAAATAGCTAGTCCTGTTCCACCCGTAAAAACGGCTGCCACCGTGGCTATTGCAACACCTGCTATAGCACTTAGTATGATCTTAATTTTTTCATATTCTTTTTCTTCGGCGAGTTTTTTAATATGTTCTAACAATTCATCAATGAATTTTTCATAAGTATTTTTTAAAGTGGGACTTATGTTGTTTTTGAAAAAATCCGATTCTACAATGCTTTCAATCTTTTCTAAAACTTTGTTCTTAAACTCGTCAAATTTCTCACTGCTTATATTATCAGTATCGATGTTTTGGATTAACTCGTCTAAGGTTTTTATATCTTTAGAATCTTTGACTAATTTTTTTAAAGTATTGATAAATTCGATACAAAGATTATTTTTATCTGTATAATAAAAAAGATTAAAACCTTTACTTTGTTTTTTATCTTGAATTTCTTCTTCCAAGCCTTTTAAATAAGCTTTAGTGTAAATTTCACTACTTGATAAATCTTTCAAATTTACATTTTGTCCAAAATCAAGCTCATTAAGGGTATGGATATTTACTTCTATATTATTGTGATTATCACAAGTTTGTTTTAAAATTTCTAGTATTTCCATAGCTAATATTTGATTTTTAGATAGGATTTTTTTTTGTTGGAAATTAATATTTTTTAGTATAGTATGTAAAATAGAAAAATTAGGATAAATAAAATCAATCTGCCTAACTTCTTTATTATTGATTGTTAAATTCTTAATAACTTGAATTAACTCTATTTTAGAACTTATAAACACAACAATTCCTTATAAAAACATTATTGCTATTTTTGTTAGAAATTAGCACAAGATTCCATATCGCCACTAAAATGAAAACCAGCTCCCTCATTTCCAGCTAATCTAGGGCGAAAATCTCGCCAAGAAACATAAAAGTAGGGTGTCTTATCTTCGAAATCTTGCCATCATTATCCCTTACAACTTCAATATTTGCCATAAATTCTATTTTATCGTTTATCCATACAGAATCAAAATAATATTTAAATTCGTTTGGGATAATTTTACCATTTAATGTTTGAATTTCAAAGGTTTTTTAGTTTTTAGCGTGGGGTCTCAATCTAAACCATAATACGCCAACACCTTATTATAATATTCCTCATCTAGAATCCTTTTTTAATAAATTTTCATAAACAATTTATCATTTATTTTTTTGAAAAAAGGCTTAAAAGTATATCTAAAAAACAAAAGCATTTATTTACATCGTCAAAGCTTCGCTCACATAAAAACAACTAAGGCATAAATTATTTTAATTTATTTGCTAAAATCGTTCAAAACAATTTGCTCTTTTCATTAATTAAATTATATTATCATTTCAGCAATTTAGAGGGCTAACCTGCCGAAAGTTGCGGAGAACTCTTCAGTGAGAGGCTACTCTAAATTCTTTTTGAAATATTTCTCTCTTCCTTTATTAAAATGTTTAAAAGAATAAGTTTTTATTTATTTCTCAAATCCCTCTCTGTCCGCCACTTCTTTTAAATTTATCGTTTTTTGTAGCATTTTTAAATTTGATAATCGTTGAAACTTTGCTTTAAATTTGTAATGGTGTTATAATTCGCCAAAAAGGAGTATCTATGCAAATCCATCAATTTCAGCCTATTATTAGTTTTATTTGGAGTGTGGCAGATGATTTACTACGCGATGTGTATGTTAAGGGCAAATACCGCGATGTTATCCTGCCTATGACGATTTTAAGGAGGCTAGATGCTATCCTAGAGCCGACAAAAGATAAAGTTTTAGAGACTTACAACGAAGACAAAGATATAGCAGATGAAGATACTCTAAAAGATTTACTATGCAATGCAAGTGAGACCACATTTTACAACCACTCAAATTTCACACTCAAAAAGCTCTTAAATGACCCCAAAAACATTAGAATCAATTTTGAAAACTACCTTGAAGGCTTTAGTGAAAACATCAAAGACATTATCACAAAGTTTAAATTCAAAAATCAGCTTGATACACTTGATGAAGCAAAAATCCTTTATGGCGTTATAGAGAGATTCTGCTCTACAAAAATAAATCTCTCTATGCACGATGTTAAAGACGATAAAGGCGAAGTTATCCACAAAGGCTTAAGCAACCTCGGTATGGGCTATGTCTTTGAAGAGCTTATAAGAAGATTTAATGAAGAGAATAATGAAGAAGCCGGCGAGCATTTTACACCCAGAGAGCTTATAGATCTTATGACGCATTTAGTCTTTTTGCCTATAAAAGATAGAATCCAAAAAGGCACTTTTACTATCTATGATAATGCTTGTGGAAGCGGCGGTATGCTTACAGAATCTAAAGACTTTATCACAGATGAAAAAGGGCTTATCCAATCTAAAGCTACAATTTATCTCTACGGGCAGGAGATAAACCCAGAAACCTACGCCATTTGTAAAGCCGATATGCTAATAAAGGGCGAAAATCCCGACAATATCAAATACGGCTCAACCCTAAGCGAAGATAAGCTAAGCGGCGAAAAATTTGACTTTATGCTGACAAATCCCCCTTATGGCAAATCGTGGGAAAAAGACCAAAAAGAATTAGATGTCAGCAAAAAGGGCGGAATCACCACTTGCAATGACCCAAGATTTCAGGTAGGCATTACAAGTAAAAGCGATGGGCAGATGATGTTTTTACTTAACCAACTAAGCAAGATGAAAAAGCCAAGCGAGAATAATGGCGTAGGCTCTCGCATAGCCTCCGTGCATAATGGTAGCTCACTTTTTAATAGCGATAGCGGTATGGTAGCTATCCGCAGATACATCATAGAAAACGACCTCCTAGAAGCCATCATCGCCCTGCCTACAAATATGTTTTACAACACAGGCATTCCCACTTTTATATGGATTCTAACTAACAACAAAATAGAATCTAAAAAAGGCAAAGTCCAGCTTATAAACGCCACAAAAGAGACATATTACACAAAGATGAAAAAGTCCTTAGGGCAAAAGCAAAATAATATGACAAAAGAGCATATTGACAAGATTACAAATCTTTTCTTAGCAAATAAAGAAAATGATGACTGCAAGATTTTTGATAACACCGAGTTTGGCTATACTAAAATCACTATTGAGAGACCAAAAAGCATAGAATTTTTAGTCAATGATGAAAAGTTTCAAGATCTAAAAGACAAAGATAAGATTCTAGCAAAACTACAAGAGCTAGATTCTAATCCGCAAGATTTCACAAGTAGAGCAGACTTTATAAAATTCCTTGATGTCAAACTCAAAAAAGCAGAGGAAAATTTACTCATAGATTCTAACACCACAAACAACACAGAGAAAATCCCCCTCACACAAGATATACAAAGCTACTATGAAAACGAAGTAAAGCCCTATGTGCCAAACTCGTGGATAGCGTGGGATACTCTAAACATAGGCTATGAGATTTTGTTTAACAAATATTTCTACACCTACACAGCCCCACGAAGCCTAGAATCTATCAATAAAGATTTACAAGACTTAGAGCAAGAAACGCAGGATTTATTAAGGGAGATTCTATAATGCGTGTTTATAAACCTAGCGGTATAGAATGGCTTGGGGAGATTCCACAACATTGGGAAAATGTCTCAATTCGCTCTTGCTTTACAGAATCTAATCAAAGGTGCAATACCGATTCTTATCCCTTATTGTCTGTAACAATAGCAAATGGCATTATTTACCAAGATAATATTGAAAACAAAAAAGATATATCAAACGATGATAAGTCAAATTATAAAATTGTCCCCCTAAATGCAGTTGCTTATAATAAAATGAGAATGTGGCAAGGAGCAGTTGGAGTAAATACACTTACAACAGGCATAGTAAGCCCCGCTTACATTGTAGCAATTCCAAATGAAAAAATACTGCCAAATTTTGTATCTTACTTGTTTAAATCAAAAATTATGATAGGCGAATTTGATAAAAACTCTTATGGGCTTTGCTTGGATATGAATAATTTAAGATATGATGATTTTAGAAACATTAAAATCCCCTTGCCGCCACTACAAGAGCAAAAAGAGATTGCGGAATTTTTAGATAAAAAATGTGAAAAAATTCAAAATTACATCAACAAAAAGCAAAAGCTCATCACACTTTTACAAGAGAAAAAACAAGCCCTAATTAACGAAGCCGTTACAAAAGGACTTAATCCAAGTATAGAATCTAAAAATAGCGGTATAGAATATCTCGGGCTTATTCCACACCACTGGGAAGTAAGGCGTGTCGCAACGCTTGGAAAATTTTTTAAGGGGAGTAATATTTCAAAAAATGATTTGCAAGATAGTGGCGTTTGCGTTGTTTTATATGGCGATATATACACAAAATATGAGATAAAAACAAAACAATTTCAATCAAAAATAGCGGAAAATTTTGCTAAGGATAAAACGCAAATCTTGTGTGGTGATTTGTTATTTTCTGGTTCTGGCGAAACAAAAGAGGATATAGGAAAATGTATTTGTTATTTGGGTAACGAAAAAGCGTATGTTGGTGGCGATGTAATTGTATTAAGGCAAATGGGGCAAGATAGCTTGTTTTTATCCTATGTTTTAAATAGTGATTACATAAAATATCAAAAAGCAGTAATAAGTAAAGGTGAAATTATAATTCACATTTATGCTTCAAATTTAAGAGATTTAAAAATCCCCTTGCCCCCACTACAAGAGCAAAAAGAAATTGCGGCATTTTTAGATAAAAAATGTGAAAAAATCAATTCAGCCATAGAGAAAACAAAAAAGCAAATAGAACTTGTGAAGGAATACAAAAACACACTCATAAACGAAGCCGTTTGTGGTAGGATAAATTTAGAAAGGAAGTAAAATGAGAAATTACACAGAAAAAGACTTAGAAAGCTTGATAGAAGCACATTTGCTAAATAATGGCTATATCAAAAGAGAAAGCAAAGATTATGATAAAAGCTTATGTATGGATAAAGAGCTATTTGAACGCTTTTTGCAATCAACTCAAGCAAAAGCCCTGCAAGAATTAGAAAAAAGAAATATAAAAGAGCAAGAGTTGCTAAAAAGAGTGGCTTCACAAATACAAAATAAAGGAATCTTAAAAGCCCTGCAAGCTCATATAGAAATAATGGGCGTTAAACTCTTTCTAGCCTACCCTAAGCCAAATTCAAATGCCAATCCACAAGCCCTAGAAAATTATGAGAAAAATATCTTTTCTATCACGCGTCAGCTTTATTATAGTGAGAGAAATACCAACTCTTTAGATATGGTGATTTTCTTAAATGGACTACCCCTTATCACTATGGAGCTTAAGAACCCTTTCACAGGTCAAAATGTCTATAATGCCATAGAACAATACAAAAAAGATAGAGACCCTAGAGAGAGTATATTTAAGCAAAGTGTGGTGCATTTTGCCCTAGATAGTGATTTAATTTATATGAGCACAAAGCTAGAGGGAGTGGGGACGAGATTCTTACCCTTTAACCGTGGGCTAAATAATGGCAGTGGGGCGATAGGGTGTGAATGTGGTGGAGGCAATCCAGCGGTAAAAGATAAGATGAAAACGAGCTATTTTTGGGAAGAGCTTTTGCAAAAAGATAATGTGCTGAATCTGCTTTTTAACTTCGCACAAATTGTGAAAAAAGATAAGGCGGAATTTGTGATATTCCCTAGATTTCATCAATTTGATGTCGTCCGTAAGCTTTTAAAAGATGTAAAAGAAAAGGGCGTGGGACAAAGGTATCTCATACAACATAGTGCAGGAAGTGGGAAAAGCAACTCAATAGCGTGGCTAGCCCATAATCTAGTAAGCTTACATAGAAAGCAAAATGATGAAGAAAAACCTGTCTTTGATAGCATTCTAGTCGTAACGGATAGAAAAGTGCTAGATAGACAAATACAAGAAAATGTCAAGTCTTTCACACAAGATAAAAACCTTGTAGAATCTATCACAGATGGAAGCAGACAGCTAAAAGCCGCCATAGAAGAGGGTAAAAAAATCATCGTTACAACCATACAAAAATTCCCCTATATCGCTGATGAAATCACGCATTTACAAGATAAAAGCTTTGCTATTATCATCGATGAAGCACATTCAAGCCAAAGTGGCAAAAACGCAGAAGAAATGGGAAAAGCCATAAGCAATAAAGATGATAAAGAAACGAGCGAAATGGACTTAGAAGAAGAGCTGATAAAAATCATCAAAAATAAGAAATTTCAAAAAAATGCAAGTTATTTTGCTTTCACTGCTACGCCTAAGCCAAAAACGCTAGAAATGTTTGGAAGTGCTTGTGAGATAAATGGGGAGAAAAAATTTATCCCCTTTCATCTTTACTCTATGAAACAAGCCATAGAAGAGGGCTTTATCCTTGATGTGTTAAAGGGCTATATCACTTATGCAAGTTATTATAAAATCGTATCTAAAAATGATAATAGGGAATACGATAAGAAAAAGGCAAATGCAAAATTAAGAGCTTATGTAACAAATCATATCGCAACGATTGAGAGAAAAGCAACAATAATGATAGAGCATTTTTTTCAAAATATTTATAAAAAAATCGGTGGCAAGGCAAAGGCAATGGTCGTTACAAGCTCTAGGGAAAATGCGGTTAAATATTATCTTTTCTTTAGGGAGTATTTGCAAGAGAATTACCCAGAGTATCAAGCCTTAGTGGCATTTTCAGGGGATAAGGAAATAGATGGGAGGAGTTATAGCGAAGCGGGGCTTAATGGCTTTAGTGAAGCTATGCTAAAAGATGAATTTAAAAAGGATAAGTATCGCTTTTTAATTGTCGCAGAGAAGTATCAAACAGGCTTTGATGAGCCGCTTTTACATACAATGTATGTGGATAAAGCCTTAGAGGGCATAAGTGCGGTGCAAACACTCTCACGCCTGAATAGAATCTGCAAAAATAAAGAGGATACTTGTGTGCTAGACTTTGCAAACACGCACGAGGAGATTGGCAAATCTTTTAGCACTTTTTATGGGCAAACTTATCTTAAAGAGCCAAGCGATATTGAAAAGATTTTCACACTTAAAAGCAATCTTTTTGAGTATGGAATTTATACGCAATATGAGCTAGATGACTTTGCAAAAGCTATTTTAGAAAGGCAAAGCGAGGATAAAATCCACTCTAAACTTGATAATATGATAAAAGAATATAACGCAAAAAGCGATGATAAAAAGACAGAGTTTTACACAAAGGCAAAGGCGTATTTGAGAGAATATTCCTTTCTCGCACAGATTCTTCCCTTTAATGATATAGAACTTGAAAAGCTATATATCTTGCTAAAAATGCTTATCACAAAGATAGCCCCACCACGCACAGAGGACTTAGTAAAGGGGATATTAAATAATGTAGATTTAAATAGCATACGCATAATACTTGAGAGCAAAAAGGATATAGAGCTAGAGGAGGATAAAGGCGGGGTTAAACCATCAAGTGCTGATGGCTCTAGCAAGAAAGAAGTAGAGCTTGAACGCTTATTAAACATCGTTAGGGAATTTAACACTAAATTTGGTAGCGTGGATTTTGGGACAAATGAAAAGATAGCAAAAGAACTTATGGATTTAAAAGATGATATTGCAAAGGAGCAGACTTTTAGGGATTCTCTAGGCGATGAGCAAAATGCACGCAGGTTATTTGCGGATATTTTTAAAAATCAATATTTACAATTTTTTAAGAGAAACAAGGATTTTTTTACACAGCTTGATAATAAAGAAGAATTTAAAGAAAGAGTTTCTAATGTGATATATGAGATGATTGATGAGGGTTATCAATATAATGCTTTTAAAAGTTTTTAAAAATTTAAACCGCCTTATAAATTACAATTTTAAATTTTTCTTAATCAAGTATTCAACATAAGCTGTTAGAATTCTCCCTTTTATAAAGAGGGTTTATGATGCGTAAAATTCATTTTATAGGTATAGGCGGCATAGGAATTTCTGCTTTGGCTAGATTTTTAAAAGAAAAGGGCTATGAGATTAGCGGGAGCGATTTAAAGCCTAGTAAAATCACAAAAGAGCTTGAAAGCGAGGGTGTGAGAGTATTTATCCCGCATAGTGAAGAAAATGTGTGTGGTAAGGATTTAGTTATTTATTCTGCGGCGATTAAGGAGGAAAATAAAGAATTTAAACACGCAAAAAAATTAGGAATCAAATGTCTTTCGAGAAAAGAGGCGTTGCCTTTGATTTTGCAAGATAAAAAGGTTTTTGCTGTGGCTGGAGCACACGGCAAAAGCACGACTTCTAGTATTTTGGCTTCATTGCTAAATGATACGAGTGTGATTATCGGGGCGGTGCTTAAGGAATTTGGTTCAAATATGATTTATAAAGAAAGCGAAAGACTTGTTTTTGAAGCTGATGAAAGCGATAGTTCTTTTTTAAATTCTAATCCTTACTTAGCCATAGTTACAAATGCAGAAGCTGAGCATTTGGAGCATTATAATAATGAGCTTTCGAAACTTCATAAAGCTTATACGAACTTTTTAGATGGAGCAAAAATTAGAGTCATTAACGCTGAAGATGAATTTTTGAAAAATTATAAAGGCGAAGCGTTAAGGCTTTATCCTAGCGTGGATATTAGAAATATTTCTATGCAAATTGAAGATTATAAGCCACTTACGCGTTTTGAATTTAAAGATTTGGGGCAATTTAGTGTTTTTGGTATGGGTTATCATTTGGCTATTGATGCGGCTTTGGCGATAATGGCAGCTTTGGAATTTGAGAGTTTGGAGCAAGTGCGTTTAAGGCTTAGAAATTATCAAGGTATCAAAAAGCGTTTTGATATTTTATATGCAGATAAAGATTTGGCGATTATTGATGATTATGGGCATCATCCAACGGAGATTAAGGCAACTTTAAAGGCGGCGAAAGAATATGCAAAATTGGCGGGTTACTCTAAACTTACGGCTATTTTTGAGCCTCATCGTTATACGCGTTTGGCGGCAAATTTGGAAGCTTTTAAAGAGGCTTTTGAGGGTGTTGATACTCTTGTTATTTTGCCTGTGTATGCGGCTGGAGAAGATGAGATTAAGCTTGATTTAAGGACACATTTTCCTAAGGCTTTGTTTATAGATGATATTAAAAGAGAGGGTAAATTTTTAGTGGCAAATAAAGGAGAACTTTTTGACGAGGGGCTTATTATAGGCTTTGGTGCGGGAGATATTAGTGTAAAATTGAGAGCTAATTAGCTTAAATTTAGAGCCTCTAACATTGCTTTTTGAATTTGCTTTTGTTTATTTTCTAGTTCAAAAAAAAGTTCAAAGGCAAAAACGCCCTGCCACAAAAGCATAGAAAGTCCATCTTTGTATTTTATATTGTTTTCTTCACAAAATTTAATAAAGGGCGTTTTTTTACCATAAATGACCTCAAAGGCATATTTTGTTTTAATTTTTTTTAACAAATCTACATTGCAGGGTAAATTATCATCATTTAAACCAGCTGAGGTGCTATTAATAATAATATCAAACTCAAAATCTTTTAAATCTTCATAAAGTGTGCATTTAAAGTCTTTAAAATGGGAGAAATTCCTTTCGCTTCTATTGGCGATAGTGCAGTGGATATTTCTTTGTTTTAGCGCATATGCGATAGCCCTAGTTGTGCCTCCAGCACCAAGAATTAAGGCTTTTTTGATATTTTTAAATTCTTCTATAGCTTTTAAAAAACCGGGGGCGTCCGTATTGTAAGCGTGGATTTTGTGATTTTTTAAGATAAGAGTATTGGCTGAACCGATTTGAAGTGTTAATTCATCTTTAAAATCCGCTATTTTAACAGCCTCTTCTTTGAAAGGCAGAGTGATGTTTGCACCATTTAGTTTAAGCTTAAATAAACTTTCTTTTAATTTATCTTTGTCTTTAAGATGAAAGCGGGAGTAAATGCCATTAAGTCCTAGGTGCTTAATGGCATTGTTGTGAATTCTAGGAGATTTAGAATGAGAAATCGGGTCTCCTATGACACAAAAAAATTTCATTTTAGCGTGAAAGAAAAGGCATCTTTTGCTATTTCTTGGCGAATTTTTGCAAGCTCATTTGCAATTTTATCTTTCTCAAAAGGACCGATTAAAACCTTAGTGATTTCCTTACCATTAACCGTCGTTTTAAAGAGTTTATAATCATATCCTTTAGCTTTCACATTGGCAAGTTCTTTAGATTTTTGGTCCAGATTGCTAACAGAAAAGATTTGCACATACATACCCATAGCAAGTCCGCTTGAGTGCGTTGGGACGGCTTCTACATTTTTAAACAAATCTTTAGGATTTGTTTCTTTCTTAGGGCTTTCTTTTACGACATTTGACTTTGTAGGTTCCGCTTTTGGTTTGACAACTTCTTGCTTTGGTTTATTGGTTTCTTGTTTGGAAGGTGGTGGAGGCGTTTGCTCTACTACAGGTTCTTGTGTCTGTGGTGGGAGAGGTGTTTGTGTTTCTGTATTTACGATAGGTTCTGTTTGGGTTTGAGAGCTTTCATTATTTTCTTCATTTTGAAGTTGTTTTCTTAAAAGGTCAAACTGGTCTTCTGGATTATTATTTTCCGTAATAGGCATATTTTCAAAGCCATTATTATCTTGCTCTCTCGGCGTTTCTGTTGCCACAGGCTCACTTGGCGGAGTTAGTTGCTCTGTATTTTCATCGCTGTTGATGAGTTTCATAACTATCATTACCACTAAAAAGAGTATCACAAGGGCAATGACTCTAAGAAGAATTTTTTTAATCTTCTCGTTTTTGTTGCTTTTTTCTAAGATGATGTCATCAAATTCGTTTTTATTGTTTTCCATAATTTTCCTTTTTACATATGTTTAGACCACGAGCTACCGCGTTCTTTTTGATAAACCTCGTAAGGCACCACTAAAATGTTAAAATCCCTTGGCATATCCATACTTGGAAAAACTTTCCATTCCACAGGCATTTTACTAGCAAACATCATAGAAAGTTTAGAAGCTAGAGAATATCCTTCATTCAAAGCCGTATGTCCTTTATGGATATAAAGATGTAGATGTCCGGGAGTTTTGGTTTTATAGGCTGTAAAGTTAATGAAGCCCTCCTCACGCAAGATGAGTTGCGCTCTATGCCAAAATCTTTCGGCGTTAAAGCCATTATAATCAAAGACGATATTTTCGACCTTATTATCTTTCGTGATAAGGTCGTGAGCTACTACAATTTTTTTACTAGCGTGTTCTCTTAAAACATTTGCATTTAAAGGTGCATCAACTCTTTCAAATTTATTGAAGAAATATCTACCTCTATGCTCACATTTGCTTACTATCCTATCTCGTTTAATATAATAATGGTCGCTTATCATCTTTATAAGCGACATATCCATAGTAGAAATCAAAACATAGCCTTTGGATAAATGATGAAATTACTCGCAAGGTTTTCAAGCTCTTTTTTTGTGCTTATTTGCAAATTTGTATTGTTGATATCATCTAAAATATTTGCAATGCAATGTGCCACCATTTCAATTTCTTTTTCCTTAAAACCTCTCGCGGTAAGTGCTGGTGTGCCAAGTCTTAATCCACTCGTTACAAAAGGACTACGCACTTCACCGGGAACGGTATTTTTATTAGCAGTGATACCAGCATTTCCTAGAGCCAAGTCTGCATCTTTTCCACTAAATTCTCTATCCAAAAAGCTCATTAAAACAAGATGATTATCTGTGCCATCGCTAACAAGTTTAAAATTTCTTTCCATTAAAATCTTAGCTAAAACTTTAGCATTTTGCACGACTTGTTTAGCATAGTCTTTCCACTCGGCACTTAGGTTAAATTTAAAGCCTACTGCCTTAGCGGCGATGACATGCATTAGGGGACCTCCTTGAATTCCGGGAAAAATAGCTGAGTTGATTTTTTTTGCTATTTCTTCATCGTTACTCATAATAATCCCACCTCTAGGTCCTCTTAAAGTTTTATGTGTGGTTGAGCTTACAATGTGAGCGTGAGGAAAAGGACTAGGATGTTCACCTGCTACGACAAGTCCTGCGATATGTGCAATATCTGCAAAAAGATAAGCACCAACTTCATCAGCTATTTCTCTAAATTTTGCAAAGTCAATAATCCTAGCATACGCACTTGCCCCGCAGACGATAAGTTTAGGCTTAACGATATGAGCAATTTCTCTTACTTTCTCATAATTAATACGCCCATCAAGTTCAACGCCGTAAAAAAAGCTTTCATACATTTTACCAGAACTACTTACCTTAGCTCCGTGCGTCAGGTGTCCTCCGTGGCTTAAGTCCATACCCAAAATTCTATCACCTGCGTTAAGCAAAGCGGCATAAACACCCTGATTAGCTTGAGAGCCTGAATTAGGCTGAACATTAGCAAAAGCACAATTAAAGAGTTTTTTACATCTTTCTATTGCGATATTTTCTATTTCATCGACTATTTCACAGCCTCCATAATATCTTTTGCCAGGGTAGCCCTCAGCATATTTATTTGTCAAAATGCTACCCATCACTTCCATCACTTCAGGTAGAGTAAAATTCTCACTTGCTATCATTTCTAGCCCATCACATTGACGCTTTAATTCTGCATTGGTGAGTTGATAAATTTCTTCATCAAATTGTTCTAAACTCATTTTTTATCCTCCTTAAGTTCTAATTTTAATGGACGCATCGCTGGAAATAAAATTACATCGCGAATTGATTTTTTCCCAGTCAAAAGCATTACAAGCCTATCTATGCCTATACCCTCACCAGCAGTTGGTGCCATACCATAACCTAGCGCATTGACAAAGTCCTCATCCATCTCGCAAGCCTCTTCATCTCCGGCATTTTTAGCTTCGATTTGTTTTAAAAATCTTTCATATTGGTCGAGCGGGTCGTTTAGCTCATTAAAGCCATTGGCGATTTCTTTTCCCGCTATAAAAAGTTCAAAGCGTTCCGCTATATTTTCATCTTTTTCGTTGCGTCTTGAAAGAGGGCTTATAGATATAGGAAAATCTACAATGAAAGTAGGATTAATTAATTTATCCTCAACATAATTATCAAAAAGCTCCGCTTGTAAATGTCCTAAATCTAATTTTTCATTTGCTTCAAAACCATCGCTTTTAAGTTTATTTAAAATTTGTTCTTTGCTTTCTATTAAATCCTTACTCAAATTTCCATATTTTTGCAAAGCTTCTTTGTAAGTAATCCTTTCAAAAGGTTTAGAAAAATCGATAATTTTATCATCAAATTCTATCTTTGTTTTTAGGTTTAATTTTTCTAAAAGTAGGGCAAAAAGCTCTTCTGTTAAATCCATTAAATCTTCATAGTTATGATACGCCCAGTAAAACTCAATTGTAGTAAATTCAGGATTATGTGTCAAATCCATTCCTTCATTTCTAAAACAACGATTGATTTCAAAAACAGCTTCAAACCCTCCAACAATTAATCTTTTTAAATGAAGTTCAGGAGCTATTCTTAAAAATCTTTCAACCCCTAGTGCATTATGAAAGGTAACAAAAGGCTTAGCATTTGCGCCACCTGCGATTGGGTGCATCATAGGAGTTTCGACTTCTAAAAATCCTTTTTCTTCAAAAAAATGCCTAATAATACTGACGATTTTAGAACGCGTTAAAAAGTCTTTTCTAACATTTGCATTCATAATCATATCCACATAACGCTTACGATATCTTTGCTCTATATCTACTAATCCGTGATATTTTTCCGGTAAAGGCACAATGCTTTTTGTCGCAAGGATTAATTCGCTTATATGCAGACTAAATTCTCCCATTTTTGTCAAGAAAGGGTAGCCTTTAGCTAAGATGATATCGCCCACTTCTAAATTTTTCTTAAAAAGATTAAATTTATCTTCTCCCAAACTATCTTTTGAAAAGTAAATTTGTATATTTTCGCTTTCATCTTCTATATTTGCAAATATAGACTTTCCCGCCACTCTTAAAAGCTTCAGTCGTCCAGCTACGCTTACAAGGACACTTTCATCTCTTTTTTCTTCTTTTTGGGCAACATAGGCGAATTTATCCTTAAATTCTTTGATGCTTAGTTCCTTTTGCAAGAAATGGGGATAGGGGTTAATCCCAGCTACTTTAAGTTCTGTCGCTTTGGCTAATCTTTGTTGTTCTAAAACACTATCAAACATTTATATTTTTACCTTTGTTTTATAATTACAATCGCTGCAAATTCCATAAAGCTGCATTAAATGTCCCGTAAGTTTAAAACGATGCTCGTTAGCTATTAGAGACTGCTGTCTTTCTATAATGGGATTTTCAAATTCTATAATTTTTCCGCAAACCTTGCAAATCATATGGTCGTGGTGGGGTTTATTGGCAAGTTCGTATTTTTTACCGGCGGAACCAAAAGATATTGAGGTTACCATTTCGGCTTCCTCTAGCAAATTGAGTGTCCTATAAACCGTGGCTATGCCGACATTAGAATTGGGCTCTGCTTGTTTTATCTCCATATATAAGCTCTCTGGAGTATAGTGCATATCGCTATGATAGAGCGTTTTTAGCAAAATTTCTCTTTGTTTCGTGTATTTAAGTCCGCCCTCGCGTAAAGTTTTCTTAAATTTTTCAAGCAAAACATCGTATTCTAAATTTTCCATTAACATCTATTGTCCTTGAGTTTCATTAGAGATGTTTTCTAAATTTTCTTTCAAGTTTTGTTCCGTTTCTTTTAAGCTTTGCTCTGCTAAAGGTTGATTCATTATAAAAGCACCTGTGTCTTTCAGCAAATTTAAGGTGTAGCTATCTTTAGCAAAATTTTCCAACTTATCATTTAAAAAATCTATCCTAGCGACACAAAAAACTAAGATGGCAAAAATCAAAAAAACTTTAGCGCCGCCAAATAAAAAACCACCTATTTTATCTAAAAAGCCCAAACCGCTAAGTTTGATGAGTTTGGCTAAAAAATTTCCAAGTAGCAAACAAACAATCCAAAAAATGACTAAAATCGCCAAAAAACCGGCGAAAGAGGCTAGAGATTCGTTCTCAATTTTATAAAAAGTATTTTGTATAAAAGAAGCACCGTCATTAGCGTATTTTGAAGCGATAAAAACTCCACCCACTATGCCCAAAAGTCCAAAAATTTCCTTAAATAATCCATTTAGAATTCCTTTAAGTCCTAGTAACAAAGTAAATCCTATAATGAAAGCATCAAACCAATAAAAATTCATCTTATTCTTACCTTAAAAATATCATTTTGGAACACATTTTACACAAAGTATAAAAATGATGGGTTAATCACTCTATAATTTTTGGCACGGAGAAAAATCTTCCTTCGTGGCTTGGTGAATTTTTTAGCACATTTTCTATAACTTCGGCAGTTTTTTCTTTATCAACTCTTAGGGGTGTTCCACCTTTTAGTGTGCTTATTGTGGCTTGGTTTTGACTTAAATCCAAAGTGTTTAACCTATCGACAAAATTGACTATTTCGCTTAATTCATTTATAACGCTCTGTCTTTTTTCCTCGCTAATTTTCAAGGCGCTAAGTTTTTCAAGTTTATTAAGAAGTTTTTCATCGATTTGCATTTATAAACCCTCATTTTTGTAAATTTTTTGCCAAATTATAGCATAAAAGGCTTAATTTGTTTAGAATATTTTGCATTTATTATGATACAATCCCAACTAAAATTCTTATAAAAATCAAAGGATATATTTTGGCATTAAAGGAAAATTTAAAAGCGATAAAAACTGAGCTTAATACAGAAGAGCAGTTTTTGGAAAATTTTATTAAGGGAGAGAGGTTTATACGCAAATATAAACTTTATCTTGTGAGTTTTGTAATTATTTTAGTTTTGTGGTTGGTCGTAAGTTTTATTATGGACACTATGAAGCAAAGTAGCATAGAGGAAAGTAATGAAATTTATACAAATTTATTACTTAAGCCTGAAGATAAAATGCTTTTGGAGCAGTTGAAAGATAAAAATCCTAACCTTTATGCCATTTTTTTAATGCAAAATTTGGATAAAAATCCTAACGATACGCAAATTTTAAAAGAACTTAGCACATTGAGTAAGGACGAAAAACTTGAGCCTTTGTTTCGAGATATTTTAGCGTTGGCTAATAATGAAAAATCGGTCTTTTTAAAAGATTATGCTAAAATCCTAGAAGCTTATACACTTTTGGAGCAAAAGAAGATAGAAGAGGCAAATATTATCCTTTCCCAAATTAAGCCTAATTCGCCTTTAGAACAAATCGCCAAAAATCTTAAACATTATCAAGGTATATCACAATGAAAAATGTTATAGTTGCTTTATTTTGTCTTTTCTTACTTTGTGCTTGCGGCACAAAAAGGCAGTATTTTACACCAAGCTATGAAGATGGAGTGTTAAATTCTAGTGAGAATTTAAGGGCTAAGATTGTTGATTATAATATTGCTTCGGCTAAGTTGAGTGATGATAAGGCTATTTTTAAAAATGAGGGAATTTTAGATTTTAAGCTAGAAAAAGACTATATGTTATTGCATTATCAAGATGGTGAATTTGTCATTGCGGATAATGATGGAAATTTAAAGATTTTAAATGCAGATAAAGAAGAGCTTTATACGCATAAATTTGATGCAAGTGTGTTGAGTGTAGCTTTAAATGGAGATGACATTGCTTTGGTTTTGGCAAATAACACTATCGTCCTAGCAAACCGTAGTTTGGGGGTGAAATTTTCTAAGACTTTTACCCAAGCTATAGCACAAGATAATCGTTTTGCTGCACCTATATTTTTAGGAGAGTTGATTGTCTATCCAACTTTAGACGGAAAGCTCATGATATTTTCTAGAGTATCTTCTCAAATAGTAAAAGATGTGGTTGTTTCGGCACAAGATTTCTTTAATAATATTATTCATTTAAGCGTTTTAGATGATAAGATGATAGCTGCAAGTGGGAAGAAAATTATAGTTGTAACACCAACTAAAACTTTTTATTTAGATACGGACATCAAGGAAGTGCTTGTAGATAAAAATGCAATTTTTATTTTAGGAAAAGATGGAAGTGTCGTAAAAACAGATTTTGAATTAAGAAAGCTTAATGAAAAAAAGTTTGAATTTGCTATTTTTAATAAGGCAAGTATTTATGAAAATTCTTTATATATTTTTGAAAAAATGGGCTTTTTAATTAAGTGTGATGTGGAGCTTGAGGATGTAAAAATTTTTAAGTTAGAGGGTGCGATTGATAAAAAGTCCTTTATGGACAGAAATAAATTTTATTACGATAGCTATATTTTAGATTTAGATAAAGTTTTATAAAGCTATGAATTTAAGCGAATTTACTAAGAAGAGAAGTTATTCTTGCGTTTTGAGTGGGGGAAATTTGATTTTTACTTACACGGGTAAAGCGCGGTTTTTACTAAAAGATGCGATATTTTTAGAGCATTTATGTTCTAAAATTTTAGAAAAATATGGCATTAAGGAAGCCAAATTTTCTTTTAATTTAAATTCTTCGCTTTGTTCTAAAGCAAAAGCTTATTTACAAATGAAAGGTTTTAGCATTAATGCTTTTGTGTGATATAGGAAATTCTAGTGCCAATTTTTTAGATGAAAATAAGTATTTTACTCTAAGCATAGAGCAGTTTTTGGAATTTAAAAGCACACAAAAGATATATTACATTAATGTTAATGAGAAACTTAAAGCCCATTTGTCTTCACAAAGTCATTTTATCAATCTTGAGCCTTATTTTACTTTTGATACTATTTATCAAGGGCTTGGTGTAGATAGGATTGCAGCTTGTTATACTATAAGCGATGGTGTAGTTGTGGATGCTGGAAGTGCTATTACTGTGGATTTGGTTTCAAATTTTATCCATTTGGGTGGTTTTATATTGCCGGGTATTGCTAATTACAAAAAAATTTACGCTCACATTTCCCCTCGTTTAAAAAGTGAATTTAATACCCAAATTAGTTTTGATGCCTTTCCGCAAAAAACGAGTGATGCTTTAAGTTATGCTGTTTTTAAGGGAATTTATTTATTAATTAAAGATGTGGCAAAAAATGAAAAATTATATTTTACGGGTGGAGATGGGCAGTTTTTAGCAAACTTTTTTGAAAATGCCATTTATGATAAATTATTGATTTTTAGAGGGATGAAAAAGCTCATTTGTGAAAATCCTCGCATTTTAAATTTATAGATGTTACTATTTTACCCATAGAATTTGAGCTTTTATAACTTTTATTTTTTTATAAAATAAAATGGACTACACTTTTACTTTGTAAAGAAATAAATTATCTCAAGGAAAACAAATGAGCCAGCAAGAATTTGATGTGTTGGTTGTAGGAGCTGGAATTTCTGGTGCAGCTTTATTTTATGAGCTTGCTAGATATACAAATATTAAAAACATCGCATTAATTGAAAAATATCACGCCCCAGCGACCATAAACAGCAAAAGCACAAGTAATTCCCAAACCATACATTGTGGTGATATAGAAACAAATTACACCATAGAAAAAGCACATAAGGTTAAACGCACAGCTGATATGATAGTTAAATATGGACTTTTGCAAAATGCGCAAAATAAATTTATGTTTTCGCATCAAAAAATGGCTTTAGCTGTGGGCGATGTGGAATGTAAGTATATGAAAGAACGCTATGAGGAATTTAAGGAACTTTATTCTTATATTCGTTTTTTTGATAAAGAAAAAATTAAGCAAATTGAACCTAAGGTGGTTTTAGGTGAAGATGGTGTTAGTGATAGAAAAGAAAATATTGTCGCTATGGGTGTTGAAGCGGGAGAGGTTTTTACAACTGTTGATTTTGCCAAAATGAGTGAGAGCTTGGTTGAAGAGGGACAAAAGCAGGGTAAAAACACTTTGGTGGCATTTAATGAAGAGGTTGTGCATATCTCTAAAAATGATGGAATTTTTACTATAAGAACGGCAAATTTTAAAGAATATAAGGCCAAAACTGTTGTGGTAAATGCAGGTGCACACTCTTTATATCTTGCTCATAAAATGGGTTTAGGGCTTGATAAGTCTTGTTGGCCTGTGGCAGGTAGTTTTTATCTTACAAAACAAAAGCTTTTAAATGGTAAGGTTTATATGGTGCAAAACCCTAAACTTCCATTTGCGGCATTGCACGGAGACCCTGATTTGATGGCTGATATGAATACGCGTTTTGGTCCTACTGCTTTGGTAATTCCTAAGCTTGAGCGCTATAAGGGTTTAAAATCTGTGCCAGAATTTTTCGAAGCTTTAAAGCTTGATAGAGTTGTGCTAAGTGTTAGTTTGGGTATGTTTAAAGACTCTACGATTAGAAATTATATACTTTATAATTATTTATATGAGTTGCCTTTCATCAATAAAAAATTATTTGTGAAAAATGCAAGGAAAATTGTCCCAAGTTTAAAAGCCGAGCAGCTTTATTATGCTAAGGGGTTTGGTGGGGTGCGTCCGCAGGTCATCGACAAAACAAAAAGAGAGCTTATGCTAGGCGAGGCTAGTATAAATGAAGTCGAGGGCATTATTTTTAATATGACTCCAAGTCCTGGTGCGACAAGTTGTCTTGGTAATGCCGAAAGAGACGCAAAGATGGTTTGTGATTATTTGGGTGCTAAATTTGATGAGGATAAATTTAGCACAGAATTATTATGAGGTTAAGAATGCTTAAAAAAACTAAGATTGTTGCAACTGTGGGTCCTGCTAGTGAGGGCGAAGATGTTTTACGACAAATGATAATTAATGGGGTTAATGTTTTTAGACTGAATTTTTCTCACGGAACACACGCATATCATAAGGCTAATTTGGACAAAATTCGCAAGGTTGCTAGTGAGCTTAATGCAAGAGTTGGGGTACTTCAAGATATTAGCGGTCCTAAAATTCGAACGGGTGAGCTTAAAGAGCCTTTTGAGCTTAAGAAAGGTGATAGGCTAGATTTTTATCGTGGGGTGATAGTTGGGGAGAGGCTTGGAGATGCACATTATAAATTAAGCATTAATCAAAGTGATATTTTAAATATGCTAAAGGTTGGAGAATATGTTTATCTTTATGATGGCAGTATCCGTGCGAAGATTGTGGATGTTAATGCAAATTTTATTCAAAGTGTGATTGAAAATGATGGCTTTTTAAATTCTAATAAGGGCATTAATTTTCCTAATACGCGTATTAATATTGATGTGATTACACAAAAGGATAGGGAGGATTTGCTTTGGGGTATTGAAAATTCTGTCGATTTTCTTGCTATTTCCTTCGTGCAAAACGCTCACGATATCGATGAAGTGAGGGAAATTTTAGTGCAAAATGGGGCAAAGATTGCTATTTTTGCTAAGATTGAAAAATTTGATGCTGTGGAAAATATCGATGAGATTATCGCTTCAAGTGATGGTATTATGGTGGCTCGTGGAGATTTGGGGATTGAGGTGCCTTATTATAAAGTGCCAAACATACAAAAGACGATTATTCAAAAGGCAAATAATGCTTCAAAGCCTGTAATTACAGCAACGCAAATGCTTTTTTCCCTTGCAAAAGCTAAAACAGCCACAAGGGCTGAAATTTCTGATGTGGCAAATGCCGTTTTAGATGGAACGGATGCGGTGATGTTAAGCGAAGAAAGTGCGGTAGGGATTGACCCTGCAAATGCCGTAGATGTAATGTGTAAGACGATAGTGGAAGTGGAGAAAAATTATCCTTACAATAAATTTGGTTCTTTTGACTATCTTGACGATACGGATAAGATTATGCAATCAGGAACCCATTTGGCTATGGATTTAAATGCAGATGCAATTTTTGCCCTTACTAGTAGTGGTAAATCTGCCATTAAAATTGCACGCTACCGTCCAAATATAGAAATTATCGCCATAGCACATTGTGAGAAAACTCTAAATTTTCTTAGTATAGTTTGGGGGGTTAATCCTGCCATTTTGGTTAATAAAAGCGATGAATTGACGAAATTGCTTAAAGATTCTGTGAAGTTAAGTGTAGAGAAAGGCTTTATGAACGAAAGCAAATGTTACATTTTAAGCGCAGGTTTCCCAACAGGGGTGGAGGGAACGAGTAACCTTATACGCATTTTAAAGAAAGAGCAAATCGCTTATTATCTTAAATGATGAGTTATTCGAAAATAATAACCCCATCTTCCGTTTGGTTTGTTGTCGATGTCTTTTGTGTGTGGTTTTCTTTTTCATTATGGCTTTGTTTGCTAGGATTTTCTTCACTAAAACTTTCATTGATAAATTCGTTATACTCTTTTACATTTTGTGGCTCACTTTTACCCAAGTCTGTGGCTTTTGGGAGGTTTTTGTGAAGAGAATTTAGGGTATTTTTATAAAAAGCTAAATAGGCTTTATCGATTTCAAAAGCAGGGCGTTCTAAACCTTTGTTTAGCTGAGTTGGAACATTACTAAGCGTGGTTTTAAACATTCCCACCCCCTCACCACTTTTAATAGGATAAGTTAGTTGCACTAAAGAATCGAGCTTTGTATCGCTTGAAATGTTGGTAGTATTTTGTGGATTATGTGCATCGGCAAATTCCATTTTGCCTTCAAATTTCAAACCGAGCTTAGAATCTATGGAATCTCCATTAAGCCACTCACTTGTTTTTTGAACTTCTTTTTCTTCAATAAAAATTTTAATCCTACCTTTGAGCGTATAATCGGGATTTTCATTATCTATCTCATAACCTCTAAGTTGAGCGATGACCTTAATTTGCTCTTCCAAGTTTTGCTTTAAAAGCTCATTTTCTTTATCAATGCGAATTCTAAGCACAGAGTTTTCAAAATTATCCGAATAATTGTTATTTTGCTCCATAATTAAAGGCTTTAAGGCAATTTTGATGCCAGAGTTTGTTGTTTGAATTTGAGTAGGACTTTGAGGTTTAAAATTAGGCATAGATACATTTACAAAATTTGAACTTGTGTTGGAACAAGCTATAAAAAGTAAAGTTGTACTAAGTAAAATCATTTTTTTCATCTCTAATCCTCAATTTTTAAATTTTGAGTAAATTATATAATAAGTTTAAAGTTTTTTGTTATATTTTCTTTAAAAAATTTGGATTTAAATATGGAAATTTGGCAAAATATCTACGCAAATTTTGATGTAGTAGCTTTTAATGTTTTTGGTTTTAAAGTGCATTGGTATGGCATTATGTATGCGATAGCTTTGATTTTAGCTTTATTTTTGGCAAAATTTTTTGTAAAGAAATTTAACCTAAACATAGAAGAAAAACATTTGGATAATTATTTTATTTGGGTGGAGCTTGGTGTGATTTTAGGTGCTAGGCTTGGTTATATTTTAATTTATGATTCTAATACCCTTTATTATCTTACAAATCCTTGGCAGATTTTTAATCCTTTTGATATTAATGGCGAATTTGTAGGCATTCGCGGTATGAGTTATCACGGAGCTATTGTAGGTTTTTTGTTGGCAACTTTTCTTTTTTGTAAAAAATATAAACAAAGACTTTGGCTTTATCTTGATGTAGTGGCTTTAAGTGTTCCTTTGGCTTATGTTTTTGGGCGTGTAGGAAATTTTCTTAATCAAGAGTTATTTGGTCGCGTTACTGATGTGGCTTGGGGGATTTATGTAGATGGGATATTGCGACATCCTTCTCAGCTTTATGAGGCATTTTTGGAAGGAATTGTTGTTTTTATCATTGTTTATTTGCTTAAATTGAAGCAAAGTTTTGAGGGAGAACTTATAGTTGCTTATGCGGCAGCTTATTCTTTGGCGCGTTTTATATGCGAGTTTTATAGAGAGCCTGATTTTGGGATAGGATTTGTAGCATTTGGGCTTAGTATGGGACAAATTTTAAGCTTATTAATGTTTGTGGGAGCTTTAATTTTTTATACTTTTTTGAAAAAAAAAAAATTAAAGTATTTTAAAGGCTAATAAATTTATAATTAATAGTTTTTAAATTTCATATTTTAAGGAGAAAAGATGAGTGATCTTATCGAAGGTTATTTGGGTAAGAGCATTGAGGGCAAAAAAAGCAAAATGCCTGCAAAACTGGATTTTATCCAGAGTGCTACGGGGCTTTTTTTGGGGCTTTTTATGTGGTTACATATGATTTTTGTCTCTACCATTTTGGTGAGCGAAGATTTTTTCAACTCTGTGGTGCATTTTTTAGAGTTGAAATTTGTATATGATAACCCTATGATGAGTTATATTACCTCATTTCTTGCAGCCTGTGTTTTGATTATTTTTATCGTGCATGCGGGTTTGGCTATGAGAAAATTTCCTATCAATTTTCGTCAATATCAGCTTTTAAGAACTCACGCAAAGAAGATGAAGCACGAGGATACTACACTTTGGTGGGTTCAAGCTTTTACGGGTTTTGTAATGTTTTTTTTGGGTTCAGCTCATCTTATCTTCATTATCACAAATGCCGATAAAATCAGTGGTGATATGTCGGGCGAAAGGGTGATTAATCACTTTATGTGGCTTTTTTATATTGTTTTGCTTATTTGTGTCGAACTTCACGGAAGCATAGGACTTTACAGACTTTGTGTTAAGTGGGGTTGGTTTGAGGGTAAAAATGCTAAAGAAAGTCGTAAAAAACTTAAAATGGCGAAATGGGTTATTAGTGTATTTTTCCTAGTTTTAGGCGTATTATCCCTTGCCGCATTTGCAAAAATTGGATATGAAAATTACCAAAATCAAGCACAAAGTGCAATGATTAAAACTTATAATGGAGCAAATTATGAATATACAATATAGTGATGCTTTAGTAATAGGCGGCGGTCTAGCTGGACTTAGAGCGGCGATTGAGGTGGCTAAGAGCGGACAAAGCGTAACACTTTTAAGCATTTGTCCCGTGAAGCGTTCTCACTCTGCAGCCGTGCAAGGTGGTATGCAAGCGAGTCTTGGAAATGGGGCTAAAGGCGAGGGCGATAATGAGGATTTGCACTTTGCTGACACGGTAAAAGGCTCAGACTGGGGATGCGACCAAGAAGTGGCAAGAATGTTTGCTCAAACTGCACCAAAAGCAGTTAGAGAGCTTGCGGCTTGGGGTGTGCCTTGGAGTAGGGTTACAAAGGGTCCAAGAACAGTGGTAATTAACGCGCAGAAAACCGTGATTGAAGAAAAAGAAGAAGCGCACGGACTTATTAATGCGAGAGATTTTGGTGGAACTAAAAAATGGAGAACCTGTTATATCGCTGATGCAACAGGACATTGTATGCTTTATGGCGTGGCAAATGAAGCAATTAAACATCAGGTTAAAGTTATTGATAGAATGGAAGCTGTGAGGATTATCCACGATGGCAAGAAATGTTTAGGTGTTATTGCTAGGGATTTAACCAACGGACAGCTTATCGCCTATATAGCAAGGGGAACTATGATAGCAACGGGAGGCTATGGTAGAATTTATAAGCAAACCACAAATGCCGTTATTTGCGAGGGAACAGGTGCGGCAATCGCTCTTGAGACAGGACTTTGCAGACTTTCTAATATGGAAGCCGTGCAGTTTCACCCAACTCCTATCGTGCCAAGTGGAATTTTGCTGACTGAGGGTTGTCGTGGTGATGGCGGAATTTTGCGTGATGTGGATGGTTACCGCTTTATGCCTGATTATGAACCTGAGAAAAAAGAGCTTGCAAGTCGTGATGTGGTAAGCCGTAGGATGATGGAGCATATCCGTAAGGGCAAAGGTGTGAAGAGTCCTTATGGTGACCACTTGTGGCTCGATATTTCCATTTTGGGTAGGGCACATGTTGAGAAGAATTTACGCGATGTTCAAGACATTTGTAAAACCTTTAATGGCATAGACCCAGCAGACGAAGGTCCTAAGGGCTGGGCTCCTGTGCTTCCTATGCAGCATTACTCTATGGGTGGAATTCGCACTAAGCCAACAGGTGAGAGTCAGTGGCTTGATGGACTTTTTGCTTGTGGTGAAGCGGCTTGTTGGGATATGCACGGCTTTAACCGTTTGGGTGGAAATTCTTGCGCAGAGACAGTTGTTGCAGGTATGATAGTGGGCGATTATTTTGCGGATTATTGTAAAAATAATGGTGAAATTGTAGATACTAATGTCGTCAAAGACTTTTTAAGCAAAGAATATCAATACCTTAAATCTTTAGTTGATAAAGAAGGGCAAAATGATGTCTTTGAAATTAAAAATAGAATGAAAGAGGTAATGTGGGATAAGGTTGCCATCTTTAGAACGGGTGAGGGCTTAAAAGAGGCAGTTAATGAGCTTGAAGAGCTTTATAAAAAATCTTTAAATGTTAAAGTGCATTGCAAAGAATTAAATGCTGCAAATCCTGAGCTTGAAGAAGCTTATAGAGTGCCAAGAATGTTAAAAGTTGCTTTGTGTGTGGCTTATGGAGCTCTTTTAAGAACAGAAAGTCGTGGAGCGCATTATAGAGAAGATTATCCAAAGAGAGATGATTTAAATTGGATGAAGAGAACGCTAACCTACTGGGTTGAGGGTGAGACCTTGCCTAAGGTTGAATATGATGAGCTTGACATTATGAAGATGGAAATGCCGCCAGCATTTAGAGGATACGGGGCAAAGGGCAACATTATAGAAAATCCTTTAAGTGAAAAGCGTCAGGCTGAAGTAGATGCGATACGCGAAAAAATGGAGAGTGAGGGCAAGGGGCGTTACGAAATTCAAAATGCTTTAATGCCTTATGAGCTTCAAGATAAATACAAAGCACCAAATCAAAGAATAGGAGTTGATTATGAGTAGAAAATTAACCATAAAGGCGTTTAAATATAATCCTTTAAGTAAAATTTCAAAGCCACATTTTGTAACTTATGAGCTTGAAGAAACTCCTTTTATGACTGTTTTTGTGTGCCTCACTCAGATCCGTGAAAAAATGGACGCAGATTTGAGTTTTGACTTTGTTTGTAGAGCTGGAATTTGCGGAAGCTGTGCGATGATGATTAATGGCGTTCCAAAGCTTGCTTGTAAAACTTTGACTAAAGACTATCCTGATGGCGTTATTGAGCTTATGCCTATGCCAGCGTTTAGACACATTAAGGATTTAAGTGTTAATACGGGCGAGTGGTTTGAGGATATGTGTAAAAGAGTGGAAAGCTGGGTGCATAATGAAAAAGAAACTGATATTTCTAAAATTGAAGAGCGCATCGAGCCTGAAGTAGCTGATGAAACATTTGAGCTTGATAGATGTATAGAGTGTGGCATTTGTGTTGCTTCGTGTGCAACTAAGTTAATGCGTCCAAATTTCATTGCTGCGACAGGGCTTTTACGCACAGCTAGATATTTGCAAGACCCACACGACCACAGAAGCGTAGAAGATTTTTACGAGCTTGTCGGTGATGATGATGGGGTGTTTGGCTGTATGTCTTTGCTTGCTTGTGAGGATAATTGTCCTAAAGAATTGCCTCTACAAAGTAAAATTGCTTATATGAGAAGACAGCTTGTTGCGCAAAAGTGCAAATAAAAATTTCCCCCTTTTTCAAGGGGGATTTTGATGCAAATACTCTTTCAAAGACTTTGGCAAAATCGTCTGCAGTTTTTAGATTTTAATTCCAATTTTAGTAATTCATCAAACCTTGATATTAGTGAGTTTGCTATTATTTTGAGTGTTGATGAGACAAATTATGATAGATATTTTCTCTTAAAAGAATTTGCAAATATTATGAAGAAAATTGCTTTAAGAGTTGATATTTTTAGCATTCAATATGCTCAAATTTGCACTTTAAATCTTTTGCGAAGAGGATTTTTAAATAAAAGAGACTTACTGAAAGCCTTAAAGATTTTAGAAAGCATTACAAATAATGATTTAATCATAGAATTTGTGGAAAGTGTAAATTTAGAAGAGCTCGATAAAAAAACATTTTTTAATACTACTTTTGGCAAGTTGGATTCTATAAATCTCAAGCTTCAAACGCTTGCTTTAAATGAGACTAATAGGCAAAATTTACAAAAAGCTTTGGAAAAATTTCAAAATTTAGATTTTAATGTCGCCATTACGGGTGTGATGAACGCGGGTAAATCAAGCCTTTTAAATGCTTTACTCAAAGAAGAGTTTTTGGGCGTTTCAAATATACCAGAGACGGCAAATTTAAGCGTTTTGCGATATGGGGAGTCTAAAAAGGCAAAAGTATATTTTTGGAGTGAAAAGGAATGGCAAAATATACTTTTAAATTCTAAATTTAGTGTTGAGCTTGAAAGTTTTGTCAATGGGCTTTCGAAAAAATATCATATCGATGAGTATATACAAAAAGATGGTTTGATAAAGGAAATTTCGCAAGAAGAGCTTAAGGAATTTAGTAGCGCGAAAAATCAAATTTCAGCTTTTATTAAAAAGATTGAGCTTGAGGCAAATTTAGAATTTTTGCAAAATAATATTTCCATAGTGGATACTCCGGGACTTGATGATGTTGTCGTTCAAAGAGAATTATTAACAAGAGAATATATAAAACAAAGCGATTTTTTAATCCACCTAATGAACGCTTCGCAAAGTCTTACACAAAAAGATATGGAATTTTTAGTTGAATGCCTTTTAAATTCGCGTTTAGGTAAATTTTTGGTTGTTTTAACTAAGGCGGATTTATTAAATCAAGAAGATTTAAAAGAGGTTATAAATTACACGAAAGCTTCATTAAAGGCAGGGCTTGAGGGCAAAGAAATGTTGGTGGAAAAAATCGACTTTCTTTGTGTGAGTGCAAAAAAAGCAAATGATTTTTATAAGCACTTGGTAAGCGAGGAAGAATTTAAGCAAAGCGGGATGAAAGAATTTGAGGCGTATTTGTTTGATGCTCTTTATAGCGGAGAGAAGAGTAAAACGGCTTTAAATGCTTATAGAAAAGAGCTTGGTTTGGAGCTTATGCAAATTTTAAGCGATTATGAAGCTCAAAATACACTCTTTAAAGAAAATTCTTACGCCACACAAGATGAAAATGCAAAATTTTTGCTTGAATTTAAAAAACAAGAAGAAGAGCTTTTAAATGCTAAAGAGGACATTAAAAATTCTATTTTTAAATTAGAAAATTCGCAAAATGATATTGCTTCGCTTGTTTTACTTTTAGCTAAGAAGCTTAAAGAGCGTTTGGTCGATGAGCTAAAATATCTTAAAGTTAAGGCTCAAAAGCCAGATTTAAATCGAATTTTAAGTATGGTTGATATTACGGCAAGAGACGGCATTAATGATATTTTGAGGGAAGTAAAATTTGAGAATTTGAAAAAAATCGATGAACTTAAAACAAATTTAAGTTTAAAATATAGCTTTTTACAAGAGGAATTTGATAGTGGCTTTGAAGATTTTAAAGATAAGATTTCAAAGGCGATAGAGGATATTTTTACTGCGGATAAATTTGCACTCTTAAAACTAGAACTTAGTCAAATTATACAAGAGAAAAATGATATTTTTACGATGGAAAAAAGATTAGATGAGGCTGTTGTTAAAGGCTTTGAGGGTTTTGAGCTTGATAAGGTTTTGGAAAATTTAGAGATAAATATGAGTTTTTTTAATTTTTTAAATGAAAAATTGGTGCATTTTGAAAAAAGCGTCAAGGAAAAATTAAAAAATCTTACTCATTTGCTTAAAAATTTAGAAAAAGAACAATTTGATTTTACCCAAAATTATGAAGAAAATTTGAAGAAAATTACCCAACTTAAAGAGCTTCAAAAGGAACTTTTAAATGCAAATTGAACTTTTGGAAAATTTTATCAATGCTTATGAAAATGCTTATAAAAAAGAATTTGATGAGAGTTTTGAGGGTAGGGTAAAGGTACTTTGTAAAGAGTTTGATGAACCTTTTATGCATCTTAGCTTGGGCTTAAAAGAGCGTTTAAAAGAGCTTATTTTTTCGTTGGATAAAAATATACAAGTTGCTATTATTGGGCAGTTTTCTAGTGGCAAATCAAGTCTTTTAAATTTGATTTTAAAGCGTGAATGTTTGCCTACTGGTGTTGTGCCTGTTACTTTTAAGCCGACTTTTTTGCACTATGGTGAAGATTATTTTTTGCGAGTGGAATTTGAAGATGGTAGCGATGTGATTACAAGCCTTAGTGAGCTTGAATTTTATACTGACCAAAGAAAAAATGTAAAGGAAGCTAGAGGAATTCACATTTATGCTCCCATTGAGCTTTTAAAAAATTTAACTCTTGTTGATACTCCGGGGCTTAATGCAAACGAGAGTGATACGCTGACGACTTTTAAAGAGCTTGAAAATATCCATTGTGCCATTTGGCTTAGTTTGATTGATAATGCGGGTAAAAAAAGTGAAGAAGACGCCATAAAAGCAAATTTAAAGCTTTTGGGTCAAAATAGTCTTTGCGTTTTAAATCAAAAAGATAAGTTAAGCGAGGTGGAGCTTGATAGAGTTCTTAAGTATGCAAAGGGAATTTTTGGTAAATATTTTAGTCAAATTATAGCCATCTCTTGTAAAGAGGCTAAGGAAAAAGAAAAGTATGAAAACTCAAATTTTAACGCTTTATTAAAATATCTAGAAAATATCAATGCAAAGGATTTGAAGCGCGAATTTAGCAAAAGAAAAATGCTAGAATTTTGTCAAATTACGAAAGAGGAAAATATTCTTTTTAATACTATTTTTGATGAGCTTGAGTTGAAATTTGAAAATTATGAAGCGTATTTGAGAGACTATTTTGCTAATTTGAAAGATAAGATTAAGCTTCTAAATCATCAAATTTTAGAGCAGCTCAAAAGTATAGCTCAGCGCTTAAGTGTGGAAATTTTTGGCTTCGTTAAGGAAAGAGAAAATTCTTTTTATAAGGAAGCGCAAGGTTTTTTAAAGAAAAATTTATATTATAAATATGATTATAAAGCTCCATATATTTCAAGCGATGACGCATTTTTAGCTATGTTTTATCATTCTGATGTAATGAGCAAGGAATTTAGGCGGATTAAAAAAGAATTTGAACTTTCTTTTGAAGATTTAAAGAGGCATTTAGGGGAGAGTTTTGAGATTTTAAAAAAAGAAATTTTGCTTTTTAAAGCGAGAATTTCAAATCTTCAAAAGGATGATTTTTTGCAAAGTGAAGAAAATTTCGCCGACATTAGAGCTTTTGCTAGTGCGAGTGAAGAATATTTTTTACGCGATTTTGAAAATGCTTTGCTTAAAAATAATCTAGATTTAGAGCTTTTTTTTGAGAAATTAAATCTTAAAGCTTTTGCAAATTATGAAAATGCTTGTAAATTAAGTTTGAGTTTTTTTAGTCGTAAAATCAATGAGAGTCGCACATTTTACGAGCTTGATAGCTCTCAATTTTCTCTATACTATCCTAAAAAAAGTGAAATTTATGAGAGAGTTTTAAATGAGCTTAATGTTTATGAATTTGAAAATTTACTTATCGCAAAACCTGCAATTTTAAGAATCGTTAATACGCTTTTAGAGCAAAATTTAACTCTAATTTCACAAAAAAAAGTTTTGATTAGAGCTAAAAAAGAAGAAAATAATAAGCGTTTAAATTATATTTTAGCACTAGAAGAGAGGATTAAGGCTTTATGAAAAAATTAATTTTATTGATATTTTTAATATTTAATGGACTTTTGGCACAAGATATTGAAAAGGCTTTAAAGCTTTATGAGGGCAATAAATTCGCCAAAGCTTACGAGCTTTTTGAAAGTTTGTGCGAAAAAGATAGTCCAAGGGCTTGTTTTTCTTTAGGTTATATGAATGAAAAAGCCCAGGGCGTTCCAAGAGATATGAAAAAAGCGTATAAATTCTATGATAAGTCGTGTAAATTTGGATATGCGGTAGCTTGTTCAAATTTGGCTTTAAGTTTAGAGGAAAATGGATATAAAGATGAGGCAATTTTGGCTTACAATAGGGCTTGTAAGTTGGGTAATGCAAAGAGCTGTAATAATATCGCCTTGTTTTATGAGGAAGAAAGAGATAGTGAATTAAGCCTTTATTTTTACAAAAAATCTTGCGAATTAAAAGATGCTAATGCTTGTTATAAGCTTGGACTATTTTATGAGAAAGGCGAGTGGGTTAGACAGAATTTAAATACCGCTTTACATTTTTATTCTAAATCTTGCACTTTGGGTTTGGGTGAAAGTTGCTATATTTTAGGGAGATACAACCAGCTTGAAAAAAAAGATATGAAAAAGGCTAAGCGTTATTTTGGTATGGCTTGCGATAAAAAACATAAAGAAGCCTGTGTGGCATATAGGGAATTTAATGATAGGGGCATTGATATCCATTAAAATATAATTCCCAATTCCCTCCCTAATTTCATCTTCCCTTAAGTTTCTTTATGTATAATTTCAACTTTCACTTTCTAAATAGCATTACAACACTCTTAGAAAGGCGTTCTTTAACTTATCATTGTTAAGAGTCACAAGCAAGTTTTAATAAAAACAATTTTACTGAACTTGTTAAAGGGTAAAACAAATTTATCTTTTCTTTAGTGTTACTAATAAAAGAAATTAAAAATTATACTTTTTTAATTTTCCTAAGTTTATAAACTCATCTCTTAAATGATTTAAGGATTAGTTTAAAATAAAAGCTAAAGACAAGTTTCAAACTCACAGCTTAGTTTCTTTGATTAAGTGTTTGAATGCTTTCCGTCTTAAGATAAAGAGTTTTATCATTAAACTTTAGCAAGGAAGTGATGCGTTTTAGAATCAAACATAACACAATAAGTTTATTATGTTATAAAACTTTTTTAGTTTAAGGAAATAAGTTAAGGTAACTTCTAGTTAAGCTTAATATTTTATTAGGTTTGGCGGGGTAGGCCTTTAGCTTGCTTCTTAGTCAAGGCTTTGCCTTGACGCTAAAGAAGGTTAAAAGGTAAGCTACTAAGAGCGAATGGTGGATGCCTTGACTGGTAAAGGCGATGAAGGACGTACTAGACTGCGATAAGCTAGGTGGAGCTGTCAAGAAGCTTTGATGCCTAGATTTCCGAATGGGGCAACCCAATGTATAGAGATATACATTACCATAATGGAGCGAACGAGGGGAATTGAAACATCTTAGTACCCTCAGGAAAAGAAATCAAAAGAGATTGCGTCAGTAGCGGCGAGCGAAAGCGCAAGAGGGCAAACCCAGTGCTTGCACTGGGGGTTGTAGGACTGCAATGTGCAATAGGAAAGGTTAGCAGAACACTCTGGAAAGTGTAGCCATAGAGGGTGATAGTCCCGTATGCGAAAACCTAACCTTAGCTAGCAGTATCCTGAGTAGGGCGGAACACGAGAAATTCTGTCTGAAGCTGGGTAGACCACTATCCAACCCTAAATACTACTACCAGATCGATAGCGAACAAGTACCGTGAGGGAAAGGTGAAAAGAACGGCGGTGAGCCGAGTGAAATAGAACCTGAAACCATTTGCTTACAATCATTCAGAGCACTATGTAGCAATACAGTGTGATGGACTGCCTTTTGCATAATGAGCCTGCGAGTTGTGGTGTCTGGCGAGGTTAAGCACACGCGAAGCCGTAGCGAAAGCAAGTCTTAATAGGGCGCTTAGTCAGATGCTGCAGACCCGAAACGAAGTGATCTATCCATGAGCAGGTTGAAGCTAGTGTAAGAACTAGTGGAGGACCGAACCCGCTAGCGTTGAAAAGCTATGGGATGACTTGTGGATAGGGGTGAAAGGCCAATCAAACTTCGTGATAGCTGGTTCTCTCCGAAATATATTTAGGTATAGCGTTGTGTCGTAATATAAGGGGGTAGAGCACTGAATGGGCTAGGGCATACACCAATGTACCAAACCCTATCAAACTCCGAATACCTTATGTGTAATCACAGCAGTCAGGCGGCGAGTGATAAAATCCGTCGTCAAGAGGGAAACAACCCAGACTACCCGCTAAGGTCCCCAAATCTTACTTAAGTGGAAAACGATGTGAAGTTACTTAAACAACCAGGAGGTTGGCTTAGAAGCAGCCATCCTTTAAAGAAAGCGTAATAGCTCACTGGTCTAGTGATTTTGCGCGGAAAATATAACGGGGCTAAAGTAAGTACCGAAGCGGTAGGCTTGTGCTTAATCAAATTCTTTAAGATGAGGGCAAAAACCCTAACGAATTTAAGAAAGCTAAGAAGCTAGGAAGTTAAATGCAAATTTTTGTTTTAAATTTTAAGTTTTAACTTTTAAATTTGAATTGCAAAAAAACTTAACTTTGAAACTTAAATTTGAAAGAAAAATAATTTAAATTTGAAATTTCAAAAAAAATTTCAAAAACAAACTTAAATTCAAAGCTTCTTTCAAAAAAGTCAAGAAATGAAGAAGTCAAAAAGAAAAAATTCCACTAAAGAATTTGCTTAAGCGCAAGCGGTAGGAGAGCGTTCTATTTGCGTCGAAGGTATACCGGCAAGGAGTGCTGGAGCGGATAGAAGTGAGCATGCAGGCATGAGTAGCGATAATTAATGTGAGAATCATTAACGCCGTAAACCCAAGGTTTCCTACGCGATGCTCGTCATCGTAGGGTTAGTCGGGTCCTAAGCTGAGTCCGAAAGGGGTAAGCGATGGAAAATAGGTTAATATTCCTATACCAACATTAGTGTGCGATGGAAGGACGCTTAGGGCTAGGGGGGCTAGCGGATGGAAGTGCTAGTCTAAGGTTGTAGGTGCTTACACAGGCAAATCCGTGTGAGAATACACCGAGAACTCAAAGGCTTTTCAAAGTCTTCGGATAGCGAGAAGAACCCCTGATGCCGTCGAGCCAAGAAAAGTTTCTAAGTTTAGCTAATGTTGCCCGTACCGTAAACCGACACAGGTGGGTGGGATGAGTATTCTAAGGCGCGTGGAAGAACTCTCTTTAAGGAACTCTGCAAAATAGCACCGTATCTTCGGTATAAGGTGTGCCTCCCTTTGTATTAGAATTTACTTCGAAAGCAAAGAAGGTTACAACAAAGAGTCCCTCCCGACTGTTTACCAAAAACACAGCACTCTGCTAACTCGCAAGAGGATGTATAGGGTGTGACGCCTGCCCGGTGCTCGAAGGTTAATTGATGGGGTTAGCATTAGCGAAGCTCTTGATCGAAGCCCGAGTAAACGGCGGCCGTAACTATAACGGTCCTAAGGTAGCGAAATTCCTTGTCGGTTAAATACCGACCTGCATGAATGGCGTAACGAGATGGGAGCTGTCTCAAAGAGGGATCCAGTGAAATTGTAGTGGAGGTGAAAATTCCTCCTACCCGCGGCAAGACGGAAAGACCCCGTGGACCTTTACTACAGCTTGACACTGCTACTTGGATAAGAATGTGCAGGATAGGTGGGAGGCTTTGAGTATATGACGCCAGTTGTATATGAGCCATTGTTGAGATACCACTCTTTCTTATTTGGGTAGCTAACCAGCTTGAGTTATCCTCAAGTGGGACAATGTCTGGTGGGTAGTTTGACTGGGGCGGTCGCCTCCCAAATAATAACGGAGGCTTACAAAGGTTGGCTCAAAACGGTTGGAAATCGTTTGTAGAGTATAAAGGTATAAGCCAGCTTAACTGCAAGACATACAAGTCAAGCAGGGACGAAAGTCGGTCTTAGTGATCCGGTGGTTCTGTGTGGAAGGGCCATCGCTCAAAGGATAAAAGGTACCCCGGGGATAACAGGCTGATCTCCCCCAAGAGCTCACATCGACGGGGAGGTTTGGCACCTCGATGTCGGCTCATCGCATCCTGGGGCTGGAGCAGGTCCCAAGGGTATGGCTGTTCGCCATTTAAAGCGGTACGCGAGCTGGGTTCAGAACGTCGTGAGACAGTTCGGTCCCTATCTGCCGTGGGCGTAAGAAGATTGAAGAGATTTGACCCTAGTACGAGAGGACCGGGTTGAACAAACCACTGGTGTAGCTGTTGTTCTGCCAAGAGCATCGCAGCGTAGCTAAGTTTGGAAAGGATAAACGCTGAAAGCATCTAAGCGTGAAGCCAACTCTAAGATGAATCTTCTCTAAGCTCTCTAGAAGACGACTAGTTTGATAGGCTGGGTGTGTAATAGATGAAAGTCTTTTAGCTGACCAGTACTAATAGAGCGTTTGGCTTACTTTTATAAAGCATCACTTCCTTGTTAAGGTTTAAAGCCTTAAAGGGTAAAGAGTTTTATTAAAACTTGCTCTTAACATTGTTTTTTAAGTGTTTATCGCTTTGAAATGATTCTTGTTTGAAATTCTAAATTGAGTTTTTGCTTGGGTAAAGAATAAGGATTAAAATTGTAGAAGCTTTATTGTAATCTAAGCTAGGCAAAGACAGAAAAAATGAAGTCAAAGCTAAATGAAACTTGAGGCTTATAAACATTTAAATAACAATGTCCGTGATTATACAGATGTGGAAACGCCTTGCTCCATCCCGAACCAAGAAGCTAAGCACATCGTGGGTGATGATACTACGCCTTACTGGCAGGGGGAAAGTAGCTCATTGCGGACTTGTTGTTTAAAACTTACCGCGAATATTATGCTCTCTTTTTTTGAAAGGGATATGTCTTTACAAGCGCCAAAACACCGCTTAAACAACAACCTTTTTAACCAACTCAAAAATAAAACGCCGATATTTTAGATAAATTTATCTTAAATTATCCTTTATAAAATTTTTTAACATATTTTTTAAACTCCCATTTTAAAAGCATTTCAAGCACTTATTAGGGTGTTATCGCTTGGCTTTTCAAAAAAAGGGGGGGGGGGGGGTGTTAAAATCCGCCGATAAATTATAAGAATTTGCCCCAGCTATTTTTATCCAAATTCATTTTTTCATTTTACACCACTTTTAAATTTCTTAGCAAACTTGCCCTTTTGCAAGTCTTGCAAGGGTTTCACTTCTTATTTTCAAAGTTTTTAAACTGCCTTTCGTGTGGCGGAGGGGTGAGCAAACGAAGCGGGGCGAATTTGTAAAATGATTTCTCTTTCGTGTGTCGCGCGGAGGGTAAAATCACGAAGGGTAAATTCGCAAATGGCGTTAATCGCGTGTGCCGCTGAAGCTTGATTAAATACAAAGTTCAGTTTTGTGTGTAGGCAAAACGCAGATGAGAAAGCGAACTGCAAAGCATAAAGTATCACCACAGCCTTACGGACAAATTCAAAGCCTTAGCGAGTTCTTGCTTGTTTTTAAACCCAGCTTCCACAAAAAGCTTTTTAAAATTTTCTTTATCCATTTTTCACCCCTTTTTTTTAGTGAAGTAATGATAGCAAAATTACCTAATAAGTAAATAATAATAAAAGATTTTAAATTATGAAAGTTATTTAAAGTGTAATTTTATTTTAAATAAGTATAATTATACTATTAATTTACTTATTTTGTAAATTAATAAGGTGTCAGCAAGAGGTGCTTTAAGCTAACGCAAACTTTTTTAAATGAAAGGGCTTTTATGAAGTCAAAGAAGTTTAAAGGGTTTGTTTTATCGTTTAAAATGAAGCTCTTTAAAATCAAGCTTCAAATTAAACTTTACAAATAAACTCAGCCCCTATTATACAAGGGGCGAGTTTAATCCTCGCTTAATTTTTATTTCACTCCTCCAAAGCCCTCTTTAACGCCCTTTTCAAGTCCTCATAATTCTCAAGCTCCTCACGCATTTTAGCATTTTCAAGCCTTAGTCTTTCAAGCTCACTTTTTTCATCCCCAGCATTATCCTCCGCCACTTCTTTTAAGCTCTCAAAGCCCTTTTTTAAAGCCTCATCGTATTTTTTCGCCTTTATCGCCCATTCTAGCACGACCTTAAGATAAGGCGGAAATTTCACATCACCGCAGCCCCATTGCGTTACGCAAGAATACGACAAATTCAAAGCCTTAGCGAGTTCTTGCTTGTTTTTAAACCCAGCTTCCACAAAAAGCTTTTTAAAATTTTCTTTATCCATTTTTCACCCCTTTTTTTTAGTGAAGTAATGATAGCAAAATTACCTAATAAGTAAATAATAATAAAAGATTTTAAATTATGAAAGTTATTTAAAGTGTAATTTTAGTTATTGTTATAATCCCTTGTTTAAGCTGCTAGTTCTCGGTGGAGAAAGGTGGCTAAAATGCAGAGATGGATTAAGTTTATTCAGCTTTAATTGAAACATTAAGGCTCATTAAAGAGTTATTAAAGCTCTTTAAACCATTTTTGAAATTATAGAGTAGTCTTACTTAGCTCATTCTTAAACAATTTTACCGCCGAGTCTGTAAGACTACTCGGCTTCGCTTAATTCCTTAATTTTATTCATATTTATAACGCACCTTTGATAATGATAAAACAACATAGAATAAGCATTCAATATTTCAATTTCACTATTTACATAAGGCTTCGGTAAAGGCTTGATTTCCAAGAGTTCCTTAGGTATTTGCACCTTGACGAGCTCCACCTCTTTCACTACTTGCGTTTTGCTCGTTCCACAACCTATAAACCATAGTATTAAAAAGCTTAGTAAGATTATTCTCACCCTTTTCATACTCTTTATAAATATAGCGATTAACATATTCCACCCTTTCTTTAACCAGCTCTTTAGCCTCATTTGCACCTTTCACCGCTTCCATTTGTTTCCTATGCTCTAGCTTCATCGTTTCAATGCTTAGATAAAGCTTATTGTTCGCCTCTAAGCTTATGTTTAAATCACTTTCTGCCTTATCAAGTTTTGCATTTTGTGCGTCAAGTCTTAACCAAAGTCCTAAGATTATTGCCCCCGCTAAAGCCAAAGCAATATAAAAAGCCGTATTCCCTTTTAAAAAATTAAGTCCCGCATTAAGCCAAAACATCGCTAATTCTCTCTTTACACCATAAAAAAGTGCATTTTAAAGCGTGAAAACTAAGGCAAGAAGCATAAAAAAGCCAAGTTTTAAAGGCGTTACACTTTAATTCTTTCATCATCACCCTTAAAGCTTCATCGGCGATTTTATAATTTTGAAAATTAAAAGAATTTTTACATAAAAAGTCGTGCGTTAAAGCCGCACTAAAATACTCACTCTTAAAAGGGGGAAAAAAGCACCAAAAAAGGCGTGGAATACTTGCGCCGTCAGTTTTAAATCCCTTTTGTATGGTAAAGTTTAAGGTCGTGTTCTTAAGCCTTAAATCCTCGATTTTAAAGTCCTCGACCAGCTCAAACCTATCTTTTTCATAAGGCTTTACGATAACCCTTTTAAACGCATTCATTTTTCCCTTTCCTTAATCATTTGATTAACCCTTTCGCTTCTTGTGTGCGTTAAGTTTTCAAATTGCTTATTAAGTGCGGTTAAATCATTGTCTATTTTATCCAGCTTCCGATTTGCATTCGCACAATGCACCTCTATAAACTTCATCATTGAGCTATTATTGTCCTTTAAAGCCTTAGTCTGCTCTTTTGTAATTAAATTACTTTCATTTATAAGGCTTTTAGTTTCTTTAATGTTTTTAGTCTGCTCGTCAAGTTTAGCCAAATTTTGTCCTTGTTGCGTTTTAAACAAGTGCCAAGCTACATAACCAAGCGCCAAAACAACTAAGCCTAAAATAGCGCTCCCACTAAGGCTTCCTAAAATTTGCCCTTTTTCTATTGCTTCTAACGCTACATTATTCATCTATTAGCTCCTTATTCTAGTTCATCTTTTACAACTAATTCGACCATTTCTAAATTTACGCCTCGCATTAAGTGATAAAACTCTTTACACGCATCACGACTTCCACCTATGCTTTCATCACTTGCCTTAGTTCTGCCAAGTAGTATACACCCTTGCGTATCTTTGTCCGTATTGCCCCAGTGAATTAATATGTGTCTTTCATAAGGCACTAAATCATTATAAACATTTAGCATTTCATCGCTTTCATACCCAGTTATTTTTCTTAAAGTCGCCTCAAATCTACTTCCCGGGTGTCTTTTTAGCTTATAAACGCCCTCGGGTATCCTTAAATCTTTTCCACTTTCAAGCCCCGCTGTATCCTCTTGCAAACAAAAGCATTCAAAAATTAAGTCCCCACCCTCATCAAAACATTTAAACTTACCTATAACGCAAGTCTTACCTTGATACCGATTAATAATTTCTATTTTCATTTTTTATCCTTTTTAATTTAATTTTAAGTCCGCCCCAAAGTTAAAGCAAACTATGGATTTTCTCGCTATTTTCCCTTAAAGTCTCTAGCATTTCACCAAGCTCACCGTCAAACATATCCATTAATTCACCCTCACGCATTAAGCTTTCTACAATTTCCATATTTTCGGCGTTTAATTCGTAAATTTCGCTGATTATTCCTCTTGCTTTAACGATTTTATTTTTCATCATCGCCCTCACTTTCGCCCCTTAAAAAAATACTCTAAAAAAAGATAAACCACTGCAAAAGTAAAGCTGTAAGAAAACACGATAAGCCCAAATGCATAAACATCATTCATTTTAAGTCCATTGTATGCTTTCAAGCTCGTTTAAGTTTCTTGCTTTTTCGACTTTATCTTTTAAGGCTCTTGCTTTCATCGTGTTTAAATTAACACTTTCCGCCATTTTTGCGCCTAAAGCGATTAAATCTTGTAAAGTAAAATCCACCGCCTCATTATCCTTACTTATCCATTTAAAGCTTTGTGGAACTTGCTTAGTTATGCTAAAAAGTGAAGTCGTAGATGTTAAAAGGTTTCTATCCTTTTCCGCACTTTGAAACACCTTGCCTTTATACTCCACTCCACTTTCTATTGCCTCATCTCGTTTTTTGTCAATATCCGCTTTTTTATCCGCTTTTGCAAATAATAAAACTTCATCATTTGAAACCTTGCCACTTGTAGAAAATAGCCTAAAATAATCATTTAATAAAACTTCATTTTTACCCTTTAAAATGTTATAAACCGCCCTATAACCCTCTTTGTATTCATCACTTGTGAAAGTATTGTCCTCAATTTCATTTTGATTTAAAACCTTATTGCTTATCACTATAAGGCTATTAAGCTCTTTAATATGAAACCTAATGATTTCCTCGTTTAAAGTGTAATAAACGACCCCATTTTTAGCACTAACATAATTCATTTTGTCCCCTTAATTTGTGATTTCATAGCATATTCCCTGATTTGTAAGGGTATTTTTTGCAATATTAACACTTATAGTTAAGGCTGTATTTGCTTTTTCTTGTAAAAGCATAGTTCCCCCTTGATTAATGCTTATTTCAACATTTCCGCTTTTATTGTTAAGCATATTGCCATAACCCGAGCTTGCTATATTCATAAGCTTATTATTGCTCCCCTCAAAAACGCAATTATAAAAGGATATGTAACCAATATTAGAATAAAAGGTGTATTGATAATCGGCATTTTTGTTATTGATAATCTTACAACTATCAATCGAAAGCATTTTATAGCTTATCATTAAGTTTTCACCAGTGATTTCTAAGGCTAGATTTTTAAAAATAACTTGATTAACAACACAACCTTTAGAAAATGTTATTTTGTGCCTATAAGTATCCTCAGCCCCGTCTCCCGTAAAAACGCACAAAAAAGGAAAATTAAAAAATCCGCCCTCAAAAGTTAAGTCTTTTTTAATCCTAACCCTCACTTCATTAGAATTATAAGCGCCCACTTTTCTACTAAAAAACTTTAAAAACTCGGTTAAGTTCCTAAAATCATCATCGACCCCATCGCCAATAATGTATTCTTTATTTGCTTGTAGCTGGGAAACTGCTACATTTTTAAGCGTGTTATCATAGGGCGAGGACGGAGGGGCGGCGAGGGGCTTTTCCACGCGGGGTGAAAGTAGATAAAAATTAAAAAAGGATAAAAATGGGCTTAACAGGTAGAAGTAAAAAAAGAAGGAAAAGGTATTTTAACGAGGCGATGGCGAATTTTAATGCTATCAATGAAAAATACGCTCTAGGTATGAAACCACAAAGTTACGAATATATCGCTTGGGCAATTGCCGATGCAAAAACGGAGGCAAAAAAGGGGGTGTTTGGGGGAGGGGGGTTAATATTTTTTTAATTATTGCGAAATTAAGCTCCGTATAGTGCCACACAAACGCCCTCCCTCAAACCTTCATCAATAATAATAAGTTCCTCTTTATCAAAAAGGGCAAAAAGCAAAAGTGCACCACCAATTAAGTAATTTTTACGCATTTTACCCACCCAAAACTCAGCTTCATCCTCTCTCATATACCAAAGTCTAAGAGCAAATTTTAAAAAATCCCAAGTAAAAATTCGCATTCCATTAACTTTTTTGGCATCATAATTTTTATAAGCCAAACCAAGCTTAAAAGCTCCCAAAGTAGTTGGAACGCCGGAATTTAAAACGACGCGTTTTATCCTTTGCGCTTTTAAAGCCCTTTTTATATCTTTAACTTCCTCAAATGCTTTAAAGGCAAGAGACCTTAATTTTTCATCTTTTATTAGGGTTTGGATTTGCAGTTTTTTATCTTTTGTTTTAAAATGTGGCAGGGTTTTTAAACATTTACCTTTTTTTTGATATTTAAATTTTTCATAAAAACTAATAATACCAAAGTCAAAACTTAGAAAATTCTTCCTAAAAGAAAGCTCACAACTTGCACCACCCAAATCGCAAAATCCAAATTCCTTATGCAAATTTAAAGCCAAAAGTCCGCTTTTCATACCTAAAACACTAAGCTTTGCCTCAGTTTGTGGCGAAATCAAAATAAATCTTATGTCAAATTCTTCCTCTAGTTCATTGAAAATTAAATTTGTATTACTTGCTTTCCTAAAAGCAGCAGTGGCTACGGCTTTTGCTTGACTTAAATCGTGCTTTTTGCCAAGTTCTTTTAAAGCATTTTTAAGTCTTTCTATCGCCTCTTTTCCTATCATTCCACTTTGTGTTAAATTTCTTGCTGCACCTATGACAAATTCATACTCTTCTAATTTTTCTAAATTTTCACTCATCTTTACAGCTCTTAAAGTATTCGAGCCTAAATCAATCCCTAACATCAATTTTCCTTAACAAAATTTCTAAGTTATGATAAACAAAAATTTTTAATGAATTATGGTTTAAATTATCAAACATCATTTTATCTTAAATAAAACTTTCGAGTGTTTTGAAAATTCAAAAAGTGTAATTTAGAAAGCATACCCCCACCTTGAAAAGGTGGGTAAGATATTATTCTTGCGGTTGCTGGTAAGTGTTTTGATGCGATTCTGCTATCATAGACTTGAAAACATCAAACAATTTTAACGAGGCAAGTTCAGCAGTTTTACATTTTTCAGCGATTTTATGCTGTGTTGCCTTGCTTGTCGTTTCCTCTGTGCTAGCGATATGGATAGCCGAGTTCATATTTTCATGCACAGCTTGATGTGGCTCGTTAAGGCTTAGGAAGCTTTTGTTATGTCCAAATCTTTCTTTCCCTGTGCTAGCGACCCATTTTCCAAGACGACAGCTAAAGTGGTCGGCAAGAGCTTTATTTGACTTGGCAAAAATTTCTTTATAGCCGTTAAGCTTAAAGGCTATATGGTCAAGTTTAGCAAGAGACACAAAAGCTTCAGACGCTATACCTACGGCGTTAGCGTTGGTTGATTGTGCTTCATTAACAAGATTACCAAATTTATCAGAGAAATTCATAATGTGCGTATTTGAATCCATAGAAATTTTTTCCACTTGCTCACTTTGAGAATACATCTCATTAGCATTTTGTTTAAGTAGGTTAATATTCATCTCTACTTCAGCCGTAGCTTTTTGAGTTTTTTCAGCAAGCTTTCTTACTTCATCAGCCACAACGGCAAAGCCGCGTCCGTGTTCCCCTGCTCTAGCTGCTTCTATGGCGGCATTTAGAGCCAAAAGATTTGTCTGGTCTGAAACATCTTTGATGAGATTAATGACATTAGAAATTTCATCAACGCTTCTATGGAGCGTCCCAGCCGTATCTCTTGACTTATTTGCAGACTCTATAATATCACTCAGCGAAGCATTAATAGAATGCGTAATGCTATTAAGCTCGTCCATAGCACCAAGTGAAGTTTGAGAATAAGTAGAAATAATCTCGGCTTTATTAACATTTTCAAGCATATCATTTTGAACTATGGTGATATTATCCAAAACACCCTTGAGTAAAATTTCCAAAAGGTCTGTTTTTAAAGTGGATTCCGAATCGGCTTTTTCCAAACTAGAAATTTTATTTTTAAGTTCCAAATTTTCAACCTGCAAATTTGAAATTTGGTTAAGTAATTTTTGATTTTCATCTTTTAAAGATTGTAAATCGGCTGTATTGGCTTTTGAACTAAACATAATTTTTTTCCCCTTATTTTTTGTAATTTGCAAGATATTGAGCTAACTCATCTTTAACATGGAGTTTTTCTTTTTTTAGTGCAGAGATTTCTGCATCGCTTAAAAAAGTCCTACCTTCTTCCGCATCTTTGATTTTGTCATCAAGCTCATTATGACGCTCAAAAAGCTTATCAAAATGGGCATCCTTTCCTTTGAGTTCTGACATTAAGTCTCTAAATTCGTGTAGCATACAAACTCCTTGTTTTGATTAGTAAAGTGAAAATTGTAACATAAAAAAGATACTTTTTGTTTAAATTGTTAAAAATTGTTTATTTTTTTTGTAAAGAAAAAATGGGAAATTTTGAAAATAATTTTGAGGAATAAATCCTCAAAATTATTTAGAATTTTGTTTTTTAAGTGTTCTTAAAGTCGAAGCAGCAATTCTTACTTTTCTTGTTGTGCCATCTTCTAAAGTAATGCGAACTGTGCGAAGATTAGGTAAAAAGCGTCTTTTGGTTTTATTGTTAGCGTGGCTGACATTATTACCTACCATAGGTCCTTTTCCTGTAATTTGACAGATTCTTGCCATTTTTTGTCCTTTTAAATTTTTTAAAACGCAAATTGTAGCAATTTTAAGCTTAAAATTTATCTAAAATTATAGTTAAAAACAAGATTTTATCTCATTTTTTAACTCTAGAATTTTTTATAAAACCTAAATGCAGTTTTTGTAGTTTAAGAATAGTTTTTTGCTTTTTTGATAATAATAAATTATATTTTTGATATTCAGTAATCTTATGGTATTAAATTCTCATATTTTAATGAAATGTTAGGGTGTATTCATTAATGCTTTTAAGAATATTGGTGTAAGTTGTAATAATATGTTTGCACTTTAGTTATTTTTAATTTTTATTAAATTAATGTAATTTTCTTTCAAATTGCAATCTTTTCCTTTTCTTTTTGTAATTTTATGTTCATATTCAAGGAAAGACTTAAAAGAAGTGTTAAAGATATTCTTGCAAGTGGAGTAAAGAAAGATTTAAAAACGAAAGACATTGCTGAAAAATAGGTATTTGCCCTGATATTTTTATTCTATGAAATTAAAACTCTATCTCTTATCCGCAATTAAACAAAATGGAAAGATTGGTATTAATTATTCCTTTTATGGAAGTTCTCCTAAAGGCAATTAGAATGTAAGAATATTTATAAGATTTTAAAACTTTATCAAACGAATTATGACTTTGATTTGTCTTTCGCCACCGAGTTTAATTTGCTTAAAATATGGTTGTTTGAGTAATTTGTCGATCTGAATTTTATCATTGCTTATTTTGGTGTTGTATTGATATTTTGGACTTAATAGTTATCTTTCTTATTACTTTCTTTATTTCTGCGAAAACTCAAAATACTCTTTGTATTTGAAGCACAATTCAATGTATTTATCTTTTATTTTTTCAAGTTTGTTAATGCATATTTAACACACTTCTACCCAAGTAGCTAAAATAATGATAAGTAAAAATTAAAATCTATTTTTATTTTTTCTACAATTCGCCTCAAAAATGAAACGCACTACCATATTACATCTCATGTAAGTTTTATTCGTATTCCAAAAGTTGCACCCATTGCACTTGCTATTTCTTCTTTTGGGGAAAGTTCAAATCCTCCTCATTCTGCGACAACATTTGCTTTCTTCAGCAGACATAGGAGGTTTTTAGATAGATAAAATATTTTGTCAATCTCTCAACATGTGCCTTTTATTAAGTTCTATCTTTTTTAACATGGGTTATAATACTTTCAAAGCCAATTCCAATCTTTATATTTTTGTCCAATATTCCACTATTGATTTAATCCCCCCCCCCCAATAAAAAAATTTATCTCGTAAGCTTTTTCTTTATAATATTAAGCTCATCAAGCTTTAAGAAATTTTTAATTAGAAAAATATTTTTGTTCACAAAAGTGTCTATATCAAACTCATTTTTATCATTATGGATAAAATACCCAAAATAAGTTCATTAGTATTCACATCGTTTTTGATGTATTCAGACTTTCTTTGTGATTTAAGCTTTTTTTAATCGCTTCCTCTAGCTTTTAAAAGTGTTTCGTAAATCTTGCTTGATTTACTTTGAATATCTTTTAAGCACTTTTTCTTCATTTTCATAACCTTTTTAAGCATTTTTAGGATTTATTTGCTTAGTTTTGCAACTTTCATTATGGTAAAGTAAGGGAAAACCGCTTAGATTTTCCTTAGTATTTTACATACATTTTTAACGCTTGGAGTTGAAGTGCTTTGATGCGGTTCCGTCCTCAAAAGAACAACTTTTGTTAATTGTTGGAAGTTTTTTGTATCCTGTATAAAACAAAAACTCTTCATAAGGTATTTTCATCACGAAAACTCCATAATTTAAGTGAGGTTTAATACCTTTTAACAACATATTCCATATTGAGTACTTTTGCTTCTGAAAGCTTACAAGCTCTTCGCTAAAAGCATGAGTTTTTTGATTGAAAGACATATCTATCTTTAGTTTTTTTTGGGGGGGGAGGGGAGTTCTTTACTCATTCATCTTTCTCCGAACGAGGTTTTGCTGATGTATTGCGAAAGATCTGCGTGAGCGTGTACTAAAGTATCTTTCGATTGAACTTTTTTCTCCAGTATAAGTAAATACCTAAACCATCTGGAAAATCTCAAAAATCTTTTGAAAGATAATTCTTGTTATCGTCTTTCTACATTATCATATTGGACTTACTAAAAGCGCTCAATGGGATTGGTTGAACTTATGGTATTCGATTTTTTCGGTACTAAGCTTGAAACATATTTACAATGAGCAATGTTTGGTCTAAAAGTTCTAAAGCCATATTGTCTTTTGCGATAAAATCCATTGTTAAAAAATGAATAATGATTTGACTGTTTTAAAATTAAAGTTTGAAAATTAAGTAATGAATTTAAAGAAGAGGTTAAAATTACTTAAGTAGATTAAAAAATATGTTGACATTGTAAGGTTAAAACAAAAGAAGACTTTAGAAATATTAATGTTTTTTATGAAATGGCAACAGTCTTTTAAAGTTCAAGACATCCTAATCGCAAAGTAACATAGGTTTAACTTTGAATACAAGAAACATACCTCTTTATAGCATCCTTTGTAGCGGGAAACTTTAATTAATGGAGCTTTGGTGGTAAATACATAAAGTTGCTGTATAAAAAATTACGATTTTATCGGCTTTGATTTATAAGAACTTAAGCCTCTCTTTATGTAAAGTCTTATGCAATTTCATTAAAAATTTCTGATAAATATTGAGTATTTGGTCGCGTAAAAATTATATTTTAAGTTTAAGGTTTGGAGGGAAATGGAATGGTTGCAAAAATGAACATTTCATTTTTCTGTCGACAGAAGCTCAGTGATATTGGATTTTATATTCAAAGATTCCGATTTTTTCAACTTTTTTGCATAGGTATCATTCCATATTTTAAAGACTTCTTTATTGGAATTATCGTCCCCATAGTTTCTTGCATATTGATAATGCAAAGTGTCAAATTTTAAATCGCTGGTGTAAAGGCATAGGAATTTTGTAGATTTTTCTTGTTGAAAATGGTTAAAAAGCTGTCCGACATCAATTTGCATTGTGCGTATTCTTTATCAAATTTGTTTTTATTTTTACTATTTTTTGCAGTTTTACACTCTATGAGCAAGTAGGGTTTTATTCTCTCTATATTTGACAAAAATATCCGTTTTGTCGCCCTTTACCTACCATCCAAGCTCCATCTTCTAGCTCTAGCTCAATGGATTTGGCTTGTAGCCCTGCTCTAATAATCTATGCACACATTCAAACACGACAAAATTTTCATTTCTTGCTTTGCCATCTTTGGTGGTAAAGCCTGTAACAGATTCACTTTCTGTAAGCAAATTTTTAGGATATATAAGTTTTTGATTGGCGAAATCCACTTGCATAGTGTAAGAATTTATGCTTTTGCTCCAAATCCCTTTAGAATCGGGCTTAAAATTTAAAATTTCTAAGACTTCTTTAAGATTATCCTTAGTTATCATTATATACCTTTACGCTTTTTGGGTGTATGAAGCTACCTTTTTGGTAGCTTATTTGGTATTTTTGAGGTTTTTGACAAGTTTATCTATCTCTTTACTCGCTTTTTTATAGTCTCCGTCCTTTAGCTCCTCTAAAGCTTTCACGGCGAAGTCAAAATCAACCATTTCTTCATCTTCTTCATCTTGGTTTGATTCTTTGAGGTTTTTGACAAGTTTATCTATCTCTTTACTCGCTTTTTTATAGTCTCCGTCCTTTAGCTCCTCTAAGGCATTAACAGCACTAGAAAAGTCTTCGATTTCATTTAAATAAGCCTCGATAGCTTCACGCACTATGGCAGATTTTGGCTTAGAGAGATTTTTGCTAAGAGCGTCTAGTCTTTTTTTAAGTGTAGAGGGAAGTTTAAGAGAGTAATTTTTCATTTCGGTTTTCATCTTTAGCCTTTCTTTTAAGATTGTGTTTTATGGAAGCGAATTGCTTGTTTGCAGTTTTTGCAAATAAATTTTTTACCTTGAAGTTCTATTTTTTGGTGGATAGCATAAGGCACATCGTGAACCTTACCCGGACAATCGCAAATATAAAGATAAAATTGCTCTTTATCCTCATCATCTTCGCTTAACTCAAAGCTTACGCTACCGCCACTATCATCGGATAAACCTGCACTTCTCCACTTTTCAACCTTCATATCCTCATAAAGAATATGCTCTAAAAGCCATTTCTTAGCGATTACATAAAGCTTTTCTTTAAGGTCGTTAGTGGATTTGATATCTTTGATGAGATTTATCATTGTTTGAATGATTTCTTTATGAATCTTGCGGTGGGCTTCAAGGTCTGGATAATTGATGAGATGCATATATTTTTCCTCATCGTTAAAATGGTCTTTCATATAGTTGAAAAATTCTGCTAATAAATCCTTAACATCATTTTTGCTTACAGCTCTATCTGATACCATTTCTACTTTTGCTGCGAGTTCAAAAAGCTTTTTGTGTTGCTTATCTATTTTGGCGTTATGAACACTAAAGCTATCATCCCATTTTGGAAGCATAATAACTCCTTAAATAAATTTGCTAGATTATAAATTTATTTAAATAAAAATGAATTTAAAATGATTAGATTTTGTTAAAATAAGTTTTTTGAAAGGAAAATTGTGGCGGTTAAGATTTTATTGTTAGAAGATGATTTAAGTTTGAGCGAGATTATAGAGGAGCATTTGAGTGATGAGGGGTATGAAATTACGCTTTGTGATAATGCCAAAGACGCACTTGATTTAGCCTATGAGAAAAATTATGAACTTTGGATTTTGGATGTAAAAGTGCCTTTGGGAGATGGCTTTTCTTTGCTAAAAGAATTAAGGGAGGCAAATAAGCAAACTCCCTGTATTTTTATGACTTCTTTAAACACTACGGCGGATTTAAAACAAGGTTTTAATGCTGGATGTGATGATTATATCAAAAAGCCTTTTGAATTAGCCGAGCTTTCTTTGCGTGTGGAGGCTTTGCTTAAACGCTCTTTTTCTCATAAAAATGAAGATTATGAGGATTTGGGCGAGGGTTTTAAATTTAGCCTGAAGAGTCAAATTTTGTATCAAAATGACAAACCTTTAGCTTTACCAAGTAAGGAAGTGAAGCTTTTGGCTTTGCTTTTGCAAAACAAAAATAATTTTTTAAGTGCGGAGGAAATTTTTGAAAAACTTTGGGAGTATGACGAGGAGCCAAGCGAACTTAGTCTTAGAGCTTATATAAAAAATTTACGCAAAATTTTAGGCAAAGATAAAATCATCAATCAACGCGGCAGAGGATATTGCTATGGCTAAAAAGGTTGTATGGCAAATTTTACTCATTTACCTTACGACTACGGGCGTGTTTTTGACGATATTTTTTAGCATTTGGTTTGAGAAACTTTATGAGGATTTGATTGTTGTCAAGGGAGAGAATTTAAGAGAAATTCGCCATACCATCATCACAAATATTGTCAATAATCGCTTCGTTCCTTTAGCGGAAAATGCTAAAAATATCGCTTCAAGTGCGAGGGTTAAATTTGCCATTTTTGACAAGCAAAATGTATTTTTTAATAATTTGGACTTAAATTATACTAAGGCAAAGGTTAGGCTTAAGGGTAGGGGTGTGAGTGAGGGCAAAGTATTTTTTATGGCGCCGATGAGTTTAAATGATTATTATTTAAGGCACGGCAGAGAGCGAGAAGAAAATAATGAGGGGCTTAAAATTCTCATACAGGGCGAAGATATAAGTAAGGATTTGCTTTTTATTAAGTTTAAACTTTTGAGTTTTGCTTTGTTTGCTTTTGGAGTTTTGGGGCTAATCGCTTATATTTTGGTTAAAATTTCTCTTAAGCCTATGGATGAGAAAATTGAAACGCTCAATCGTTTCATTAAAGATTCTACGCATGAGATTAATACACCTTTAAGTGTGATTTTGATGAGTATAGAGCAGCTTGAAAGGCAAAATTTAGAACAAGGAGCGAAATTTCTACGCATAAAACTAGCGGCTAAAACCTTACACCAAATTTATTCTGATTTGGTTTTTTGTAATTTTTCCCATACGCTTTCAAATGAAAAGGAAAAATTTGATTTGACGATTTTGATAAAAGAGAGGGTGGAGTATTTTAAATTATTTTTCGAGCAAAAAAAGATAAGCGTGGAGTTGGATTTAGCTTCAAATTCCTATTTTTATGCAAATAAAAGTCAAATTTCTAAGCTTATCGATAATCTTTTAAGTAATGCCATTAAATACAATAAAAAAGGCGGAGAAATTAAAATTATGCTTAGGCAAAACTCACTTGTCATTGAGGATAGTGGTTGTGGAATTTCTAAGGAGCATTTAACACACATTTTTGAGCGTTACACGCGTTTTAATAGCGACCAAGGAGGCTTTGGCATAGGACTTTCTTTAGTGAAAAGGATTTGCGAGGAAAATGGCATTATAATCACTTGCGAGTCAAAAGAAAATGAGGGTAGTGCTTTTAAGCTTGAGTGGGGGTTACTTGCTTAAAAGAGCAGCTTCTTTGCTTGAAATAAGTGTATTTAAAAATTGTGTTAAATCCTTTTTTTCTTCCGCACTTGGCGTGTTAAGTGGGGCGTTGATGAGCTGAGACACTAAAGCTTCATTAATTAAATCACCATCGCCAAATTCTCTTGCCTTTTGAGCGATGTTAAGTGCCATTAAATCTTTTTTTTCATACATTGTCATTATCCTTTAAAATAATAACGCTTACAAAGCGATTTTTAGTTTTATCACGGCGGTAAGAAAACAAATTTGCATCTTCAAAACTACAAATTCCCACATCTTTAATTTCTTTTATCCCTAAATCTTTTGCTTGTTTTTTGACAAGAGCTTTTAAATCAAGCTTATTATCCTTTAAAAAGAGGGTAAAATGTGTTTTAGCATAGCTTAAAATTTCTCCGTCAAGTTCATAATTTTTCTGGCAAATGGAGGGCAGGATAAAAAGGCTAAATTCCTCATTTTTAAGTGTCAAATCAAGCGTTTTAAACTGCACTAGGGCTTCCTTTAAAATATTATTAAAGCAACCCTCACGCCCAGAATGCAAAGCACCTATGAGGCCATTTTTGTGATATAAAATCAAAGGCAAACAATCCGCACTTAAAACACAAAGGGCGGTATTTTTTTCCTTACTTATCAAACCATCGCAAGAAAAATTGCAAAAATTGCTACCATAAATTTCAACTTTATTTGAATGAATTTGGTTCATAAAAACGCATTTTTTGACATTTTCAATGCCTAAATGTTTAAATAGGTTTTCTTGCCAAATTTCTGCTCTAAATCCGTTATAATCTTTATCGTAAGCACAAAAAATGCTGACCTTTTCATCGTCTAATATAGATAAGAAATTCTTTCTACTTCCTCCCACGAAAGCCTCCTTTGTCCTTGAAGTTGCGCTCTAATATAACGCGCGAGCAAATCGCTTTCTATATGAATGCGTCTGCCTATTTTATATTCTTTAAAAAGTGTATCTTTAAGACTTAGCGGTATGAGGGTAAGGCGAATTTGTGAGCTAAAAACTTCATTGATGGTAAGGCTCACTCCATCCACGCCTATACTGCCCTTATTTGCCATAAGTGGCATAAGTTGAGCGGGTAAGGAAAGGTAAAAATCAAGCCCATTTTCATTTGGGACGATTTTTTCAAGCACCCCAAGTCCATCGATATGCCCCTGCATTAGATGCCCGTCAATTCTATCTTTATAGCGCAAAGCAGGTTCGATATGCACCCTATCTTTCAAATTTTCTAAGGCTAGGTGTGTTCTGCTTTCTTTAGAAAGCTCTAATTCAAAGCCGTCTTTTTGCAGACTTATCACGCTTAAACACGCACCATTAACTGCTATGCTATCGCCAATTTTAGGGCGATATTTAGCCTTTAGACTTAAGATGTTGTTTTGGTAGGATTTTACCTTAGCGATTTCTCGAATGAGTCCATTAAACATCTTATGCCTCTTAAAAAATTTTATTAAAAAGCTTATCAAGCCCCTCGCCCGCTTTTTTGGCTGGTTTTGTCGCTTCATTTCCTAAAACATTGCCTAAAGATTTAATAACGCTTCCTGCGTTGAGTTTGATTTTAGGATTTTCACTTGTGCCTGTGATAGAGCCTTTAAAATTTGCCTTATCAATTTTTGCGTCAAAAGGCACATCTAAAGCTCCGCTTTTGGAATTTAAAGCCGCTTTTTCTATGATGATGTGCGAATTTGGTGCTTGCATATTAAGATTAAAATTTATATGCTCTTTGTTAATGTATGCATTGGCGGTGGCGGTGTTAAAGACTTCTTTTGTTACATCTCTTAGGGTAAGAATTTGTAACGCTTTTGTAATGGCGTTTGCTTTTAAGCGTCCTTCGCTCATATTAAGCTTAATGTCGCCTTTTTCACTTAAAAGATTATAATTTACACTAGCATTTGCTTTTCCTTGATAAATATCCATTATATCCACACCTTTAGCAAGAGATGAGAGGTTGAGATGATTAAGCGTAGCTTGAAGTTGATTATTTTTAAGAGCGGCGTTTAATTTAGCCTCAAATAAATTTTCACTTGTAATTAAAGCGTCAATTCCTTTTGCATTAAAATTAAATTTGCCATCAAAATCCGCCTTTCCACTTAATTTTCTATCAAGTAAAAAACCAAGCTTAGAAAAATCACTTAAATTGAGTTTAAAAGTAGAATTTAAGGCATTATTATTTAAATCAAAATTTCCTTTTAAGCTCGGGATATTTGCAAGGGCTGAGTGTAAATTTGCGTCAAAATTTACAAGAGAATTTGTAATGTGCGCTTTAGCGTTTAAGTCGTAGTTGGCATTGCTTGGGAATTTTGCCTCTAAGAGTTTGGAAAGCGTGGTGTGATTTAGCACGCCTTTGGCATTAAGATTAATGTCGCCATTAAGCTTTTTTAAATCAAGACTTGTTAGCACACCTTTAGCATTAAGCACTCCACTTGCGTAGTTTGGCTGTCCTGCGATGATGAAAAGTTTAGCTAAATCAAGCTTGTCGATATCTAAATTAAGATTTTTGCCGTTCGAATTTGCCTTGATAGTGCCTCCAGCTAAATTGACATTTGCGTCCAAGCTTTGGATATTTGAACCCTCCAACTGGGCTTTAGTGTTTAATGTAGCCTCGCCTTGTAATTTTTGTCCTGCTATGCTGTTAAATTGAGACAAATCTTCGATGAAAGCTTCAGCGTTAAGTGCGAGTTTGGCATTATTTAAGTCATAATTTCCATTAAGTTTTTTGATGTTAAGCAGGGTTGAAGCTAAAATGGCGTTATAGTCTATTTTGCCATTTTTAGCGTTGGCTGTAGCATTTAGCTTGAAATTTGTCTGCGGAAATTCTAAATTTGTGAGTTTTTTAAGCTCTTTTGAGTCGATTTTGCCATTATCGACATTTGCTTTAAGATTGAAATTTTTAAAGTCTAAACCCTTGCTATTTAAATTCGCATTTAAATTTCCATTTGCTAAAGAACCATAACCTGCAAGAGCGAGAATTTTTTCAAGTTTTACAGAGTTTAAAAGAACGGATAAATCATTATCTTTAAGCTTGGCACTAAATTCCCCTCCAAGTCCGTCAAGATTGGCATTAAGGCTACTTAGGGCATTATTGGCAAAAGTTAAATCACCGCGTAAATTTAAAGAGCCTTGAAGTTTAGTTTTTGTGAGGCTTTCAAGCTTGGCTAAATCATCGATTTTAAGATTAAAATCCGTGCTAAGTGCGTTAGATGCTATATCGTAGAGCGTTTTTTGGCTCGTGAGGACTAAATAACCATTTTGTGTTTGGCTTGTGGCGTAAATTTTATTATCTTTAATGGTGGCTAAGATTTCTGTTTTTAAATTGGAGTTTTGTGGTAAATTTAAGTCAAAATCTTTTTCTATTTGTTTATAGTTGATAGATTTCATATTAAGTTGTATGATAGCATTACCCTCAGGTTTTAAATCTTTGGCATTGATTTTTGCTAGAGCATCTAATTCTCCACTAGCATATGGAGCTTGATTTAAAAAGCTTAAAAGTTCTTCTATCTTTAGATTTTTAGCGTCTAAATTTAAACTGATAGGAAAGAAATCATAAATTCTTGTATCAAAGGCTAAATTTGAGCCAAAAATCTCCCCTTTACCTCTCGCATTAAAGTCTCCAACAGAGCCTATTATATCGCCGTTAAGTTCTAAATTTTGTTTTAGATTTAGATTGAGTGTTTTGGCGAGATTTTTATTTAAAGCAAGAGCATAGTCAAGCTCAAAACCAAGACTCAAAAGACTTAAATTTCCCTCAACTTTAAGCTGGGCAATTTGATTTAAACTAGCTTCCAAATTCAAGGAAGAGGGGCTTAAGTCAAATCGAGAGATATTTAAATCAAGTCCGGCAAGTTCCTTAACTTTACTTTGGGCAATGTTGGCGATAAGATTATTGCCGAAAGAACTAAAAATCAAGCCATAAATGGCGATGAAAAGCACCAATACAAAGGCTAAAAGTGCGTAAAGAATTTTTTTCATTTCTTATCCTTTAGTTTATTTTATAAATTAACTTTAGTCAATTTAACTAAAGTTTTATAAATATTTTTACTTAAAGTATTGACAAAATTCATTTTTTTTAGTATGATTTCATCACTCAAAATTAAAGAGTGCTAAAATTCAATTTTTAAGGATGGACAAAATGAACTTTCAACCTTTAGGAAAACGCGTTCTAGTTAAACGAGTTGAAGAAACTAAAACTACGGCTTCAGGTATTATTATACCAGATAATGCTAAAGAAAAACCTTTGATGGGTGAAGTTGTAGCAGTGAGTAAAGAAGTCAGTGATGTAACAAGTGGTGATAAAATCATATTTGCCAAGTATGGTGGCACAGAGATTAAGCTAGATAATGGCGAATATTTGGTTTTGAATTTAGATGATGTTTTGGGAATTTTAAAATAAGGAGTAAAAAATGGCAAAAGAAATTATTTTTTCAGATGAAGCAAGAAACAAGCTTTATGAGGGCGTTAAAAAACTAAATGACGCAGTAAAAGTTACTATGGGACCAAGAGGTAGGAATGTACTAATTCAAAAAAGTTTTGGTGCGCCAAGCATCACAAAAGACGGCGTGAGTGTGGCTAAGGAAGTCGAGCTTAAAGATAGTCTTGAAAATATGGGTGCTTCTTTGGTGCGTGAAGTAGCAAGTAAAACAGCCGACCAAGCAGGCGATGGAACGACTACTGCGACCGTTTTAGCTCACGCTATTTTTAAAGAGGGCTTAAGAAATATCACAGCTGGAGCAAATCCTATCGAGGTTAAAAGAGGTATGGATAAGGCTTGTGAAGCGATTGTTGATGAGCTTAAAAAACTTTCAAGAGAAGTTAAAGATAAAAAAGAAATTGCTCAAGTTGCGACAATTTCAGCAAATTCTGATGAAAAAATCGGTGCTTTAATCGCTGATGCTATGGAGAGAGTTGGAAAAGATGGCGTTATCACTGTGGAAGAGGCTAAATCTATTAATGATGAATTAAATGTTGTTGAGGGTATGCAGTTTGATAGAGGTTATTTAAGCCCTTATTTTATCACTAATGCTGATAAAATGATAGTCGAGCTTTCTAATCCTTACATTTTGCTTTTTGATAAGAAAATTACAAATTTAAAAGACTTATTGCCTATTTTAGAGCAAATTCAAAAAACAGGAAAGCCACTTTTAATCATCGCTGAAGACATTGAAGGTGAGGCTTTGGCAACTTTAGTTGTTAATAAATTAAGAGGCGTTTTAAATATTAGTGCTGTTAAGGCTCCTGGTTTTGGCGATAGAAGAAAAGCTATGCTTGAAGACATTGCTATTTTAACAGGGGGCGAGGTGATAGCAGAAGAGCTTGGAAGAACACTTGAAAGTGCAAGTATAGAAGATTTGGGACAAGCTTCTAGCGTGATTATCGATAAAGATAACACAACTATCGTTAATGGTGCTGGAGATAAGGCAAACATTGACGCAAGGGTTAATCAAATCAAAGCACAAATTGCTGAAACTACAAGTGATTATGATAGAGAAAAACTTCAAGAAAGACTTGCTAAATTAAGTGGCGGTGTGGCTCTTATTAAAGTAGGTGCAGCGACTGAAACTGAAATGAAAGAGAAAAAAGACCGCGTTGATGATGCTTTAAGTGCGACTAAAGCAGCTGTTGAAGAAGGCATTGTCATAGGTGGTGGAGCTGCTCTTATCAAAGCTAAGTCTAAAATCAAACTTAATTTAGAGGGTGATGAAGCTATAGGTGCGGCTATCGTTGAGAGAGCATTAAGAGCGCCTTTAAGACAAATCGCAGAAAACGCAGGTTTTGACGCTGGTGTGGTTGTTAATAGCGTAGAAAGCTCAAGCGATGAAAACGCAGGTTTTGACGCTGCTAAGGGTGAGTATGTCGATATGTTTAAAGCTGGGATTATCGACCCTGTAAAAGTTGAAAGAATTGCCTTGCTTAACGCTGTTTCGGTAGCCTCTATGCTTTTAACGACTGAAGCAACTATCAGTGAGATTAAAGAAGATAAACCTGCAATGCCTGATATGGGTGCGATGGGCGGTATGGGAGGAATGGGCGGTATGATGTAAGCCTCCCCATTTTAGCTTTTTGCCCTCTTTTTAGGGGGCAAATTCTCTTATTTAAATTCTACTAACTCTTCTTTGTTAAAATCCTTAAAAATCAAAAGGAATTTTATGGATTATCTTCCCCATATGCAAATGATTCAAAGCGATATTTTAGATAAAATTTCACAGGAATTACACTCTTATGATGCGACGAAATATAAAGCAAGTGATGTGAAAGAGGCTTTAAATTCTTCTCATCTTAGTATAGAGCATTTAAAAGCACTTTTAAGCACGGCTGCGGAGGAATTTATAGAGGATTTGGCATATAAGGCTTCGAAGATAAAATTAAAATATTTTGGCAATAATATCGCTTTATTTACCCCCCTTTATCTATCAAATTTTTGTAATTCAAAATGCGTTTATTGTGGTTTTCAAAAGGGAAATAAAATTGCAAGGGCGAAGTTGAGTGAAGATGAAATTCGTGCCGAAATGCAAGCGATAGCTAAGAGTGGTTTGCAAGAGATTTTAATGCTAACGGGTGAGGGAAGAGAATTTGCAAGTGTGGAATACATCGCTAAGGCGTGTGAAATGGCAAGGGAATATTTTAAGGTTGTGGGGGTTGAAATTTACCCTATGAATGTTGATGAATATGCCATTTTGCATAAGAGCGGATGTGATTATGTAACGATTTTTCAAGAAACCTATAATGAACTTAAATATTCTAAAATTCATTTAGCTGGAGAAAAAAGCGTTTTTAAATACCGATTTTTCGGGCAAGAAAGAGCCTTAATGGCTGGTATGAGGGGGGTAGCTTTTGGTGCTTTACTTGGGATTGATGATTTTAGAAAAGACGCTTTAGCTTGTGCGCTTCACGCTTATTTTTTACAGCAAAAATACCCTCACGCAGAATTTTCTCTTTCTATCCCGCGTTTAAGACCTATCATTAACAATGCTAAAATCAGCCCAAAAGATGTGAGCGAGAAAAGACTTTTGCAGGTTTTGTGTGCTTATAGACTTTTTTTGCCTTTTGCTCACATTAGCCTTTCAAGTCGCGAAAGAAAAGGTTTTAGAGATGAGGCTGTTAAGCTTGGTGTGAGTAAAATGAGTGCGGGTGTGAGTGTGGGTATAGGTGAACATTCTGGCGCAAAAAAAGGCGATGAGCAGTTTGAAATTTCGGATGGTAGAAGTGTGGAGATGATTATGCTTAAGCTTAAAGAATTAAAACTTCAGCCCGTGATGAGCGATAGCATTTATGTGGGATAAAAAAATTATCGCTATAAGCGATAGGACCTTGGTGCAAGATGATTTTTTGATACAAGTTGAAAAATTAGCAAAAGCGGGTATCGATGCTTTTGTGCTTAGGGAGAAGGATTTAAGTGAGTATGAGTATTATGATTTGGCCAAGGAGGTTTTAAACATTTGTGCAAGATATAAAACGATTTGTTTTTTGCATTATTATGAAAAACAGGCTTTAAAGCTTGGACACAAATATTTTCAAGCCCCCATTGCCCTACTTAGAAAAGAGCCTAATTTATCAAAGTATTTTCACATTTTAGGCACTTCTATCCATAGCAAGGAGGAGCTTTTAGAAGCGATAAATTATAAGGCAAATCACGCTTTTGTGGGGCATATTTTTAACACTTCTTGCAAGACAAATTTAGGACCTCGTGGGATTGAATTTTTAAAAAATGTTTTGCAATTTAGTCGAATTCCGCTTTATGCCATAGGTGGGATAAATGCTGAAAATATCGCTTCTTTTAAGGGTATTAATGTGGCTGGGGTGTGTATGCGGGAGGCATTGATGTGCGAGAAAAATCCTAAAAAATATTTAACTTTATGCAAAAAGGAATTAGTGTGAAAATAAGGGTTTATTATGAGGATACGGATGCTGGTGGAGTAGTGTATCATAGCAATTATTTGAAATTTTGTGAAAGGGCTAGAAGTGAGCTTTTTTTTAGAAAAAATGCGGAGATTTTTGACGCGAAAAAAGGGCATTTTTTACTCACTCGTGCAAATTGTGCTTTTTTAAAACCTGCCAAACTTGGGGATATGGTGGAGGTTAAAACTAAGGTTTTAAATTTCAAAAAGGCCTCACTTGTGATAGAGCAAGAAATTTTGAAAGAAAATGAACTTTTATTTAGGGGAGAATTTACCCTTGCTTTTGTGAAAGATTTAAAACCAGCAAGGATTAGCGAAGAGCTTAAAGGGCTTTTTGAAGAATTATTCTAATTCTTCAAAATTTCCCGCTTTGCCTTGCATTAGGCGGATGTTGTAGATAAATTGTGAATTTTCTAAATTTTCTTCAAAAATTCTTTCACTTTTTGTGTTTAAAAAACTTGTATAAAAATAATCAAGCCCAACGCTAGTCGCATACGCAACCCAGTTATAATCTAAATTTTGCGCAAACATTTCATTAAGATAGCTCAAATCCTCATCATTTTTATCGATAGAATTTGCAATGATAAATTTTTGCCTATCGCCTTCTTGAGTGAGGCTTAAAAAGGCTGGATTATAATTAAGTTGCGTGGAAAGTAGGGTGTGAGCGCGGATATTATGCGCACGAATTTGAGAGCTTAAAAGAGCGGTTTTGATAAGAGATGTGTTAAAGAAAATGGAAGCACCTCTCAACCCCCTTAAAGTCCTCGCAAAATCAACTTTTTCATCGGCTATTTTATAAATTATAGCATTAGAATCTTGAGCTTTTATTTTGGCATTTAGCTCGTTTGAAAGCGCACCGCTATCGCTTAAGATAGCGTTTAAGCCGTTAGATTTTTCAAGTAGTTTTTGAATTTGTGCGTCATAATCTATACTGCCAAAATAAATATTTTCGTTATTAACTTGAGAGTTATTTTTATGTGCGGTTGGGATAAAAATTTTCACATCGCCTTGATAATTTTCCAAAGCTTTTACGCCTTTGTTGGTAAAGCCCGCGATAGCGAATTTATAGCCTTGTGAGCTGATTTTATGCAGTGCTTCTTCTATTTTCTGCGCTTCTTCTGTGCCGATTAAAAAAACTTCGACCTTAATTTCCGCCCTTTGTTTTAAAAGATAGGCTATGCTTGAGTTGATGATGATGTTAGAATAATTTTTGATGGTTTTTTCAGGTATGATAAGAGCGAGTTTTACGGAAATAGCGTTCTTGTCATCAACTTTTTGAAGATTTTTTTCAAAATCCGTAATGGAATTTAAAAGCTTAGCGTAAATGTTGGATAAGACTTGGTTTTTATTTTCTACGAATTCGCTTAAAAAACTAAGATACATTTTTTCTTCTAAAAGTTTTAACAAACAAGTTTCGTTACAGGTTTTATTTTCTAAATTTACATAACTTTCCTCAGGGGGAGTAAAGTCTAAAAGCTCTTGTTTTTTCGCTTGCGCTAGACTAAAAAGTAAAGCGAGGCATAAAAATATTTTTTTCATAAAAGTCCTTTTATCTTCTTTAAATCTTTGAAAAATTCCTCTTTGAAACTAGGGTTTCTCTCTAAAAATTCTCCATCAAAACTTGCCAAAATGAAAAAATTTTCATAAGCAAAAAGCTCACCTCTAAGGGTTTTAAAATCCTTAAAACCCAAAGATTTTAAGGCGTATTCTCCCAAACAAAGAAGAATTTTTGGCTTGATGAGTTTGATTTCATTTAGCAAAAAAGGCAAACAAGAATGCAAAGCAAAGTCATCATTTTTATTTGCACTAAAACATTTGAAAATATAAGAAAAATAAAATTCATCTCTGCTTAAATTGAGAATTTTTTCTATGGAATTGACTAAAAATTCTCCCTTTTTTGATTGCAGTAAAATTCCATTTTCATTTTCATTTTTTGATGCGTGAGTATCTAAAATAAAGAGTTTGCAAGACTTTAGCCTTTCTTCCATTAGGATTTTTCTACGCGTTTTGGAAAAATTACAAAGTGTGCAAACGCTAACTTTGTTTCTTAGAGTTTTAAAGTCGTCTATGGTGTTTATTTTGGAGATATTTTGAGGGCTGAAATGATAGCCCATAGCCTTAAGATAATGCAAAGAGCGTATCATAAATCGTTAAGTTTAGTTAAATTTTGTCCATCTAAGCGGTAGGTGCGTATGCTTTTTAGATGTGTTGCGCCAAGCTTTTCATAAAAGGATATGCCCGGTAGATTGTCATTAAGGCAAACCCAAGAAAGCATAGGAATTTTTTCTTTTTGAGAAAGTTCTCCAATGAATTTAAAAACTTTGCTTCCGTAACCTTTTTTACGAAATTTTTCTCTTATATAAATGTCTTCTATATAAATTCCTCTTTCGCCCAAGAAAGAAGAGATGGTGTAAAAAAATATCAAGTAGCCTATAATTTTTTCATCTTCTCTTAAAATAAAAGCTTTTGCGTGTTCATTTTCTAAGAATAAATTTGAAAGTTTCAACTCATCACACTTAAGATAGTCTAGTTTTTTTTCATACTCTGCAAATTCTTTCAGCATAGTTAAAAGTTCGCTCAAATCTTCTTTTTTAAGAGCTTTGATTGTGAAATGGTGCATTTTTAACCTCTTTTTTGGAATTTTGAAAAGGCTAAATTTAGCAAAAGAACTTAAAAATTACTCTTAATTAAAAGATTTTATAAGTAAATTTAGATTATAATTCACGCTCAAAATTTATTTCTTGAAGGAAAAGTGATGAAAAGAACTTATCAACCACATAAAACTCCTAAAAAACGCACTCACGGCTTTCGTGTGCGTATGAAAACAAAAAACGGACGCAAAGTAATCAACGCAAGACGCGCTAAGGGAAGAAAAAGACTTGCTGTGTGAAATTTTCTAAATTTGAAAATACTGCGGAATTTACAGCAGTTTATAAGTCTGGCAAAAAGTGGTTTTGCGATGGACTTATCCTTTTTTATCTTCCAGCAAGTGAGAGAAAAAGGGCTGTTGTTGCAAGTAAGAAAGTTGGGAAAGCGGTAGTGAGAAATCGAGCCAAGCGTGTTTTAAGAGCTTTATTTGCAAGGGTTGAAAATGAGCTTGAGAGCGGTAAGTATGTGCTTGTGGCGAAAACGGATTTTGAAGAGTTTTCCTTTTTAAAATTAGAAAAAAGTCTCAAATGGGGTTTAAAAAAAATACAATGTTTAAGATAGCATTTTTGACTTCCTTACGCTTTTATCAAAGGTTTTTAAGTCCCCTAAAACCCCCTGTTTGTAGGTATTATCCAAGTTGCTCGGAGTATGCTTTTTGGCAGTTTGAAAAAAATAATGCTTTTTTTGCCTTTTTTTTAACTTCTTTTAGAATTTTAAGGTGCAATCCTCTTTTTCGAGGTGGTTTTGACTATCCTAGAGTTTTTAAGGTTTTTAAAGGTGGCACTTTATGCTTCAAACCCAAATTTTTGGCACAAAAAAAACTAAATTTTTTATACATACCTTGTGAGGATAAAGGCTTTTATCTTGTAAAAATCATTTTTAAAGGAAATTAAGTGAATCACTCAAATAACAATAATATTTTTCAGCAAAAACGCATTTTGTTGGCGGTTGTGCTTTCTTTTATCTTTTTTGTAGCTTATGATTATTTTTTCTTACCAAAGCCAAATTTAAGCGAACAAAATACTACGCAAAATAATATAACAACAGCTCAAAATTTAAGTGCTAATGCTGCACCAGAGCTTAAAACAAATTCGCTCAATCCTACACAAACAAATGTAGAAATAAGTAGTTTAAAGAGTGGAGTTTTAGCAAGTGTAGAAAGTAAGCACTTTAAAGCGGAAATTGATTCTCTTGGACGCGTTTTTAGTTTTTATCTTAAGGATAAAAAGTATCAAAATGAGGATAAAACCCCTATCAATCTCATTAGCAAAGAGCAAAATCCTCGCCCTTTAGAACTGCGTTTTTCAAATAATACTATCAACGAAGAGGCTTTTAAGACAAATTATAATGCCAACACAAACGAGCTTATCCTTGATACAAATGAGAGTAAAAAACTTGTTTTAACACAAAATTTATCAAATTTAAAAGTGGAAAAAATTATTACTTTCCATCCAGAAGGGCATTATGAGGTCGAAGTTAAATTAAGTCAAAATACTCCATTTTTTATTACTCCCGGTTTTAGACCTAGTATAGCCGTTGATTCTTATACGGTGCACGGAGCTTTAGTTTTGGATACTGAGGATACTATCCATACCTTTGAAGATGGGGACATGGATATGGAGGAGCGTATAGATAAGGCTTTTATCGCTTCGGCTTTTGATAGGTATTATGCAAACTTTTTTTACAATTTTGACAAGCCTTTAAATATCACAATTTCAAAAGATGCTAAGGATAATCCTATTGTATTTGCCTATGCAGATAAGGAATTTAAAGCGGGTGGTTATATAGGGGCTAAGGAACACGAAGCTTTAAGGGCTATCGATGAGAGACTTGAAAATGTCGTAGAATTTGGCTGGTTTACTTTCGTCGCTAAACCTATGTATCAAGGACTTGATTTTTTATTTAAGCACATTGGAAATTGGGGGTGGGCTATTGTGGTTTTGACTTTGATAGTGCGGGTGATTTTATTCCCTCTTACTTATAAGTCTATGATTTCTATGAATAAGCTTAAAGATTTGGCACCTAAGATGAAGGATATTAAGGAGCGTTACAAGGGCGACCCTCAAAAGATGAATATACATATGATGGAGCTTTATAAAAAGCACGGTGCGAATCCTATGAGCGGGTGTTTGCCTATACTTTTACAAATTCCTATTTTCTTTGCGATTTACCGCGTTTTGTTTAATGCGATTGAATTAAAAGACGCGCCTTGGGCATTTTGGATACACGATTTATCGGCGATGGACCCTTATTTTATTTTGCCGATTTTAATGGGTGCAACGATGTTTTTACAGCAACTCATCACCCCTATGACGATACAAGACCCATTGCAAGCTAAGATTATGAAATTTTTACCTGTGATATTTACGATATTTTTTATCACTTTCCCTGCGGGACTTACGCTTTATTGGTTTGTCAATAATGTTTGTTCTTTAATCCAACAATGGATAATTAATAAAATGTTTGAAAAAGAACACCACAAAAGAGAAAGTGAGAAAGCAAAATGAGGGTAGAAGCTAAAGATTTGCAAAGTGCTTTAACTGAAGCTTCAATTAAGCTTGAATGCTCTGTTGTGGATTTAGAATATACCATTTTGCAACATCATAAAAACGGCTTTTTGGGTTTTGGGCGTAAGAGTGCTATTATAGAGGTTGAGGCGAAAAGATATAAGAAAAAAGCTTTTAAGAAAGAAAATAAGTCGTATTTTAAAACCGAAGAAAAGCCTAAAACCGATAAATTTGAAAAAATGGAATTTGAAAATAGGCAAAGTGAGCTTAAGTCTAGCAAAAAAATAAGCGAGGAAAATGCTCTTAAAAGCGAGATGAAAGCCGAACCGATTAAGAAAGAAAAATATGTCGTAAAAAGTGATGCGATTTTTGATAGTTTTCATAAAGAGGTTGATACAAATCGCGATAGTCAAGATATTTTAGATGAGATAAAAATTCAGTTAGAAAGGCTTTTAAAAGCTTCTTGTTTTAAAATTTCTGTGAGTGAAATTAAAATGTATGATGAAAATTGCATTTTTATCCGTTTAGATGGTGAGGATGCTGCTTTAATGATAGGCAAAGAGGCGCACCGCTATAAGGCGATTTCTTATCTTTTGCATAATTGGATTAATCTAAAATATAATCTTTTGGTGCGTCTTGAAATTGCGCAGTTTTTAGAAAAGCAAATTCAAGGAATGCAGTTTTATTTACAAGGTGTAGCGGAAAAAATTAAACAAAGTGGAAGAGGGCAAACGAAGCCACTTGATGGGGTTTTAATTAAAATTGCTTTGGAAGAATTGAGAGTGATGTTTCCTAACAAATATGTAGGCATTAAACAAAATGGCGAACAGCGTTTTGTTGTGGTTAATGATTTTGTGAAAAAAGATGAATGAAACCATAGCTGCTATTGCAACAGCTTACGGCACAGGCTCTATTTCTATTGTGAGAGTGAGCGGAGATAGGGCTTTAGAGCTTGGTTTAAAATTATCTCGTAAAAAAGAGTTAAGTCCGCGTTATGCGTATTTTGTCAAGCTTTTTAATGGCGAAAATGAGTTTATCGATGAGGCGATTATGCTCTATTTTAAGGCGCCTTTTAGTTTTACGGGTGAAGATGTGGTGGAATTTCAAATTCACGGCGGTTTTAGCGTGAGTGAAATTTTGCTAGAAGAATTGCTAAAAAATGGCGTCAAATTAGCTAAAGCTGGGGAATTTAGCAAAAGAGCCTGTTTAAATGGTAAAATGAGTGCGTTAAAGGCTTTAAACATACAGGATTTAATCAATGCAAAATCCGCAAGAGCTGCTAAAATCATCGCTAGAAATATGCAAGGAAGTTTGGCAGAACTCATAGAAAAAATTCGGCTTGATTTGGTTAAAAGCTTGGCTTTTGTTGAGACGAGTATCGATTATGCAGACGATGATTTACCAAGTGATTTAATGGCACAAATTAACACGATGTGTGAGGAAAATGCGAGAATTTTGGAAGAAATTTATACTCTTTCTCAAAGCAAAAAAGCCCTTTTAGAGGGCTTTAAAATCGCCATTGTAGGAAAGCCAAATGCGGGTAAATCTTCACTTTTAAACGCTCTTTTGGCTTATGAAAGAGCCATAGTTTCGCCTTTGGCGGGAACAACAAGGGATTTTATAGAAGAAAGCTTTAAAATAGGCACTCATTTAGTTAGAATTATCGATACTGCTGGCATTAGGAAAAGTGAAGAGGAAATCGAAAAAATAGGCATAGAATTAAGTAAAAAAAGTTTGAATGAGGCTGACATTATCCTTGCGGTTTTCGATTCTTCCAAAGAATTTAATGAAGAAGATGAAGAGATTTTGAAGCTTTTGAAAAATTGTGATAAGAAAATTTTTTATCTTTTAAATAAATGTGATTTGGAGTTTAAATTTAAAGAGCCTCAGGGGATTGATTTTTTAAAAATTAGTGCAAAAGAGGACATTACTCTTTTAAAAAAGACTTTAGAGACTTATTTAAATAGCCTAGATAGCGAGGGTTTTTTGGTAAGCTCACTTGATTTTATCCACTCTTGTAAAAAGGCTAGTGAAGCCATACAAAGGGCAAAAACGCTTTTAGATGAGAGAGTTTTGGAGCTTTTTGCTTTTGAGCTTAATGTAGCCATAGAAGAACTTGCAAAATTTACCAAAGATTTCAAAAGAGAAGAAATTTTAGATGAAATGTTTGGTAATTTTTGCTTAGGAAAATAAAGGATACAAAATGGATAAAGAAACGATAAAAGCACATAAAATCAGCGATGAAGAGTATGCTGAAATTTTAAATATCTTGGGTAGGGAGCCAAATTTACTTGAGCTTGGTGTAATTTCTGCGATGTGGAGTGAGCATTGCTCTTATAAGTCAAGTAAAAAATACCTTAATGGCTTTCCCACAAAAGCACCTTGGGTGATACAGGGACCGGGAGAAAATGCAGGTGTGATTGACATAGGCGGTGGTATGGCTGCTGTTTTTAAGGTAGAAAGTCATAATCACCCAAGTTTTATCGAGCCTTTTGCTGGTGCTGCAACAGGTGTGGGGGGGATATTAAGAGATGTTTTTACTATGGGAGCTAGGGTTGTTGCGGGGCTAAATTCTTTAAAATTTGGCGATATTAGAGATGAAAAGGTTGCCAAACATCAAAAATATCTTGTAAAAGGTGTGGTGAGTGGAATTTCTCATTATGGAAATTGTATGGGTGTGCCAACAATCGGTGGAGAATGTGCTTTTGAACCTTGCTTTAATGGTAATATTTTAGTCAATGCCTTTGCGCTTGGAATTTGTAAAATAGAGGATATTTTTTACGCTAAAGCGGAGGGCGTGGGAAATCCTGTCATTTATGTGGGCTCAAAAACGGGACGCGATGGACTTGGTGGAGCGGTGATGAGTTCTTCTGGTTTTAGTGAAGAGAGTAAAAAGCTACGCCCAACTGTGCAAATTGGCGACCCTTTCAGTGAAAAACTTTTAATGGAAGCTTGTTTGGAGCTTTTTAAAGAGGATTATATCGTAGGCATACAGGATATGGGTGCAGCAGGGCTTACTTCAAGTAGCTTTGAAATGGCTGGGCGTAGTAGAAGTGGAATGAGGCTTTATTTAGACAAAACGCCTATGCGTGAAGAAGGTATGAATCCTTATGAATTAATGCTAAGTGAAAGTCAAGAAAGAATGCTTATTTGTGCCAAGAAAGGCTATGAGGATAAGGTTATAGAAATTTTTAAAAAATGGGAACTTGACGCTGTGGTGATGGGCGAGGTTACAGATACTGGTTTGATGGAGCTTTTTTGGCATAATGAAAGAGTGGGGCTTATCCCTATCGAGCCTTTGAGTGAGAAAGCTCCTATTTTAGATAGGGCTGTGAGAAAGCCTTACTATTTGGAGGAGATTAAAGAGTATCGGTTTAAATTAAAGCTTTCCGCAAATGCGCTTTTTAAGCAAATGCTAAGTAATGAATGTGTGAATGATAAGGCTTTCATTTACGAGCAATTTGACTCAAGTGTAGGGACAAATACCCTAAAAACTGACGGCGCTTTGGGTGCGAGTGTGCTAAGAGTTAAAGAAAATGGTGCGGCTTTAGCTATGGCTATGGAATGTAATTCTAGGCTTAATTATATTAATCCCAAAGAGGGTGCGGCTATGGCTGTGGCAACTGTGGGGAGAAAGATAGCTTGTGCTGGGGCTAGGGCTTTGGCGGTAAGTGATTGTCTAAATTATGGTAATCCGCAAAATCCCGAAGTAATGTGGCAGTTTGCACAGGGTTGCGAGGGGATAAAAGAAGCTTGTAGGGCTTTAAATACACCTGTGGTAAGTGGTAATGTTTCTTTATATAATGAAACGGACGGCGTTAGCATTTATCCAAGTCCTACCATAGTGGGCGTGGGACTACAAAAGGACGCAAATTTAACCCTTAAAGCTAGGATAGAAAAAGAAAATACCGCTCTTTATCTTTTAGGTGAGAGTTTTGGAGAATTTGGGGCGTCTTTGGCGATGAAAGTGCAAGATGAAAAAGTAGCTGGAAATATGAGAGGGGTGGATTATGAAGCAGAGCTTGCGCTTTGGAATTTGCTTTTAAGTGCAAATAAAAAGGGGCTTTTAGAGTGTGCAAACAGCGTGGGCGTTGGTGGCGTGGCTTTGAGTGTAGCGAAAATGGTCGCTATTTCTTGTGTGGGTGTTGATTTAAAAAGCGAATTTAAAGATGAAGCGTGGCTTTTTGATGAGAGTGCTTCAAGGGCTATTGTGGGTGTAAGTGATGAAGAAGCATTTTTAAATTTAGCAAAAGAATGTGGCGTGAAAGCTTTTAGATTAGGGTTTAGCACGAAAGAGGAGCGTTTTATTTTAGATTCCATTAATTTAAGCTGTGAAGAGCTTAAAAAATTGTATTTTGAGAGTTTTAAAGAGCAAATGTTATGAGTGGAATTCTTCTTGTTGTTTTAGTGGCTTTGGTTTTTTATTTGTATTATAAAAAATGGGGCAAAAGCGAATTTTTAAATTCGGCAAGTCGTGGAGCTAAAGGTTTTGCAAGAGGATTTGCAAGTGGAGTAATGCAAGAGAGGGCTGAAGAGCTTAAAAGGCGTATGAACTACTATGTTATCGCTCTTTTGGCAAAGATTGCTAAAAGCGATGGTAGGGTCAGCCAAAAAGAAGCCGAGATGATAAGTGAGCTTTTGGACGCAAATGCAAAAGGTGAAAAAGAAAGAGCCTTTTTAAAGGCAAGTTTTAATGAGCATAAGGAAAATTTAGACGATGTTTTTGAAGTGGCGAAAGATTTTTTAAAAGAAGTTCCGCTTCCTAAAAATGAGCGGTTAAATGTGCTTAGAGTGCTTGTTTTTATGGCTTTGATTGACGGGGAATTTAATGCTAAAAAAAGAGAGCTTTTAGAGCAAATCGCAAGAGCTTTTAATATAGCAAAAATGGAGCTTGACGCTTTTATAGAAAATCTTTCACGTCTTAAAAGTCCTAAAAAAGAGCTAAGTGAAAATGAGGCTTATGAGCTTTTGGGATTAAGCATTGGGGCGAATTTGAGCGAGGTAAAAAAACAATATAGAATCCTAGCTAAAAAATATCACCCAGATATCCTAAACGCTAATAATGTCAGCGAAGAAGAGCTTAAAATGGGCGTAGAGAAGTTTCAAAAGATTAATGAGGCTTATGAGCTTTTGAAAAAGAAATTAAATAAGGAGTAAAAATGAAAATCGTATGTTTAGACTCTGCGACTTTGGGCGGGGCGGATTTAAGTCAGTTTAATGAATTTGGAGAATTTATAAGCTATGAAACCACGCCAAAAGACAAGGTGGTCGAAAGGCTTAAGGGTGCAGATGTGGCTATGGTGAATAAGGTCGTTTTAGATGAAAATGTACTTCAAAATACAAATTTAAAACTCATTTTAGAAACTGCCACTGGGGTTAATAATATCGCTGTTGAGTATGCCAAAGAAAAAAACATTATCGTTAAAAATGTCGCTGGATATTCGACTAAGAGCGTGGTGCAGCATACTTTTGCATTGATGTTTGCTTTTTTAAACCAAACGACATTTTATAATGGCTGGGTAAAAAATGGCAAGTGGTGTGAGAGTGAAATTTTCACAGATTTTACGCAAATGCTTAGCGATTTAAATGGTAAAAAACACGGCATTATAGGGCTTGGAACGATAGGTAAAGAAGTGGCTAGAATTTCTAGTGCTTTTGGCTCAAAGGTATGTTATTACTCTACAAGTGGGGCAAATAATGACGCAAGTTATGAAAAAATAAGCCTTGAAGAGCTTTTGAAAACTTGTGATATTATCAGCATTCACGCACCTTTAAATGAAAAAACGAAAAATTTAATTTCTTATAAAGAGCTTACTTTGCTTAAAGATGAGGCGATTTTGATTAATGTAGGGCGTGGAGGAATTATTAATGAGCAAGATTTGGCAAAAGTTTTAGATGAGAGGAATTTTAGGGTTGGGCTTGATGTTTTAGAAAATGAACCTATGCTTAAAAATCATCCTCTTTTAAGTGTGAAAAATAAAAATAATCTTTTAATCACTCCGCACATCGCTTGGGCGAGTAAAGAGAGCTTAAAGACTTTGGTGCAAAAGGTTTATGAAAATTTGAAAGAGTGGGTGGAAAATGGCAAGTGAGCATAGTTTTGATATTAGTGGGGCGGTTGATTGTGGAGAGCTAAAAAATGCTCTAGAGCAAGCAAAAAAAGAGCTTGAAAGCAGGTATGATTTAAAGGGCGTGAAGAGTGAGCTGGAATTTAATGAAAAAGAAAGCGTGTTTAAACTTCTATGCTCAAGTGAGGCAAAACTCGATGTTTTAAAGGACATTGTCATTTCAAAGCTGATAAAAAGGGGGATAAATCCTAAAGGCATTAAGGAGCTTTCGCGTGAGAGCGGGGCTGTTTTTAAGCTAAATTTAAAGGTAAATGATACCATAGATAGTGAAAATGCAAAGAAGATTAATAAGGCGATTAAGGATAGTAAGCTTAAGGTTAGCTCTCAAATTAGAGGCGAGGAAGTGCGTGTGAGCGCAAAGCAAATCGATGATTTGCAAGCGGTAATGAAGCTTGTAAAAGAGCTTGATTTAGAGCTTAATCTTAGTTTTAAAAATTTAAAATGAAATATTTTTTTAGCCTTTTGTGTGCGTTGTTTTTGTGTGCTTGTGCTGTGAAAAATGAAAGTCAAAAAGCACAAAGTATGCAGGTTTTAATCACTTCTTCTAGCTTTAAAATCAATGAGGTTGGCTTTTTAAAAAGTGAAAACTCCACACTTTCTTTAGAGCTTTACAAATTTGCAAAGCCCTTTTTTAAGCTCAATATTAAGAAAAAAATTTGTCTTAATGGGGTTTGCTATGCAAAAAAAGAGTTTAATCAAAAATATTTGCAAAATGTTTATTATGATGATTTTTTGCGAGATATTTTGGAGGCAAAACCACTTTTTAAAGCTAAAAATTTAACACATAATTCCTGCGGTTTCACTCAAGAATTACACCATAAAGATAGCGTGATAAAATATGAAGTGTGTGAAGGAAAGCTTCATTTTAAGGACGAAATTTCCGGTCTTAAGATAATAATAAGACGTTTTTAGGGGACGATATGCTTGAGCTTAAAGAATTTTTAAATCATAATGAAATTGAACAAAGCAAACTTTACCAAAGGCTTAAATGCTCTAAAAATGAGGCTTTAATTTTAAAAGAGCTTTGTAAAAATTATGTCAATGCAAATGCTTCTGTGAGCGCCTTTAGTTTGCTTGTGGGGATTTTTGGAGAGAGGCATTATGTTTATTTGGATTATTTGGGGGATTTAAAAAATTTAATTAAGCGTGGTTTTGTAACGAGTAGTTTGGGATTTTTAAAAAATATAGATTCTAATAAATTAAGTAATTCTAAGCTTGTTTTGTTGCAGAGTGAGCTTAGTCTTAGTCAGTATTTTTTAGATTTTTTAGATAGTAATGTCGATTTTAAAGTGCCTAAAATTAGAGCTTATGGCGATTATTTAGAATATTTAAAAGATGAGTTTTTAAGAGTGGAGCTTTATGAAAGACTTTCTTTTGTGAGGCAGAGCGAGTATTGTGCGGTGCTAAAAAAGCATATTAAGGATTTTGAAAAATATATTAAAGAGCGTTTAAGGCTTAGTAAATTTTATAATGTCTTAAATGCCATTTTTAAAGAACACGCCCTAAACGCTAAAGAGCAAATTCTCTTTTTAGCACTTTTAAAAGAGGAATACACCCCAAACAACGAAAATCAACGAAGAGAGCAAAATGCCTTGCTAAATTTGATTAGTGAGAATGAGCTTGAAATGCGGCAAAATAAAAAGCTTTTGGAAGATGATTCCAAGCTTTTATCTTCTTTTTTGGTGGAGTATGATGAGTATTTAAATGTTTTTGGAGAGCTTTCTAAGAGCTTTTTTATTAGCGATGGGGTTTTGGAAAGAGTGATAAATTCTCCCACAAAGCAAAATCAAAAAATCAAGCTTGAAAGCCTTGTCAAAGAGCAAGAAATTTTTGAGCTTATTGAGCCAAATATCGACATTAATGACATTATAATGCCTCAAAATACTAAGGAACTTTTAAGTAATGTTTTAAGACAGCAGGATAAAAAGGTGCTTGAAAGGTTGAGTTTGTGGGGGATAAAAAGCTCTAAAAATATAGAAGCGAAAATCATCTTTTATGGACCGCCCGGCACGGGTAAAACGATGTCCGCTCTTGGCGTAGCAAAATCGATGAAAAAAGCTGTTTTGAGTTTTGACTGCTCGAAAATTTTAAGCAAATGGGTGGGAGAGAGTGAGCAAAATGTGCGTAAAATTTTTGATACTTATAAAAACATCTCTAATTCTTGCAAACAAAGTCCCATTTTGCTACTTAATGAAGCCGACCAGTTTTTAAGCACCCGCGTGGAGGGAGGTAGCGGAAGCGATAAAATGCACAATCAAATGCAAAATATTTTTTTGGAGCAAATTGAAAGATTTAGTGGCGTTTTAATCGCCACAACAAATTTTTTAGAAAGTCTTGATAGTGCGTTTTCTAGGCGTTTTGACTTAAAGATAGAATTTAAAAAGCCTGATTTTAAAGATAGGCTTAAGATGTGGGAAAAATTCTTACCTAAAAATGCGGAATTTGAAAAAGCTTTTGAGCTTGAAACTTTAGCCAAATATGAGCTAAGTGGAGCGCAAATTTTAATGGTGGTAAAAAATACAGCATTAAAAACAGCTGTGTCAAAGGACGGGGTGTTTATGATGAGCGATTTTTTAGAAAGCATTAAAAAAGAGCTTGATGGAAGTTTTGATAAAAATAAAATTGTGGGATTTTGAGTAAATTTTGTTATGTGAAAAAGTAGAAGTTTTTATGCTTTCTACTTTTTTGTTTTTAATTTTCTTTATTAAATTCCCCACACATCCTCTCAAATTCCCCATAATACTTCCACGAAGCAACAATGTCAGGGCGATTTTCTTTAATGTGGGTAAATTCTTTATCCAAAACTTTTTTAAGAGTTAGGGCTTCGTATTTGTATGTTTTAAGATATTCTAATACATCTTTTTTTTCACATAAGTTTCAACATATTTTTGCCTTAAATTATCTAATTTTTTAACAAATTCATTAAGATAAATTTTTGTTTCATTAAGATAAATTTTTGTTTCATTAAATAATTTTTCATCTTCTTTTAAAGCTTTAAAGTCTTCCTCACTCATTGCTAAAGCGATGATGTCAAATACCTTTAAATTCTCTAAATCTTTATCAACGAGTTCTTTAGCATAATCCTTAAGATTCCCCTTTCTTCCTTTAAGGCAAATTTCTAAATTTAAAGAACGGATTTTTAGAGTGAGTGGGATAATGTATCTTAGTTCCGTCATTTTCTTTTGTTTTAAAAATTCCTCCAAGCCTTTTAATCTCTCTTCATCCAAATCTTTTCCAAAAAACTTAGCATATTTTCTCATACTATCCATTACCTTATCAGGATTGACTTCACTCGCATCGATATAATACACTTCTTTATTGCAAATTTTAGCTGTGCTTGTGTAAGAAAAATTGACAAGTTGGGATTGTTTGATTAAAGAGGGTATAGCGCCTAAGGTTGGATAGGGGCTTTGTTGATAAAATCTTTTTCTATCCAAAACTTCGTCAATGTTATCATTAAGATGAAAGGAAGTATTGTGGCTTTTACCTCTCTTTATCCCTCCGTGATTTGCCCTATGTTTTATCCTGCCAATAGGGTCTCTTACTAAAATGATAAAAGGTAAATCAGCACTTAAATAAACCCCTTTTTCATCAAATTTTTTATATATCCAATACCATCTAGTAAAGGCTGCAACATCTTTAAATTCTGTGGAGTAGAAATCTTGAGGATTAATTTCATTTAAACCATCTGTTATGGGATGAAAAATTAAATTAAAACTCGCTTGAAAAAAATCCATCATCGCTTCGTGTGCAGAACTTCCGTAAATAAAAAATGCAAATTTATAATTTTTCGGCAAAGGTAAATTCATCTCCCAAGCTTTTTCAGCAGGAATTTTCTCATAATTTAAAATATAATTTTCATCATTAAGCTTGTCAGGGTCTAACAAAGGAGGATAAGGGTGGTTTTCCCTTTCATATTTGTCTTTAAATTCTTTAGAATTGAGCCATAAATTGACTTCATCAAAATGTTGTGAGACAAAAGATAAATTTTGTAAAAGTAAAATTTTTAAAGGAATATAAGATGTTTTTAAAAGAGGTTTGACTTCTTTATAGGCTTTTAAATTTGAAGATTTAAGTAAGGTTTTTATGAGTAAGAAAGAAAATTGAAATTTTAAAGTGCAGAGCTTACTACCCCCCCCCCCCCCCACAAGTGTTTCAACTTGGTAAGAACAATAATTGATAAATCTTTTTCTCGTTGCAATCAATGCGAGAGTTGGCTGGTTCATTTTTTCCTCGTGTTAAATGCAATAAGCTCTTGTCCTAATTTATAAGAGAGATGATTTTTCATTCTTTGTATGGCTGAGTTGGGATTGTTTATCATAGCGTTTTCCTTTATTGGTGGTTTAATGTTTTGGTTTTTGGAATTTTGTTGATTGAGGGGATTATATCAAAAAAAATGGAGTCTAGATTAAATAATTAGCATCGCATCCCCGTAAGAATAAAAACGATAGTTTAATTCAATCGCTTCTTTATAGAGGGCTAGAGTTTTTTCACGCCCTATAAAAGCGGATACTAGCATAATGAGAGTGGATTTTGGCAAGTGGAAATTTGTGAGTAAAAAATTTTGTCTTATGGGTCTATTTAAGGGGTGTAAAAATAAATCACATTTTCCGCTACAAATTCCGCTTCTAGCGTAATGCTCAATGCTTCTAGTCGCAGTCGTCCCCACGCCTAAAATAGCTTTTTTACTATCGATACAAGCTTTTGCATTTTCATCAATGTGAAAAATTTCGCTGTGCATTTTATGCTCTCTTATGTCCTCACATTCTACGCTTTTAAATGTCCCAGCACCGATGTGTAGGGTTAGGGTGTGAATTTCGTGGCGTTTTTTTAACTCTTCTAACATCATCTTGCTAAAATGCAAACTTGCCGTAGGGGCTGCCACAGCACCCAAATTTTTAGCGAAAATGCTTTGATAATCGCTTTCATCTTTAAGCGTATCAGCTCTTTTGATGTAGGGGGGTAGGGGGATATGCCCTATCTTTTCTAAAAGGGCGTAAAGTGCTGGGGTGCTAAGTGTCGTTTCATTTTGCCTAAAGCAGACTTTTCTCAAGCCATCATCGTAAAGCTCCAAAATTTCAGCACTTAGCCCCTTTTCAAAATATAAAATTTCATCTTTTTTAACTTTGCCTTTAATTTGTGCGATAAATTCAAACTCACCCACGCTAGAATGGAGAAAAAGCTCAATCTTCCCTCCGCTTTCTTTTTTTCCATAAATTCTAGCTTTAATGACTTTAGTATCGTTAAAAAATATCGCACAATCTGGCAAAAAATGCATTAAATTTGCAAAATGAGAATGTGTAACTTTGTCTTTTTCCCTCTCGTAAATCAAAAGCTTCGCAGCTTCTTTTGGGTAGATAGGGTGGGAGGCGATTTGCTCTTTTGGTAGGAAATAATCATAATTGCAGAGTTTTAAATCTTCGTGCATTTTGGCTCTTATTGTGCGTCATCTTTTGGAGCGGGATTGACTTTTTTGGCGATTAAAATGGAAATTCCATAAAGCCCACAAAGTGGGATAGCGAGTAAAAATTGCGAAAAAACATCAGGTGGGGTCATCATCGCAGAAAAGATAAAGATGACTAAAACGGCGATTCTAAATTGCCTTTTTAAAAAAGCATCATCAACTAAGCCTAGTTTAGCGAAAAAATAAGTCAAAACAGGCATTTCAAAAGCCAAGCCAAAAGCTACCATTAATTTTGTAAAAAAGCCTACATAAGCCCCTATGCTAATGATAGGCTTGAAATTTTGCACACTTGCACCAAAATCAATGAGAAATTTAAAAGTAAAAGGCACAACGACAAAATAGCAAAACACGCACCCAAGAATAAACATCAAACTCGCAAAAAGCACAAAAGGCACAACGAGGCGTTTTTCATTATCGTAAAGCCCCGGTGCGACAAAACTCCAAAACTGCCAAAAAATCACAGGTAAAGAAAATAAAAAAGCCGCAAAAAATGCCACCTTCATCGCTGTAAATAAAGGCTCTGCCATTTCGATAAAATTAATTTGCTTAGAAATTTCAGGCAAAACGGCTTCAAGAGGCATAGTAAGGATATCTAGGATATATTTATTAAAAGCGAAGCAAACAAAAAATAGCACGATAACGCATAACACGCTTATAAGCAATCTTTTCCTAAGTTCGATTAAATGTGGTTTTAATTCTTCAAACATTTGTTTTTTCCGTAGGAGTTTTTGGCGTTAAATTTTCTTTTTCTCTGCTGTCAAAGGTCAAATCAACTTTGGCTTTATCTAAAATATCTCTTTTTAAATCGTCAAATTCTTCAAAGCTGAGCTTTTTGCGTATATTTTCGTTGCTTATGGAAAATTCATCTTGGTATTTTTTCGCTTCGTCTTTTAGCTCTTTAATGCGAATTTCTTTTTCAATACCAGCCTTTGCGTCATTGATATTGCGTTTAATGGCTTTGATGATTTTAGCCATTTGAACGATGGCATCGGGAAGCTTGTCAGGTCCCAACACCAAAATAGCGACAATTAAAATAACGATAATTTCACCCATACTCATAAAAAAACCTTAAAAAGATAGCATTTTATCTAAAAATACTTATTTAGGATTTAAGACTTTGCATTAAAAAATTATCTATGAGCCTCGTTTTTCCTATATAAACGGCTAAAGCACCCAAAACACTATCTTCGATGCGTTCTAAATTTTCCATAGTTTTGGGATTGACAAGCTCGATATAATCAATCCTAGCAAGCTTTTCTTTTTCTAATTCTTCACGCATTGCTTTAAGGATAATTTTACCCTCTCTTTCGCCTTTTTGGATTAAATTTTGTGCTAAAAAAACAGCTCTTGAAAGCACTAAAGCTGCCTTTCTTTCATCTTCGTTTAGATAAACATTGCGAGAGCTTTTTGCAAGTCCATCTTCCTCCCTTACGATAGGGCAAATTTCTATGTTAAGATTTAAATTCAAGTCTTCAACCATATGTTTTACCACAGCACACTGCTGGGCGTCTTTTTGTCCAAAATACGCCGTGTTAGGCTCGATAAGATGAAAAAATTTCATCAAAACGGTGCAAACGCCACGAAAATGCCCCTCTCTTTTCGCTCCGCATAGTTTATCAGTCAGCGAGTTCATATCCACATAAGTGCTAAAGCCTTTAGGATACATTTCTAAAACGCTTGGCGCAAATAGCACCGCCACGCCCTCATTTTCACAAAGTTTTGCGTCTCTTTGCAAGTCTCTTGGGTAGCTTTCTAAATCCTCATTGACGCCAAATTGCATAGGATTGACAAAAATGCTAACGACAACTTTATCATTGCTAGACGCTTTTTTAATTAGGCTTAAATGTCCCTCGTGTAAGTAGCCCATAGTTGGCACATAGCCTATGCTTAAACCTTGACTTTTCCACTCTTTGATAATTTTTTTTAAATCCGCGATATTTTCTATTATTTGCATTTTTTTCCTTAATATAATTGCTCTATCCATTCATCATTTTCCAAAGAAAAGCTATGTGCATCACTTGGAAATTCGCCGCTTTTTACGGCATTAATGTAGGCTTTTATGCCCTCATTTGGGTTTAAATCGGCAAATTTTCTTACAAATTTAGGCTTAAAACCCTGATGAAGTCCTAAAAAATCGTGATAAACTAAAACCTGCCCATCGCAGTGCTTCCCAGCCCCTATACCTATGGTAGGCACTTGTAAAATTTCTGTGATTTTTTTGGCTAGTTTGCTTGGCACACACTCCATTAAAACCATACTAGCACCCGCATCTTCCACAGCTTTAGCGTCATCGATGAGTTTTTGCGCGGCTTCTTTACTTTTGCCTTGCACTTTATATCCTCCCATAGCATTGATTGCTTGTGGAGTGAGACCTATGTGAGCGACTACCGGGATAGAGGCACGGCTCAAGGCTTTTATACACTCGCTAAATTCTCTTCCGCCCTCAAGTTTTACGCCATTTGCTCTACCAATTTTAATAAATTTAGCGGCATTTTGCAAAGCATCGTAAGTCGAGCTTTGGTAAGACATAAAAGGCATATCAGCTAAGACAAAGGCGTTTTGAGAGGCTCTTGAGACGGCTTTATTGAAGATAAGCATTTCCTCCACGCTGACACTTAGCGTATCCTCGTGTCCTAAAAGCACCATTGCCACAGAATCGCCGACTAAAATAATATCCACTCCAGCCTCATCTAAAGCCTTAGCGCTAGGATAATCATACGCTGCAACCATAGTGATTTTATCTTGAGTTTCTTTTTGTTTTTTGAAATCAACTATACTTTTTCTCATCATTTTTCCTTAAATTTGTTTTTATTATATTTTTCAAATCTTTTTTCTTTTTCTTTATTTTTCTCTTGGATTTGCCTATTAAAACCTATAATTAAAAATGTCATCATTAAAACAAAAATGAAGATTAAAATAAATTCTAAAATTGCCATTTTAGCTCCTTAAATTTTGAAAATTTTAACACATTTTTTTAAATCTTTAAAGAAAAATAAAAGATTATTTTTTTAAAATTTGGACTTTAAAATTTCAACGATAAGGCTTCATTTTGACTCAAAAAGGAATGCAAACTTTTGTATTTTTTACCATAATTATTTTGTGGGGATATTTTTCTTTCCCTTATGAAATTTTACAAGTAAATGGCGAAAATGGGACGCATTATGCCTTTACGCCAAATGCTAGGGCTTATGTATTGAGCTATGGCGTAACCATTTTGCTCACTTTTTGTGCGGTTTTAATCGGCGTTGTTTTTGGCTTTATTTTGGCTCTTGCGCGCTTTTCTCCTTTTAAGGTTTTAAATTTCTTAATCGATGAATTTATTGATATTATCCGTGGCACTCCTGTGATTTTGCAACTGATGATTTTTGCCTTTGTGATTTTCACTTTTTTTGACAATCTTTATGCGGCGATTTTGGCACTTGGGCTTAATAGCTCCGCTTATATCGCTGAGATTGTAAGAAGTGGGATTAATAGCGTTGATAGGGGGCAAATGGAGGCAGCTAGGGCTATGGGGCTTGATTATCAAAGCACGATGAAAGAGATTATTTTGCCTCAAGCGGTTAAAAACATCCTTCCAGCCCTTGCAAATGAGTTTATTTCTCTTTTTAAAGAAACTTCTGTGGTAGGGTTTATTAGCGTGGTGGATATCACAATGCAAAGTAAGAGTTTGCAGGCTGTACTTTATAATCCTAAGCCTATTATTTTTACCGGTCTTGTGTATTATGTAAGTGTGAAAATTTTTAGTTTGGGCGTGAGAATACTTGAAAAAAGGCTAAATAAGAATGATTAAAACTGAAAATTTGTGTAAAAGATATGGGGATTTGGAGGTTTTAAAAAATATAAATACCCAAATTCAAAAAGGCGATGTGGTCGCTTTGATAGGACCAAGCGGTGGGGGAAAAAGCACTTTTTTAAGATGTTTAAATAAACTTGAACTTGCGGATAGTGGTAAAATTTTCATACAAGGGGAAAATATCTTAGATAAGGAAGTTGATATTAATAAAATTCGCCAAAAGGTAAGTATGGTTTTCCAGCACTTTAATCTTTTTGCTAATAAAAATGTCCTTGAAAATTTAACTTTAACACCCATTAAAACAGGAATTTTAAGTCAAGATGAGGCGATAAGTAGGGCGGAAATTTTACTTTCCAAAGTCGGTTTAGCAGATAAAAAAGCCTATATGCCACATAAGCTTTCTGGCGGACAAAAGCAACGCATAGCCATAGCTAGAAGCTTGATGATGAATCCTGATGTGATATTATTTGATGAGCCGACTTCCGCACTTGATCCTGAAATGATAGGCGAGGTTTTAAACATAATGAAAGATTTGGCAAAAGAGGGTTTAACAATGCTTGTTGTTACGCACGAAATGGGTTTTGCCAAAAATGTGGCAAATCGCATCTTTTTTATGGATAAGGGGCAAATCGCAGTCGATGAAAGTCCTATGAGCGTCTTTTCTAATCCAAAAAATGAAAGGCTTAGAGAATTTTTAAATAAGGTTTTAAATCACTAAGCCTTGTAAATTTAAGCTTTTTTAATCAGCTCTTCTGTGATTTTGGCGATTTCAAGTTCCTCGTCCGTTGGGATAATGAAAATTTTGACTTTAGAATTTGGAGTGCTAATTTCCCTTTCTCCACTCTCATTTTTTTTATTTAATTCTTCGTCAAGCTCAAAGCCTAAATGTCTTAGTCTTTCACAGGTCATTTTACGCACAACAGAGGCATTTTCCCCCACTCCAGCAGTAAAAATTAAAGCCTCCGTGTGTGGCAAAATGGCAAAATAAGAACCGATGTATTTTGCCAAGCGGTAGCAATACATATCAAGGGCAAGACGAGCGAGATTATTGCCATTTTGAATTTCGCTAATGATATCACGAAAATCATTATAACCACAAACTCCATAAAGCCCACTTTGTTTATTCATCATAGTATCAAGCTCATCAGCGTTTAAATTTTTTGCCTTAGCGATGAAAGGTAGGGTTGCTGGGTCGATGTCTCCACATCTTGTTCCCATCATCAAGCCCTCAAGTGGCGTAAAACCCATAGAAGTGTCGATACTTTTACCATTTTCTATGGCGCAAACACTTGCACCATTTCCAAGATGTGCGCTTATGGCATTAATTTTTTCTTTATTCATTAAGGCTGCCGCCCTTGAGCTAACATAAGAATGCGAAGTGCCGTGAAAGCCATATTTTCTAATATTATATTCCGTATAATAATCATAAGGAAGCGCATACATATAGGCATAATCGGGCATACTTTTATGAAAAGCCGTATCAAAAATGGTCGCATTTGGCACTCTTGGAGCAGCTTTAAGCATTGTTTTAATCCCCGCTAGGTGGGCTGGGTTGTGAAGTGGGGCTATGGCGCTAACGCGGTCGATTTCTTCTAATACAAAATCATTTACCAAGCAATGCTCCGTTAAATTTTTCCCTCCGTGAACTATCCTATGTCCGCAGCCATCAAGCTCACTTAAATCTTTTAAAATCCCACTTTCGCTAAAAAGTTCCTCGACTAATTGCAAACCTTTTTCGTGATTTCCTATGTGCGTATCACGGCGCATTTTTGTGCCTGTTTTGGCGTTTTTTAGTTCGATTTTGGATTGATTATTACCTATCTTTTCCACTAAACCGCTTGCCAAAACAACCCTATTGTCAAAAAGCTTAAATTTGATAGAGGAAGAGCCTGAATTTAGAACTAAAATTTTCATTTTCTATCCTTCATTGTGCTTGTATTGCACTTAAGATTACTGTATCTACGATGTCTTCCACTAAACACCCCCTACTTAAATCATTAACAGGTTTTTTAAGTCCTTGCAAAATAGGACCTATGGCAAGGGCATTTGCCGTTCTTTGCACGGCTTTATAGCAGATATTTGCTGCGTCAAGGTCTGGGAAAATATAAACATTTGCTTTACCTGCGATTGTAGAATTTGGCATTTTTTTTGCGGCTGTTTTTGCATCATAAGCGCAGTCAAATTGCATAGGACCATCGATTTGTAATTCTGGGTAATTTTTCTTAGCGATTTTTAAAGCTTCATTGACTAAATCTACACTTTCACCTTTACCGCTATCTCCACTAGAATAAGAAAGCATTGCAATGCGAGGCTCAAGTCCAAAAGCTTTCGCACTTAAAGCACTTACATAAGCACTTTGAGCGAGTTGCTCGGCTGTTGGGTTGGGATTCACCGCACAATCTGCAAAAGCTAAAACCTTATCTTCAAGCCCCATAAAAAAGATACCCGAGACAGAATTTACCCCCTCTTTGGTTTTGATGATTTGAAGGGCTGGGCGTATTGTTTCGGCTGTGGTGGTTGAAGCACCACTTACCATAGCGTCAGCTTTTTTACTATGCACGAGTATTGTGCCAAAATAAGTTCTATCTTTAACTAGTTTTGTGGCTTCTTCTAAACTCATCCCCTTAGCCTTTCTTGCTTCATAAAGCATAGCGGCAAATTCTTCATTTAAGGGAGAATTCGCGGGGTTTAACACCTCGACACCTTTAATGTCTAAGCCAAGCTTAGCGGCGTCTTGTTTGATTTTAGCTTCATCTCCAAGTAAGATGAGATTGACCACATTGCTTTTAAGTAAAATTTCACTTGCTTTTAAGATTCTTTCATCATCGCTTTCAGGCAAGACAACGACTTTTTTATTTTTTACGCTTTTTTTAATGAGTTCAAATTTAAAGCGATTAGGCGTGATGAAGTCATATTCTTTTAAATTAATGATTTGATTAAAATCAAAATTCTCGTCTATAAGTGCATAATCTTTCCCCTTAAGACTTGTGTCAAAAATTTTCTTAGCGATGTTTTTGTCGGCGTTGTCTATGATTGCTGCGACTGGGGTGTTGAGATTTTTAGCGAGTTTTACACTTAGTTCAAAACCATCTAAAATGCCAAATTCTGAAAAACTTGTAACTAAAACAAAATCATATCTTGCTTTCAAATTCTCATATTCTTCTAAAATTTTGTTAAAAAAATCGTGAGGGTTATGACTAAAGGCGTTCATCGCGTCGCGTAGGGTAAAACCATAGCTTTCTTTTGAGTTTTGTTTGAGATTAAATTCTTCAAGCCACTCTTGCACTACGGCTATTCTATGTTCATAAATGACGGGGCAGTAAATCGCTATGTTTTTGTAATGCTTCGTGTAATTTGCTAGAAGTTTTTTTGTAATAAGAGTATTTAAATCATCACTTTTTGACCGCATAAGGTAAAGATTTGCCATTGTTTTTCTCCTTTTAAGTTAAACTTGGAACGCTCTTTGCTTTCAAGTGTTTGAAATTATTGTAACGAAAAAATACAAAAAAATTCATATCAAAGGACAGAAATGAAAAAAGTTTTCGTATATGTGTTACCATTTGCATTTTTTGGATGTAGTGCGGTGGTAGATCCTGAAATATCTATGAAGCCACCAACTTATGTTGAAGAGCTTGCTCCAAAGCAGAGTAATAATGTAGAATCAGCACCTGGTTCTCTTTTTGGCAAGGGGGATAATCCTTTATTTTCCGATAAAAAAGCGATGAATGTTAATGATTTGGTAACGGTTGTTATTCAAGAAAGCACAACTCAAAGCACACAGGCGAACAAAACCACAAGCAGAACAAATAATGCAAATTTGGGTGGTGGTGCTTTAACGGGTAGCACGGGTGCGGCGAATAAGGTTTTAAATAGAATTAACGCATATTCTAATATAGGCTTTCGAACTAATAGCACGAACAACTACACAGGCACAGGCACACAAAGTAGAAATGAAAGTTTTAATACAACTATTTCAACAAGGGTGATTAAAATTCTTTCTAATGGGAATTATTTTATCGAGGGCTCAAGAGAACTTTTGATAAACGGCGAGAAGCAAATTATCCAGCTTAGCGGTGTGATTCGTCCTTATGATATAGGACAGGATAACACGATAGATAGTAAATATATAGCCGATGCGAAGATACTTTATAAAACTGAGGGTGAAGTGGATAGAAGCACCAGAAAACCTTGGGGAAGTAAGTTTATCGAGGCGGTGTGGCCGTTCTAAAATTTCTACGAGCCTTCTAGCTCGTAGAATTTCTTTCTATCTGTTGAGCTTGCGATGTTGAGCTGTTTGCGGTATTTAGTAATCGTTCTTCTTCCTATATCGACTTTAAATTCTGCTAGGATAAGTTCTAAAATTTTGCTATCGCTCAAAGGTTTTTGCTTGTTTTCGTTTTTTACTAAATTTGCTACAAAATCTTTAACGCTAGTGTTTGAGGTTTCGCCCTCTCCATCAAGTGCAAAGGCAAAAAAGTCTTTGAGGGGAACAAGCCCTCTATCGCAACTTAGATATTTATTTGCAATGGCTCTTGAGATGGTGGAGGCGTTGCGTTCTAAATCATCAGCCAAATCTTTTAAAGTCATAGGTTTGATTTCTTTTCCTAAGAAAAATTCATATTGATGCTCAACTATCATTAGTCCTATTTTATACAAGGTCGCTTTACGCATAGAAAGCGCATCAACCAAATTTCTCGCCTCTTTTAGATAGCTACTTAAAAATTCGTGTTCTAATCCGTCTGTTTCTATGCAAATTTCTGGGTAGTATTCATCGTTGATTTTAACTTTTATCTCGCCATTTTCTTTAAAAATAAAAATATCAGGCACTATAACCCTGCTTTCTTCAAAATACTCCAAAAAAGGCGGAATGGAAAATTTTTTAATGACTTCAATGGCTTCTTTATAGAGCTTTTCTTTTGTATATTTTTGGATATTTTCAAAATCTAAAATGAGCATTTGGATAAATTCATAAAGCTCGCCTTCAAGTTCTTCATTTTCTAAGGCAAATAAAAAAGCCTCTTTAAAATCCACAGCTCCAACGCCCACAGGCTCTAAGAATTTAAAGCGTTTGCGAATTTTTTCTACTTCTTCCTTAGAAAAAGGACTTAAAATTTCTTCATCATATTCAAAATAGCCCTCGTGATTAAGACATTCTATGATTTTATAGGCGATATTTTGAGATTTACTTGTAGGAAAAAGGGGAGGGGAAATTTGCTCGTTTAGTAGCTCCCATACGCTTTTTTGTGTGATAGCTTTTTGCTCCAAAAGCTCACTTTGGGCGTTGTTTTTAAAAAAGCCATCGTAATAATTTTTGCCATTTTGATGTGTTTGCGTCTTTTCTTGTATGGTTAAAAATGGGTTGTCCTCTGCGAATTTATCTAAGCTTTCTTTTAAATCTTCAATATTAGCTTGTAAAATGGGAAGCCAAGAGCGTAGAGTGTTAGAAAGCTTTGTTTTGGGACTTTGGACTAATTTTTGCTTTAACATTAATCAAGGAGTTTAAACTCCGCTCCTAGGTAATATTTTTTCACATCTTTATTATGTGCGATTTCTTTTGCATCTCCACTTGCTAAAAGCGAACCTTGTCTAATCACATAAGCTCTATCGCATATCGCTAAAGTCTCGCGGACATTGTGGTCGGTGATTAAAATTCCAATGCCAAGTTTTTTAAGCTCTTTGATGAGATTTTGAATTTCGGCCACAGCGATAGGGTCAACCCCAGCAAAAGGCTCGTCTAAAAGTAGAAATTTAGGCTCACACATTAGGCTTCTTGCGATTTCACAACGCCTTCTTTCTCCCCCACTTAAGCTTAATCCTTTTCTTAAGCGTATAGGCTCTATGCTTAAAAGCTCTAGCATTTTTTCGACTTTTTCATTTAAGAGTTTTTTATCTTTATAGAAAATTTCTGCAGCTAAAAGCAGATTATCCTCTACGCTTAAATCCTTAAAAACGCTACTTTCTTGTGGTAAATAGCCTATGCCTTGCCTTGCTCTTTTATTAAGCGGTTCTTTTGTGATGTCTGTGCCATCTAGTATTACCTTGCCTCCACTTGGTGTGATAAGCCCGCAAATCATATAAAAAGTTGTCGTTTTACCCGCTCCATTGGGACCTAAAAGTCCTACAACTTCTCCACTTTGAATTTCAAGTGAAATGTCGTGTATAATTTTTGTTTTTTTGATAATTTTTTCTAAATGCAAAACTTCTAATTTACTCATAAATCACATACTTTCTTTTGGAATTTAAAGGAAAAATTTCTATAATACAAGGCTTGATTTTCATTTTCCTTAATGCTTTTTCTAATGCTTCATCGCCCCATTCTACCAAGTGCAGACCCTCTTCGAACAAATTTTCAAATAAGCCATTTTGCAAAATGCCACTAAGTCCCACTTGATAAATATCGTAATGATAAATTTTTTTTCCATTTTTTTCGTAGCTTTGCATTAAGGAAAATGTGGGGGAATTTGGATTTTCATCAAATTTAAGCATTTTAAGTAAAGCTTGAATTAAGCTTGTTTTTCCACTAGCCAAATCGCCGCGTAGCAATATAACGCCCTCGCTTGGAAGACTAAGTAAAAGTTTTTCAAGCTCATTTTGAGCTAGGATAAATTCGCTCACAATTTGCTCACATATTCATTTTGTGCATTTTTAGGTATGTTTTTGCTAATGGGCAAGGCAAGGACTTTGTAGCTTTCCTTACACTCGTTTAAATGAAGCGTGATAATATCGCCCACTTTAACATCTTTACTAGGCTTTACGATGATGCCATTGATATCTACGACCTTACTTCTACACATATCTTCTGCTATGCTACGGCGTTTTGTAATATTAACCACATTTAAAAATTTATCCACTCTCATAAGGAGAATTTTAGCAAAAAAATGCAAATTAAAAAACTTTTTGGAACAAAATTTGCTTTAAACTTAAGCCTTTTTTGCTAGAATTCCTAGAATTTTTTAAAGGAGTTGCGATGAAAAGTGATGTGAAAAAAGTTGTTTTGGCTTATTCTGGTGGGCTTGATACAAGTATTATTTTAAAATGGCTTCAAGATGAGTATGGGTGTGAAGTTGTTACCTTTACAGCCGACATAGGGCAGGGCGAGGAGCTTGAACCAGCAAGGGCGAAAGCTTTGGCACTTGGCATAAAGAAGGAAAATATTTTTATCGAAGACTTAAGAGATGAATTTGTTAGAGATTATATTTTTCCTATGTTTAGAGCAAATGCCATTTATGAGGGAGAGTATCTACTAGGCACGAGTATAGCACGCCCATTAATCGCTAAAACTCAGGCACAAATTGCCATTAAAACAGGAGCTGATGCTGTGAGTCACGGCGCTACGGGTAAGGGAAATGACCAAGTGCGTTTTGAGCTTGGCTACTTAGCTTTTAATCCTGATTTAAAAATCATAGCACCTTGGAGGGAGTGGGATTTAAATAGCCGTGAAAAACTTTTAGCTTACGCGGAAAAACACGGCATAGATATTTCCAAGAAAAAGGGCAAGTCCCCCTACTCAATGGACGCAAATTTGCTTCACATTTCTTACGAAGGGCTTGTTTTAGAAGACCCAGCGATGAGGGCTGAAGATGATATGTGGAGAATGACAAAAAGCCCAAAAGAAGCGCCAAATGAAAGTGAAATCATCGAGCTTGAATTTAAAAAAGGCGATTTGGTAGCGATAAATGGAGAGCTTTTAAGCCCCGCAGGACTTTTAAGCAAACTTAACGAACTAGGTGCTAAGCACGGAATAGGGCGTCTTGATATCGTAGAAAATCGCTTTGTGGGTATGAAAAGTAGGGGTTGCTATGAAACACCTGGCGGGACGATTTTGCTTAAAGCACACAGGGCGATTGAAAGCATTACTTTAGATAGAGAGGCAGCACACTTAAAAGATGAGCTTATGCCAAAATATGCACATTTAATTTATAATGGCTTTTGGTTTTCACCTGAAAGGCTAATGCTTCAAGCTCTCATCGATGAAAGCCAAAAATTTATTAATGGTAGAGTAAGGCTGGAGCTTTATAAGGGCAATGTAATGGTCGTAGGGCGTGAAAGTGCAAATGACAGTCTCTTTAACGCTGCTTTTTGCACCTTTGAAGAAGATGAAGTGTATAATCAAAAAGACGCGGAAGGCTTTATTAAGCTTAACGCTTTGCGTTTCATCATCGCCGGTAAAAATGGGCGTAAATTTTAAAAATACCATCGCAAAAGTGAAGTTTTATCAATTTACAACTTCGCTTTTGCGTTTTTAGCTATCTTTATTTCTAGCCTTTAGGTAGTCTTCAAATTGCGCTTTATTCATATTTTTTTCCACTCCGTTTTCATAGCTATAAATGTCCCAACTCTCACCTTGCTTGATGGGTAAATAAAACACATATTCTATTTCTTTGCTTGCAAAGAGGTAGGCTTTTTTGAGTTGCTTTATTTTCCCTTCATATCTTTGCTTGTCAAATTCTGCGCTGCCACCTTTTTTGCTATTTATGCTTTTGACTTCAAAAATGTGAATGGTATCTTTTTTATCCTTAAAGATAAAATCAGGATAGCTAGTGTGTATAGAGCCGTGATAATAGTCAAATTTCGCGTTTGATTGATAAGGGTAGTTTTTACCAAATAAATAAATTTCTCTATCGTCTATGAAAACGAATTTAGCACATTTTCGCTTTAAGTTATTAAGGATTTTAAACCACTCAAGCTCAGCCTCACTATCATAAAAAAATTCATTATCCTTATTATCCGTCCAAATGCAGTCTTCAAAAGGATAAAATATACCTGTTTTATCCATAAAGGCATAATTCTTGCTTCTTAAACCCTCGGCAATTTTTATTACCTCGCCATAGTCTTTTTCATAGCTTTCAACGACTTTTTCGCATTTTTCTTTTATCGCTTCTAAGTTATTGATACAATCAAACCACTTTTTATAATCCGTTATATAGTCTTTTAGCTTATCTTTTAGCACTTCATCGCACTTATTTAGTTCTTTATAGGCTTTAAAAATGCTTTTATGCGTCAAGGTGTTTTGCATACATTCGCTAATATCAATGTTTTCCATAGGTATTTTTTTAAGTTTAAAGGATTTAAAGGGGACTTTAAATTCCTGTATGATTTTATTTTCTTTCAAAAGCTCTTCATCTCTTAACCATACTTTTTTACTACCCTTAGTTTGAGGCTTCATTCCATAAATGTAAGCCTTGCTAAAAAGCTCTTTTGTCTGCTTATCAAGTTTATCAAAATTTGTTAGACAAGGATTTCTTCTTACTCTTCCTATCACTTGCTCATCAAGAATTTTTGAGCTCGTGTCTCTTACTTGGTATAAAACACAAGCTCTAGGTATATCAAAGCCCTCAGTAATCACCATTTTAAAGATAATCACTTCAATGGGATAGTTATGCTCCTTAATCTTTTCTCGCCACATTTTTTTATTTTTACTTTTAATTAAGGCGTTATTTGTGTCGTATTTTTTCTCATCACTGACAAAGCTTACCCACCCAAGTCCTTGTTTTTCTATGATTTCTACGATAGCTTGAAATTGCTCTTCGCCCTTAGCCATATTTGAGATTTGAATGATAAAAGCAGGGACGATGCCTTGCTTTTTATAAATGGGTATAATTTCACTTTTAAAATGCCTCAAGGCTTTTGTCAGTCCTATTTCAAGCTCATCGTGGCTATTATCTATAAATTTAACTTCTTTGATTAGTTTTGCCTCAACCGCTTCGCTTTCGCTTAATTCCACATCAAATTTATCATTTTTTGGAGTAGCTGAAAAATGGATAGTTTTTAAAAAGTGCGTTTTAAGGGTGTTTAGATTATTTGTAGCGATATGGCTCTCATCTCTTATTAAGATGAGCTTTTTTCTCTCTCTTTCACACGCTAAAATAAAATGCACCAAAGTGCTTTCCTTGCCTATGCGTGAAGTGCTTGTAAATTGATTTGTTGGTAAAACATAGACATTATGCCCCCAGTCTATATGGATGCTATATTCTGTATTTTTGCTATTTTCATTGCCTGTTGAGATTAAATAAGGCTTTAAATTTGTAAAAGTTCGCTCACTATTTTGCTTAAAGCTTTTATAACACTGCTCGGCTAAATCCCCCTTAGAAAGGCTTGAAACAAGAAAAATAAAACTATCATCTTCGCTCAAAAGCCTATGCATAAGCATAGCCATCATATGCGTTTTGCCACTTCCTGTGGGTGCTTTTATGCTTATCTCATCTTTTTCGCCGTAAAATAAAGAAAGTATATCATCTACGCAATTTTCTTGAAGTTCATTAATTTTAGTCATTTTCTTCCTTTTCTTTTTCTCTCACGCAAGTTTTTTCAAAATTTTCACAAACCCATTCTATTTTATCGTGGATATTAGAAAAGTTTTTACCATAAAGCCTTTCATCTATCTCTTTAAAAATTTCTTCATCATTGTCGGCTATTTCTTTTATGTTTAGCACTTCAAGGCTATCTTTATAAGGTTCATTTTTTTCGCACCATTTGAAATTTTTACTTCCGTCATAGCATTCCCCACTCATTATACGCTTTAGGCGTTTTACGGTTACATCGTGGGCTATGCCGTTTGGATTAAGCTCTGTGATTTCATTATTTGTTACTAAGATACATTGGCGCTTTCCTCCGTCCTCGCGATTAAGCTCCATAACGGCGTGGGCTGTGGTGCCACTTCCAGCAAAAAAGTCTAAGATGATTTCAGGCTCGTAGTTTAGGCTATGCGGAGAGTTTCCCCCCCCCCCCCCCCCATTTGTGAGGATAGCTTTAGAATCTATGTTATTATTGTATGATGAAACCATTTTTAATAAGTTTTTGATAAGTGTGCTAGGTTTTGGATTCTTAAATGGTGCGTTAGAATTTCCCTCTGCTAAAATAGAATCTAATTCCTTTTTCCCATTATCGTTTGAGTTTTCATTTTCTAAAAAAGAAAGTGTCGTATATGCTTTTCCTTCTAAAAATTCAATTTCATTTTTTCCGTTTTTTTTGCGACATTTTTCATAAGATTTTGTATAGATTCTATTGTTTTTTACAACAATAAAACCATTTTCTAATCCCCACTCAACAGCGGATTTAGACCAACGCCATACCCAATCGGTTGTTCCGTGTTTTCCGTTTTGTCGCTCTAAAAATTTATCATAACTTGTTCCAGCATAAAAAGTTTTGCCACTTATCTCAATAGGATAATCCATATTTTTAGAATACTGCAAAGAACCATAATCTAATGTTTGTGTTAAAGCATATCTGCCCCGCTCATCAATATGCTCATCTTCTAAAATAAATTTTTTAGAATCCCTTTCATCTAAACAAAAATCTTCCATATAATTTATATCTTTTGCATAGCAAATTATATAATCGTGATTTTTTGCGATTGTTGCAGTGCTTTTCCCACCCTTTTTCATAAGTCTTGAAGCACAAAAAATAAAATTTCCCTCCCCAAACACTTCATCAAAAAGCCCCTTGACATAGGCTTGATTCCTATCATCAATGCTACAAAATATCACGCCGTCCTCACGCAAAAGCTCTTTTGCAAGGCTTAGTCTTGTAAAAAGCATAGAAAGTAGATTATCCCTTGTGATAGCATTATCATAATTTGTTTGAGCGTATTTTCCCATAGTATCTTTACTATAAGGTGGGTCCATATAAATAACCTTTATCTTATTTCTATGCGTGATGAGTAGGTTTAAAAGGGCTGGGTAGTTATCGCCTATGATGAGGCGGTGCATTACGCCACCATTATCAAAACTAAGCTTTTCATCTTTTTCAAAATATTTAATCATCTCATCTTACGTTTTTTCCAGTCTCACATCAAAATGAAAGCCCGTGCGTTTATACCTAGTCGCTAAGGCTTTGATAAAAATAGCCTCTGTGTTATCTTCTGCCTTATCGATGAGCTTTTGTAAAAATTTCACATTACCCTCTTCAATAATGCCCTTTTCAAGCAAGTCTTCAAATTCACGCTTGTATTGTTCTTTAAGCTCTTTTGTGAGTATTTCTTTCATCGTTTTCCTTAAATTTCATTTTGAAGTGCCATTATACTAAACATAAATTAATTAATTTATGCTATAACTTCTTTCATTTTCACCACAAAGGACTAAAATGTTACTAGGTTTTAATATCGACCATATCGCTGTTTTAAGGGAGGCGAGGAGGGTTAATAGCCCTGATGTTTTAGAGGCTGCGTTTTTGAGTGCGAATTTTTGTGAGCAAATCACCCTCCACATAAGAGAAGACCGCCGTCATACGCAAGAAGATGACCTTGAAAACTTAGTGAAATTTTGTAAAGTTCCCATTAATTTAGAATGCTCTAGCGATGAAACGATGATAAAAATTGCTCTAAAGCATAAGCCAGACCGCGTTACTTTAGTGCCTGAAAAAAGAGAAGAGCTAACGACTGAGGGTGGTTTAAATTTAGATAATGACAGACTTAAAAAAAGCATAGAAGCCTTGCAAAATGAAAATATAGAGGTTTCGCTTTTTATCAACCCTACCCCAAAAGATGTGGAGAGGTCAAAAGAGCTTGGAGCTGACTTTATCGAGCTTCACACAGGACATTTTGCAAATTTATATAATGCACTTTTTAGCAATATTTCCAAAACCCCTTACAAAGTGCTAGAAATGGATAAAAAAACACTAGAATTAAGCCTTAAAGAAGAGTTGGCAAAACTAGAATTTTGTGCTAAAAAGGGGGCAAATTTAAATCTTAAAGTCGCTGCAGGACACGGGCTAGATTATAAAAACACAAAAGAAATTCTTTTCATCAAAGAAATTTGTGAGCTAAACATAGGACAAAGCATAGTTGCAAGGGCTGTTTTTGTAGGGCTTGAAAGGGCTTTGCTTGAAATGAGGACTTTGCTAAATGAATTTAGCCGTTAGCATAGGCGATTTAAATGGCATAAGTTTAGAACTTGTGCTTAAAACCCATAAAAAGCTTAGTCAAATTTGCACCCTTTATTATTTTCTACACGAAAGTCTTTTAAGACAAGGTTTAAAGCTTTTAAAAAAGAAAGAGTTGGAGCTAAATTTAGTCGAGTTTAGCCACGCTGATGTGAGTGAATTTAAAGAAGTAAGAAAAAGTGGAAGGTTAAAAATTTTTTCTTTTAAAACTCCACTTTCCTTAAAGCTTAATACAAATTTTTCACTGAGTGCGGGTAAAATTGACGCAAAAAGTGGAGCGTATAGCTTTTTAAGCTTTGAGGCAGCTTGTGCTTTCACATATCAAAAAAATGCTTCCGCCCTCATCACTTTACCCATCCATAAAAAGGCTTGGAATTTGGCAGGAATTTCTTTTAAGGGGCATACGGACGCTTTACGCCACTTTTATCATAAAAATGCCATTATGATGCTGGGCTGTGAGGAACTTTTTGTGGGGCTTTTTAGTGAGCATATACCCTTGAAAGAGGTTTCAAAAAGGATTAAGCTAAAGCCGCTGAGGCAATTTTTGATTGACTTTTCTAAAGAAAGTGGGTTTGATAAAATCGGCGTTTTGGGCTTTAACCCTCACGCAGGGGACTTTGGTGCGATAGGCGGAGAGGAAGAGAAGATTATAGAAAAGGCGATAAAGGGTGCGAATTTATACTTAAAAAAAGAAATTTACCTACCTCAAGTTTTGGTAGCAGATAGTGCTTTTACGCCAAATTCGCTTAAAAACTGCTCTCGTTTGGTGGCGATGTATCACGATGTCGCTCTTGCCCCACTTAAGGCTTTGTATTTTGAAAAAAGTGTCAATGTAAGCTTAAATTTACCCATAATCCGCACGAGCGTAGATCACGGAACGGCTTTTGATAGGGCTTATAAAAATGCGAAAATTAGCACAAAAAGCTATGAAGAAGCGATAAAAATAGCCATAAATTTAGCACAGAAAAAGACGAAATCTTAAATTGGAATAGTTCTTGCTTATAACCTTAAAAATATTAAGGAGGAAAAAATGTTAGTCGATAAAGTTCAAAACAACAATTCTTTCTTTAATGCAAAAATTAAAGAAAAAGAGAAGTCCGCAGAGGAATTTCAAGCGACTTTAAATGAGATTAAAGATAAGCAAGAGCAAGAGAAGCTTGTTAAAAAAGAGGATAAAGGCTTGGTCAATCAAGACTTAGACCTTAGTGCTTTGCAAGATGGTTTTAGTATGCAAGCGTGGCAGAAATTAAGAGAAAGCCAGTATAGAAAAAATGAAGAAACTATGCTAAATAAGCTCTTTAGCGTGATTGATTCTAACAATGCTAACAGATAAGCTAAGGCTTATCTTTAGCTTTTAAATTTTAAATAAATCTTGTAAATTTTTCATCGCTTCTTCATTACTCATCGTTTTAGCACCAAGCTCATTAAGCTCTATCTCAAAACCACTTAGCATTGAAGTGAGGCGTATATTAATCCCGCTTTTTCCTATGGCTTTGCTTTTTTGTTCGCTATTTAAGCTAACTATGGCTTTTTTATCTTCGATTTTGACAGAGTTAATTATCGCTGGAGCTAAGGCGCGGGCGATTAAAATTTCATTTTCACTTGAATATTCTATACAATCGATATTTTCATTATGAAGCTCCTTGCTAACCGCATTAATCCTCACGCCTTTAACGCCCACAGTTGCACCGACTGGGTCGATATTTGCTCCATTTGCTTGGAGAATTATTTTTGCTCTTTCGCCTGGAATTCTCGCACAGCCAACGACACTGACAAGCCCATCTTTTATTTCAGGCACTTCAGCCTCAAGCAAACATTCCAAAAATTTAGGACTGGTGCGACTAAGCTCCATTTTAATGCCCTTATCTGTATAAACACGGCGAATCACAGCTTTTACGACATCTCCAACCTTAAATTTTTCTCCTTTAATGCGATTTTTACGCGGCAAAAAGGCTCTTAGCTCGTCAATTTCTATGAAAGTATTTTCCTCATTATCCACACGCACCACACTTCCAAAGACCATTTGACCGACTTTATTCTTATATTTTTCAAAAATGGTTTGTTCTAAAAGCTTTTGGATATGATATTCTAATTCTTTATGTAAGGTATTCACCGCTGTGCGTCCTAAATTTTCTAAAGAACATTCATAAGTTAGCTCATCGCCTATTTCAACATCCGCTGCCTCTTTTTTGGCTTTAGAGATAGCGATAAAACTTTCTTTATTTTCACCTAGTCTTTCATCATCGTCCGCTACAACTAGAATTTTTTGATATAAGCTAAGTGTTTTTTTATCGACAAAAAATTCATATTCTTCGCCATAAATTTTTTTTGCCGTATTGATAAGTGCGGTGATGACCTTCTCTTTCACGCTCTCAAGCTCTAAATTTTTTTCATTAGCTATGGACTCTATGATGTCTGCTATTTTTTCCATATTGATACCTTTTTTGGGAAATTTTTAAAAAGTAGGGTGAAATTATAGCTTTAATAAGTTTAATTAAAAGTAAAATTTGGTAGAATTAGCGATTTAAAATAAGCTAAGGATAAATTATGGACTTAAAATTAGCAAGAAATTTAATCAGCGACAAGCCTAAAAATATAAGCTTGGATAAGATTGAAGATGCGGTGGAGAAAGAGGGGCAGAAATTTTTTTATTTCGATAAAGAAAATTCACATAAACAACTTATCGCTTTGGTTGAGCATTTTGAAAAAAAAGGCTTAAATGTTTATCATAGGATAGTCAAATACGGACTTGATGAGCAAGATTATATGTATGAGGTGCATATTCTTTGAGTGCTAAAAAGTTATTTATCCAAACTTTAGGCTGTGCGATGAATGTAAGAGATAGTGAGCATATCATCGCTGAACTCACTCAAAAAGAGAATTATAGCCTAACAGAGGATATTAAAGAGGCGGATTTGATACTCATAAATACCTGCTCCGTGCGTGAAAAGCCTGTGCATAAGCTTTTTTCCGAAGTCGGTGGCTTTGAAAAGGTGAAAAAAGAGGGTGCTAAGATAGGCGTTTGTGGCTGCACGGCTTCGCATTTAGGTGGAGAAATTTTCCGCCGTGCGCCTTATGTGGATTTTGTTTTGGGAGCTAGAAATATCTCTAAAATCACTGAGGCTGTTAAAACGCCTAAATTTATAGGGGTGGATTTAGATTATGATGAAAGCGAGTTTGCTTTTAGTGATTTTAGAAATAGTCCTTATAAATCTTACATTAATATCTCCATAGGTTGTGATAAGCACTGCACCTATTGCATAGTTCCGCATACTAGGGGCGATGAAATTTCCATTCCTTTTGAGTTGATTTTTAATGAAGCTAAAAAGGCTGTGGAAAAGGGTGCGAAAGAGATATTTTTGCTGGGGCAAAATGTCAATAATTACGGCAAGAGATTTAGAAACGCGCATAAAAAGATGGATTTTTCCGATTTGCTTAATGCCTTAAGCGAGATAGAAAATTTAAAACGCATCCGTTTTACAAGCCCACATCCTTTACATATGGATGATAAATTTTTACAAACCTTTAGTCAAAATGAAAAGGTTTGTAAGTCTATGCATATGCCTTTGCAAAGTGGCTCAAGCGAAATTTTGAAAGCGATGAAGCGAGGCTATAGCAAAGAGTGGTATTTGGATAGAGCTTTAAAATTAAGAGAACTTTGTAAAAATGTTAGCATATCAACGGATATCATCGTAGCGTTTCCGGGTGAGAGCGAAAAAGATTTTGAAGATACCATAGATGTGCTTGAAAAAGTGCGTTTTGAGCAGCTTTTTTCTTTTAAATACTCCAAACGCCCCCTTACTAAAGCCGCTACAATGCCAAATCAAATTCCAGAAGATATTGCCTCAAAAAGACTAAGTTTTTTACAAAATCGCCACGCAGAAATTTTAGACACTATCACAAAAAAACAAGAGGGGCAAATTTTTGAAGTGCTTTTTGAGGAATTAAGGGCAAATAATAGTGTTGCAGGTAGAACGGATAATAATTTTTTGGTTCAAATCGAGGGTAGCGAGGAAATGCTTGGCACAATGAAACAGGTAAAAATCACAAACGCAAAACGCATGGTGCTTTATGGGGAAATCGTTTAAAAAGACACTTTTAATTAAACTTGCTTTTTTTTTGCAATGGCTCATTTTTTTAACTTGTTTTAAAAAATATCTTGGTGCAAAGGTCGATGATGAGCCTTATGTTGTGCTTTTTTGGCACGGACGCCTTGCTTTAATGCCCTTTGCTTTTAGGTATTTTAGAAAGAAAGGTAAGAGGGCTTTTGTGATGATTTCTCATCATAGAGATGGCGAATTTATCGCTAAGTTGATTCATTATTATGGCTTAAATGTGGTAAGAGGTAGCACTTTTAGGGGTGCGAGCAATGCTTTGCGTTCCGCCTTTAAAGTCTTAGAGCAAAAAGACGATATAGTTATAACGCCCGATGGTCCAAGAGGTCCAAGACATAGTATTTCCGATGGTCCTATCATAATAGCCCAAAAGAAAGGCGTTAAAATAAGAATTGCAAACTACGAAGCGAGTCGCTTTTGGGAATTTAAAAGCTGGGATAAAATGCTTTTACCCAAGCCTTTTAGTAGGATTGTTTATAGTTTAAGTGAGCCTTTTGACATTTCAAATTTAGAAAAAGATGAGGCAAAAGCTTTTATCAAAAAGGAATTTGAAAAAGTTTATCAACGCGATAGTTTTAAGGAGCGAATATGACGCCATTTTTTAGAAAAATCTTGCCACAAATTTTTATTAGTGCGATTTTAGAGGATAAAAAAAACACGCTTAAAATTTGCACCTATCGTAATAAAAAACTCATAAATAAAATAGAAAAAACTTTTGATAAAAGCGAACGACTTATCGCGTTTGTTGAAAATTATGATAAAAAATTTTTCCCCTATCATATCGCTTTATTTTTAGATAGTGAAGAGCAGGGAATTTTGCCAAGTGGGGAGCAAAATTATGATGAATTTGGCATAGGTAAGATGAGTATTAAAACCCTACCTTTAGGTGACGCTTCGCTTTATGCAGCGACCGAGCATATAGAGTATTTTAGCGAGTTGTGTGAGGATTGTGGGGGGCTTGATTTTCTATTTTCACCTTTTGCCTTGCTTCATTTTTGCATACAAAAGGAAAAACAAGATGATAAAACAAGGCTTTATGCTTATAAGTGTGGTCAAAGTTTAGCTTTAATGGTTTATCAAAAAGGTAAAATTCTCATAGGCTCTTATAAGCTTTTTGAAAAAAGTCCAAGCTTTGAACTTGATAGCTTTGGCAATGCGGATTTAAATGATGAAAATTTAAACGATAAAGAGCTAAATGAAGAAGCAAATTCTTTGGAAAATAAAGAAGAAAAACAAGAAAGAGAAATTTCTTTAGACAATTTTAACGAGGTGCTGGGAGATAAAATAGACGCTTTAGATGATAACCAAGAAGAAGGGCAAGATTTAAGTCAAGAAACCCAGCAAGATATACAAATGCAAAATGATGGTGATATTAAAATGGACGAGTTGGGAAAATTTAGCGAAGATATGGAAGTTTGTCGTTTTGTGATTTCTAGCATTGAGAGTTTTTATCACGACTTGCATTATGGTGGTGATTTTGTTGATGAGATTGTTATTTTTAGTGATGAGATGCTGATGCAAAGCACTTTGGAATTCGTAGAGAACGAGACTTTTTTAAAGCCTCAAGTGAAGCTTATAGACACCCTTGACCTAATGCAAGAGGTGATGCAAAAGGAACTAAAATATGACTTATAGTTTTACAAAACCACAAAAAAGACCTTTATTTAGCCTTTTGGATAGAATTTGGATAGTGCTTTTTGGCTTTGCTTTTGTTTTTATCTTTTTTGTTTTTGTGATTTATGAATTTCGTATCATTTTTACGCATAATGCGATTGATAATAAAAAAGAAGAGGTGATTTTAACCACGCAGCAAATCAAAAAAAATGAGGAGCTTTATCTTGTCTTGTTAAAACAAAGTCAAATCGCTGCAGAATTTAAGGATAAAAATCAAAACACCAAAGATAGCCTTAAAAATCTTTTTGATATGACTTTAAAAACGGGTAGCATAAGCTTTGATAGTGTCGAGCAAAGTGCCACTATGCTTAAGCTCACGGGAGTAAGTCCTACGAAAGAAATGTTTGCCTTGCTTTTGGAAACCCCTTTAAAAAGTATATTTGACGAAACAAATACAAGTTATTATGAACTTGATAATGGCTGGTATCGTTTTGTAAGCATTAGTAAAATTTTAGGAATGAGTTATGAAAGATAAAAGTTTTGAAGAGATAAATATAGTCAAAATTCTTATATTAACTTTAAGTTTTATCAGCGTTTGCACGGCTTTGATTTTATTTTTACTTTTGCCGACTTTAAAAAGCTATAAAGAACTTAGCCTTAAGGATAATTCTCAAACAGCTCTTCTTAATGCCACCAAAGCGAAATTAAACGCAAGTGAAGACAAAATAGCCGTCCTAAGAGGCGAAAATAATAAAAGCTTAGAGCAGTTTCAAACGAGTTTAAATGAGAAAAATTTTCAAACTTTTTTAACGCTTTTTTTTAAAAATATTAAGATAAAAACCCTTGAAAATGCGAACGAACTTTACCTAAAACACACGCTTTTTGTAAGTGCTTATATGGATTCCCCTAAGAATTTATACGATTTCATCGATGCTTTGAAAAATTATGATAATCTCATCAAAATAGACTATCCCTTAAACTTAAAAGCAAAAAAAAGCGGCATAGAGCTTAGTTTTATCGCTAAAATTTATGGGGAAAAGTAATTTTTAAAGGAGTAACAATGCAAAAAGTAGCCAACACAAATCTCCACGATGCCAAGAAAAATAAAAAAGATGAGTTCTACACGCAACTAAGCGATATAGAAAATGAATTGCAACACTACAAAGCACATTTTAAAGATAAAATCGTGTATTGCAACTGCGATGACCCACTACAAAGTGCCTTTTTTGAATACTTTTTCAAAAACTTCAAATGGCTTGACTTAAAGGCTCTCATCACCACTTGCTATAAAAGTCAAAATTATAGAGAAGTAAGCACAGAAGATTCCCCCAAAAAAGCCTATGCGATAAAAATCCACAGAGATGATGTGATAAAAGATGAGCTTATCAACCCACAAAAGCACTCCATTGATGATGTAGATAAAGTTTTATCCCAAATGCACCCACTGCGAGAAGTGGAAGCTACTCTCTCTCTCTCTCTGCTAGCAAATCGCAATCCCAAGAAACGCTAAAAGCCTTTGAAAACAACAAACACAAGCTTTTTGAAAACTTTAGAGCCGAGCTAGAATCTGACCCCAAAGATTTACAAGCTACACAAAACAAAAGCACGAAATCCCCCAAACAGCCTAGCCTTTTCCCACTTGATGAAGATAAGGGACTAAATAATGCAGGGGATTTTAGAAGCAAAGACTGCATAGAGCTGCTTAAACTAGCCGATATTGTGGTAACAAATCCGCCTTTTTCACTCTTCCGTGAGTATGTCGCACAATTGGTGGAGTATGATAAGAAGTTTTTGATAATAGGGAATAAAAATGCCATTACTTATAAAGAGACTTTTTCTTTAATCAAAGAAAACAAAATATGGCTAGGGATAACTTCCGCAAATGTCTTTTTAAAGCCTAATGAAAATCGCACAGGCTTTATACTTACCAAGCAAGTAAATGGGCTTACAAGGTGGTTTTCAAATTTAACGCATAAAAAACGCACGGAGATTTTAGAAACTATCGCTAGTTACAAAAAGAATCCAGAGCAATACCCAAAGTATGATAATTATGACGCTATCAATGTGGATAAAACCATTGAGATTCCGCTAGATTATGATGGGGTTATGGGCGTGCCGATAACTTTCTTAGATAAACACAATCCTAAGCAGTTTGAGATAGTGGGCATTGATAGATATGTGGCAGACAACCCAAATTATGGTAAGAGATTTAGCATTAACGGCAGAGAGATTTACGCCAGAATCCTAATCCGCAAAATCGCTGAAGTAGCTGAGCTAAGAAAACTTGAATTTGAAAAAATGTAATAAGGAGCAACAATGCAAATAGACAAAACAGAAATCAAAATAAAAGAGCTAGTAGCAGGATACACAAGAGATGAGGAGAGTAGCCAAGTAGTCGCCTATGCAGATTCTAGCGGAGTAGCAAGGCTTAATATCCGCCCCAAATATCAAAGGGAGTTTGTGTATAAAGAAGCCCAAAGAAATGCCGTGATAGATACGATACTAAAGGGCTTTCCTTTAAATATAATGTATTGGGTGAAAAATGTGGATTTTGGTGCGGAGTGTGAATATGAAGTGCTAGATGGACAGCAAAGGACTATAAGTATATGCGAGTATGTTAAAGGGAGCTTTTCTATCCAGTGGAATGATAAATCGCAGTATTTTCATACTTTATCCAAAGACTTGCAAGAGAAATTTTTAGACTACAAGCTTAATGTGTATGTGTGTCAGGGGAGTGAGAGCGAGAAGCTAGAGTGGTTTAAGACTATCAATATCGCAGGAGAGACACTAACTAACCAAGAGCTAAGAAATGCAGTATATGCAAGTGTGTGGCTAAGTGATGCAAAGAGGCGATTTTCTAAGCCTAATGGACTAGCGGTGCAAAGGGGAGCTAAGTATCTAAGTGGCAGTGCATTGCGGCAGGAGTTTTTAGAGAGTGCTATTGCTTGGAAAGTGGATTCTAGGAAAGATGAAAAGATTTGTGAGTATATGGCTAAAAATGCCAAAGATTCTAAAAATGCTGATGAGCTGTGGGAGTATTTTGCAAAGGTGATAGACTGGGTGGAGATGAAGTTTGAAAAATATCGCAAAGAGATGAAAGGGCTAGAATGGGGGCTTTTCTATAATACATATAAAGATAAGCCACTAGATGCTAAAGAGCTAGAATCTAAAATTATAGAGCTTATGCAAGATGATGAAGTGGGGAATAAAAAGGGCGTGTATGCGTATGTGCTAAGTGGTGATGAAAAGCATTTAAGTCTAAGGGCGTTTAGCGAGAGTGTAAAAAGGGCGGTGTATGAGAAGCAAGGGGGCGTGTGTGCCAATAGTGATGGGCATATAAAGGGCGTGAAATGTCCGCACGAAAATGAGAGACTAGAGCTAGAGCAAATGGAAGCTGACCATATAATCCCTTGGAGTAAAGGCGGAAAGACAGAAAAGGAAAACTGCCAAATGCTTTGTGTGGAGTGTAATAGGGCAAAGAGCGATAAATAAATTTAAACTTTACACAAATTTTACATTCCGCACATTTTGTTTTTACATCGTTTTTTTATACTTTCATCAACTTTTAATTTTTAAGGAGAGTTGTATGAAAAAATACGCATTAGGTTTATTAGCAGGATTGGTGCTTAGCACGAGTGTGATGGCTGAAAATATTTTTCCAATTTCTAGGGAACAGGGTTCTGGAACGCGTGGAGCATTTGTGGAAATTTTTGAAATTCAAAAAAAAGTTAAAGACAAAAAAGTCGATGCGACCACTCAAAAAGCTGAAGTTACAAATTCAACAGGAGTAATGCTAACAACGGTCGCAAATTCTAAAAATTCTATCGGCTATATTTCTCTTGGCTCTTTAAATGACAGCGTTAAAGCACTTCAAATTGACGGCGTAGCACCAAGTGTAGAAAATATCAACAATAAAAGCTATAAAATCTCTCGTCCTTTTAATGTTGTTACAAAAACAACAAATCCGCTTATTGAAGACTTCCTAAAATATAGCACTTCAATAGAAGCAAAAGCTATTGTAGAAAAAGCAGGTTATATTGCAACAGCGAAGGAAAGTTTTAAAAGCTCAAAGCCAGAAGGTAAATTAATCGTAGCAGGTTCAAGCTCGGTAACTCCTTTAATGGAAAAATTAGCAGAGTCTTATAAAGCGGTTAATCCTAATGCTGTGATAGAAATTCAACAAAGCGATTCTACAACAGGTGTAAATAGCGTAGTTGAGGGCATTGCCGATATTGGTATGGTAAGTCGTGAGGTTAAAGATAGTGAGCTTAAAAAGGGCGTAACGCCACTTGTTTTAGCCATTGATGGTTTAGCCGTTATCGTTAATAAAAATAATGGCGTAGAAAGCTTAAGTAAAGATTCAATCAAAAAAATCTTTATGGGCGAAATCACAAAATGGCAGGACGCTAAATAAGAAAGCTAACAATGCAAGAAAAAATTTTTAAGGGCATTTTTGCCCTTTGTGCCTTACTTTCTATTTTTGCCGTTTTGATGATTTGTTTCTTTTTGTTTGCGAATGCTATTCCAACGATTACTCAAATAGGACTTTTTGATTTTATTTTTGGTTTAGACTGGTATCCCACAGAGGAGATTTTTGGAATTTTTCCTATGATAGTGGGAAGCATTTATGTAACAGCTCTTGCGATTTTAATCGGCGTGCCGCTTGGTGTTTTAAGCGCCATTTATCTTTCGCGTTTCGCAAATAAAAAGGAACAAAAATATATCCTACCAGCAGTAGAATTGCTAGGAGCGATCCCTTCTGTTGTGTATGGATTTTTTGGGCTTGTGGTAATAGTCCCACTTCTTGCAACGACTTTTAGTGGAATTCCTGGCAAAAGCGTTTTAGCGGCGGCTTTAATTTTAAGCATTATGATTTTACCAACTATCATCTTAGTTTCAAAAGCAGCCATTGATGCCCTTCCTCAAAGCTATTATGAGGGAGCTTTAGCACTTGGAGCAAGTAAAGAAAGAAGCGTGTTTTTCGCACTTATACCAGCGGCTAAAAGCGGAATTTTAGCTTCCATTATTTTGGGAGTTGGCAGGGCTATTGGTGAAGCTATGGCGGTGATTATGGTTGCTGGGAATCAGGCTTTAATCCCAACAAGCATCTTAGACGGCGTAAGAACGCTAACGACAAATATCGTGCTTGAAATGGGTTACGCGCAAGACTTGCATAGAGAAGTATTAATCGCAAATGCTGTTGTATTGTTTGTCTTTATCTTACTCATTAATACCTGCTTTAACGCACTAAAAAAGGAAGCAAAATGAAAGATAATGTAACGCTTATTTTATCCTTTTTAATGCGTGTTTCTATGCTTTGCGTGATGTTTATTTTTTTAATTCTCATCGGTTTTATTTTTGTGAAAGGAATGGCGCATTTAAATTTAGAAATGTTTGCTTGGGAATATAATAGTCAAAATATCTCAATGACTCCAGCCATTGTTAATACCCTCAATATGGTTCTTTTTGCTCTCATTCTTGCCATTCCGCTTGGAATTTTTGGGGCGATTTATTTAAGCGAGTATGGCAAAAAGAGTAGTAAAATTTTAAATCTAGCAAGAATCGCGTCCGAAACGCTTGTTGGAATTCCTAGTATTGTTTATGGTTTGTTTGGGTATTTGGCTTTTGTCATTTATTTTGGTTTTAAAACTAGCTTTGTTGCGGGGGGTTTGACCTTGGCGGTTATGATTTTACCCCTCATTTTAAGAAGTGCAGAAGAGGCTTTAAAATCTGTGCCTATGAGCTTTAGAGAAGCGAGTTTTGCTCTTGGTGCTGGGAAATTGCGAACTATTTTTATCATAATTTTACCCGTTGCAATTCCAGGAATTTTAGCAGGAGTGATTTTAAGCATAGGTCGCATAGTGGGAGAATCTGCCGCTTTACTTTACACTTCAGGAAGTGTGGCTAAGGTGGCTGGGCTTATGGACTCAGGACGAACTTTAAGTGTGCATATGTATGCGATTTCAAGCGAAGGACAGCATATCAATGAAGCTTATAGCACAGCGATGATACTTATTATCATCGTGTTTTTAATAAATCTTGGCTCAAATTATTTGGCTAAAAAATTAGTAAAAGCGTAGGAAGTGAAATGAAAAATTGTTTTGAGATTAAAAAAATGTCCTTGCATTATGGAGAATTTCAAGCTTTAAAAGATATTAATATGGACATTAAAAAGGGTAAGGTTACAGCATTTATAGGTCCTAGTGGCTGTGGGAAATCGACTTTTATAAAAAGTTTAAACCGAATGAATGATTTGGTGGAAAATTGCAAAATTAAAGGCAAGATTTTATTTGATGGCAAAAATATCTATAAAGATTATGATGTCAATCTTTTGCGTAAAAAGGTGGGTATGGTTTTTCAAAAGCCAAACCCCTTTCCTATGAGTATTTATGATAATATCACTTTTGGACCAAAAACACACGGCATTAAGAAAAAGTCTAAATTAGATGAAATCGTAGAAAGCTCTTTAAAAGACGCAGCCCTTTGGGACGATTTAAAAGATAGGCTTAATAAATCCGCTCTTAGTCTCAGCGGAGGACAACAACAACGCCTTTGTATCGCAAGAACCTTAGCAGTAAATCCGGAAGTTATCTTAATGGACGAGCCAACTTCCGCACTTGACCCCATCTCTACGCTTAAAATTGAAGAGCTAATCTTACGCCTTAAAAAAGAATATAGCATTATCATCGTTACGCATAATATGCAACAAGCCGCTAGAATTTCGGATTATACGGCATTTTTTCTATTAGGAGAAGTGATAGAATTTGACGATACGAATAAAATTTTTAATAATCCTAAAAATAAAAAAACTCAAGATTATGTTAATGGAAGATTTGGCTAAAATATAGTTTTATTTTTAGGAGTTTTGTTTGGTTTTTGTTTTAGAAGATGATGCGAATATTTTAGAGCTTGTTTTATATGCGTTAAAAAGCCAATGTATAGAGGCTCAAGGCTTTTCAAGTGTAGAAACATTTAAAAAAGCGTTAAAAACAAAAATTCCACAAGTTTTAGTGCTTGATGTAATGCTTCCAAACGCAAGTGGCTTTGAAATTTTAAAAGAGCTTAAGACAAATTCCACGACGCAAGAAATTTCTATTTTAATGCTAACTGCGTTAAATAATGAATTTGATAAGGTTAAGGGGCTTGATTTGGGGGCTGATGATTACATCACAAAGCCTTTTAGCGTAATGGAATTTATAGCAAGAGTGCGTGCGATTTTAAGACGCAAACAAGAGCAAAATACAGAAAACATCACGCTGGAAGAATTAGAGCTTTCTTACAAAACTCGTGAAGTCAAAGTTAATGGCACTTTAATAATGCTAACGCTTAAGGAATTTGAGCTTTTAGGCTTTCTTTTAAAAAATCAAAATAGAGTTTTTAGTCGTGAGCAGCTTTTAGAAATCCTTTGGGGGTATAGTTATAGTGCTGAGAGCCGCACGATTGATATTCACATTAAAACTCTAAGAAAAAAGCTCAAAGAAGCGAGTAGGCATATTAAAACCATTCGCGGTATTGGCTATAAAATTTCTAAAGATTCTTAATGCAAAATAAGATTTTTTCTATCATTTTTAGTGCGATTTTAATTTTAGTGCTTATCATCATCACCCCCTTAATAATTATGGAAGAGCCTTTTTTAAGCACCAAAACGCCTTTTTGGTTTTTGTCCTATTTTTTGGTGGGCTTTTTTTTAGTATTTTTGTGTAGTTTTTTATTAGCGAAATTTTTATCCTACATTGTTTTAAAGCCACTTCAAACGATTAATTTTGAAAATTTAGAAACTATCCCATACAAAGAGCTTAAAAATTTACTTGAAAAAATTAAGTCTAAAAACAAAGCCGTAAAAACGCAATTTAAATATCTAAGAAGAAAAAAGCAAGAATTACAATCTTTAACCCAAAATATGAGCGATGGATTAATTTTTATCAGTCGAACGGGGGAAATTTTAAGCGAAAATCAAAGCGCGGAAAAATATTTTACTAATCTTAGTGTGATTCATAACATTTTAGAGCTTGATAATACGCAGTTTTTAAAGCTACTTTTAAAATATCTTAGGGATTTTAAAAAAGAAAAATTAAAAAGTGAGGTGAGGGAAAATTTCACTTTTCATTATCCAAAAAATTTAGAATGTGAGCTTGTGTTTTCTCCCATTTTTTCTCAAAAATCTAAATTTAAAGGAATGCTCATTGTGTTTAGCGACATTACAGAGCTTAAACGCTTACAAAATTTACGCAAAGAATTTAGTGCAAATGTAACTCACGAGCTAAAAACGCCCCTCACTTCCATTATGGCAAGTGCAGAGCTGATAAAAAATGAGCTTGTCGCACAGCAGGATTTGCCAAATTTCGCAGATAAAATTTATCTAGAATCAAAAAGGCTTTTAGAGATGATAAATGAAATTTTAAAAATTTCATTTTTGGACGAGGCACAAACTCTACCTTTTAATAATGTCAATTTAAAAAAGATTGTCGAGCGTGTGTATGGGCGTTTAGAATTCCTTGCAAATAAGCATTGTATTGCGTTTGAGCTTGATTTGCAAGATGTATTGATACAAGGAGTAGATGAGCTTTTAGAAAATTTAGTTTTTAACCTTTGCGATAATGCCATTAAATACAATCACAAAGGCGGTTTTGTGAAAGTGAAATTAAGAGCTTTGGATAAATTTGTGGAGCTTTCTGTTAAGGATAGTGGGATTGGGATTGAAAAAGATTTGCAAGAAAGAGTTTTTGAGCGTTTTTTTTGTGTGGATAAGAGCCGCAGTAAAAAAATCGGCGGAAGCGGACTTGGACTTTCTATCGTTAAATCTGTCTTAAAACTTCACAATGCCACGATAAATTTAAAAAGCGATGTGGGAAAGGGTAGCGAATTTAAAGTGTGTTTTGCAAAGAATTTTCAAAAAAGCTAAAGTTTTTTAACAATTTGCCGATATGCTTTATAGGATAATAAATATACTAAACAATTTATTTTCAAGGAGGCAGTGGTGAAAAAGATTGTTTTTTCATTAGTATGTTTAGGTGCGTTTGCTTTTGCAAATGGTTTTTCTGGGAATGAGGTTGAGGATAGAAGCACTGGTTATTTGGGGTGTCAGGCTTATCCTCCTGGGCATTATAAAGCTTGTCAAACGCCAAATCAGCACATCTATCAACAAGCAGCTTGTCAAGCTTTTGGTTTGTGTCATTGGTAAAAAAAGATGGCTCTTATAGAGGTTTGCGGTAAGCTAATTGATACAAAGATTAAATTTAGCGGAAAACCGGCTCTTGATTTTGCCATAGTTGCCTTAGAAAAGGAAAAAATAAGGCAAAAAGAAGAGGAGAAAAAGGCTATAAGTATAGAATATAGCGAAGAGTATCTAAGCATCAAAACTTCCAAAGCGTGGCTTTCGCAAGAAAGTGGAGAAAATACTACTCAAGAAGTGGAAAATCCCCAAAAATCTAGAAAAGCTACTAGCACCCTAGAAGTGGCTTACTCCAAAGTCAACCTAAAGCTCGATATGCTCATTTAAGCCCTAAATTTAGGGCTTATTTTCAAGCCTTTCTACTTTCAAAAGCTTTGATAATGTCAGCCCCATATTTGTAAATATCCTCTAGCTTTTCTAGATTATAATTTTGCCCATCGGGAAAACTGATGGATTTTTTAGCCGTGTTAAAATATAATCTACAAATCCACTTCGTAACCTTACTTTGATATAAAATGTTAAAATAACTTAAAGTATCCTTATAGTCTATATCGTTAAGCTCCGCACCCGCATTTGCAAGGATTGATTTTACTATATAAAATCCTTGCAATTCTTCTTCTGTGGTGATGATTTCTTTGTTTTCGTCTGTTTGTTCATTGTCCTCATCATCGTTGAGATTTTGAAGATTATTTTTTATACTTGTAATTTTCTCATAAGCAATGTCATTGACAATTTCTTTGAAAGATTTTTTGATATAAACTCTAAATTCATCCAAAATTCCACTTGTCATTCTTTTTTCTGTCATTTGTTTAGCAAAAAAGCTTACAAATTCGTCGCTTGGATTTTCAATCTCATTTTTAAAAATCTCTTGGATACCCCTGCAATACTTCTTTTCCATAGCAATATTTAAAATTTCATCTAAATTTAAATCTGTATAAATAAAACGCTTCAAATCTTTAATGTCTCTGGGTTTTAGCTTTTCAAGATTGACGATTAAAAAAGGAATTTTATCCATTAAATTTTGTCGCTCAATATCCGTGAAAAATCGATATTCAATCCCATTAGTAAGGATGGCAAATTTAATGCTTGAATTGGTATTAAAATATCTCACAAGTTGATTGTTGTGATTATCTAAATTTTCAGTGTGATTTTTCGCTTCAATTAATATAAAAGGCTTGGCATCCTTAAAAATTGCGTAATCAACCTTTTCGCCCTTTTTAGTCCCTATATCTGCTGTATATTCGGGCACAACGACGCTAGGATTAAACACATCATAGCCTAGTGCTTTTAAAAAGGGCATTATAAAGGTCATTTTTGTTGCCTCTTCTGTGGTAACGAGCCCTTTACGCTCGGCAATAGTCTCAATAATTGAGTTTAACTGATTCTCAAAATCCATTTTCACAATCCTCCTAAAAAAATTAGTAGGATTATTTCAAAAAAAAAAAAAACGATTAGTAAATTCTAGTATTAAGCCCTAAATTTAAGGGCTTAATCTTTCACCAGACTGACATCTTCACCTTTTAGCACTTGATTCATTGTATTCATCGCACACATTTTTCCACACATCGAGCAAGAATTTAGCTCCTCAGGTCGCCTTTCATTAAACATTTTTTTCGCTTTTTCTCCATCAATAGCAAGTTTAAACATACTTTCCCAGTCAATCTCTTGCCTTGCTACGCTCATCGCATCATCTCTTGCTCTTTCCTTAGGAAGCTTGGCTAAGTCCCCTGCGTGAGCGGCGATTTTAGTCGCCACTATGCCATCTCTTACATCTTGTAAATTTGGAAGTCTCAAATGCTCGGCTGGGGTTACATAGCATAAAATATCCGCTCCAGCCGCCGCCGCTACCGCTCCCCCAATTGCCCCACTGATGTGGTCATACCCAGCCCCTATGTCAGTTACCAAAGGTCCTAAAACATAAAAAGGTGCTCCCTTGCAAATGCGTTTTTCTATCTGCATATTTGCCTCTATCTCATTGATAGCCATATGTCCCGGTCCTTCTATCATCACTTGCACTCCAGCATCCCACGCTCTTTGTGTTAAAAGTGAAAGTTCGATAAGCTCGGCAATCTGTGCCGCATCGCTTGCATCGTGAGTGCAACCCGGTCTTAAAGCGTCCCCTAAAGAAAGCGTTACATCGTATTTTAAACAAATCTCAAGCAAGTCATCATAATACTCATAGAAAGGATTTTCCGCTTCTTTCATCGCCATCCAAGCATAAAGCACTGAGCCACCTCGTGAGACGATATTTGTGAGGCGTTTTGTTTCTTTAAAAACCCTAGCCGCGCGTGAATTTATCCCTGCGTGTATGGTCATAAAATCCACTCCGCTTTTAGCGTGATGCAGTGCCACATCTAAAAAGTCCTTCGCCTCAATTTGCTTTAAATCCTTTTCTAAAAAGCCCACCGCATCATACACAGGCACCGTGCCTATCATCGCTTTAGCTTTTGCGATAAGCTCATCTCTAAAGCGGCTTGTTTTGCCGTAATTGCTTAAATCCATAATGGCTTCAATGCCAAATTTATGCGCTAAATCCACCTTTTGCATTTCTTCGGTGTAATCCACGCAGTCGTTTGACACGCCTAAATTTACATTGACCTTAGTGCGAAGTCCTAAGCCTATGCCGTTTGGCTCTAGGGCGGTGTGGTTGATATTTGCAGGGATAATAATTTTTCCCGATGCTAAATTTTCAAGCAAAAAATCCTCGCTCACTTGCTCTTTTTTTGCAACTTCTTTCATTTGTGGGGTTAAAATACCCTCTTTTGCGTAAAGCATTTGTGTTTTCATAATTTATCCTTGTAAGAAAATTTGGATAAATGAAGGGGTGTAGTAAAAAGTGATAAATCTTCCCAACGCTAGCATTATCTAGTTCTGGTTCGGTCTAAGCTTTTAGCTTACTCTCAGCCTGTCCCACAAGCTCCCGTCATCTATGCTTTTTTATTATAGCATTTATTTTTTAATTTTGCTGTTTTTGTAAAGGTGATAAGCTCTTCTGTTGTTTTGATATGAGGGGGGAGTTTGCTAAGGCAGTATTTGAAAATTTCAGTCGCCGCTAAGGCGTCATTTAAGGCTCTATGATGCACGCTTTTTATCCCTAAAATTTCTTTTAAGGCATCAAGTCCATAGTGTGAATTTTCTATACAGCATTGCGCGAAATCTATGGTGCAAATTCTGCGGTTGAGTAATATGCCAAAACCGCATTCATACAAGCTTTTCGAGATAAAATTATAATCAAATTTCACATTATGGGCGATAAAAACGCTATCCTTTAGAAAAAGTCTAAAAGCTTCTAAAACTTGCGTTAAATTTGGTGCGTCTTTGACCATATCTAGCTCTATGCCTGTAAGTTCTGTGATATTTTGCGGAATTTCATCGACCTTTACGAAGCTTTCAAAGCGTTCTAATTCTTTATTATTTTGAATTTTAACTGCACCGATTTCTAAGATTTTGCCATTTTTAACCCCGCCAGTGCTTTCTATATCGACAATACAAAAAATTTGCTCTTTTATCTTTGTTGTTCGTGTTTTAAGGCTTAAAATATTGTCTTTGTTAAGATAAAATCCCAAGCCAAGAAGTTCTAGAGTCTCAAGGTTTAGCTCAAAATCTCTCAATTCTTCAACCCTAGCAAATTCTTCCATTACCCAAGCATAAGGTTTGCTTTCTTTAATCAATTTAGAAACGATAGTATCGACTTGCTGCAAACTCAAAATTCAAGCTTTAAAGATTTGATTGCGCTTTTGTAGTCGTTTGAGGAAAAGATGTAATTTCCAGCGACTAAAATGTCTGCTCCAGCTTCTTCTAAATCTGCAGCATTAAGACCGTTAATGCCACCATCAACTTCGATGAAAACTTTCGCATTTTTTTGTTCGATTAAATTGCGTAATTCGCGGATTTTTTCACAAACTAATGGAAGGAATTTTTGTCCTCCAAAGCCCGGATTAACGCTCATTAAAAGCACCATATCAACAAATCCGATTAAGTGTTTTATGGCACTTATGGGCGTGTGTGGGTTGAGCGTGATGGCTGGGTGGATATTGTGCGTTTTTAAATACTCACAAAGCCTTATGGGGTGAGCCTCAGCTTCGATGTGAAAGGATAAAAATTTAGGCTTTAATGGTAAAAAAAGCTCGACAAATTTTGGCACTTCTTTTACCATTAAATGCACATCTAAAGGCACGGAACTCACGCTTGAAATTTTTTCAAGCACACAGGGACCAAAAGTCAAATTTGGAACGAAATGTCCGTCCATTACATCAATGTGTAAAAGGTCTGCCCCTGCCTCACTTACAGCCTTAACTTCTTCTTCTAATCTTAAAAAATTTGCCGATAATAAACTCGGTGCAACATACATCATAAAACCTTAATTTTTTAATTAAGTGCTAATTTTAACCTTTTTTTCATTATTTTTACAAAGTTTTAGTAAAATATGTTAGAATTTTATATTTTTTGATGACAAGGTTTTTTTGTTGAAGAATTAAAAAATGATGATTTCTACACTTTAAGTGTTGTCATGGTATTTTTAAAATAAGTCATAGAAAGTTATGATTTTATGATGAAAAATTAATTTAAAACAACTGCAAAAGATCCAAAATATTGAAAAGCTCTTTGTTGTTTATTAATGGGGGAGGGGAGTGATAAAAATTGAAATTTATCTATCGTTTGGATTGAATGTATTAACTCTCATGCCTTTTAAAGAATATTCTTGGACAAACATTGATTGTCATTTTACGGTTTTTGATTAGGACGGACTTTCTTAAATCTCTCACTTAGTTCTAGGTTATCCGCGAGTTCTACTTGAGTAGGGATTTTATAAGTCGCCAGTTTATCCTTGCAATGTTTTCTTATTTCTTTTTTAAGCTCAGGCTTTGAAAAATTCCAGCTTGGTTTTAAAACGATTTTTACACAAACGCTTTGTCCGCTAATCGCATTAGATTTTGCATACGCTAAGCAATCTTGCACGAAATCAAGCTCTAAAATCACACCTTCAACTTCTTGAGGCACTACTTTTTCTCCGCCTACATTGATAAGCTCCTTGCTTCTGCCTATGATTTTGATATAGCCCTCCGCGTTCTCCTCCACCAAATCCCCTGTGGCAAAATAGCCCTCATCATCAAAGACGCTATTATCGGCGTTTAAATAGCCTAGGCTTCTTGTCTTGCTTTTTAGATAAAGCTCATTATTGATAATCTTATACTCCATACCCTCAAGCTTGATTTGATTACCTTTAGTCGTAGTTTGAGCTATGCCTACTTCACTCGTGCCAAAGGTTTGTTGAAATCTCACTCTAGGAAATTCCGTCTTTAAACGCACTAGTAAAGAATCACTCATCCTCTCAGTCCCGTAAGTGATGAGTCTTAAAGAGCTTAAATCGTATCTATCTTTAACTCCGCTTATCAGTAGTAAATTTAGCAAACTTGGACTAGCAGGAAGTAGGGCAACGCCGTATTTTTCTATGTTTTGGGCTAGAAGTTCTACATTTTTCCTTTCTTCAAAAGCTACGCCACAAGCACCCATAGCCAGAACATTAAAAAGAGTATTTAAACCTCCAATGTGGTCAAACATCAAAAATAAAATGGTATTGATAGCCTTGTGCTTTTTATCCAAATACACGCTTAAAATGCTGTCGAGATTATGCACCATAGCCTTAGGCTTTCCCGTGCTACCGCTTGAAAAAAGGATTAAGCCACTTTGATTTTGAAGAGCGTTTATAAGCTTGTGTTTTGTTTTTCCGTTTTGATAAGATGTAAATTTATTCCCATCATAAAGATAGTCTATTTGCCCCTGTGAAATTTTATCTTGTAGCTCTTTTAAATCCTCATTTTTCAGTAAAGGCACGACAACCATCCCTTTCTCCACACAAGCTAAAAACAAAGCCACGCTTCTTAAATCGTAATCCCCCCAAATTCCCACCACGCCCCCTATGCCATCAAGCTTCGTTAAAGCGTTTTTGACTTCACTCAAAAGTTCTAAATAAGTATAGCTTTTATCCTTATAAACTAAGCAGGGCAAGTCTTTATAGCTTTCAAGTTTTTTTAAAAAAGGATGATTAAGCATTGACCCCTCCCAGATAAAGCACTTGTCCTGTGATGAAGGCACTTCTTTCATTAAGAAAAAATTCAATCACATTAAGCACATCTTCAAATTCGCCAAAGCGTTTTATGGCTTGTTGGTTTAGCAAAAGTTGCAGTTTATCCTGAGGTACATTCTTGATTAAATCCGTTGGCACAGGAGTAGGACCCACAGCATTTATGCTAATACCCATAGGAGCTAATTCTTTTGCGCACACTTGCGTGAAATTCACCAAAGCCGCTTTTGAGGCAGCATAGACTGCTTCACCTTCTAGCCTTAAAGGTGTAGCAACTGTGGCAAAATTGACTATACGAAAGGGCATAGTTTTTGTGTTTTTGTAGCCCTTTTTATACGCACTACTCATTACTTTTGCCACTTCTCTTGTAAATAAAAAAGAACCAAAAAAATTTGTATTAAAAATGCTATGTACACTCTTATAGGGCGTGGTGAGGGTATGGTTCATCGAAGCAATCCCTGCGTTATTTAGTAGCACATCTATGCGGAAAAATTCCTTACGCACGGCTCTTACCATAGTCACCACTTTTTCCTCATCGCTCACATCAAGCTCAAAATGTCTGTAATTTTTATGCTCTATGCTCCCTTTCCCCCTTGAGCAACCACAAACGATATGCCCTAAGGAAAGATAATGCTCGCTTAACTTCTTTCCTATGCCCTTTCTCGTGCCTGTGATGATGAAAATTTTTTGCATTTTAAACCTTGATTTGCTGGGCTATATATGAAGCTAAGGTTTTCACATCTTTAAAGGGGGAGGTCCTTTGACTCATTATCTTTTCATCGGCTAGGGTAAGTTCTATGCCTAGCTCATCGCTTAAGGCTTCTTCTAAATCGGCGATGAGATTAACAAGTGCTAAAGAGTCCAAATACCCACCCAAGCCACTATAAAGCTTAGTATCTACGGTGGCAAATTCTAGCTCATTTATCTCATCGGCTAAATTTTTTAAAACGCTTAAGATGACGGAAACGATTTTTTCTTCCATTTGAATTCCCCTTTCTTCATTAAATTTTTATTTTTTTATAATTCTCCGAATTATATAATATATTTTTTTTAATTTTACTTAAAGGATAATTGCTTGGATAAAAAAACCATCATCTTGCTAGGAGCTTCCAACTCTAGAGTGCCTTTTGGACTAGGAGCTGGGCTAAATCAGCCTAGCGTGGATTTTCATAATCTTAGCCTAGGAGGCACAGACAGTGTACATAAAATTTACGAGCTTAAAAGAAATGAGACACTTATCAAAAAGGCAGATTTAATCATTTTGGAGGTTAATTTGATGGATACAACTATGGCTTTTGCTATGGAAAGGCTTGACTACAAGATAGCAAAATATATGCACTATCTTTATGAAGAGCTTTACTTGCTAAAAAAGAAAATTTTAGTCTTGCTTCTTTTTGAGCCAAGATGCCTTAGTGATAATGCAAAGAAAAGTGGCACTTTTCTTACATAGCTACACAAAAAGTTAGCTCGCTTTTATGATTTTAATTTGATAGATTTGCATAGCGAGATGATTAAAAGTGGCTCTTTTCATTTTTTTAGCACTCCACCCTTAGATCCTTTTCATCTTTTGCCTTCTTTGATGTATCAGCTAGGCAAAAACATAGCCTTAAATGTAAATTCTTTTCATCTTTCTAAAAGAAAGCTTAAGGTCAAAAGTCCTACTCTTTTTAAGGTCGTAAGCCCTATGACTTTAATGGGTAATGCCACGCTTAAAGACTTTAAAGATTTAACTTATAAAGAAAAATATGTCGAGCTTTCAAATGAAGAGCTAATCACTTTTCCAAAAGAATATCTAGGCTATAAAATTTTAGGCGTTCATACGCTTTACCCGTCACCTAAAAAAAGCTTTTTTGACTTTACGACTATGTGTCAGAGCTATTTCAGTATGGTCTTTAAAAATCAAAATAAAAAGCTAGTGAAAAATTTCCGCTCTTATAGTAATTTTGATTGGCTTTATGAGGACTTTGTGGTAGATGATAGCACGAGCATAAGCTATAATAAAACAATTTACCTTTAAATGAATTTTCTTATGAAAGCACTGTGGTGGATGACTTGCCTAATACCCTGCCCAAAGCTTGTGTGGTGAATTTTTTACTTGTGAAAAATGAGAGACAATTTTTTGAACTAGTCGATGAAAAAGTGGATTTTAAAAATGATTTTTCGCATTTAATCTCACCCTTTGAAAACTACAAAGAAGTCATAGAGGAATACATGCTTAAAACACAAGGCGACACAAACGCACTTAAGGCACAAATTTCTCATTTAGAATCTAGGCTTCATCACTTAAAAACTTTTTCAAGTGCTAAGATGAGAGTGCAAAATCATTTAGCTTATAAACTTGGCAAAGCGATGATAAATGGCTCTAAAAGCGGGGGGGGGGGGGGGGGTATACTTTTACCTTTTGTTTTATTTAGCATTAAGATTTTGCATAAGCAAGAAGTGAAGTATAATGCAGTCTTGCCACCACTTGAAAGCTACCCTGACTACGAAGAAGGCTTAAGAGAAAAGCAGTGTTTTACTTATAAACTAGGACAGGCTTTAATGGATGCCCATAAAAAGTGGTATTTGGGAGGTTATATCAAATTTTATTTTTTTTTGATATACCAAGGCTTAAAAAAGAATTTAAAAAGCCTCCTTTTCAAGGACGATAGCCCCATCTTTTGTGGCTATGATGAGGTTTTTGTTTAACACTTCTTTACAAAATTTCACTTTTGAAATTCAAAAAAGTGAAATTTCGCGTCAAAATTGAAAAATAAATGCTTGGCTTGAACGAGAAGTTTTTCTTTGTTGTCGCTTTGGTTGATTAGGTTTTCAAAGTCAAATTCAAGTAAGGCTTGATTTTGTTTTTTAAGATTTAAAAGCTTGAAGTGATGCTTTTCGATAAGATATTTTAAATGTGTAAAATTTACATTATAAGTCAAATCGCTCTTGCCAAAATACTCTTTTAAAGAGGCTTTAAAAGGGCCGTAAAGCTGATGATTTTGATAAATTCTTAAGCTAAAACGATGGGGTAAAAACTCTCCATAATCAAACCCAGCGAAGACAAAGCGCTCACAAGCTTCATCTAAATCCTTAAAAAAATTTGACAAATGAGGACTAAATTCGCCTTTTTGTAAATTTAAAAGCTCACATTCTTTTTTGATTGTGGGATTTATGGGCTTAAAGATGAGTTTATAATCCTCAACAAAAGCCATTTTGTCATTATCAATTAACTCACAAGCGAAGCTATCGAATAACTCGTTGCAAAATATAAAGGCGTTTTGAAAATGGCATTCTTTAAGCGTCTTTTTATGGCTAAATTCCACACCTTTTAAGTTTTGTTTTTGTAGAAATTGCAGTTTTTCGTGAGGCTCTATGATGAAAAATTCAATCTTTTCAAAAATGCTTGGACGAATTTTGACCAAGGCGCTTAAAAAATCACGGCTCAAATAGCCCTCATTTGCACCTATTTCGACAATTTGTAAGGGAGGCTTTAGAATTTCTTCATCGACAAGATTTAAGAAATGATTTGCCAACAAGCTTCCAAAAAGCTCTCCCACGCTCACAGCCGTATAAAAATCGCCCTTTTTACCGACAAAAACGGCATTTTTATAATAATTTTCGTGAAGCCATTTTTCAAAAAATTCGCTAAAGAGCATTAAAAGAGATGATTGAATTTTTGCATAAAATCCAAGGGGTCAATTTGCTTTCCTCCTGCAAAAATTCCAAAATGCAAATGCGGACCACTCACCCTGCCACTTGCTCCGCTAAGTCCCACAATTTGCCCCTTTTTAACTTTTTCTCCCACTTTGACATTAAGCTTTGAGAGGTGGTAATATTGCGTGTAAATTCCATATCCGTGGTCTATTATCACGGAAACGCCTGCATAATATCTATCCTTAGCCAGTCTTACTATGCCAGAATTTGCCGCTTTTATCTTTGTGCCTATGGCAGCTCTAAAGTCTGTGCCGCTGTGATAACTTGCAAGCTTTTCATTAAAAACTCTTGCCTTGCCGTAAGAACTTGTGATGAAGCTATCTATAGGTTTTATAAAAGAGCCGTCAAATAAAGCTTGGGGGGTAAATTGAGCGTAGATAGCATTTGCCTCTTTTAGCTCTTCTTGTATGCGTTTTTGCACTTTTTGTGGGGGAAAGACCTTTTGGGCTTGGACGACGATTTTTTCACTTTTATAAGCTCCCTCTAGGGTTTTAATGCGAAAAATTTCACTAGAATTATCTTTATAAATTGCTTTGATTTCTGTCATTTTGGCAGGATTTTTATAAGGTAGGGAAAAAATAGCAAGAACTTTATTTGTATCTTTTGGATGGGTAAAAAAGGGCAAATTTTTATCTTTGATTTTTAATTCTTTCAAATTTTCTTTATTAAATTCTAAAAATAAAGTCTGACCTTTGACAAGCTCTAAATTTGTGGTAGCATAAGAAAAGAGCGTAAAAAGTGCAAGTAAAATAAGCTTTTTCACAGACTTAATTCCTTAATGTCGGCAATGTTTAAAAATTCGCTATAAATCGCAAAAACAAGGGCTTGTCTATTATTTTTAAGCTTTTCGTCTTCCGCATTTATCATTACTTTTTCAAAAAACTCATCGATAAAAGGCTTAAGGGCAAACAAGCTTTCTAATTTTTGCTTAAGATTTTGCACTTTTAAGCTTTCATTAAAAGCACTATAAAGCTTTCTTTCAGCTTCGTTTTCAAATAATGCTTCATCTATGGAATTTGTAATCTTTGTAGCGATATTTGCAAGGCGTTTAAAGGTGGAAAAATTCTCATTAAAACTAGCTTTTTGACTAAGCTCTATCAAGGCTTTTATGGCAGAATCTATGTGGATAAGGTCGCTATTTTTTGCACTCAAAACAGCTTTGATGAAAGAGGGATTAACCTCATAAAAAGTATAAATTCTTTCTAAAATAAAATGATAAAGCGTGCCTAAATCAAAGCTTTTGTAATGCTTAGAAGCTTCATTTAAAAAAGCATTTAAGTCAAATTTTTTACCAAGATGAAGTAGGATTTTTAAAATTCCATTTGCTGCTCTTCTTAGTGCGTAGGGGTCTTTCGTGCCACTTGGAATTTTACCTATGGAAAAAAGTGAAAGTAGGGTGTCAAATTTATAAGCAAGAGCAACAATGCTGGAAAATTCGCTACTTGGAAGAGCAGATTGCTCTGAGTTTGGCAGATATTGCTCTTTTATCGCTAGGGAAATTTCGTAGTTAAGCCCCATTTTATCCGCATAATAAGACCCCATAATGCCCTGTAAATTTGTAAATTCATAAACCATCTGCGTCGCCAAATCGGCTTTAGAAAAATGCACAGCTTTAAGGATAGCTTCTTGCTTGTCGTTGTTGAGAAATTTACATAAAATGAGCGCTAAAGCCTTTTCCCTTTCGACTTTATCTAGCATTGTGCCAAGAGAATCAAGATAGAGCATTTTGCCTAATTTTTCAGGCTCTAAACCATTTTGCAAGTCGTTTTTATAAAAGAACATCGCATCAGAAAGTCTTGCGCGAAGCACTCTTTCGTTGCCGTGTATGATTTTAGAATAATCTTTACAAACGGCGTTGCTGACAACCACAAAATGATTACTCAGTCCTTTTTCGCTAAAGGTGGCAAAATAGCGTTGATTTTCTCGCATTGATGTGATGATAACTTCACTTGGAATTTCTAAAAATTCACTTTCAAAGCTTCCAAGTAGGGCGGTTGGATACTCTGTTATGGCGATAACTTCTTCTAAAAGTTCTTCATCCTCTGCTATGCTTAAATTTTCTTTTGTTTCTATGAGTTTAAGGCTTTCTAAAATCTTTTCTTTTCTCTTTTGAGGGTCAAGTATGACAAAATTTTCTTCCAAAAGTTTAAAATATTCTCTTGCATTTTTAAAATTAAAAGCCTCATAGCTTACGCTTCTATGCACAAAAGTTTGCTTAGAGCTTTGCACTCCATAGCTTTGAAATTTAACCAAGTCTTCATCCAAAATGCAAACGATATTACGGATAGCACGGATAAACTCAAATTTATGCACCCCCCAACGCATACTTTTACCAAAATGAAGACTTTTTAAAAAGCTTTCTACCATCTCGCCTAAAACTTCGCTACTTTCTTGACCCTCAAGCTCTTTTTGATAATATAAAACTTCTTTACCCTTAATCTCTTTAAAGCAAATTTCCGCTTCGTCAATGCCGACTTTTTGTATAAAGCTAAGTCCCGCTGGGCTTAGTTTCCCATCCTTATAAGCGACATTTTTGGGTGCACCTATAAATTCTACCAAACGATTTTCTTGTCTTGTTTTAAAACTTGGATGAAAAAAAACTAAACGGCGTGGTGTATAGTAAAACTCAAATTCTGCTTCTAGGTGGTATTCTTTTAAAAGTTTTTCCCACTTTCCTTTGATATTTGGAAGTTCCTTAAGAAAGGGGATAGCTGGAAGTTCTTCTGTGAGAATTTCGATAAGTAATTCTTTCATTATGCACTCTTTTAGAAAATTTTTATTATTTTAACCTTTCTTTATAAATGATTTTTTAAGAAATTTAGCAATTCTTCAGCATTACTAAATTCATTTTCTTTCAAATCTTTAGCATACCATTTAGCGTGATAATAAGTTAGTTTGGCATTTTGTGCTGCTTCTTTATCTTTGGCACTATCGCCTATAAAAAGGCTTGTTTGATAAGGCGCTTCTTCTTTTAATAAATTTAACATCATCGGGCTTGGCTTTGGCTCTATCCCTACGCTTACGCCTAAAATTTTGTCAAAATAATGCAAGATATTATGTTTTTCCAAAATGCGTGTGAGTGAGCTTTGCGGGGCATTTGTGGCTATGGCGAGATAGCAATTTTGCTTTTTTAAAAAGTCCAAAAGCTCCATAATCCCATCAAATAGCACGACACTTTGTTGATAATGCTTGATGAAGTATTTTTCAAATCCCTCTTTAAAGCTTGAGTGGTTGAAATTTTTGATTTCGTAAAGCTCTTTTGCCCAATCAATTTGTGGAGTATTGATGATTTGCATTATTTTTTCTCGTTCTAGTGGGCTAAGATTTAACTCAGCTCTTATTTCATTGACTGCGGCACTTATGGCATTTGCGCTGTCGATTAAAGTGCCATCCATATCAAAAAATACATTTATCATTAAAATTCCTTTAGATAATTTTTATGCTTTTCTTTTTTTGAGCTTTGTTTTTTTTGCTTGTCTAAGGCATTTGCAAGGCTGAGCAATTCTTCTTTTGTTTTGTTAAAATCCAAACAAGCATTAACAAAGCTTTGTAAATTTTTTGCGTAAGTTGAATTTAAAATTACCATTTCATCTTTTTTAAAAAAACTTGTGTTTTTTAGCATTCTTTCCTCAAATTTTTGTGGGTCAAAATTTTCTTTTTTGAGAGAACTCATCGCAGCATTGGCAAATTTTTCTAAATTTCTTAGGTATTTAACTCTTAAACTTTTTTCTTTGTCAAAAGCCATATTTTATACCTTAAACATTTTTACTAATGCGTTTTTCAAGTGCAGCACTGATTAAAGCTCTTGCTAATACTCTTTCCGTTTGCACAATTTCGACATTTTTGTCGATTTTAGAATAAAAGAGTTTTTTGGAGACATTATTTGTAAAAATTACAATATCAACTTTCCCATAACTTTCTAAGGCTTGATGTAGCATTGTAAGCTTAGATTCGTTAGAGATTGTGATGATGGCGACTGCACATTCTTTAATATTGGCGATTTTAAGCGTTTCTTCTTGGGCTGCATTGGCAAAATAGACATTTTCACCTCTACTTAGTCCAAGCTCGACCAAATTTAAATCACTTTCTAAAACAAGATAAGGCACACCTGTATTTTTGATTTTCTGCACGACTTCTTGCCCTATAACTCCATAGCCAAAAATCACAATATGATTTTTTAGCGTAGAGCTTTGAGCTGGAATTTGGACATTTTCATTATTTTGTATCATATCTTCAACGGCATTTGAAATTTTTCTAATATTATTTAAAACAAAGGGTGTTAATACCATAGTGATGATGGAAACGACAATTAAAATTTGTGCTGTTTGGGCATCTAATAATTCTTTTGCTTGTAAAAGAGAAAAGATTGCTAGGGCAAATTCCCCTATTTGTGCGATACTAAAAGCTGTTTTTATCGCAACTTTTTTTGGATTATAAAGAGCTAGTAGTCCAAAAATTACTGCAAATTTTAAAAGCCCAACAAGTAAGGTTAAGATAAAGATAATATCCCAATTTTCAAAGACAATTTTAAAATCAATTTGCATTCCAACCGTGATAAAAAAAAGCCCCAAAAGCAAGTCTCTAAAAGGCACCAAATCCGCTTCTATTTTGTGCTTATATCTAGTCTCTGCAATCAAAACCCCAGCAATGAAAGCCCCAAGTGAGTAAGAAAAGCCAAAATAATGTGCCAAAAAACTCGCTCCCATCACAATGAAAAGTATGGTTAAAATAAAAAGTTCATTTGAAGACGCACGGATAACAAAGCGAAAAACTCTATTGATAAGGTATTTTCCTATCAAATAAAGCAAACCAAGTAAAATAACCACACTAATGAGTGTGGTGAAGATAAGTTGCGTTATATTTTGATGATTTGATGAGAAAATATCCACAAGAAGCAAAAGGGGGATAACGGCGATATCTTGAAAGAGTAAAATCCCCAATGCCTTTCTTCCATATCGTTCTTTTATATCGCCATTATCATTTAAAATTTTAAGCACTACTGCTGTGGAGGAAAGTGCAAGCGTAAAGCCTACAATGATACCGACTTTCCCACCAAGTTCTAAAATTCCCATCACAAGCAAAAAGCAAACCAAGCCACAAATGAGCATTTGCAAAGAGCCGTTTAAAAAAACCTCTTTTTTCATTGCCATTAAATGCGTAAAAGAAAACTCAAGCCCTATGGTAAACATTAAAAAAACAATGCCAAATTCAGCGATGTGAGAAAGCTCGGCACTGCCATTGAAACTATAAGCATACGATATAATGATACCGACTAAAATATAGCCTATAATTGTAGGAATTTCAAATCTCTTAAAAAAGACATTTAGCACAACAGCAAGTCCTGTTGTGATTAAAAAAACTTCTAAAAAATCACCCATTAATTTTTCTCGTAAAAAATTAAGTCAAAACTACTTTTGTGTTTGACTACAGCTTTTGATTTGCCATTATTATCTCTTTTATCAAGTTCTAAGCGAAGCTCATCAATCAAAGCTTCAAATTCACTCAGTTGATTTTTAAGTTTTAAAATCACATCGACCCCAGCCAAATTCACGCCCATATCACGAGTAAGTCTTAAAATAAGCTTGATTCTATCAATATCGCGTTGGGAATAAAGCCTAATTTTACCATCGGTTCGGCTAGGCTCTACAAGCCCTTCTCTTTCATATTGTCTAAGTGTTTGTGGGTGTATGCTTAAAACTTTTGCCACGACACTGATTAAATAAACTGGTTCATCATAGTTGTGTTGCATTGTTGCTCCCTTAAGGTAGTTTTTCTTCTAAAATTTGACGCGCATTTTCATCTAAGTCTTCAACATTAGGTAAAAGCACATTTAAAATGAGATATAAATCGCCAAAAATTCCACTTTTCCTATTTTGCACCCCATAGCCTTTAAGGCGAATTTTTTGTCCATTTTTAGAATTTGGAGGGATTTTGATGCTGACTTCTTTTTTTGGAGTTTTAAGATTTATCTTTCCGCCAAAAAGTGCTGTTTTTAAGCTAATGTCTAGCTTTCTTGTCAAATCATCTTCATCACGCTCATAAAGCTCACTTTTTTCCAAACTAACTTTAACGATTAAATCCCCCACTTGTGAGCCGATTTTCTTGCCCTTGCCACGAATTCTTAGCTTTTCGCCACTTTTGATTCCGTGAGGAATTTTGATTTTAATCGTCTCGCCATTAAAATTAATGCTATGTTCTCCGCCTAAAATTCCCGTTTCAAAAGGTATGGTGATTTTTGCACTTAAGTCCAGAGCGTCTTGATTAAAGCCTCCAAATCCTCCACCGCCAAAACCGCCGAAATTTCCACTGCCAAAGCTACTATTTCCTCCGAAGCCACTTGCACCAAAACCCCCTCCGCCAAATATATTTTTTAAAATTTCATCTAAATCCATTCCGCCAGAATTTCTAGAAAAATCGCTAAAGCTCTGCCCTCCAAACATAGAATCTCCATATCTATCATACTGAGCGCGTTTTTTTTCATCGCTTAAAATTTCGTAAGCGGCGTTGATTTCTTTAAATTTTTCTTCTGCACCTTTTTCTTTATTAATGTCTGGGTGGTATTGTCTGGCTAGGCGTCTATAAGCTTTTTTAATCTCATCACTACTAGCATTTTTATTGATTCCAAGTGTTTCATAAAGACTATTCATTACTTTTCCTTAAAAATTAAAGTCGCAATTATAGCATAAAGTTTAGTCCTAGTCAATCAAGTTTAATAAATTTTTACGCTCAAGGTTTCATTTACAAATTTTTAAAGATTGAGTTTTATACTATCAAGCTAAGTTTTAAGGAGAATATAATGAGAAAAGTTATTTTATCGCTTTCTTTAGCGAGTTTTTTATGTGCAGCGAGTGTGGAATTTAATGAAATTAATTCTAAGGTTGAAAGAGTAAATCCTGCAAATGGAGTTTTACTTTCCTATCAAGATTCTATTAAAGAGGTTAAAAAATCCGTTGTTAATATCTCAACCTCAAAAACTGTTACTAGAATGAATACGCCTTTTGATGATTTTTTTGATGACCCTTATTTTAAGCAATTTTTTGGCTTTGACCCCTTTCAAAGAAGAGGGCAAAATGAAAAAGAGGTTGTTGCAAGTATCGGCTCTGGTGTGATTATCTCAAAAGACGGCTATATCGTTACAAATAATCATGTGGTAGAAAATGTTGATAGTATAAGCGTAACCTTGCCGCAAAGCGATGTGGAGTATAAGGCTAAGTTGATAGGAAAAGATCCAAAGACGGATTTGGCTGTGATTAAAATAGAGGCAAATAATCTCTCAGCTGTGAGTTTTTCAAACTCAGACGACTTAATGGAAGGTGATGTGGTATTTGCTTTAGGGAATCCTTTTGGTGTGGGCTTTAGCGTAACAAGTGGCATTATTTCAGCACTTAATAAAGACAATATAGGCTTAAATCAATATGAAAATTTTATCCAAACGGACGCTTCGATTAATCCCGGAAATTCAGGCGGTGCTTTAGTAGATACTAGGGGGGCTTTAGTGGGGATAAATTCGGCTATTTTGTCGCGTGGTGGGGGAAATAATGGTATAGGTTTTGCCATACCTTCAAATATGGTCAAAGATGTAGCGAAAAAGCTTATAGAAAAAGGTAAAATCGAAAGAGGCTTTTTGGGCGTTAGCATAGCGGCTTTAAAGGGCGATAGTAAAAAAGTGTATAAAAATAGCGAGGGTGCGCTCATCACCGATGTGCAAAAAGGCTCATCTGCTGATGAAGCAGGGCTTAGAAGAGGGGATTTGGTTTTAAGGGTTAATGATAAAATCATTAAAAGTCCAAATGATTTAAAAAATTACATAGGCACACTCGAGCCTAATCAAAAAATTTCTTTATTCTACGAAAGAGATGGCAAGGAAAATCAAATTAGTTTCGTCTTGAAAGGCGATGAGATGAGTGAAATAAAAGGGGTGCAGGATAGCTTGATAGAGGGCTTAAAATTAAGAGCTTTAGATGCGAATTTAAAAGCGCGTCTTGGAGTGCCAAGTGAGATAAATGGAATTTTAGTTGAGAGTGTGGAGGCGAAAAGTAAAGCTAAAGATTCTGGCTTTAAAGAAGGTGATATTATCATAGCTGTAGGGCAGAGTGAGGTAAAAGACCTTAAAGATTTGCAAAATACTTTGAAAAATCAAGCAAAAAATGCGTGGATTAAAATTTGGGTATATCGCGGAGGTGTGATAACTTTGCTTGTGTTAAAATAGGCGTTTTCTTTTTGTTATGAAATTTATTTTAGAATTTTTTATTTTAGTCAAAGGAGTAAAATGACTAATATTCTTATGATAGAAGATGATTTAGAATTAGCTGAAATCACGGCGGAGTATTTGGAACAATTTGATATGAAAGTCGATATAGCTCACGAGCCTTATATAGGACTTTCAAAACTTGCTTTAAAAGAATATCAGCTTATCATACTTGATTTATCATTGCCGGGGATTGACGGACTTGAAGTGTGCGAGGAAATTCGTAAAAAATATGACACGCCTATTATTATTTCAAGTGCCAGACACGATATTAGCGATAAAGTTAATGCTTTGGAGCTTGGGGCAGATGATTATTTGCCTAAGCCTTATAATCCAAAAGAACTTCAAGCTCGCATTAAGAGCCATTTAAGACGCATTTGTCATACAAAAAATGCAATCGCAAAAAGCGTAAAAGACTTGGTTTATGACCAATATAAGCATATCATTACGATGAGGGGCGAGGAACTCACACTCACAAATGCGGAATTTGATATTTTAAGTTATTTGATAAAAAAAGAGGGCGGAGTGGTAAGTCGCGAGGAGCTTGTATATAATTGCTCTAGCATTAGCGAGGATAGTTCTAATAAAAGCATTGATGTTATCATTTCTCGCATACGCCAAAAAATGGGAGATGACCCTAAAACGCCTAAATATATCCACTCTATACGCGGTATAGGCTATAAACTTACACAATGAACCGCTCATCTATCTTTTATACTATAACTTTCATTTTTCTTTTTGCCGGAGTTAGTGTAACTCTTGGCTTTTTATGGCTTATGGCTTATGACCAGCAAAATTACACAAGAGAGCTTAATGCTAAATACTCCCTCATTGCTAATGTTAAGCTTTTACAACTTAATGGAATGATTAATGAAAAGGAATTTGAAGAGCAAACTAAAAATTACAATCAAATGATAAAGATTGATGATGTAAAAGAGCTTCAAGCTATCACAAAACAGGGAGAAATTTTAGAAAAGGTTGCGGTGGATAAGGGCAGGGTGGAAATCATCTCATATAAAGATGAAATTTATCTTAACATCGTCTATAATGAAGAAATTTATCTTTATAGGGACCAAGAGTATCAAACTTATCGTTATTTTATTATTAAAGCCATAGGAGCGGCTGTTTTCGTTGTGCTTATTTTGCTTTATTTTTTTATATTAAGAAAATTAAAACCTTTACGAACCTTAAAGAAGCAAATCGATAAATTTGCACAAGGTAAGCTTAATGAAATCGAAGATGTAAGCACGGGAAATGATGAAATTTCACAAGTTGCTGAAGCTTTTCACCGGGCTATTTTGCAAATTATCAAACTCAATCAATCCCGCCAGTTTTTTTTAAGAAATATAATGCACGAGCTTAAAACTCCCATCACAAAAGGACTTATCACACTTGAAATGCTTGAAGATGATAAGTATAAAGAAAGACTTGAGGGGATATTTAACCGCCTTGAAATTTTGATTAACGAATTTGCGGCGATTGAGCAAATTACTTCAGGGGCAGCTTTCATTAATCGCAAGAAATATAATATCTTAGATATCTTAGACGAAGCGAAAGAAATTTCTATGCGTGATGAGAACAATATACGCGTTTTTATGGGGGAAAGCTTTTTTGTCAATGTTGATTTTAAACTTTTCACTACGGCAATTAAAAATATGATAGATAATGGCATTAAGCATTCTCTTGATGGTTTCGTGCAAATTGACATTATGGAAGATTATATTTGCTTTAAAAATAGGGGAAATGAGCTAAATAATACTTTAGAATACTACATGCAAGCTTTTACGCAAGGCTCAAAGCAAAAGTCAAGCTTTGGACTTGGTTTATACATTGTCAATACCATACTTGAAAGTCATAATATGAAGCTTGATTATGCCTATGAGGATGGGATTAATTTGTTTTATTTTAGGGGCTTAAAGAGGATAGTATTAAGCGATGCTTGACAAAAGTTTATAAAATGTTACAATTCGCTTTTTATTATCAAAAAAGGTATGTAAATGATAAATTCAATCGCTGAGTGGAGTGAGCAAGAATGCCTTATGCTTGCTCTACCGCATAAAAATACGGACTGGAAGCCTTATTTAAGTGAGATTATCGAGGCTTATAAAGACTTTGTAAAGTGTGCAAGTCGGTTTGAAAAACTTTTATTAATTGCACCAAATGATGAGGATTTTGCCCCTTTTAAAGAATTTAAAAATGTAGAATTTTTTAAATGTGAAACAAATGATACTTGGATAAGGGATTTTGGAGCGATTGATGTGCTAGAAAATGGGAAATTAAAATCTCTTAATTTTACTTTTAATGCTTGGGGGGACAAATTTCAAAGTGCTTTAGATAATGCGTTAAATGACAAGATTTTTAAAGAAAAATTCCAAACTAAACTTGAAAAATGCGATTTTATCTTAGAGGGCGGTAGTATTGAATTTAACGGCGTTGGAGTAATGCTTACAAGCTCTTATTGTTTATTAAATTCTAATCGCAACAAAGACTTAAACAAGGAAAAAATTGAAGAAAAACTTAAGGACTATTTTGGACTTAAAAAAATCATCTGGCTTGAAAATGGCTTTATTAAGGGTGATGATACAGATAGACACATTGACACTTTGGCGCGTTTTATCGATGAAAATACCATAGCTTACTGCATTTGTGAAGACGAAAAAGATGAGCATTATTTGCCCTTAAAAGCTATGGAGGAAGAGCTTATGAAAACAGGATTTAAGCTTGTCCCTCTTCCTATTCCAAAGCCTTTATTTTATGAGGGTCGAAGACTTGGGGCAACTTATGCAAATTTTGTTTTTGTTAATAATGCTCTTATTGTGCCTTTTTATGGTGATGAAAACGATGAAATAGTGCGTGAGAGACTACAAAATCACATTAAAAATCGTGAGGTTGTCGGCGTGGATGCAAGGGTTTTTTTAAGACAAAATGGCTCTTTGCATTGCTCTTGTCAAAATCGCTTTAAAGGAAAAAGATGGATTTAGCTAAACAAGCGACAATAATAGCCACTTGTTGCGCCTTTTTTTTGGCACTTGTTAAATTTGTCGTGGGGATTTTAAGCGGTTCTGTGGCTGTGCTTTCGAGTGCGATTGATTCGATGATGGATTTTGCCATTTCTGCATTTAATTTTTTAGCGCTTAAGAAATCTTCGCAAAAACCAAACGAACATTATAATTTCGGCTTTTCCAAGATAGAAGCTTTAATGGGATTTTTGGAGGGTTGTTTTATAGTCGCTGTGGGAATTTTCATTTTTTATCAAAGCGTGATGAAAATTTATCATAAGGAAGTTGTGAGTGATTTAAATTCGGGTATGGCTGTGATGATTTTCGCTTTGATTGTAACTTCTTTACTTGTGCTTTACCTGTCTTTTGTGGCAAAAAAAACAAAAAGTTTGATAGTGGAAAGCGATTGTTTGCATTATAAGAGCGATTTTTTGAGTAATTTTTTCACTCTAGTTGCCTTAGTTTTAATTTATTTTACAAATTTACATATCATTGATGCTATTTTTGGCATTATTGTGAGTTTTTACACAAGTTTTAGTGCGAGCAAGATTATCAAAAAAGCCTTAGCTTTCTTGATGGACGAGGCTTTAGATGAGGAAATTTTAGAAAAAATTAAGCTCTTAATTGACAATCATAAAGAAGTCGTTTCTTTTCACAATCTTAAAACAAGAAAAACACCAAGTACAAACTACATTAGTGTTCATTTGGTTTTTTGTCCCATAATTTCACTTTTAAACGCCCATAAAATTTCCGATGAAATAGAACAGGCTATAAGAGAAATTTCACAGGAACAAAAATGGGAAATTCACATTCATCTTGACCCTTATGATGACCAAGATGAAGAAGGGCAGAGGATATGAAAATCGCATTAATTCAGCAAAAATTCCACGAAAATAAAGAAAAAACGATAAAAAAAACTTGTGATTTAATCACTAAAGCACGAAAAGAAGGCGCGAAGCTTGTGTGCTTGGGAGAACTTCATCAAAGTGAGTATTTTTGTCAAAGTGAAAATGTAGCAAATTTCGACTTGGCAAAAGATTATGAAAACGATGTGAAATTTTGGGCGCAAGTGGCAAAGAAAAATGAAGTGGTTTTAATTGCTTCATTATTTGAAAAACGCAGTGCGGGGCTTTATCACAACACAGCCGTGGTTTTTGAAAAAGACGGAAGCATAGCTGGTAAATACCGAAAAATGCACATTCCAGATGACCCTTGTTTTTATGAGAAATTTTATTTTACTCCCGGAGATTTAGGCTTTGAGCCTATTGATACGAGCGTGGGAAGGCTTGGGGTGCTGATTTGCTGGGACCAGTGGTATCCTGAGGCAGCTAGGATTATGGCTTTAAAGGGGGCAGAAATTTTAATTTATCCTACGGCTATAGGGTGGTTTGATGAAGACGAAAAGGTAGAAAAAGAAAGGCAGCTTAATGCTTGGCTTGGAATTCAAAAGGCTCACGCCATAGCGAATGGACTTTATGTCGTGGCGGTTAATCGCGTGGGTTTTGAGGAGGATAAAAGTAGAGCGCAAAAGGGGATAAGATTTTGGGGAAATTCCTTTGTGTATGGTCCTCAAGGCGAAGAAATTTTTAAAGCCGATTCTAAAAGTGAGCTTTGTGTTTGTGTGGAGCTAGATAAAAAAAGAAGTGAAGATGTGCGTAGATGGTGGCCATTTTTAAGAGATAGAAGGATAGAATTTTTTAAAGATTTAGAAAAAAGATATATTGATTAAGGCAAATTGGAACGATATTTGCTTATCTACTTAAAAGTTTATAGAAAGGTGTAAAGATGATAACTCCATTTAAATCAAAAGAGCTTGTAACAAGTGCTTTAGCGGGTAGAAATTTGAGAAATCAACTTATCAATTCAAACCTTGCAAATGTGGATACTCCTTTTTATAAAGCAAGAGATGTGGAATTTGAAACCGCTTTAGTGCGTAGAGCAAATGAAATTTTTAAAAAAGATAATGGACAAGAACTTGAGTTAGCTCAAACAAGTGAGAAGCATCAAGAGCCTTGGAAATTTCCAGACCCTAGTAAATCAACCATTTATCTAAGGGACGGACACTTGGCTAGAAATGACGCCAACACTGTGGATTTAGATGTTGAAACGACTGAAATGAGTAAAAACACGGTGATGATTACTGCTCTTGATGGGGTTTTAAGAAGACAGAGTAATATTTTTAGCTCCATTGTTGATGCGAGTTCTAAATTAAGTTAAAGGTAAATTATGGCATACTTGAGTGATTTTGATATTAGCGGTTATGGCTTAAGCGCTCAACGCTTTAGAATGAATGTTATAAGTTCAAACATTGCGAACGCTCAAACAACACGCACGGCAGAGGGTGGACCTTACCGCAGAAGAGAAGTTATTTTTAAAGCAAATGATTTTAATGCGCTTTTAAATAAGCAAATCAATGAAAATAACAATTTCTTAAAATATGAAAATCCTCTAAATGACCCAAGCTCACCTGAAGAAGCTAAGCCGGCAATTATGAGCGTGGTTGTAGATAAGGTTGTGCGTGATGATAAGGACTTTCGTATGAAATACGACCCAAGTCATCCCGATGCAAATGCTGAGGGTTATGTGGCTTTTCCAAATGTAAATCCTGTCATTGAAATGGCGGATTTGATAGAGGCAACAAGAGCTTATCAGGCAAATGTAAGCGCCTTTACAAGTGCAAAGACCATAGCACAAAGTGCGATTGATATTTTAAAAGGATAATGAAAGATGAATAGTATAAATGAGCTTAGATTTAACACTTTGGCAAATAAAGCAAATAACAATGCTCAAGATAAAAATATAGGTGATGAATTTGCTAAAATGCTTAAAAATGAAATTGAGGATTTAAATACCACTCAAGAGAAGGGCGAGGCGGCGATGACGGATATTGCCACAGGGCAGGTAAAAGACTTGCACCAAGCTGCTATCGCTATAACAAAAGCGGAAAGCAGTATGAAATTTATGCTTGAGGTAAGAAATAAAGCAATCAATGCCTATAAAGAAATCACAAGAACCCAAATTTAAACCTTAATGCAAGAGTATAAGAAAAATAGGGTTTCAAAAGTCGCCTTTGCATATTGTATGGCACTTTTGTTTATGATTATTTTTTTAAGCTCAACCTTTTTTTTAACTTCAAAGCGCTACATTCCAAATACAGAAAAAAATCAATACAGCCTCGCTTTACGAGGCTCTATCATCACAAAAGATAATTTTACTATAGCAAGTTCTCGTGAAATTTATAGAGCCGAGATTGATTTAAGAAGTCTTAAAAAAGATAGAATGGAACTTTTTTTAAAGCTTTTTCAAATTTATAGTGGTTTTGATGATGAAGAAATGGCAGAAATTAAAAAGCGTATGCAAACGCGAAAAAAGAGAAATTATAATTTCATATTAGCTTCAGATTTAAATTCTAAACAGGCGAGTTATCTTAAAGATTTAGCGAAAAAGCTTTATATACAAGGCTTTTTTAAAGCTTTTACAAATAATAATGGACGCGTGGAGACAAGAGGACTTAGCATTATAGAGCATAGAGAAGATAGAAATTATATTTCTATGAGTGCTTTAACTCCAGCCATAGGTTATACGCGTGTGATTTTGGATAAAGAAAATAATATCTTAAGAAACATTGGTGTTAAAGGCTTGGAGAAATATTATGAACGATGTTTGACGCCTTTGCAAGATGAAAAAATTCAAGGACTTAAAGATGTGGGTGGAAATATCATTTTAAATTTAAATTCTATCCAGCAAAGAAAAATTAATGGTTGTGATTTGTATCTTAATATTTCTTTAAAGCTTCAAAAAAATATAGAAAAAGCCATAGACCAGCGAAATGCCGATTTAAAGGCAAATGAAATTATAGTCGGTGTTATGGAAAGCAAAACGGGTAAAATTTTAGCTTTGGCAAGTTCGAGGCGTTACGACCCGCAAAATCGAGGCAAGGATTTATCCGTGCTAAATGCAAGTGCTATCGAGTATGGCTATGAGGCAGGTTCTGTTATAAAGCCTTTTATTTTTACGACAGCCTTAAGGCTTGGTAAGCTTAGAGTTGATGAAGTGATTAAGACTTATGGGGGGCAGTATAAACTTGGGCGTTTTACCATTAGTGATGACCACAAAAAAGATAAGATGAGTATGGAGGAGGTTATCACACTTTCTTCAAATGTCGGTATGATACAAATCGCTAAAAGAATGAGCAATTTAGAAGTCATCACAGGACTTAAAATTTTTAAATTTGGAGAGAAAAGTGGGGTGGATTTGCCTTATGAGCAAAGTGGCGATTTGCCTAATCCTAATCGTTTGAGGGAGATAGAAAAGTCTGTTTTGAGTTATGGTTATGGGCTAAAAACGACTTTTATGCAGCTTTTAGCGGCTTATAATGTCTTTAATAATGACGGAATTTATATCACCCCGCGTTTAGCAGAAAAATTTTATCAAAATGCTAAATGGACAATGCTAGATGATGAAGTTAAACAAGAAAAAATTCTTTCAAGCAAAGCGGCTAATGAAATGAAACAAATTCTTATCAATGTGATAGAGAAAGGCACGGGAAGAAGAGCTAGAACGGAGGGGGTTATCATAGGCGGTAAAACGGGAACGGCTAGGATAGCTGAGAGAAAAGGCTATACGAGTAATCGCTACAATTCTTCATTTTTTGGCTTTGCAAATGATGCGACAAATGCTTACACCATAGGCGTTTTAGTGAGAAACCCAACTAAGCCTTATAGTTACTATGCTGCACAAAGTGCTTTGCCTATGTTTAAGGACATCGTAGATATTTTAATCAATGAAAATTTCTTAAGCCCCATACCGCAACAGGAGGTTCAAAAATGAAATTTAAAAATTTAAAAGAATTGCCATTTACCCCTTCTATCTACATCAAACCTAAGCGTTTTGCTTATGAAAGTAAGGGTAAAAATTATACTTGGGATTTTATCGAGGCAAAAGATAGCGTTTCGGTGCTTTTGTATCATAAAAGTTTAGAAAGTTTTATTTTTGTGAGGCAGTTTAGAATCCCCCTTTGGTATCATCAAACACACGATGAAAATTATAAAGAAAATGCAAATATGGGTTATACCATAGAGCTTTGCTCAGGACTTGTGGATAAAAATTTGAGCTTAGAAGAGATAGCAAAAGAAGAGTGTGTAGAAGAGCTTGGCTTTTTGCCAAAAAAGCTTGAAAAAATTGGCGATTATTACACAGGTTTTGGCTCTGGGGTAAGTAAGCAAAGCTTTTATTTTGCTGTGGTTGATGAGGAAGATAAAATCGCACAAGGTGGGGGCGTTGATGGGGAGCAAATTGAAGCCATTTATGTAAAAGTGGTGGAATTTGAGGAATTTATTAAAAAGCAAATTCGCACTCCATTGCTTGATTTTGCTTATCTTTGGTTTATGAAAAATCACTTCAAAACGCGTTGAAGTTCAAGCAAATTTGCGAGTAAAAATTCTTTTTTGCTGAGTTTTGGGTTTGTTTTGATTTCATACTCGCTTTTAAGAAGAAGATTAAAAATTGCTTTATATTGCGTCAAATTAAGCTTAAAAGCTTGTCCGCTTAAATTTTGCCCTACTTGAGGCGGAGGCGTATAGCCAAATAAATCCTTAAAATCAATTTTCCCATAAATTTTAGCGTAAATGGCTATTTTGAAAAGTTTATAAAATGAACTTGAAAGAGAGTTGATAAGGGCGATTTCGTTAAAATTTTCTAAAATTTTTTCTAGCTCTTCTCTTATATTTTGCATTTTTAAAAGCTTGTCAAAAAATTCATCAAATCCCACTAAAGCAAGGCTGTAACAATACTGCTTAATGGTATTTTCATCGACCCTTAAGCCAACAAATTTATTAAGCTCACTAGCAGCTAGATAAAGATTTTCATCAAAGCTAGAAAAAAGTGCGATAAGAGCGTTGTGGGTGATTTCTACATTTAATTCCTTAGCTTTTATGGCTAAAAGCTCAATTCCCTCTTTAGGATTTGAAATTTTAAAAAATCTCGCAAAGTAATTTTCAAAAATTTTTTCTAGCTCACTTTGTTTCGAACCCTCATCATAAAGCTCTAGTAGAAAAAAATTATCCGCATTATTTTTGCAAAGTGCGATTAAAGCTTTTAATTCCTTTGCGCTTGGTTTTTTTAAGCATTTTAAATTTAAGAGCTTTTTGGAGCTAAAAAGTGAGCCAAGTGCTAGAAAATCGCACGCCCTAGCAAAATCGTATTCTTCAAAATAAAGCTTTAAATTTTCTTCTGCGTTGTATTTTTGTTTAATAAAATTTCCATAAAGCTCGGTTTGAAAATTATCTGCACCATAAAGCAAGAAAAAATTAGAAAAGCTCTTATTTTCTAAAGCTTTTTGCAAGTCTCTTCTATACATCAAAGCTCCTCGACAACACGCCCAAAAATTTTCGCAGCGATGATGTCTGCGTCTATGATTTGCACTCTAACTTTTTGCAAAAGATTGCTTTTATTATGCTCTAAAATAAGCTTCGCCCCCTTAATCTCATCGTCAAGTTTAGCGATGTCAAGTGTATCATTTTCACTAATAAAGGCGTTAAAAATTTTACCAACATTACGCTTTGCCCACCTTGCAAATTTCCTATCCATAAAATCATAAGCGACCTTATCCGCTTCTCTTTCAAGTATGCTTAAACTTTCGCAAGTGCTTTGTATATTTAAAAGTAAATATTCATAAAGCCTAGAATCATTTTTTTGCTTCGCTTTTAAAAGTCTGTGTAAAATTAAATCAGAATATCTTCTAATGGGGCTGGTGAAGTGCGTATATTTTTCAAAGCCAAGCCCAAAATGCCCCTCATTTTCACTTGCATAACAAGCCTTTTTTTGTGCTTTAATGATGAGCTTATCCACCTGCGCTCTAATGTCAAGCTCATCGGCTAAGGCTTGGACATCGCGTATTAACTCACTAAGATTATTTTTATAATTGACATCAATGCCTAACAAACTAAGCTCTTCTAAAAGTTTGTCGATTTTCTTGCTATCGGCTGGGGCGTGATTTCTAAATACACCCACTTCATCAAGCATTTTAGCTGCAGCCTTGTTTGCCAAAAGCATACAATCCTCAATCAAGCCGTGCGAGGGTGTATCTTTCTCATAAAAGGTGCTTTTTAGGCTTAAATTTTCGTCTAAAAACATTCTTAATTCTTCGGTCTTAAATTCAAAGGCATTTTTAAGGCGTTCTTTTCTTAAAATTTGCGTGAGGCTAAAAAGCTTATGAAGCCAAGAAATTGCACCTAAATCGCTTTTTTTCTCCAAAATTTCATCAACTTCATCGTAATGAAAACGCCTTTTTGAATTGATAATAGCCTCAAAAAGCTCTTCTTTGCACACTTCATTATTTTTGTCTAAAGTGATTTTAAAACAATAAACCAAGCGGTCTAAATTTGGTTTTAAAGAGCAGATATTTTCACTTAAGGGGCGTGGTAACATAGGGATAGAAATGTGTGGAAAATAGATAGAAAAGCCTCTATGTCTTGCTTCTTTATCAATCGCACAATAAGCAAAAACATACTCACTCACATCGGCAATCGCCACATAAATTTCTTTTTTCTCCACATCATAATAAATCGCATCGTCAAAATCTTTTGCGTGGATAGGGTCTATCGTGCAAAAACTTAAATGCCTTAAATCCACGCGATTAGGATACATACTCGCATCGACATAATCACCATTAGCTAAAGATTCTTCTATGCAGGTTTGGGAAAATTCGCTATTTTTATTAAAAAGAGCGAGTGAAATTTTTTCATCAACCGCTTCATCGTCAATATGCCCTAAAACTTCTAAAATTTCGTTATTTGAATTTTCTATTTTTAAGACACTTCCAAGCGGAAGAGCTTTTAAAGACTTTTGCGAGGCTTTAAGTGTGGTGCTAAGTCCTGTTTTGATATTAAGCCCTAGCACTGCTTCGCCGTATTTTTTTGTAACGACTATGGAAGTTTCATTTGCCTTTTTAAGCACTAAAATCACCTTAGCGCTCGCTCTTTTTTTCTTAAGTGGCAACAATTTAGCCGCAACGATATCTTTATAATTTGCCCCTTTTAAATGTTTATTTTCTATCAATAAATCATTAGGAAAATTTTCATCATACACACTTAAAAAGCCTGTGCCTTTGCTTGATATATCAAGCTCTCCAAAAACATAACCATTATTAAGATAGTATTTTTTCTTGTATTCTTTTAAGATATTTGAGGCAAGAAGCTCTCTTAGAATCTGCTTAAATTCATTTGCAACTTGATTTTCACTTATGCCATAACTTAAACTTTTTAAAAACTCTTTCACTTTGTTTCACTTTTATTAAAAATCTATGCAATTTTACTTAAACTTTATAAATGCAAATTTAAGGCGCTTTTGTTATAATTTAGCTTTTGCAAAAATATGGAGTAAAGAAGTTATGGTAGTGTATTATGATAAGGATTGCGACATTAATTTAATCAAATCAAAAAAAGTCGCCATTATAGGTTTTGGTTCGCAAGGACACGCTCACGCGCTGAATTTAAGAGATAGTGGAGTGGAGGTTTTTATCGGCTTAAGAGAGGGGGTAAGCTATCAAAAGGCAAAAAATGCGAATTTTGAAGTTTTAAGCGTGGCAGAGGCTTGTAAAAAAGCAGATTTAATAATGATTTTAGCACCTGATGAAAATCAAGCAGAAATTTTTGAAGCACACATTAAGCCAAATTTAAAAGACGGACAAGCCCTAGCTTTCGCACACGGCTTTAATATCCACTATGGGCAAATTATCCCGCCAAAAGGCGTAGATGTGATAATGATAGCACCTAAAGGACCAGGTCATACTCTAAGAAGTGAATTTTCTAAAGGCGGTGGTTTGCCTTGTTTAATCGCCGCGCATCAAGACGCAAGTAAAAATGCAAGAAATTTAGCTCTTTCTTACGCAAGTGCCATAGGGGCTGGGAGGGTTGGCATAATGCAAACAAGCTTTAAGCACGAAACGGAAACCGACCTTTTTGGAGAGCAAGCTGTGCTTTGTGGAGGGCTTACGGCTTTGATAGAGGCGGGTTTTGAAACTCTAGTTGAGGCTGGGTATGAACCTGAAATGGCGTATTTTGAGTGTTTGCACGAGGTGAAATTAATTGTAGATTTGCTTTATCAAGGGGGTTTAAGCGATATGCGTTATTCAATTTCTAACACAGCAGAATATGGAGGTTATGTAAGCGGTTCTAAAATCATCACAACCCACACCAAAAAAGCGATGAAAAATATATTAAAAGATATACAAAATGGCGTTTTTGCGAGAGATTTTATCTTAGAAAAACAATCAAATTTTGCAAAAATGCACGCAATGCGTCAAAATACTAACGAATCTTTAATAGAAAAAACAGGGCAAAACATACGCAAAATAATGCCTTGGATAAGCGAGAAAAAACTGATAGATAAGGATAAAAATTAAATTGTCAAAAAAAAATATTACCCAAATTCAAAGATTTTTAATTCTCATTATTTTAATTTTAATTTGCGTGATTTTAAGCTTATTGATTTTAAGCAAAAAGCAAACGCAAAGTGTGAAAGAGAGTAATGAAACGAACATAAATGTTTCATTAAGACAAAGCGTGGAAGAAAGCCAAAGCTCTGTTTTTAAACCCTTAGAGCAAAATTTAAGCAAGGTTGATTTAGGAAAAAATGATTTAAATGAAACGACTTTAACTGAAGAAAATTTAAGTAAAAATGAAGCAAATTTATCGCTTTTTGATTTAAATAAAAGCGCGTTAATAGAGCAGAATTTAAGTAAGGACACAAACCTTAGTCAAGATATCAATTTAAGCAAAGAGCAGAATCAAAGCCCCATTTTAAAAGAGCAAAATTTAAGCCAAAAAGAAAAAATAAAACCAAATTTAACTAAGGGGCAAAAACCCAAATTAGCCATTATCATTGACGATATGGCGAGTAAAGAGCAGGTTAAAAACGCTAAGGCTTTACATTTAAAGATAAATCCTTCTTTTTTCCCTTCTCACACCCTACACCCAAACACTCCAAAACTTGCAAAAGAATTTAAATTTTATATGGTGCATTTACCTTTAGAAGCACTTTATTTTCAAAATAAAATGCCTGTTTTAAGTCCTAGTGATAGCGAAGAAGTGATTGAGAAAAATATCATTAAAATTAAAAGTGAATTTAAGGATTTAAGATTTATTAATAACCACACAGGAAGCCTTTTTACGGGAGATGAAGAGGCGATGAGAAAGCTTTATAAAGTTTTAGCTAGACACAATTTGATTTTTGTCGATTCTAAAACTACGCACGATTCAAAAGCCCCTAAAATCGCCAAAGAAATGCAAAAAACCTACATACAAAGAGATGTATTTTTAGATAATGAAGACGAAGTAGGCTATATTAAAAAACAGCTTTTAAGTGCGGTAAAACTTGCACACAAAAAGGGCTACGCCATAGTCATAGGACACCCTAAACACAATACTTTTAAGGCTTTAAGAGAAAGCAAAGAATTGTTAGAAAGCGTAGAGCTTGTGTATTTGAGTGAGCTTTATGAGTGAGCTTTTACCTAGTTCTTACTTAAATCTTTTTTCTAGCTTAAAAGATGAGCCAAAAAAGCTTTATTTTAAAGGAAATTTGAAGCTTCTAAGCTATCCAAAAGTTGCCATTATAGGCTCTAGAAAGATGAGTATTTATACTAAAAATTGCGTTTTAGACTTAGCGACTACCCTTAAAAATGCTGGTGTTTGTGTGGTGAGTGGGGGTGCTTTGGGCGTGGATATTAACGCAGCTTTAGCGTCTTTACCTTTGCATATAGGCATTTTTGCAAATGGTTTAGGACAAATTTATCCAAGAACAAATGAAAACATCATCAAAGAAATTTACGCTAAAGGTTTGGCTTTAAGTGAAAATGAAGATAATTATATGCCTCAAGGATTTGATTTTTTATTAAGAAATCGCTTGATTATCGCTTTAAGTGATGCGGTTGTGGTCGCTCAGGCGGATTTACAAAGTGGCTCTATGCAAAGTGCTAGATTAAGTTATGAGATGCAAAAACCTCTTTTTGTTTTACCACAAAGATTAGAAGAAAGTAGGGGAACAAATTTACTTTTGCAAGATAAAAAAGCAAATTTAATAGCCGATTTTAAAGCCTTTGCGGCACATTTTGGAAGCGTAAAAGAAGATGTTGGAGAAAAAGATGAATTTTTACAATTTTGCCAAAAAGGTGTGCGTGTGGAAGAGGCGTTAGAAAAATTTGGTGAAAAGGTTTATGAGTATGAGCTTGAGGGTAAAATCGCCATTGAGGGAGTTTTTATAAGGCTTTTAAAATGAGAGCTTTAGCCCTAGATATAGGCTTAAAACGCATAGGGGTTGCCTTATGGTTAAATGAAATTGCCCTACCGCTTAACGCCATTTTAAGGAAAAATCGCGACCAAGCCGCAAATGAAGTGCAGCAGCTTATAAACGAATATCAAATTTCAAAGCTCATTGTGGGACTACCAAAGGGTGGAGCGAGTGAAGTGGAGATGGGTAAAAGAATTAAGCATTTTGTTTCTTTACTACAATTTAGCGGAGAGCTTATCTTTGTCGATGAAGCTTATACGAGTAAGGAAGCGCAAGGTTTAGGTGTGGCAAATTCGCGTAAAAAGGACGGAAAGCTAGATTCTTTAGCGGCTTTGATAATGCTAAGGGAGTATTTTGGAGTCTAAGTTAGCACAAATTTATAGCCAAGATGAGCTGATTGCTCTAAAAGAAAGTTTTGAAAAGCCAAAAAATATTTGTGTATTTTTAAATTTCTTAAAGGCTGATGAGGATTTAATTGAGGCTGAATTTAAGGATTTAAAATATCAAAAGCTCAACCACTTCTGCTACCTTTTTAAAGCTGAAGATAAAGGAATTTTAAGCAGAATGAAAGCGTTTAATGAGGGGCATTTTTATATACAAAATTACGCATCTTATTTATGTGCTAAAAATTTAAATGCCAAAGCAAATGAAAGCGTTTTAGATATGTGTGCGGCTCCGGGCGGAAAAAGCATTAATTTAGCAAATTTTATGCAAAATCAAGGCTATTTAGCGTGTGTGGAAGCAAACAAAGAGAGATTTTTTACCTTGCAAAAAAATTTGAAAAATTATAATGTCAAAGCCAAGATTTTCCTAAAAGATTCCAAAAGTATAGGGCATTTATGCCCTTTGAAATTCGACAAAATTTTACTTGACGCCCCTTGTTCGACTTTGGCTAAAACAGGATTTGAAAATGCTAAATCTTTAAAGGAGATTAAAAAATTATCCCTACTACAAAAAAAGCTTTTGCACTCAGCCCTAAAAGCTTTAAAGCACGGCGGTGAGTTAGTTTATAGCACCTGCACTTTTTTAAGGGAGGAAAATGAAGAGGTTTTAGAAAATGCTTTAAATAGCGAATTTGAGTTAGAATTCTTAGAGCTTGATTTGGAGGGTGTGAGAGCCAAAGAGGCAAAAAGCGACTTTAAAGAGCTTAGCAAAGCAAGAAGAATCTTGCCTTGTGAAAATTATGACGGCTTTTTCATCGCCAAAATGCGTAAAATTTAGGTTACAAAGCTTTCAACTAGCCTTTGCACGAGCAAATTCCAGCCATCCACTAGCACAAAAATGAGTAATTTAAAGGGCAGAGAAATCATCACGGGTGGTAGCATCATCATACCCATAGCCATTAAAACAGAGCTTACGACCATATCAATCACCAAAAAAGGCAAGTAAATGAGAAAGCCTATCTCAAAAGCTGTCTTAAGCTCAGAAATCATAAAAGCAGGCACCAAAACGCTTAGTGGCACATCGTCTATGGTTTTAGGATTTGGCAAATTTCTTATGCGGTAAAACAAAGCTAAATCTTTCTCACGCGTGTTTTTAAGCATAAAGTCTTTAAAAGGCTTTACACCTTTTGCAAAGGCTTCCTCATAGCCTATTTTTTCGGCTAAATAAGGCTTTACGCCCTCATTATAAGACTTAGTTGCTACAGGCTCCATTATGAAAAAAGTTAAAATTAAAGCCATAGTTACCAAAATGGTATTTGGCGGCATACTTTGCGTTCCCATCGCTTGTCTTAAAAAAGAAAAGACGATGATAAGCCTTAAAAATGAAGTCATTATAAATATAATGCTAGGTGCTAAGGCGAGTATGGTTAAAACAATGATGATATTTAGCGTTGTAACGAGTTGATTAGGCGTATCAGGTGCGCTAAGGCTTAAATTTACCGTTGGTATGGTAGCTTCTGCACCAAAGGCACTTAAAGCAAGTAAAAAAAGAAAAAAAATGCTTCTCAAATCTAAAAACCTCGAGTTAAAATAAAGGCTAAATTCTACCTTTAAGCACTTTAACTTTTGCTTTAATTTTAACTTTTTGTTGCTAAAATTAGGCAAATAATTCAAGCATAAGGAAAGTTGATGAAAAGCTCCGTAGTTATCTTAGCAGCAGGTCTTGGGACAAGGATGAAGTCAAACACACCCAAAGTTTTACAAAAAATTTGTGCTAAAAGTATGATTTTGCATATTTTAGAAAAAGCTTTTGCGTTAAGTGATGATGTGAGTGTTGTTTTATCACATCAAAAAGAAAGGGTGGAGAAAGAAATTTGTGAGTTTTTTCCACAAACTAAGTTTATAGAGCAAGATTTAGTCCGTTTCCCAGGCACCGCAGGAGCTTTAAAGGATTATAAGCCACAAAATGAAAGGGTTTTAATTCTTTGTGGAGATATGCCTTTAGTGGAGCTTGAAAGTCTTAAGGCTTTGCTTGAGCTTGAAAGTGAATTTAGCCTAGCGGTATTTGAAGCAAAGGACGCCAAAAGCTATGGTAGAGTGGTGCTTGAAAATGATGAAGTGCAAAAGATAGTCGAGCTTAAAGACGCAAATGAAGAAGAGAAAAAGCTCAAAACCTGTAATGCCGGCGTTTATGCTCTTAATTCAAAGCTTTTAAATGAAATTCTACCCTTGATAGATAATGAAAATAAAGCAAAAGAATATTATTTAACCGATGCGGTAAAACTTGCAAAAGAAAAAAATATCCACATTAAGCCTTTATTTGTCGATGAAGACGAATTTATGGGGGTTAATGACAAATTTGAGCTGAGTGTGGCGGAGAATTTACTGCAAGATAAAATTAAAAAGCACTGGTTTAAAGAGGGTGTTATCTTTCATAATCCAAACTCAATTTTCATAGGCTTAGATGTGAAATTTATAGGCGAGTGTGAAGTGTATGAAAATGTAAGGATAGAGGGAAAAAGCGTGATAGAAAACTCTATCATTAAAAGTTCAAGCGTGATAGAAGAAAGCGTAGTTATAAATTCAAGCATAGGACCTTTAGCGCATTTGCGTCCAAAATGTGCGCTTAAAAACACGCATATAGGAAATTTTGTCGAGTGTAAAAACGCCAAGCTTAATGGCGTAAAAGCTGGGCATTTAAGCTATCTTGGAGATTGCGAGATAGAGGAGGGGACTAACATAGGCTGCGGGACGATTACTTGTAATTATGACGGAGTGAAAAAGCACAAAACCATCATCGGCAAAAATGTCTTCGTGGGTTCGGATACGCAGTTTATCGCTCCTGTTTGTATAGACGATGAAGTGATTATCGCGGCGGGTAGTTCTGTAAGTGAAAATGTGCCAAAAGGTGCGCTTTTTATCAATAGAGCGCAAAGCAAAATTTTAAAAGATTATTATTATAAAAAATTTCAATGAAGACCATACTTTTAGCTATCAGCGGTAGTATAGCGTTTTATAAGTCGTATGAGCTTATTTCTTTGTTTAAAAAAGAGGGCTTTAGGGTTAAGGTATTGCTTAGTAATGGACTTTTGAAATTTGCGACCAAGCTTAGTTTTGAAGCTTTAGCCGATGCAATTTTATGTGAGGAAAATGAAAGTTGGCAAAGTCAAAATAATCATATCGCCTTTAGCAAGGACGCTGACATTGTGCTTTTTGCTCCGGCGAGTGTTAATTCCATTAATAAACTTGCAAATGGCATTAGTGATACTCTTTTTATCCAAACCTTAATGGCAGCAAAAGCTCCCATTATCATCGCTCCAGCGGCAAATTCGGCGATGTATTTGCATTTTAGCACACAAAAATCCTTGCAAATTTTAAAACAAAACGGCGTTAAAATCATAGAGCCGATATATAAAAAACTTGCGTGTAAAGACGAGGGCATAGGGGCTTTAGCAGAGATAGAGGACATTTTTCACTTCATTAAAAGAGAGCTTTTTAAGGAGGAGTTTTTTTGCGGTAAAAGCGTGATTGTAAGCGGGGGTGGCACGAAAGAAAAAATTGATGATGTGCGTTGCATTAGCAATTTTTCTAGTGGAAAAATGGCAAAAGAACTTGCCTTTGCTTTTTATTATTTAGGTGCTGATGTCGTGCTACTTAGCTCAGTGGAATTTAAAACGCCCTTTCAGTTTCTTGCCTTTGAAAGCTCAAAGGATTTAAAGGCACTTTTAAAGCGTTTTGAGGAGGGTGATTTTTTGATAATGTGTGCGGCGGTGAGTGATTTTGTGCCAAAATATCAAAAAGGCAAGATTAAAAAAAGCGAAGCGGGGTTGAATTTAGAGCTTAATTTAAATGAGGACTTGCTTAAAACTTGCAAATTTAAAGGCAAAAAAATAGGCTTTAAAATGGAGCTTGACGCACAAAATGCCCTGAAAAATGCAGAGCTTTCTTTAAAAGAAAAAAAGCTTGATATGGTTTGTCTTAATGTTTTAGGTGAAAAAAATCATTTTGGTGCGGATTTTAATGAGCTTATTTTCATCACGCAAGATGAAAGCGCAAGAAGCGGTTTTAAAAGTAAAAAAGTCCTTGCGTTCGAACTTGCTAAAATGTGTCAAAAATTATGAATCTTGTCAATTCCACCCTACCCATACCTATGAAAGTTTTAGCCAAAACAGGCTACGCGCACTATACTTTACTACTTAACAAAAAGCAAATTCAAACAAAAAGTATGATTGAGCTTGAGGTGGGAGCTGAGTATTTAGCCGAGCTTTATATGGAGGGAGGGGTGATTAATTTCAAACATCTTTGCAAACGCCCGAATTTCACGCCTTACGCAGAGGGGCTTGAGCTGATTTTAAAATTCTTAGAAGAGGAATTTGATTTTAAGCGTTTTATCGTGCAGAATTTAAGCTCGGCTAAAGACGCGCAAAGTTTTAGGGTGTTTAAGGAAATGCTTTTTGCAAGTTTTGAAAATGTTTATCATATCCCTTTTATTTTCGAGGATAAGGCTTGTTTGTTTCAGCTAAGAAAGAGGGGGAGCGTTTTAGAAATTTATTTGTATTTTAGCGTTTTTGGAGCGTTAAAAATCGTAAAAGATGATGTTGGGATTTCCATTTTCACCCCCTTTTTAAAGGTGCAAAAATTCCTTAACGAGCATTTAGAATACAGGGTTTTTCAAGATAAAAATTTAAAAGCTTTTTTTGAATATAAAAAATTGCTAGATTTTAAAGGATAATTTATGGAAAGAATTGACATTGTAGAGTGTATCGGTAAAAAATATTTAGTTTCTAATATAGAAAATGGCGAGTATAGCTATATAAAAGTTTCTGGAAGCAAAGAAAATCTAGAAAAATCCCTAAACAAAAAAGTCGAGCATTTTAAGCTTGATATGCGTTTTTGTAAAGATGATGTTGTCATTTTAGTCGAAACCAAGCCAAAATTCACGCAAAAAGACGAAAAGCAACTTAAAGCCTACCTAGAGGCTGAAAAAGCGCTGCACCATAGCCAAAAAATCATCGCCATACTAGCAAATACTACTGATGATAAAATCAAGGTTTGGAAAAATCATATAAACGACGAGTGCTTACTAAAAAATGAAGTCGTGCTTGATACTATGGAGCATTATATGTCTTTATTTGAGATAAATAAGCAAAACGATAGAGAAAAGGTTCTCAAAAACACCTATGATTTAAACGAGCTTTTGCATAAAAAAGACATCGATGAGAAGCTCCGCTCTCAATTTGTCGGCACGACTCTTTTATATATCAAAAATGAAGTGAAAAAACGAGGCGTTAATCACATCAATGATAAATTAGTTAAAGATTTAAAAGAATTTTGGGAAAATTCAAACGAAGACGCTATCCGCGTAAGCATAGAAAGAACCTTAAGCGATTTACTTGACGGCTCAAATAACAAAGCGAAAAAAATAGAACTTTTACAAAAAAATGTCCTAAACGATCAAAAAATTAAAAAGCTAAAATTAAAAGACTGGATAGAGATTTTAACAACTATCCTCGTAGATATTTATAAATACATCGATACCGAGAGCGAAGAGGGGCAAGACATCTTAAATCTTTTCTTCATCGCTTTTAATAAATACACAGGCAAAGCTGATAAAAACCAAGCTTTCACACCCGACCATATTACTGATTTTATGTGCCGCGTTGTGGGTGTGGATAGGACAAAAAGAGTGCTTGACATCACTTGTGGGAGTGGGTCATTTCTCGTTCAAGCTATGGTAAAAGAATTAAGCGATTGTAAAAGAGGCAAGAGCGAAAAAGAAGCTAAAGAGCTAATGGAAAAGGTCAAAAAAGAAAATATCTACGGCATAGAAGTGGAGGAAAAGGCTTACGGACTAGCCACGACAAATATGCTAATCCACGGCGATGGTAATAGTAATATAGAATTTGGAAGCTGTTTTGACAAAAAAGAATTTATCAAAGAGGCAAATCCTGACATTATCCTAATGAATCCCCCTTACAACGCCAAGCCCATAAGCATACCTGAATATTACAAAAACAAATGGAGCAAAGGTGCGAAAGAGGGCAAGGAAGACCCCACAAAAGGGCTTGTGTTTATACAATATCTAAGCGATATTATCAAAGAGATAAATGAGGAAAGAGAAGCTAAAAACGAGGCGAGAAAGGAAGTAAAATTAGCCGTGCTACTTCCTATGAGTGCAGCCATAGGGAGCAAAAGCGATATTAAAAATATCAAAAATTTAATGCTAGAAAACAACACCCTAGAAGCCGTTTTCACCCTACCTGCGGAGGTGTTTTACCCGGGGGCGTCTGTGAGTGCTTGTTGTATGATTTTCACTCTTGGCAAACCACATCAAAATAGCGATGGCACGACAAACGAAACCTTTTTTGGCTATTTTAAAGAAGACGGCTTTAAGAAAAAGAAAAATTTAGGCAGAGTGGAGCAATTTGATGAAAGTGGAGAATCAAAATGGAAAAAGATAGAAGAGCAATGGCTAGATTTATTTAGAAATAAAAAAATCATAGATGGCTTAAGTGCCGCAGCAAAAGTAAGTGGCGAAGATGAGTGGCTATGCGAAGCCTATATGAAAACGGATTATTCTAAACTTTCACAGGCGGATTTTCAAAGGACTTTAAATTATTATTTATCTTTTTTAATGCAAAGAGGACAGGCGGTAAAAGTTTGGCAATTTATAGAAAAATATGTAAGTCAAGTTCAAAATAACAAGCCTTTTGTTAATGAACTATATTTAAATGATAGTGGTTGGGGCGAGTTTAGACTTGGTGATATTTTTGAATGCTCTGGCACTTTTTCTTTGGTAAAAAGTGAGCTAGATGAAGTCGGGGGGGGGGGGGGTAATGTCCCCTTCATCTCTAGGACGGCTTTAAATAATGGTTGCGATGGGTATGTAGAAGTGGAAGCTAAATTTATCACAAAAGGAAATTGCATAAGCATAGGCGGAGAGGGGATTTATGCCTTTTATCAAAAAGAGAATTTTGCCACAGGGACGAATATCTGCACTTTAAGAAATGAAAATTTAAATCAGTATGTAGCCCTTTTTATATGCACGGTGCTTAATCAAGAAATTTATCGTTATTCTTACGGGAGGGCTAGAAACTTGGGAAGAGTAGAAAACGAAATCATCAAACTCCCCATAAATCACAAAGGCGAACCAGACTTTGAATTTATGGAAAATTACATCAAATCTTTACCTTATGGAGACAGACTTTGAAGCAGCTTTCTTTAAGACGGCTTAGCGTGCCGATATTTTGCGAGATGTTTTTACGCTATCTTTCTTTAATCATCAACACCGTTATGGTTTCTCAATACTCAAATTCCCTAGTCGGTGCTATGGGTGCTGGGAATCAAATTTTAGACCTTTTCATTACCATTTTTAGCTTTTTAAGCGTGGGGTGTAGCGTGGTGATAGCTCAAGCTTTGGGCGCTAGAAATTTCACTCTGGCTAGAAAGGTCATTCATCAAAGCTTATTTTTAAATGCACTTTTGGGCTTTTTTTGTGCGGTGTTTATCTTCATCTGTGGGGATTTTTTACTCACTTTGCTTAAAATCCCACAGGAGCTTTTAAAAGATAGTCAAATTTATCTGCATATGCTTGCTATCTGCCTTTTTTTTGACGCTGTTGGTATCGTAATGGCGGCTGTTGTGAGGGTGTATAACCACGCCTTTTTTGTGATGTTTGTAACGCTTCTAATGGACGGGGTCATTGTGCTTGGAAATTACATCGTCTTGCACCATACAAATTTAGAGCTTTTTGGAGTAGGGCTTAGTAATATCTTTGGGCGCATTTTAGCTATCTTAGCGCTTTTCTTTATCCTTGCTTTTAAGCTTAAAATTCATCTTAAAATCCGCGAAATGCTTGCCCTTGAGAAAGAGGTGCTTAAAAAGGTCTTAAATATAGGTGGTTTTTCTGCTGGGGAAAATCTACTATGGATAGTGCAATACACCATAGCCTTTGCTTTTGTGGCGAGTTTAGGCAAAGAAAATTTAAGCGTGCAGACGATTTATTTTCAAATTTCTATGATGATAATGCTCATCGGTCAAGCCATCAGCGTGGCAAATGAAATCATCACTGGTAAGCTTGTGGGTGCGAAGTATTTTAATGTCGCTTATAAGCATACTTGGATAGCCTTGTATCTTAGCCTTATAGCTTCTGCGCTGGTGGCTTTGCTTAATTTCATTTTGCAGGACTTTACTATGGGCGTTTTAAAGCTTGAAGAAGTGCTAAAAGAGATAATGATACCGCTTTTTACGCTTTCTATCTTCCTTGAAATTTTCCGCTCTTTTAATATCGTGATGGTCAATGCCCTAAGGGCAAGTGGGGACGCGAAATTTCCGTTTTTTAGTGGGCTTGTTTTTATGATGGGGGTTTCTTTGCCTGTGGGCTATGTGCTGTGCTTTTATGCTGGGCTTGGGATTGTCGGTGTGTGGCTTGGCTTTTGCGCTGATGAGTTTTTAAGAGGCTTGGTGAATGCTTACAGGTGGAAAAGTAAAAAATGGCAAAACAAAGCACTCGTATAACTTGGCGGAATTTTAAAATTTGCGTGTTTAAAAAAGCTGTGAGAAATCTTATCTTAAAATTTGATAGTAGGGTAGGGGAATTTAAGCTCACTTTGCCTTATTTTTACCCCTTAGAAAGACTTGAGGGCTTTTTAGAAAAAAATGAAAAATGGCTTGAAAATGCGTGGCAAAATTATCAAAAAAATGCAAAAAAAGACGATGAAATTATCTTTCTTGGTAAAAAATACAAGCTTATTTTAGAGCCAAATTTAAGCAAAGCACAGCTTTTCAAAAATGAGATAAAAACGCCAAATTTAGAGCATTTGCAAATTTTTATAAGGAAAAATGCTAGGATTATCTTTAATTTTTATCTTAAAAAATGGCAGAGAAAAACAAGGCTTTATCCAAGTAAAATTCGTCTTAAAATGATGCAAACGCGTTGGGGTTCTTGTAATCATAAAAAAGCTTACATTAATCTTAATTTAAAATTAACAGAAAAGCCCCTAAAAGCGATAGAATATGTCATCTTGCACGAGATAGCACATTTAAAATTCCCTCATCACGGCAAAGAATTTTACGCTTTTTTACTTGAAAATATGCAAGATTTTAGACAAAGAGAAAATATATATTTTAATAAAACCCCCTTAAAATAGGGGGGAGGGTTAAAAGGAAAGCTCGTTTAGACTTTCAAGCCTTGCGATTTGCTCCCAAATTTTATAAGCCTTAGTTTCATCAATGCAAATTAGAGCATTATTCATAAATTTAGCTTTTAGCTCCTCAAGGCTTAGAGGATTGTCAAAATTACCCTTATTGATGAAAATATCTTTTTGAATTTTTTTGCCATTTTGCAAAGTAGCTTCTAAATGTCCCGGAAAATATTTGGGAAAGCCCTGCGAATTTCTTTTTTCATAAGTGATTTTTTTTGCAAAATCAAGCACTTCCTTACGCTTTAAATTTGCATAAGAATCAAGAGTGATTTTACCATCGAAAAAACCTAAAGCCATTAAAAAGGGCATAGAAAATTTAGCTTCATAAGCACTTTTTGGAGTGTATTTAGCCTCTAAAGGATCACAAATAAAAGCGATAGGCACTTCATCAACAAAACAATGGATACTTTTTATCTCATCAGCCTTAAAGCCGTCATTTTTTAAAGAAATTGCACAGTCAATAAGTCCATGTGCAAAATGACAGCTTGGATAAGGCTTAATCGACACTTGCATAATTTGCCAAATTTCATTTAAACCCTCACTAAGTGCGTCTTTATCGCACTGCTCTTCTATACCAAAGCATTTAAAGACATTATCACGCCCCTCAAAAATGCTTAATGGACCACTCATATCATTTTTAGCAAAATGAGCGATGATGATAGAATTTTTAATAGCATTAGCAATATGTAAGACCTTAGAATTTGAGCCATTTGACAAAAATTCATTAACTCCACTTGCAAAGCTTCCCGCAAGTCCTAAGGCATTGACGATTTGCTTTTTGTCTAAATCAAGCAAAACAGCCACCGCACTCACTCCACCAAAAATTCCCGCAATAGCCGTTGTGTGAAAGCCTCTTTTATGAAAACTTCCCTTACTTGCTATACCGACTCTAGCAGCCACTTCCCAGCCTACAATAAAGGCTTTTATGATCTTTTTTGCGTCTTTAGTAGCGTGAAAACCATAGCTTAAACAAAGAGGGGTCAAAATGGCACTAGCGTGCAAAATGGCTTCTGTATGTGTATCGTCAAAGTCTAGAGCGTGTGCTGCTATGCCATTTAGCATAGTGGCATAAATGGGATCTAACTTTTTATCACTCACCCAAATAGGCGTGTTTTTAACTAAACTTAAAGCGTCAAAGGCTTTAAAAGCGTTTAAAACGCATACTTCCTTACTTGCCGCCAAACCCGTGCCAAAGCTATCAAGCATAAGTTCTTTAGCTCTTTGAACGACAGAAAAGGGGAGGGTTTCAAATTTAAGATTTGTGATAAAATCTGCTAAATTTTCGCTATAAAACATAAAATTTCCTATTTTAAAATAGCACTATTTTTAATTTTCGCTAAAAATTCATCGACAAGTTTTGGTGCATATCCTACATAAGTGCTAGCATCGAGCAAAGCGTCAATTTCACTTTCTTTTAAGACCTTAGAAACCCTTTTATCTGCCAACAACACTTCCTTAAAACTCTTTTTCTTTTCCATACCTAGCATAGCATTTTCATAAACGATTTCGTGAGCGTGCTGCTTACCATAATGATCGCTCAAAGCAAACATCACGCGTTCGGCTAAAACAAAGCCATTAAGAGTGTTGAGATTTTTAAGCATTTTGTCTTTTTTAACTTCCAAATCACTAAGCGCAAATTTCATATTTTCCAAAACGACAGAAAGCATTAAAAACATTTCTGGCAAAAGCTTCCATTCCATTTTCCATACCTGCCCATCTCTTTCGTGCTCGTGCCTTTCTATATCGCTTAATATAGCTAAATTTGCCTTTAGGGCGTTACTTACGGTAACGGCATTTTCACTCACGGCTGGATTTCTTTTATGCGGCATAGTGCTTGAGCCTACCTGACCTTTACCAAAAGGCTCGGCAACTTCATCAATTTCATTATGTGCTAAGATTAAAATTTGATGAGCGATTTTGTTAAAAGTGGCATTAATATTACCCAAAACAAAGCCAAGTTCGATAAAGCGGTCTCTTGCTGGCTGCCAAGAGATATTAGGCACTTCAAGCTTTAAATTTTCTAAAGTTAGCTTCTCTACTTCATTACACTCATCACTTAAACTTGCCTTAGTCCCCACAGCACCTACTATACTACCGACATAAAGTCTTTTTTCAAGCTCTAAAATTCTTTCAAAATGGCGGTCAAGCTCACTAAGCCAAATGGCAACCTTATGCCCAAAGGTAATAGGCAGGGCTTGAAGCGCTAAAGTTCTTCCCATCATAGGGGTATTTTTATGTGTTTTAGCAAGTTTAGCTAGAGCTTTTGCTATGGCTTTTAATTCACTTTTTACCAAAGTCATCGCTTCTTTAAACTGCAATACAAGCCCAGTATCAATGACATCTTGAGTTGTTACTCCAAAATGCACATATTCACCCAAATTATCATCGCAAGCCTTTTCTAAGCCTCTTACCGTTGGCACTAGGGGGTGCTTAGTCTTTTTATATTCTGCAAAAATGAAATCCATATCCATAAATTTATAATGTGCTTTTTTAGCAATTTCATCGGCAGCTTTTTTAGGGATAATCTTAAGCTTAGCTTGTGCTTTAGCAAGTGCTGCTTCGACATCGAGCCATTTTTGTATGCGGTTTTCTTCGCAAAAAACCGCACGCATACTCTCACTACTCCAAGAATTCGCTAATAATCTTTGGTCAAATACGCTAACTCCTGTCATCTTCACTCCTTATTTTTTAATACCATTAAAAGCCTGAGTTAAATCAGCAATCAAATCTTTAGGATCTTCAAGTCCTATATGAAATCTCACAAAAGGACCTCTAGCACTCCAATCAGTCGCTGTTCTAGGAGGAGTTGTTACCGTGGCTAGACTTTCATAGCCACCCCAACTAGCACCTATGGAGAAAAATTGCAATAAATCTACAAATTTAATCGCATCATCTTTAGTGTAACCTTCGGCAAATTCTATCGTTACCATACCATTAGCACCTTTGTGATCGCGTTCGAAAATATCGTGATTTGGGTGAGATTTTAACTTAGGATAAAAGATGGTTTTAAGCTCTTTTCTTGTTTGTAAAAATTCGACTACTTCATCAGCACTTTTTTCGTGAGCTTTCATTCTCACATCTAAGGTTCTCATGCCACGAAGCACCAAATAGGCATCATCTGGACTTGTCGTAAGTCCTAAGGCTTCTGGAAGTTTGTCGAAATTTTTCCACTCTTTTTCATTAATGACAACTATACCCATAGTAACATCTGAATGCCCACTTAAATATTTAGTCGCCGCTATAACGGAAATATCCACACCAAGTTCTAAAGGATTTAAAAAATACCCACTTGAATAGGTATTATCAATCGCCACAGGAATATTGTGAGAGTGGGCGATTTTACAAAGCTTTGGTAGATCTATAATCTCATATAAAATTGATCCCGGCGACTCACATAAAATAAGCTTAGTATTAGGCTTGATTTTCTCCTCCACATCACTTGCATCAGCTTTTAAGAAATCAATCTCAACGCCCATTTTTTTCAAAAATAAGTCGCAAATCGTCCTCACAGGTCCATAAATCGCATCAGTAATTAAAAAATGCGCATCCTTACTTGCATAATTTAAAAGCACCATAGCTAAAGCTGCCAAGCCCGTTGGAAAAAGCTGTGCTCTATGTCCTCCCTCAAGCTCACAAATAAGCTTTTCAAGCTCAAAATTTGTCGCTGTGCCTCTAGCACCATAGCTTAAAACACGCTGGGTTTTTCTTAACTCTCTATATTTTTGCCAAGTGGCGTGATCTTTAAAAAGTATGGTTGATGCACGCATTAGGGTTGGATTTACCGATCTTACTTCGGCATTTTCATCGCCTCTTCCGCAATGGATAAGTTTTGTTTTGTTATTCATTTTTTCTCCTTTAAAGATAAATATAAGTCATAATAATATTTACAATAGCCGCTACAAGCATAGGAATAGCCGTTCGCTTAATCACAGCAAAAGGACTCACCTTTGCAATCGCCGAAATAGCTAGAATTGCCGGAGCAATAGGGCTAACGCACCTTCCAAAACCTGTCATTATTTGAATAGGAGCTATCATAGTGATAGTTTCAACGCTAAAATGCTTTGCTATATTTGGGATAAGCGGAGCAAAGCTAAAAAACGCCGCATTACCACTTCCCATTAAAAAGGCACAAACAGCAAGTAAGATTGAAACAGCAATGATAATGGCAAGCACTCCAAAACCTGCATTTTTACAAAATTCTATTAGAGTATCGACAAAGCCTACGGATAAAAGCCCACTTGCAAACACTTGACCACAAACGATAAGAGATACGGTAATTACAAATAAATGTCCCATACCCTTAAAGAAAATCATAATAGAATTTAAAGTATCTACAACACTTCTATAACGAATCATTTCAAATAAAATGGCAATAAATGTCGAAATAACCATAGCCACAGGGACATTCATTTTAATCGCCGTGCTAGCCGCAGCTTTGACCTCTTCAGCTGTGCTAAAACCTAGCAAAACCAAAATACTATCCAAAACAGCACTAAAGCCTAAAATTAAAACCAAAGGAATAACAGGCAAAATGGCGTAAATTCTAGGAGGCTTTTTAAGCTCCTCTTCCTTACCTTTGTTTTCATTAAGTTCTTGCTCTATCTTTTCAGCGTCAAAGACAAAATGATCTTTTTTATCAAAAAATTTATTACAAAAATAAAGAGCTATACCTACTGCGATGATGATAGGTAGGGTTGTGGGTAATTGATAATGAACGAAATAAATCGCAGGGTCAATCTCAGCGACTTTTGACGCCATAATAACATTACCGCTTCCAGGTCCGTGGTCGATATATTGACAAATAGCAATGACACTTAAAGCTGAAAGTTTCGAAACGCCCGAGCGAACGAGTACGAGCGAACGAGTATAGGATACATTGTAACCATAAGCAAAAGTGCCAAACCAGCGTGAGATGGGATAAAAAGAACCAAAAATTGCACGATAAAATAGGCAACTATCAGTAAAATATAAGGTGATTTTACTGCTTTTAAAGGCTTTTCAAAAACCTTAAAAAGAGCATAAGAAGCCCCAACATGGTCCATATAAGCAGAAAAACCCGCTATACACATTAAAGTTAAGCCAAGTCCTGCTAGGGTGCTTGACATCGTTTGATTAAAAACTTGAAAGATATCAAAAAAGCCCAAATTTAAAGAACCCTTAGCCACAATATGCGGTGAAAGTCCAAAAATAGTAGCCAAAGAGAGTAATAAAAGTCCACTTAAAAGCAATGCCATATGTGCATTAATCTTTTTATAAAGCATAAAAACAAGTAAAAAAACGCTAAATAAAGAAAAAGTAATCCCTAGCATAACTTATCCTTTTTGAGCGATAATCTCTATCTCAATTTTAGCTTTTTTCGGCAAATCTTTAACTGCAAACGCACTTCTTGCTGGGTATGGTGCTTGAAAAAATTCTGCATAAATTTCATTAAAGGCTGCAAAGTCATTAATATCCGCTAAAAAACAAGTGCTTTTTAACACCTTATCATAACTAATGCCATTTTCTTCTAAAATGGCACCTATATTTTTTAAAGACTGTCTTGTCTGCTCTTTAATGTCCTCGCTTTCTATCTCTCCTGAAGTAGGGTTAATAGGAAGCTGCCCTGAAATAAATAAGAGTCCATTTGCCTCTCTATAAGCAGAATAGGGACCTATAGCCTTAGGATAATTTGACATAAACGCTCCTTTAAATACAAATTAAATAAATTATATTGTATCATTAATAATAATATTTTGTCAATACTTTTTTATTATAATAATAATTTTTTATTTTTAAGAAAATTTTTAAAGATAAAGAGTAGAATTTAGACTTTTATTAAGTAATAATAGGGGATTTTATGAGCGAAGAGCAAAAAGAGCAATTTATTAGATTAACACATTTTTTAGGAGAAGTTTTAGGAGTGCAATATGAAGTCGTCTTTCACATCATCGAAAAAGACGGAGCAAGAATAGCTGCAATAGCCAACAATCACATCAGCGGACGCACTCTAAATTCCCCACTAACAGCTTTTGCAAGTGAGCTAATCCAAAATAAAAGATATTTAGAAACGGACTTTTTGTGCGATTATAAGGCTCTTGTAGGGCAGTCAAAACTCATACGCGGTTCGACCTTTTTCATTAAGCACGGTGATGATTTGGTGGGAATTTTATGTATCAATCACGACACTAGTATTATGAGAGATATAGTGTGTAAAATTATAGATTTAGAAAAAATAGGCGATATGGGTGCATTTTTAAGTAAATGCGAATTTAATAGTCCAAGCGTAGAGACACTAAGTCCTAGCATAGAAGATATTTTAGCTCAAAGTGTCGATGCGAGTTATTTAAATTCCAAGTATCAATTAAGCATAGAACAAAAAGAAGAGCTTGTAGGAAAACTCTACGAAAAGGGTATTTTTAACATTAAAGGGGCTGTTCCTATCGTGGCGAAATTTTTAAAAATTTCGGAACCTAGTGTTTATAGATATTTAAAAAATTTGAAACAGCATTAAAATTAGCCAATAATTTTGCTTTTATTTTTCATTACGATAAAAATTTACAAAAAATTAAGTAAATAAAATTATAATGAAAAGGTTAATATTTTTAAAGGAGATTAAATGAAAAGAAGAATGATTCTTAAGGTCGGTGTCGCTTCTTTGGCGGCTTTATGTCTTAGCGTTTCTAGCTTAAGTGCGAAAGAGGCGTTTAATTTCCCAAAAGATAAGCAAAAAGCTCTTTTGCTTTCAAGTTCTGGCTATAAGGATACGGGCTATTTAAATCACGCTCTTCCTTGGCTTAAGGAATTTGTGGAGAAAAATAAGCTCAAAGGCAAAAAAGTCGCTTTTATCCCTTATGCTGGAGTGAGAAAAAGTTATGACGCCTACGAAAAGCAAGTAAAAAAAGCGCTTAAAAGTCTTGATGTAAAAATCATCAGCGTGCATAAGGGCAAAGCAGCAGATATTATCAAGAATGCAGATGCTATTTTTGTCGGTGGGGGAAATACCTTTGAGCTTGTCAATCAGCTTTACAAAAATGAACTTGTCGAGCTTATCGCCAAGAGGGTAAGCGAGGGTGTGCCTTATGTAGGCTGGTCGGCTGGCTCAAATGTCGCAGGTGCTACTATGCAAACAACAAATGATATGCCTATCGCAGAGCCTGAGTCTTTTAATACCTTTAACATCTTTCCACATCAAATAAATCCGCATTTTATTTCAGGAAAACCTGTGGGACATAATGGCGAGAGTAGGGAGGAAAGATTGGAGGAATTTTTAATTCTTAATCCAAAATCCATCGTTTATGCTCTTCCTGAGGGTGTAGCCTTACTTATCGATGGTAAAAAGGTCAAGGTTTTAGGTATGGATAAAGAGGCTCCACTTTTAAAACTAGAGCATAAAAAAGACATCTCTAAAATCGCCATAGATAGCGAATTTGACTACTAAAATATGAGGCAATGCTATATGCACTGCCTCACTTGTTTTTTAATTCTTCTATAATTTTTAGTAAGCTTTCAAAAGAATCGATAGCCTCGGGCTTGATTTGATAGCTGCCATTGACGACAAAAGCCGGTGTTCCGTAGTTTTTAGCAACTCCATTAGCCCACTCAAAACGCTCTAAAAGCTCTTTAGCCTCTTTTGTTTGGATAAAATCTTTTAGTTCCTTTTCGCTGATTTTAAGCACATTAAGTCCATTTTGCAAAAAGCTTTTTTCATTTTCAAATTCTTTTGTGGCGACAACTTGACCTTTTTTATTTATCAAAAAGTATTTTTCAAAATACGCCTTTGCTAAATGATGAGCTAGACTATCTTGGTAACTTGCATCTTTTTTATTTTGCCTATCTGTATGAATAGCATAAGCAAAAAGCTCATTTAAAAGCGTGCCAAATTTCGCATCAGCTATACTTATGGGATAAATTTCATAAGATAAATTTGGAATTTTCTCCCTTAAAGTCTCAAGAGTGCCAAATCTTTGATGATTATAGCAGTGGATACACTTATAAGAAAAAACCTCAATGAGAGTATTTTTCGTCTCAATTTTATCCTTAAGCGTGATATAATCTTGCGAAAAGGCAAAAGACAACGCACAAAAAAGTGTCAAAATAGATTTTTTTAACATAAAAACTCCTTAAAAATAAAAAAAATTGTAGCAAAAATTCCTAATCACGCAAGTAAAATCAAGCCTAAAAAAAGAGCAAAACTTACAAATTTAGCTCTTAAATTAAGTTTTTTAATAAAAAATAAAAAAATTATGATTAAAATAAAACTAAAAATAAGCAAAGAAGCCTCCGCCATACTAATAAACTCAAATTTTGGCACTAAATACCATCCTTGCGAATAAAAATCGACAAAAAAATCTTGCAAAGTGCTTAAATTCACATCGTTAGGGGGCATAGGTGCATCCAAAGCACAAATGCCTGTCGGTGCAAAAAAAGATGGGAAAAATCTATCTAAAGGTAAGTTAAAAGCAAAACGCGGATAGGTCGAACAAGAGGCTAGAAAAGGGTTATTTGAAAGTAGAGCAGAGTGCATTTGCATTAATTTTAAAGAGGCTTTTACTCCATAAAAAATTCCAAAAAAGGCTAAGGTAAAGCCCAAAAATTGAATAGATTTAAATGAAAGAAAAATGAAAGAAAGTATTAAAATACAAAAAGCCAAACGCACATAAACACACTGCTCGCAAGGACGCATAAAAAGATAATTTTGAAAAAAAGTATGCGATAAAAGCAAACAGAAAATACAAAGGCAAAAAAGCAAATAATAAATTTTCTTTTCATCTAAAATCAAAATGAAGCTCCTTTTTTAAAATTATAAAAAACTTAAACTAATAAAAAAAGAAAGAGTGAGAATAGGGCAATTTTGACTTATTTTATCATTAAAAAATTTTATCAATAAAATAATAATATTGATAATTTTTTAAAAAATCATATTTTCAAATTTCATCTTAGAAAATTTAAAAAGTAAAATATAAATTTTCAAAATGCAAGAGATTTTACAAAAAATATTTTGTCAAATTTTATGGATAAATTATTTTAACGCAAAAGTTAAAAAGATATATATCCTATAAAATAGAGATTAAAGGAGATATTTAGAGTGAAGCTTTGTGTGTTTTAATAAAAGTTTGAAAATTATAGTTTTCAATACAAAATTATAAAATTTAACAAATTTTACCTTTAATCATAAAATTATATGATTAAATTAAGTTTTATTTTATAATTTTTTTTAACTATTATTATAAATTATTCATAAATTCAAATTTGCTTTAAAAAGCCTTTCGTTACTTTTTTAATACTAAAATAGCTTTTAAAAAATTTAAGGCTTAATGATGAAATATCCTCTAGATTGTGAAGAGAATTTTGAAAAATCTCTTTTGTTTTGGCTTACTAAATTTGTAAAATATAAACTAAGCTCCCTTTCCAATAAAGAGCTTAAAAATCCAGCCATTTTAGCGGAGGTTAATTACGCCTTAACACAAATTCCAAAACACATTAATGCTCTTGATGCCCTTGTCAAAAAGGCTAGAAATGCCGGTCTTACAGGAGTAAGCACCTATTTTAATCCACTCAAAAAACTTTTTGATTATCTCACATTTTACAAGCTTCACTCTCTAAAACAAATCGATGAGGCTTTGATTGTAGAGATTTTGGCTAGTATCACAGGAGCACTTTCTGATGCGAGTAAAAAAAATTACCGCATTGCCGTGATGAATTTTTTTGATTTTTTAAATAGACAAAATGAAGAGGACTCTAAAGCCCATATTTTCGATATTAATCTCAAAAATTGGGCAGGTGTCTCTGGTGCTAGAGGTGTGAAGCTGCCTGAATTTATGAGCGAAGATGAGCTTAAAAAATTCCTTGAAGCTATCGATAATGCCGATTTTAAAGCAAACACCATACGCAATAAGCTTATCATTAAAATCATCATTTTCACAGGCATACGCGTCAGCGAGGCTTTGCATATTAGGCTTAAAGACATTAGCGAAGAAGATGGGCTTTATCACATACGCATACACGCTAAGGGTAATAAATACCGCCTTGTGATGATAAAAAAAGAGCTGATTTCTGCCCTGCTTGATAATGTTAAAATTAATTATTTGAGCCAAGATGCCCTACTTTTTGTTAATAAAAAGGGTTTGCCGCTCACTCAAGCTTATGTTAGTCGTATCGTCGAGCAATTACTCTTTCGTGCTGGAATTCGTAAGCAAAAAAATGGAGCGCATATGTTAAGACATACCTTTGCCACCCTACTCTATAAAAAGCAAAAAGACTTAGTTTTAGTGCAAGAAGCGTTAGGACACGCTAGTTTAAATACTTCACGCATTTATACGCATTTTGATAATGAAAAGCTAAAACTAGCCGCTAAAGTCGCAGAAGAATTAACTAAAAATAAATAAATTTTTTACCAATAAAATAAATTATATGCTATAATTCCCACTTGCAATATTTTTATGAGGTTTTTAATGAAAAATTTAAGCACACAAGAAAAAAGAGATTTAGATAGTTGCGTTTTTCAAGCTTTAGGCTCAAAAGAAGAAAATCTTTGGCAAATTCTTAGCCACTTCTTCTTAAAAATCAAGGCTTTTCTTACTCTAAGACATACAGCCTAAATCCACTCTCGCTATAAGAAAGCTCCTTAAAAGCTGGAGATGAGATAAAGAATTTGCATTCTTTATCTAAATTTTCTATGCCGTAAATTTTCATTTTTGCTTTTTCTTCTTTAAAAAGTTCTATGCCGACACAAGCTTGATTGTTGATTTTATAAAGTAAAGTTCCGCCATCTTGATTTAAGTTTAAAATGCTTAAATTTGGCTCTTTTATCATATTTTCGTCAAATTTTAACCAAAGCTTATAATGTACCATAATATCCCTCATCACCTTTTTTAAGGCTTCAAGTTCTTTTTTAAGCGCATTTATATCCTTGTGGTATAAATTTAAAAAATCTCGATTTAGAAATTCCAAAAAACTCTTATCTTTGGCTAATTTTTCACATTCTAAAGAGCTTTTTAGAATGCTTACTTCTTTTGAGCTAACTATCATTTGCAAACAAAATTTTTTATTTTTATAATAATCAACAAGCCTAACTTCACTTAAATTAAAATTCCCCCCTGCCCTCTTTTCATAGGCAAAGTCGCTAAATTCCTCATAAACATTTGCCAAAAGCATTAAGGGTAAAAAGCAAAAAATAACTAGAAATTTCATTGAAAGCATTCTTTGTGGTGTTTTCTTAAATACTCCACCACCTCTAAAACCTCTTCCACGCCTTCGCTTTTTGAATCTTCAAGTACTGAGTCGATATTATCTATATAAAGCTCTATCGCCTCTTCAAGCTTTTCTTTTTTCACTCCAGCATACAAAAGCATCGCTTCTAAAACCACGCTTAATTCATATCTTAAATCTTCAAGCTCTTTAGACATTTCCTTTTTCCTTTTTTAATTCTTTTGATTTTATCAAATCCACAATTTGTGCTTTAATAAATTTGTAATTTGCACTATCTTTAAAAGAGATAAAAAGCCCCCCACTAGCATTTTTATGCCCTCCTCCACCAACTAGCTTTTTAGCCATTAAGCTTACATCGACCTTATCATTTGCTCTAAAACTTAAAGTTTTTCTAGAGCTCACATCGATGAAAAAATCAAAATCGGGATTTTTCACTAGAAAATCATTGCCTATAATGGAGGTATTTCCTATATTTGAGCTTAAAATTCCTTTATAATTTTCATAATAAATTACAAATTCTTCTTTCATTAAGCTTAATTTTTCCACTACAAAACGAGAAAGTAAATTTGCTAAAGTATCGTCCGTCCAGTTTTTCAAAAAGAAATCTTTTTTGATAAAATGCACGGCATTATCAAGCAAGATATGTGCATTTTCTTTTTCTATAAATTTTCTTGCCCTATCAAGCAAAAAGAACATATAAAGCACATTTTCTTTTTGAAACATTACGCGGTTAATCTCCTTCGCACCGGTAATTAAGCCTAAAAAAACCTTTCCAAGTTCAAAATACTTATCATCTTTAAGCCAAATATCCACAGCATTAACAACGCTCACAAAACGCTCCAAATCCTCATCTTTAAAGCAAATTTTAGAGAAAAAATCATAAACGATTTTAGCCGCACACCTTGAGCTATCTAAAAGATACCACTCATATTTTTGCATACACTCAGCTCCGCTTTGATGGTGGTCTAAAAGTAAAAGCTTGACTTTTTTCTCTTTACAAATTTTTTCAAATTCTTCACACTGCGCAAGACTTAAATTTAAATCACTAATGAGTAGCAAGGCTTCATTTTCGCCATCTTTTTCAATATCACTTAAAATCGCTACAAAATTTTCGTTGATTTCCTTGCCATAATTAGAATTATAAAAATTTATATTTTTAAAATAAAAATTAGTGATATATTGACAAGCATAGCCGTCTAAATCTGTATGGGAGAGATGATAAATTTTCATTTTGTATCCTTAAAATTCTACCTTAATAATGCCTTCGGTGTTTAAATTTGTATTTTCTGTGATTTCCGCAAAGCTTATAACGACAATGTTAATATTAAAATTATGACAAAGCTCGGCTAAGAATTTGCGAAGTTTTGACTCTACGCATAGCAAGAAAGGCTTAATGCGTCCGTTTGAAACGGCGTCATATTCTGCTTTTAGGGTGTCGATTAAAACAGCCGTCTGTGCTACGCTTAAAGGCACATGATAGCTTCCGTCTCTAAACTGCACACTATCGCACAAAAATGCCGAAGTCGCAGAATCAAGAATGAAAAAATCAACCACGCCTTTTTCGTCCATATACATATTAGTAATTACTCTTGCAAGAGCGGCTCTTACGTGTTCTATTATCATATCTGGGCTTTTACTTACTTCGGAAACATCGCTCATCGTTTCAAGTATGGTTAGCATATCTTTAATTGGAATTCGGTATTTTAGTAAATCCTTAAGCACCTTTTGCACCAAGCCCACAGAAATATTAGAACCCTCCACGATAACAGGATAATCCTTTTGCACCTTATCTAGCATATTTTGCACTTCTTGACGCGTTAAAAGCTCACTAGCGTGCTTTTTGATAAGTTCTGTCATATGCGTTACAATCACACTAGCAGGATCAACCACAACATAGCCGTTTAAATTTGCTTCATCTTTGTTACTTGGGTCTATCCAAACCGCATTAGAATTAAAAGCAGGTTCTTTTGTGGCGATACCTTCCATTTCCTCCGTTACAAAACCCGCATCCACGGCTAAAACTTTATCCGGATAAATTTCAAAAGTGGCTAAGGATACACCTTTGAGCTTGAAATTGTATTTGTTTGATTGTAATTTTAAATTGTCTCTAATTCTAATTTTAGGCATCAAAAAGCCAAGACTTTGAGCGATATTTCTACGCATAGAACGAATTCGCTCGGTTAGCTCCGTTTCTGCGAGTTTAATGAGAGCATAACCAAGCTCAAGCTCTAAAATTTCAACCTTTAAGATGTCATTAATTTTAATCTCTTCTTCTTTTAGAATTTCCTCTTCGCTTTTCTTTGCGACCGGTGCGACCGCACCACCTGCACTTGCACCCTGCCCCATAGCTCCCGCTGTAGCAGCGGCTGGTTTGGCTTTTTTAACATTAACAATGTCGATTTTGCCCTCTCTTACTTGTTTGGTTAAATAACCAAGCCCTAGAAAAATCAAAGCCATAAAGCCAAGTGAAAGCGTAGGAAGACCCGGAACTAAAGCGAAGATAAATAAAACAAAACCCACAATTAAAAGTGTGCGATATTCGCTTAAAAGCTGGGTAAGTGTGCCCTCGGCAAAATTTTCTTCATCTTTACTTGCACGCGTGATAATAATCGCTGTTGCCGTAGAAGTGATAAGTCCCGGAATTTGAGAAACAAGCCCATCACCTATGGTAAGTATGGTAAAAGTCGCTGCGGCATCGCTTAAGCTCATATCGTGCTGAAAAGAACCGATTAAAAAGCCGCCTATTAAATTGATAATTGTGATGATAATCCCAGCGACAGCATCACCTTTGATAAATTTAGAAGAACCATCCATAGCACCATAAAAATTCGCTTCAGCTATGATTTCTTGGCGTCTCGCTCTAGCAGTTTGCTCATCAATCAAACCCGCATTTAAATCCGCATCAATCGCCATTTGCTTACCCGGCATCGCATCAAGAGTAAAGCGCGCCTGCACCTCCGAAACCCTCGTGCTACCTTTTGTTACAACCATAAAGTTGATTAAAACCAAGATGGAAAAAACGACAACACCGATGACATAATTTCCCCCGACCACAAATTCACCAAAAGCGGCGATAATTTCACTCACGGCTTCGGGTCCATTTTGCCCCTCGCTTAAAATCATTCTCGTAGTTGCGATATTTAAAGCCAACCTAAAAAGCGTGATGATAAGAATGAGTGTAGGAAAAGTCGTAAGGTCTGTGGGCTTTGGTATATAAATGGATATGAGTATAATTAAAACCGAAAGGGCAATACTTAAAGCAAGAAAAAAATCTAAAATAGGTCCTGGTAAAGGAACGATGATAATCGCTAAAATACAAACGATAAATACAACTATCGTGATGCTTTTCGCCTTGATAACAGGCGCGATTAAGGGACCTAGAAAAGGAAAAACAAAATCGACTATTTTCTTTTTAGCCATTATTCTTAACAATATCCTCTAAAGTGATGGTGTCTAAAAAGTTATTAATTTTGTTTTGCAAATTTACAAGCACGGGTAAAAGATTGCAATTTTCCTTATGATTAGGGTAAATTCCATTGCTACATTCAAAAACGCTGACCTCTTTTTTTTCAGCACTTGCTAAAATTTCTTTAAGTGTGTAGGCACTTGGCTCTTTTGCAAGAGTAAAACCACCCTTCGCACCCTTATAAGAGTGAAGCAAACCATCTCTTGCTAAATTTTGCAAAATTTTTGCTAAAAAACTTTTTGGAATCTCAAGCTCAGTTGCCATAGTATCGACATCACAAGGAGTAGATTTAGAAGAAATGTAAATTAAAGAAAGTAAAGCATACTCACTAGCCTTAGTCAAAAGCACAAATACTCCTTAAAAATAAATTCAGCGTATTATAGTAAAAAAAAGTTTCCATAGTGTTAAAGAGTGAAATTAAGCTTATTTTTTGCTTTTTAGGGTATAATTTTGGCTTTTATTCTACCAATCAGGAGGTCAAAATGGCTTTGGATTCGGCTAAAAAAGCAGAAATTGTTGCGAAATTCGCTAAAAAGGCAGGGGATACTGGCTCAACAGAAGTGCAAGTAGCACTTTTAACAGCAAGGATTACTGAGCTAACAGAACATCTTAAAATTTATAAAAAAGATTTTTCTTCACGCTTGGGACTTTTAAAACTCGTAGGACAAAGAAAAAGACTTTTAAGCTACCTTAAAAGAAAAGATTATCAATCTTACACCAAAATCATCGCTGAGTTAAAACTTAGAGATAAATAAAAGCCTTATTTTAAGGCTTTTCCGCATTTATAATATGGATATTAAAACACTTGAAGCAAAAATATCTTCTTTAGAAAAATTAACTAGCAATTTTAAGCTAACCCAAAATGTAGAAATTGCTACCGATAAAAGTCAAAACGCCCTTATAAAAGAAATCGCCTTAAACCTTAAGCCTTGGCGTAAAGGTCCTTTTAAGATAGATGAGCTTTTTATCGACACAGAATGGCAAAGTTTCATTAAATTTGACATTTTAAAACCTTTTATGAGTGAAATTAAAGATAAAATCGTTGCTGATGTGGGGTGTAATAATGGTTATTATATGTTTAAAATGCTTGAATTTTCTCCCAAACAAATCGTAGGCTTTGACCCGTCAGTAAAATATCATTTGCAATTTAAGCTTATTAACACCCTGATAAAAACAAACATAAAATATGAACTTTTGGGCGTGGAGGATTTGCCAAATTATGCGTTAAAATTTGATGTGATATTTTGCCTTGGGGTGATTTACCATAGAAGCGACCCGGTAAAAATGCTTAAAGATTTAAAAAAAAGCCTCAATCCTAATGGCATAGTTTTTTTAGATACTATGTATATAGAAAGCGAGGAAGAAATAGCGCTTGTTCCGCAAAATACTTATTCTAAAATTCCAAATATTTATTTTGTTCCGTCCATTAAAGCTTTGAGAAACTGGTGTTTAAGAGCTGGTTTTAAAGAATTTGAAGTTTTAGCGACAAAAAAAACAGATAAAAAAGAGCAAAGAAAAACGGCGTGGATAGATTCTTATTCTTTAGAAAATTTTCTCGACCCAAAAGATGAAAATTTAACTTGCGAAGGATATGAAGCACCTAAAAGGGTGTATGTGAGACTTGGTTTGTAAATGAATTTTTAGTCTCCTTAGAAAAAAGAATTTAATTAAAAAAGATTGTTGGTTGGTCGAAGATAAAGTGGTTATCAAATGATATATAAGATGATAATAGAGTTTATCATTAAGCTCATCGCCCAGACACAAAAGAAGCAAAAATAAAAGGGTTAATTTTAAGTAGTTTCTAAAATCTACTTAACTTTTTACCCACCCCCCCCTTTTTTTTTTGCTCTCTTTGCTTTATTTTTGCTCTTTAGCTTCAATTTCTTTTAGTTTTTCTTTAATTTCTTTTCGTTCTTTTTTGATTTTATCCACACACTCTTGTATTTCTTTAAAAATAGCTACATCATCTTCTCTATCAGCTTTAAGGTTTTCCCAATCATCACAATGCCTAGATGCTTGCTCTAATTCTTTATCTCTTTTTTCTAGCTCTTCTTTACTCTCACTCCCACAGCCCACCAAAAACGCAGAAGCTAAAAAGCCACTCATTAACGCAACTTTTAAAACTTTTTTCATTATATATCCTTTCAATATCAATTTTGTTCTTTATCTTGCATTTGTTCTTGAAACTTTTGTTCCATTTTTTTCAATTTTTTATCTGTCTTATAAGAATTAACAGAGCTTACAGCCCAAAATGCAGCAGGTATCCAACCTATGAAGGTGCATTGCAACGCCAGACATATAATTCCTGCAAAAGGACGCCCTATGGTAAAAAATACAAACCACGGTATAAAAATCGCTAAAAATGTTCTCATTAAGAACTCTCCTTTAAATAAATTTGCAGGGTGCATTTTAGAAAAAAAAAAAAATAAAAAGTTAATATGAAAGTAAAAATTCTTTTAAGAAAGATTTTAAATCCAAAGAAGAGCGAAAAAGCTCTTCTTAAATTTACGAATGTGGTTTTGTTTGACTTGCGTATTTTACACCCAAATCAAAAGCCTTAGAATTTGCGTCTCTAGTTTTAGGTGGCACCATATGAAGCATAGTTTCTTTTAAAACATCTAATTCAATGCACTTGCTCATATAAGCGGCTATTGCTAGGGCTACGACTGATTGAGTAGCGACATTGCCCACTTCGTCTTTAGCTATGGTAATGATAGGAATTTCAAAAATTTGCCATTTTTTATAATCCTCTTCCTTGGGATGCACCAAATTTGGCTCTATCACGATAATGCCCCCCTCTTTTACTCCACCCCTAAAGCCTTTATAGCCCTTATCGGCTGTTGAAAGCATAAAATCAATCTCCCCCTCAATAGCATAAGGGAAAAGTATCTCTTTCTCATCGATGATAATATCAACCTTAGTAGGACCTCCACGCACTTGAGAAGTGTAAGTTGAGGCTTTAAAAGCTTGACGCCCTTCCTTAATCGCCGCTTCGGCTAAAATTTCCCCAGCAGTGATAACTCCCTGTCCGCCCTCACCGCCAAATCTTAATTGATACTTCATTTTAAAGCTCCTAAATCCACCATTCTTTTTTCTTTTGCTGCTTTACGCACTTCTTCATAAGCGTGGCAGTATTCTGGTTGGGTATTATCCTCGTGTAAAACTCCTGTTGGAAATTTATCCTTCTTTTCTTCAAAATCCATAGTTTCAAATTTAGCCTTATCAACTACGCGGTTCTTAATCCAATCAAGCATAGCCACAGCCTCACCCATTTTATTTTTACGCCCCAAATTAATATGGCAATTTGAAAACACATCGACAAAACTATATCCTTTATGTGCTAGAGCCTTATAGATTAAATTTTCAAGCTTTGCCGCCTCAATGACATTTCCCCTCGCCACAAAAGAAGCTCCAGCGGCTTTTGTAAGCTCACAAGCATCAAAATTTGGGTCTATATTGCCAAATTGTGCTGTAACGGTGTAAAAGCCTTTTGGAGTCGTAGGGGAGGTTTGAGAATTCGTAAGTCCATAAATAAAATTATTAATCACAATATGTGTTAAGTCTATATTTCTACGACAGCCGTGTATGGTGTGGTTACCACCGATAGCCAAAGTATCGCCATCTCCACTAACCACTATCACATGTTTAGTAGGATTAGCAAGTTTTATGCCTGTAGCATAAGCGATTGCCCTGCCGTGTGTTGTATGCACGGTATTACAATTGACATAAGAACTCATTCTACCACTACAACCTATCCCAGAAACTAGACATACATCATCCATATTCCAGCCAAGTTTTTGAATTGCACGAATAATACACTTTAAAACCACACCATCGCCACAGCCCCAGCACCACTGAGTTGGAAGTTTATCAACCCTTAAATATTCATCATAATCAAATGCCATTTTACAAATTCTCCTTTACTTTAGCGATAATTTCACTTGGTGTGATAGGGCGTCCATTTGCTCTGTGTAACGAAATAAAATCTCTTCTTGAGCTAACCCTTTCGATTTCTTCTAAATACTGCCCCATATTAAGTTCGCTGACCATTACTTTTTTAAATTTGCTAACCACAGAAGCGATTTTTTCTTCCGCCACAGGATAAAGCGTAATAGGACGAAACAACCCTACTTTAATGCCCTCTTCCCTTAGTCTATTAATCGCTTCTTTAGCCGAGCGACTCACACTTCCATAAGCGATAATAAGAAATTCAGCATCATCTAGCATATATTCCTCATAGGCACAAATATCGTTTCTATTGTTTTTAATTTTGCCGATAAGCCTTTCGATATTTTTCTTTACAATCTCCCCATCTTCAGTTGGAAATCCTATATCACCGTGATGAAGTCCTGTGATGTGGTAGCGATAGCCCTCAAAGAAAGGATTGAGTGTAGCCGCTTCGTTTTCTGCGGCAGCATAAGGCTTATAGTCTTTCTTATCTCCGCTAAATTTTTTACGATTGACAATTTTCACATCTTTAAGTTCTGGAAGAAGTGCCTTGCCGTTCATATGTCCAACGGTTTCGTCCATTAGTAGAAAAACTGGTGTCATATATTTTTCCGCCAAATTAAAAGCTCTAATGGTTTCTGTGTAGGCTTCTTCCAAAGAGGCTGGAGCTATGGCTATACTTGCAAAGTCTCCGTGCGTAGGTGCTTTAGCCTGAAACAAATCCCCTTGAGCCACACGCGTTGGCAAACCTGTCGAAGGTCCTCCCCTCATAACATTGACGATAACTAAAGGAATTTCCGCGATAAAAGCAAGTCCTATTTGCTCAGCCTTTAAGGAAATTCCCGGTCCGCTACTTGCGGTCATAGATTTAACCCCACTCATCGCAGCACCGATAGCTACGCTAATCCCAGAAATTTCATCTTCCATTTGGATAAAAGTGCCATCGTTCGCAGGAAGCATATGGCTTAACTCGTGTGCTATCTCACTACTAGGAGTAATGGGATAACCTCCAAAGAATTTACAACCACAATCAATAGCCGCTTGTGCGATTAAAACATTCCCCGTTGCTATAACTTCTCTCATATCTTTTCCTATGCTAATTTTTTATATTTGTTATTTTTGACAGCCAAAGCTCTCTCTTTAGCTTCTGGGCTAAGTTTGGCAAATTTAAATTCATCTCTTTTTGCCACCATAATAGCAAAATCCGGACAATGCGTTTCACACTCAGAACAGCCTATGCAAGATTCAGGATGCACAACCTCTATCATCTGCCCTAACACAGCGTGGATATCATCGCGCATAGCTAAAACCCCGGCAGGGCAATAGCTCACGCAAATATTACACGCCTTACACCTATGCTCATCTACCCAAACGGGTGTGTCTTTTGGAGCGATTATACTCATAAATTTTCCTTTAAGCTAGTATTTTTTTGATTTCTGAACCGATTAAAGCCGGAGAATCAACAACATAAATTCCGTAGCTTTTCAAAGCTTCTTTTTTTGCCGCAGCACTTTCATCACTGCTTCCCACAATAGCACCTGCGTGTCCCATTCTTTTGCCCTTTGGAGCAGTCGCACCCGCTATGAAAGCAACCACAGGTTTAGTGATATTTTCTTTTATAAATTTAGCTGCTTCTACTTCTAAGCTACCGCCGATTTCACCTATCATTACAATCGCCTTAGTTTCATCATCTTTTTGAAATTCGCTCAAAAGCTCTTTATAAGCTAGTCCTATGATAGGGTCTCCGCCTATACCTACAGCGGTTGAAATTCCATATCCGCTTTGCACGACTTGATTTGCCGCTTCGTAAGTGAGTGTGCCTGATTTAGAAATAAGTCCTACGCAACCTTTTTTGAAAATAAAACCCGGCATAATGCCCAATTTACATTCCTGCGAAGTGATAATGCCAGGGCAGTTTGGTCCTATGATTTTCATACCTTTTTTATTAGCATATTGCTTGGCAAACATCATATCTTTAACGGGAGTATGCTCAGTAATCACAACAGCAAGTTTTATCCCAGCATCAGCAGCCTCTATCACGCTATCACCCACCGCAAAAGCAGGCACGAAAATAAGACTTACATCTGCTCCAGTCGTCTTAATAGCTTCTGCAACAGTGTTAAACACAGGCTTACCTAAATGCTCCGTGCCACCTTTAAATGGCGTAACTCCACCAACTATTTGTGTGCCATAAGCCATACATTGCTCAGCGTGAAAAGTCGCTTCCTTACCCGTAAAACCTTGAACAATAACTTTTGTGTTTTTATTGACTAAAATACTCATTTTATCCCCTTTTTATCCTACTAGACTTTTTACAAGTTCAGCACCTTCTTTAAGATTAGTTGCTGCTTTGATATTTTTAAGATTTGAATTTTCTAAAATGCTTTTTGCTTCCGCTGCATTTGTTCCATCGAGACGCACGACGATAGGGATATTGACTTCAACATTTTTTGTCGCCTCCAAAATTCCATTAGCTATTCTATCGCAGCGAACAATTCCACCAAAAATATTAATGAAAATGACCTTAACATTTTTATCACGCAAAATTATCTCAAAAGCTTTAGCCACAGTCTCAGGCGAAGCTCCACCACCAACATCTAAGAAATTTGCAGGTTTTGCGCCACTATAATTAATAATATCCATCGTAGCCATAGCTAAGCCCGCACCATTTACCATACACGCTACATCGCCATCAAGTTTTACATAGCTTAGTCCAAATTCCGCAGCCTCGCGTTCCGCGTCATTTTCTTCAGTAATGTCTCTAAGTGCTGCTATATCGCTATGACGATATAAAGAGCTATCATCAAAGCTACATTTTGCATCTAGTGCGTAAAAATCACCCTCAGCTGTTTTTATGAGAGGGTTGATTTCTAGCATATTCATATCTTTTTCCATATAAAGCTTGTAAAGCTTTTCTATCATCATTGCGAGTTTTTTACTCTCGTCTTTATCAAGTCCTAAGACTTTCGCAACTTCTAAAGCGTGGAAAAGCTTAAAGCCGATTTGTGGGTCGATACCAACTTTTGCAATTTTTTCAGGGCTTTCTTTTGCGACTTTTTCTATATCCATACCGCCCTCACTTGAAGCGATAATGGTAATTTGCTCCGCCATTCTGTTAAAAAGTATGGCTAGGTAATATTCTTTAACGATATTTGCCCCGCTTTCAATATAAAGCTTTTGGACAAGTTTGCCCTCTGAACCTGTTTGATGCGTAACTAAAGTCATCCCTAAAATTTGTTCGGCATAACCTTTAACTTCATCTAAGCTTTTGGCGATTTTAACTCCACCTCCAAGCCCACGACCACCAGCGTGAATTTGAGCCTTGACAGCCCACACGCTACCGCCTAGCTCCTTGGCGTTAGCCACAGCTTCATCCACACTAAAAGCAACCTTACCCTTAAGTGTAGCAATGCCATTTTCAGCAAAAATCGCTTTTGCTTGATACTCATGTATGTTCATTTATTCTCCTTTGTATTGATATTTAATTAACGATTTTTCTAATTTTTCCTGCTCTTCAAGAGATAAATTTAAATTCATAATTTCTCTTACTCCATCAAGCCCTAATCTCGCCATAACGCCAAAAGCCTTATTTTTCACACCAAATTCTCCGTGTAAAATAACACTCATAGGCAAAAATTCCCCAGAGCGTATGGATTCTAGCATTCTAAGACAAGCACTAGCGGGAGCAAGGTAGGCTGAAATTTTAAGATATTTAATCACCTTTGCCCCACCTGTTTTTACCTCATTTTCCAAGTCTTCAAATTCCTCATCATTTAAAAGCTTGGTTAAGTTTTGATTACCAACGCTTGAATGTGATTTTAATAAAACCATATCATCATTATGAAAGCCTATAAGTCTCGTATCTACGCTTGAAGTTTTAACCCCGAGCTTTTTTGCAAGCTCATATTTAAAGCGAGCATTGTCTAAAACCCCTGACATAGCAACGATTTTTTTAGCATTAAAAATTCCACTCTCATAAAGAGTGTTGAGTAGAAAATCAACAGGATTAGTCAAAATGATAAAAAGCGGATTATCATTAAATCTTTTAACTCTTTTTGCACATTCAAGCATAATGTTTGTATTAATTTGCAAAAGTTCATCTCTGCTTTGCCCATCTTTTCTTGCTAAACCTGCGGTAAAAATGACAATTTGAGAGTCTTGAGTGTGGGAGTATTCCTGAGTGCAAATTAATTCTATATCCAAATTTAACGCCGCTATACTTTGGGAAAGTTCCAGCTCTTTAGCTAAAAGCAAATTGTCATTAATGTCGATTAAAACTATTTGCTTTGCAAATTCACGCATAATCAAAGCATAAGCGACGCTTGTGCCGACATTTCCAGCTCCTATGATGGTAATTTTCATTTTTGTCCTATCTTTGCGATGATTTCGTTAAATAAAACGCTTGGACGCATAACCTTCTCAGCCTTTGCGTCGTCAAATTTATAATATCCTCCAAGCTCCACCCTCACACCTTGAGCATTGTTAAATTCCGCCCTAATCTCGTCTTCTTTAGAGCTTAATTCCATATCTATATCCTTAAAAAAGCTTTGGAGTTCCACATCTTGCGCTTGTCTTGATAAATACTTCGCCCAATACAAAGCCAGATAAAAATGACTTGTGCGGTTATCATCTTCGCCCACTTTACGCGAAGGGGTTTTATTATTTTCAAGCCATTCCCCAATAGCTTCATCTAGGCAATCAGCCAAAACTTTCGCCTTATTTGACTTACATTTTTGTGCGTAAAATTCCAAACTAGCTTGAAGAGCTAAAAATTCACCCAAGCTATCCCAACGCAAGTGATTTTCTTCAACGAGCTGTTCAACTTGCTTTGGCGCAGAACCACCCGCTCCCGTTTCAAACATCGCTCCACCATTTAGCATAGGTACAACGGAAAGCATTTTCGCACTTGTTCCAAGCTCTAAGATAGGAAATAAATCAGTCAAATAATCTCTTAACACATTGCCTGTGATTGCAATCACATTTTTTCCAGCACGAATTAGCTCTAAATTTTTTAAACAAGCCTCATAAGGTGCTAGGATGGCGATGTTTTTACCCTTTTCTTTTAGGCGTTCTTGCACCAAATTTATCATTATTTTATCACTTGCCCTATTTTCATCTAGCCAAAAAAACGCTTTATCACCACTTAATTCTTGTCTTTGAATTCCTAAATCTATCCAATTTAATATCGCGTCAAATTTCGCTTGATTTGCTCTATAAATATCGCCTTTGTTAAGCTTGTGTTCTAGTAAAACTTCTTTATTCACGACAACTCTCATTGTCCCGTCTTCAGGTGCGACAAAGGTTTTATCGTGAGAGCCGTATTCTTGTGCTTTTTTTGCCATTAAGCCTACATTTGATACGCTACCAAGTTTTGCGGGATTTAAAGTGCCATTTTTATGCAAATCTTCAATCACAGCCTCATAAATAGTCGCATAAGTTTTATCAGGGATAAGAGCATTTGCGTCTCTTTCTTTACCATCTTTATCCCAGAGTTTTGCACCATTTTTAAGCATTGCAGGCATAGATGCATCGACTATCACATCGCTTGGAATGTGTAAATTTGTAATTCCCTTATCCGAATTCACCATAGAAATATCCGCACTTTTGTCTAGGATTTCTTGGTATTTTTTAAGGATAGTTTCTTTTTGACTTGAATTTTCTACCTTACCTAAAAGCTCACTTAAGCCATTATTTGCATTAATGCCTAATTTTTCAAATTCCTCTTTAAATTCCTCAAAAAGCTCTTTAAAATAAACTTTTAGCGCATAACCAAATATAATAGGGTCGCTCACTTTCATCATCGTAGCTTTAAGGTGTAAAGAGAAAAGAATATCCTCTTTTTTACAAAGGGCAATTTGCTCTTCATAAAAACGCATTAATTTTTCCACACTCATAAAAGTCGCATCCAAAAGCTCATTTTTTTCTAGCTTTAAATTTTCTTTTAAAATTTTTGTCTCGCCTTTTTCATTTGTAAATTCTATATGAGCTAGGCAGTCTTGCTTTATCAAAAGTGCTTTTTCATTAGAGAAAAAATCCCCATCATTCATATAAGAGACTTTACTTTTTGACTGAGGATTAAACTCCACAACGCGGTAAGGATTATTTCTCGCATAATCTTTTACCGCCTTAGTAGAACGGCGGTCTGAATTGCCTTGACGCAACACAGGATTTACCGCTGAACCAAGAATTTTTTGATATTTTAATTTAATTTGAATTTCTTCATCATTTTTTGGTTCATCTGGGTAATTTGGTAACATATACCCCTTTTTTTGCAACTCACTAATCGCTGCTTTAAGTTGCGGGATAGAGGCAGAAATGTTTGGTGTTTTAATGAGATTCGCCTCTGCTTTTTTAACAAGTTCGCCCAAATTTGCCAAAGCATTTTCGCATTTTTGTTCGTCTTTTAAGCACTCATTAAACTCGGCTATTATCCTCCCAGATAAAGAAATATCGGAGCTTATTACTCTTATATTAGCCCTACTTAAAAAAGCCTTGACAATGGGTAAAAATGAGTAAGTTGCAAGAGCTGGCGACTCATCTGTCAAAGTATAAGTAATGTGCATCTTTTGTCCTTTTTACTAGTGTTTTTTAAAGTATAGTAAAATTTGGAAAAAATGCAAGAGTAAGTTTAAACTTTTTTTTAGTTTTAATATTTTTTTAACGAAACAAGAGAAAAGCAAATTTCTTTAAAGAAAATCTGCAAATTTTTCACCAAACTTAACCATTGTTTTTGGCTTCAAATGCAAATGTCCTTTTTGCGATAAAACGACTATGGTGGAACCTAGCTCGAAATTTCCAAGCTCTTCGCCTTTTTTTAAGTTTAAATTTTCATATTTTCGTGTGAAGTTGCGGGCAATTTTCATATTTGTTTGCACACTTTTATCAAAAGAAAAGCACATTTTGCCTACATTTTGCGCACCCACAAACACAAGCCAAAAAATAAAGCCCTTTTCGCTACTTTTGCATTTTAAGCTCACTCTTTCATTTTGCGTGTAAAGATTTGCTATTTTAAACAAATGCTTTTCATTAACGCTAAAAAGCGCCCCACTCGTATAAGTTAGGCTTAAGATTTGCATATCACAAGGTGCGTGATAACGATGATAGTCTTTTGGAGAAAGATAGATATTTGCATAATCAAGTCCGTTTTTAAGCTCCTCTTTTTCATAGCTATCTTTTAAAAGTTCTTCCACGCTATAAGTGCGTCCTTTAATGCTAAAAGCAAAAAATTCATTGTCAGCCAAAAAAGTCTCCCCACTTTGCAAAATACGCCCATCGCTTGGAGAGATAAAGCCCTCATCTAAATTTCTTTCTTTTTTTAGTTTTCTTGTAAAAAGTGCGTTTAAGCTTTCATATTCATCCGTACTTTTAAATTCGCTCATATCGATATTAAAATACTTCACATAGCTTTCATTAATCCATTTTTGCAAAGGCTTGAAAAATTTAAAACCCGCTATCAGTCCAAAAATTCTCGAACTATCCTTTGAAAAACTCATTTTCTCCCCTTTAAATTTAAAATAACCAACTCGCTTTGAGAAAAGGTTCTTAGGCTTGGTCCCCAAAACCCTGCCCCACGACTTACAAAAAGCTGCGTTTTTTCGCTTAAAACATAAAGCCCAGAAACAAAGCCTTGTTGAAGTTTAACCAAAAGTGCAAAAGGAAACACTTGTCCGCCGTGCGTATGTCCGCTTAAAATTAAATCAAAATCACTCACATCATAAAGCAAGGCGGTTTTAGGCTGATGTGCTAGTAAAATGCTAGGCTTACTTAAATTTAAATCCACCTTAGCCCTTGCTAAATCAGGTGCTAAAATACCTTTTCTAAGCCCTGCTAAATCCCCAACCCCGGCGATATTTGCAAAGCCTAAGTCAATAGCGTCATTGACTAGAATTTTCATATTTGTTTGCGTTTTTAAAAGCTCTAAAACCTCGTTAATTCCGTGATAATACTCGTGATTTCCCAAGGCATAAAATGTGCCATAGCTTGATTTTAAATCGTTAAGCTTTGAGATATAAGGCTTTAAATCGTTAGGATTAGTATCGACTAAATCGCCTACGATGACGACCATATCGACATTTTTACTACTAACCTTCTCTATAATATCGCTTAAGAAATTTTCGTGTAAATTTTTACCCAAATGAATGTCCGTTAGCATAGCGATTTTAAGTTCTTTTTCTAAATGCGGAATTATAATATCAACTTCGCTAAATTCAGGCACTTTAATCGCACTATAAATACTAAAATAAGTAAGAAAAGCTCCAAGCGCAAGCACAAAAATCTCAAAAGCCACTTTAACAAAAGAAGCAATCTTCATAAAAGTTTTACCCAGCATTGCTAGGACAAATCTTAAAAAATCCAAAATTAGCGTTATGAAGAAAAAACAATAAGTTGGCGCATATAAAGAGGCAAAAAAACTATACCAAACATCGTTTAAATACTCGCTCGAGCGAAAAACCATAAAAAAAGCTTGAGCGAAAAAAAGCATAAAAAGAACAAAAGCAAAAAGCTTTCTTAGATATTTTAAAGTAATAAATTTTAACACTAACCTCTTATAAATATAAATATTTGCTAAGCCAAAAATTAAAGCTACACCAAAAGAAAAAACTAAAAACAACATCAATTTCTCCAAAATAAAAAAGGCAAATTATACAAGTAAAGGTTAAATATTTGTATAAAGTTCTTTGCTATAATCGGCGTTTTAAAATACACAAAAGGTTATGAAATGTATCGTTTTGCACCCTCTCCTACTGGAGATATGCACATAGGAAATTTAAGAGCGGCTATTATTAATTACATTTGTTCTAGGCAAGAAAAAACGGACTTTATCTTACGCATAGAAGATACAGATAAGGCTAGAAATATCACAGGGAAAGAAGAGGAAATTAAAGAAATTTTAAAGCTTTTTGGAATTTCTTGGCAGCATTATTACATCCAAAGTGAGAATTTGAAATTCCATCGCCAAATGGCTTTAAAATTAGTGAGTGAAAAAAAGGCTTTTGCGTGTTTTTGCACGGAAGAAGAATTAAACACTAAAAAAGAAGAAGCCAAAAGGCAAAATAAGCCTTACCGCTATGATGGCACTTGTGAAAATTTAGAAAATATCCAAGTCTTAGAAAATGAAAAGCCCTTTGTTATCCGTCTTAAAAAGCCTAAAGATGCGATGAAATTTAAGGATTTCATCAAAGGTGAGCTTTGCTTTGAGCCTGAAAATATCGATAGTTTTGTGATAATGAGAGCGGATAAAACACCGACTTACAATTTTGCTTGTGCGGTTGATGATATGCTTGAGGGAGTAACTTGCATTATAAGGGGCGAGGACCACGTTTCTAATACACCTAAGCAAGAACATATCCGTGCGAGTTTAGATTATGAAAAACCTATGAACTATGCCCATTTGCCTATAATCCTCAATGAAGAGGGTGTGAAGATGAGTAAAAGAGAAGCCCACTCTAGCGTAAAATGGCTTTTAGAAAGGGGGATTTTACCAAGCGCAATAGCAAATTATTTACTCTTGCTCGGCAATAAAACACCTTGTGAAATTTTCACACTTGAAGAGGCTATCGCTTGGTTTGATTTAAAAAAGCTTTCAAAAGCCCCTGCGAGATTTGATTTAAAAAAGCTTTTGCAAATCAACCGTGAACACATTAAAAAACTTGACGATGAGAGTTTAAATGCCTATTTAAAAACAGATAAAAATTTAGCCTCTTTGGCGAAATTTTACACTCAAGAAGCAAGCACTTTGATAGAGCTTAAAGAAAAATTAGACACCATTTTTAGCAAAAAAGACTTTAATGAATTTGAAAAAGAATGTGCCATTTTAAAAGAAGCTTTGGAAAAATGTGAGTCAAGGGAAAGTTATGATGAATTTAAGCAGGATTTAATGCAGCTTAGTGGCTTAAAGGGCAAAAGCTTTTTTATGCCCTTAAGAATTCTTCTTACAGGAAGCATACACGGACCCGAGCTTAACGAGCTTTACCCTCATCTTAAACCATTTATAAAAGAACTTGCGAGAAAGGCTTAAAATGACAGATGCTTTACTTATTTCTTTGGTTCAGGCGGTGCAATTTTTTATCACAGCTTATACTTGGGTCATTATTATCACGGCTTTAATAAGTTGGGTTAATCCAGACCCTTATAATCCCATCGTGCAAATTTTATATAAATTAAGCGCACCTGCTTATAAATTAGTCAGCAAAATTCCAACACGCATAGGAAATATAGACTTAGCCCCCTTAATTATAGTTTTCGCGCTATGGTTTATTAACAATCTTTTAAGCAATTTGATAATAGAGGGTTTAAGATGAAAAAAATATTTTTGCTTATTTTGACATTATGTTTTTTAAAAGCCGCTCCCTATGAGCTTGAAACCCTTAAACAATATGAAAATTCTATCGCTAAAGATTATTATATCCATAGACTTTTGCGGGAAAAAGCTCTAGATAAGAAAGAAGCAAAAGACTTACGCTCTCATATTTTTCGCTATGTTGGCTCATTAAAAAAAGAATTAGAAAAGCTCGTCCCATCCATACCTTATACTAACTCAAAATATGCCAAGTGCTATACTTACACTAAAGACACCATTCTTGATGCAAATGCGAGTTGTCAAAGTGTGCGTTTAAATTCGATTTATTTTATCGCTTCTCTTTCACCAGACGCAAGGAAAAAATTAGCAAATAACTTGCAAAATTCTCGCACCCTACTTCTTGCATTTAATGAAGAAAATCCTATGAAATATATCATTAAAAACGAAGATGCAAATGCCTTTTTTAGATATTATAATTATTCTAAAAAAATGGATTTTAATATCAACCACAAATTCGTCAATCAACTCGCCACACACGATAATTTTAAGAATTTCGCACATAATGTTGTCATTAAAAGAGAAAATGCCAAATTTGCAGAATCTCTTTTAGATGTCAATGCTAGTGTGGTAAAGGAAGATAGTGCTTTTTATCTAGGAGTAAATGCTCTTGTTTTTGAAGAAGAAGACTTGGCTTATGAATTCTTCAAAAGTGCTTATGAAAGTTTTAAAATAAAAGCAAATAAAGACAACGCTCTTTTTTGGCTGTGGCTCATTAAAAAAGATGAGGCGCATTTAAAAGAACTTGCTAAAAGTGAGTCCTTAAATATTTATAGTCTTTATGTTAAAGAGCTTACTAACACACCTTTTGTTGAACTTAAGGTCTTAAAAGCCCCTAAGGCAAAGAGTGATTTTAATATGAGCAGTCCTTTTGCTTGGCAAGACCTTGCTAGACAGATAAGAAACGCTAAACCAAACGAACTTAAAAAACTTGAAAAAGAATTTAACACAGAAACAACCCTACCAATCTACGCCATAATCAAAGAAAAAAGTGATAAGAAAAATTATTTCATTATGCCTTATTTTGAGCATATAAAAGACTATGATGCGAAAAGACAAGCTTTAATTTTAGCCATAGCAAGACAGGAAAGTCGCTTTATCCCTACGGCGATTTCGACCTCTTACGCTCTTGGCATTATGCAATTTATGCCGTTTTTAGCTAATCATATTGGAAACAAGGAGCTTAAGATAGCAAATTTTGACCAAGATTTTATGTTTAAGCCTGAAATCGCTTATTTGTTTGCAAATCATCACTTAAATTATTTGGAAAAATATCTTAATTCCCCACTCTATGTTTTTTACGCTTACAATGCTGGTATAGGTTTTACCAATAGACTTTTAAAAAGAAATGATATGTTTAAAGAGGGCAAATTTGAGCCTTTTTTATCAATGGAACTTGTGCCTTACCAAGAAACGCGTATTTATGGAAAAAAGGTTTTAGCTAATTATATTGCGTATCGACATCTTCTGAACGATAATATAAAGATTTCGGATATCTTTGAAAATCTAATTCAAAACACGCAAAATCCAGCGAACAAACCCTAGCTTTAAGAAGAGTTTCTTCTTTGAGGCTAGGTAAATTTACCTTGAAATATTTAGTATAGCTATTTTCGATAAGGTATTTTAAAAGCACATCATTTTCTTTTAGCGCTTCGATTTTGGCTTCTTTATTGTTAATAAAAACTTTTAAATTGCGAAATTCCAACGCATTTGGCGTAAAAGATAAAATGAAAATATCCTCTTCACTCCCCTCGTCTAAAGTGGGATTTAAATAACTTAAAGTCGCCATAATGCTTAAGCCCTCGACATTAAATTTGTACTTTTGAGCAAACATTAGCGTTTGAGTTTTTAAATTCACTTCTTTTTGCACTCCGCTTTTATCCGCACAAGAAACTAAAAATAAAGTCAAAATTAAAGCTATCTTTTTCATCCACTATCATCCTTTAAAAAATCTCATTATTATAAATTTTTTGCTTTAAAATGATTTTAATTTTTATCACAAATCATAGCGACACCCATTTCTTGCTTTCAAATGCTCTAAACCCTAGTCTGCCCTATGAGATTATTAAGTCTATCCATTATAGATTCAACATAAGAATCGATACTTTCACTACTTGCTTTCCAGCCGTTAGCTTTTGCTTGATTAAACTGATTATCAAACCAAGCACCATTGCCTACATATATATTTTGCCATTTAGCTCCTGTTTCCATTGCGTATATACTCGCATCAAGCCAGCCATCTTGTGCATAGCCTTTTAACAAACTTGCAAAATCCACTTTGCCTGTCATAATGTCGTCTAAGGAAGCCAAAGAGCCTTCAAAGCTTTCTTTAAGCATAGCTTCAGCGTAAAACTTAGCCGTAGGATTTAGCGTTGCACTATTTTCTCTTGGTAATGCACCTGTAGATTTTAAAAAACTCATAAATAAAGCTTCTTTAGAATAACTTCCATCTTCATTTTGTGGATAAACAGACATATCGGGATTAAAAGTATCTTTTAAAGTATCTTCATCTAAATTTTGAGTTTGCATACTTTGTGGAGTAAAATTTAACTGTTGCAATCCCGTATTAATATGTGCAAACATACCTAATTGTTCTATTTCTTTATACTGCTCTTGGGTATTATAATAATTTGAAATCGCTAGCTTATCATAACTTTTTGGCATAATGCCTATAGTCTTATCACTAGTTGTAAAGCTTATTCCTTTAGGCAAATTATTTAAATCAGCTTCGCTAAAGCTTGTTCTATTGACATCACCAAAAGTATGATTAATGATTTGGTTAAACTGATTGTAGTATTGTCTAATCGTTTCAGCCATATCTATATTTGTGTAGTATTTATCTATGCCTAAATATTGTTTTTTATCTGAGATATAAGAATTATTTTCAGCTTTTCTTTCTATCTCATCTAAAGTAGATTTATGTATTTTAAAATCTTCAGGAAGTCCCGCAGCTTTGTTAAAATCACTTCCCATATAGCCATTTTTATCTACGCTGTAACCGTAAGCCATTTTAGTAGAGTTGCTTAAATCCGCCTGTTTATATTTTAGAGTATGAACGGTATTTTGAAAATCGCTAAATATACCATAATTTGTATCAAAGTGGGCGTTTGAGCTATGATTTAAAACTTCGCTCTTTACTAGGGTTTGTGAATTAGCACTTTGAATTTCATTTAATTTACTAGCATTTTGTTTTAAAAAAGCATTAGCAAAACTTATTTTAGAATTCTCTTTACTTTTTTTACTAGCTTTTGCTTGTGAAAGTATAGAAGTATAGCTTGAGTTATCGTTGATACTAAAGATACTCATATTAATTCCTTGATTTAGATTTTTTTGCCTTCAACCTAAATATATTTATATAAATAATATAAGCAAGATCTGTTCCACTTTGGAATAAAATGGAACAGAGAGAGTGGTTAGTATCTATTTTGGAATTGTCTTAAAATTTCATAAGCAGGACTATTTGCATAAGCCCAAATGTTTGTGCCTGAACCATATTTACTTGAAAAATATTGTAAATAATAATCTTTTTGATTATTTACATAGCGGTATTTAGCTACGATATATCCACTACTTGAATAACCAAGTTGCTTGCTTACTTCTCTATGATCATTACTATTATCATTCATCACAACATAACCATAAGAACTTAGAGAACCAGCATTATAATCAAAAGCACTATCTCTTTGAAACCAATACCCACCCTTAACCTCTTTCATCTCATCAAGGCTAAGGACTTTAACACCTGCACTATTATCACTAATTGCTCCATTACTGACTTTAGCAAGAATATCCTCTGCAAAAGCAGAACTTGACAATAAAGCACCTAAAGCTACAACACTCAATAGTTTTTTAAACATTTTAGCTCCTTTGTTTTAAAATGTAATATAATTCATTTTATCATAATAAATGCCCTAAACCAAATTTAATCAAAAATCTTTGAATTTCGAAATTGAACATTTTGGATTTTAATATCAAAATATTAAAATCCTTTAATCAAAACCTAAACCCTAGTCTGTCCTATAAGATTATTAAGTCTATCCATTATAGAATCAGCGTAGGAGTTAATGGTGCTAGATTTTGCTTTCCAGCCATTGGCAATGGCTTGTTTAATTTCAGCATCTAAAGCCCAATTACCCATAGCAGATTCTTTAGGAATGTTATTTTCATACATATATAAATCACCTTCTGCTATGCCACGCTCTGCCCAGTATCTAAAAAAGCTTTTAAAGTCACTTTTACCTGTCATAATACTATCTAAGTGTATGGCTGGACCACTAAAACTCTCTTTAGCCATAGCCCTATTATAAGCTTCTATTGTGGGATTAAGTGTGGTTTTTGGACTCTCAATAGGTTGACCACCTTGAGATTTTAAAAAACTCATAAACAAAGCTTCTTTAGAATAACTTCCATCTTCATTTTGCGGATAAACTGACATATCAGGATTAAATTGCCAATCTTCACCTTTAGAAACATTTTTGATTTCTTCTAAGGATAGACCTAAAGTCTCAGATGATAATCCCTTGATCATACATCCTGAATCAAACCAAATTTCATTAGCTTCTTTTGCTTGTTCAGGGGTTTGATAAACATTTGAAATTAAAGAATTTGAGAAATCTCTTAAGTGGGTGATATTCATTCTATTGCTTGGATCATTAAAGTCCATTGATTGCGTTCCACTTACACCATAACCACTAGGCATAGAATTTATATCTGCTTCACTAAAACTTGTTTTATCATTTGGAAAACTTTGACCTAAAGCATTGGAAAAAAGATTATAATATTGTTTTATGGTTTCAGCCATATCGATATTAGTATAATACTCACTTACACCAAAATATTGTTTCATATCTGCAATATAAGGTTCATTTTCAGCAGCTTTTTTAATCTCATCCAAAGTAGATTTATGTATTTTAAAATCATTTGGCAATCCTGCGGCTTTATTAAAGTCACTTCCCATATAACCATTAGCATCTACTCCATAACCATAAGCTAAAGATACAATATTGCTTGTATCTGCTTGTTTATATTTTAGAGTATGAACGGTATTTTGAAATTCGCTAAATAAGCCATAGTTTGTGTCAAGAGTGGAATTTGAGCCACTATTTAAAACTTCACTTTTTATTAGAGTTTGTGAATTAGCACTTTGAATTTCATTTAATTTACTAGCATTTTGTTTTAAAAAAGCATTAGCAAAACTTATTTTAGAATTTTCTTTACTTTCTTTATTAGCTTTACTTTGTGAAAGTATAGAGCCATAGTTTGAGTTATCATTGATACTAAAGATACTCATATTAATTCCTTAATTTAGATTTTTTTGCCTTCAATCCAAATTCAAAGAAATACAAGCAAGATGTGTTCCGCTTGTTTTATCGCAAAAATTTAATTTCATTTGTTAAAATTTTACTGACTTAGACAAGAAAGATAAAAATGCAAAATTTAGATACTAAAAAATCCCCTCAAACGACAAAATGCAAAAGAGCAAAAAGCCCTATCGCTCACTTGCTCAATAGAAAAAACAAGCTAGACGGCTTAAAACTACTTCAAAAATTAGATGAAAAAAGCATAAGGGTCGTCTTTTTTGACCCTCAATACCGTGGTGTGCTAGATAAATTATCTTATGGAAATGAGGGTAAAAGTAGAGGCGTGGAGCGTTCGGCTTTACCGCAAATGAGTGAAGAGCTAATAGAAAATTTTATTTTAGAAATCCATAGGGTTTTAATGCCAAATGGCTATTTATTTCTTTGGGTGGATAAATTTCATTTAGTGGAGGGGGTGAAAAAGTGGTTTGAACGCTTTAAAGACTTTGGAATAGTCGATATGATAACTTGGGATAAAAAAAGAATCGGTATGGGGTATAGAACCAGACGCAGAAGCGAGCATTTAATCATCGTCCAAAAATATCCCAAACAGGCGAAAAAAACTTGGGTGCTTCATAATATCCCTGATGTATGGGAGGAAAAATTAGCGAGTAAATCTCACACGCACTCAAAGCCCTTAGAACTACAAAAACAACTGCTTTTAGCCACCACAAGTGAGGGGGATTTAGTCTTAGACCCAGCTAGTGGGGGCTATTCCGTTTTAAAAGTGTGTAAAGAAATCAACCGCAATTTTATCGGCTGTGATTTGGTATTTGGAGAAGATGATGAGTAAAATCATTAATGCAAAGGGTAGAGATGTTAAAAAATTTGGCGAGTCAGGCTATACAAGAGTTATAGGCAATAGCCAGTTAGGACAGCTTCTTTCAAGGGTCCAAGCCACTGTAATCGCAAACGGAAGTGAGCTTGAGAAAATGATAGTAGAGCGTTGTAATGCTATAAAAGACATTGATAAATTCATCGATGATGTTACACAAAGTAAAATTAATCAAGGAACTTTTTTATGCACAAAAAGAATTCTTAAAAAGACGCAAAACTATAAAGAAAGCATTAAGTCAATTGAACCTGATATGCTTATTTTCATAGTGAGTAGGCAAAGAATTTGTAAGGTTATCGAGCTAAAAGACGGCGAAACATTTGATACGAAAAAAGCTAAGGCGGAGAAAGAAAATTTAGTCAAATTCTCTCAAAATTTTGGCGTTAAAATTCCTTTTGTAACGGATTATTACATTTGCTGTTTTAATCAAAGCGATAAAACAAAAATCCACATCGGTATGAAAGGCGTTTTTGAGCTGGAAAATATATTAACCGGCAGGGAATTATGCGAAATTCTAGGAATTGATTTTGATGAAATGATTAGCTTAAGAAACCAAGTCGCAAAAGAAAATTTAACTTATTTCATCGATGAATTGTTAGCCATACATGAAATTAAGGCAAAAATCAAAGCAAGAATTTGATTTTTTAATTTAAGAAAAAAAGATATAATTTTACAAATTTTTTAAGAAGTGTGTATGAAGCAGCTTATTATGGCTTTTAGCGGTCCATCAAATTCGGGTAAAACGACGCTTATAGAAAAACTAGTGCGTTACTTCACCCAAAAAGGCTTAAAAGTGCTTGTCATCAAGCACGACCCAGCTGATAAGGCGCGGTTTGATGTAGAGGGTAAAGACAGCTTTAAATTCTTTCAAAGTGGCGCAGAAACTATCATTTTAAGTCCGTCAAGAACGACACTTTTTTCTCACGAAAAAAGAGATATTTTTGACGCTTTAAGGCTTGTGGAATTTGATTTATGCTTAGTTGAGGGGCTAAAAAGTCTTAATTTGCCTAGAATTAGCGTTTTTTGTAAAGAGATTGATACGAGCTATTTTAGCTTTTCAAACGCCATAGCAAGCTATGAAAAAATTTCGTATGAAAATCTTGTATGGCTTGATTTAAACAACCTAGAGCAAATCGCTTCTTTCATACTCAACAATGCTTTAAAAGGAGAATTTAGTGCAAGAGTTAATTAAACTAATCCAAGAAGCCGTGATAGAAATTTCAAACGAGCTTAAATTTCCAGACACCACATATAGCGATGAAAAAAATTCAAGTGGCGACACTCAGCTTAAATTTGATGTTTTAAGCGATGAAATCATCACAAAACGCTTAAGCACAAGCAAAAGCTTAAAGGCGCTCATTAGCGAAGAAAAAGAAGAAACACTTCACCTCAATGAAAATGGCAAATTTATCGTTGCTTACGACCCACTTGATGGCTCTTCTTTAATGGATGTTAATTTTGCCATAGGTTCTATTTTTGCCATTTACGAAGAAAAAGTTTCGGCTAAAAATTTAAAAGCGGCACTTTATAGCGTTTATGGTGCTAGACTTGAGCTTGTTTTTTGCGAAGGTGATGAAGTGAAACTTTACCGCCTTGACAAAAGTGGTGCATTTAGCTATGTCAAAGAGCTTAAAATGGCTGAAAAAGGTAAGATAAACGCCACAGGTGGCACACAAAAATTTTGGGAAGAAAAACACGCTGCTTTTATTAAAAGCCTTTTTGAAGAGGGTTATAGACTAAGATATAGTGGGGCTATGGTAAGTGATATTCATCAAATTTTATTAAAAGGCGGAGGGCTTTTTAGCTATCCCGCAACAAAAGATGCTCCAAATGGAAAATTAAGAGCTTTTTTTGAAATTTTTCCCCTTGCTTTCATCATAGAAAAAGCAGGGGGGAAAACGACAGACGGCAAAAAGCACTCCTTGCTTGAGCTTGAATTTGACAAAATTCACGCCACCAGCCCTTGCTTTTTTGGTAGCAAATATGAAATCACCAAGCTTTTAAAGGCGTATAATGGCTGATAAATACGAAGAAGATATGCGAGAGAAAAAGGGCATTTTGCAAAAATGTCAAAGCGATAAAGGCTTAAATTCTTGCTATAAATGCGAGCAAATTTTTAACTGCACTACGAGAAAAAGCTATGTAGATGCCGTTTATAATAGTATGTCTAAGGGTAAAACTGAGGGCGGATTTGAATTTTAAAGGATAAAAATGCGTTATATTACTACACCGATTTATTATGTGAATGATGTCCCTCATTTAGGACACGCTTATACAACGATTATTGCCGATACTTTGGCGCGTTTTTATCGCCTTAGCGGACACAAAACACTTTTTTTAACAGGCACAGACGAACACGGACAAAAAATCGAACAAGCCGCTAAAAATAAAAATCACAGCCCTAAAGAATACGCCGATAAAATCAGTCTTGATTTTAAAAAACTCTGGGACGAATTTGAGATAAGCTATGATATTTACGCACGCACCACAGATGAAAGGCATATTAAATTTGTCAAACAAATTTTTTTGAAAATGTGGGAAAAAGGCGACATTTATAAGGGTGAATATGAAGGATATTACTGCGTTTCTTGCGAAAGTTTTTTTACGCAGTCTCAACTCATCTCACAATGCGGTTGTCCTGATTGCGGAAAAGAAACGAAACTTTTGAAGGAAGAAAGCTATTTCTTCAGGCTTTCAAAATATGAAAAAAATATTTTAAAATGGTATGAAAGCGAACCCATAGTGCCTAAAAATAAAAAGGCAGAACTTGTCAATTTTATAGAAAATGGGCTTAAAGACCTCTCCATTACACGCACAAGCTTTGAGTGGGGGATTAAAATTCCGTCAAATTTAAACGATGATAAGCATATCATTTATGTATGGCTTGATGCTTTGTTTATTTACATTAGCTCACTAGAACTTGATGAAAAAAGCGAAAATTTAGGCTTTTTACCCGCTTTTGTGCATTTAGTGGGTAAAGATATCTTGCGTTTTCACGCGATTTATTTTCCTGCTTTTTTAATGAGCGTAGGCTTACCTCTACCAAAACACATCGCCGCACACGGCTGGTGGACTAGGGACGGAGAAAAAATGAGCAAGTCAAAAGGTAATGCCCTCTATCCAAAAATCATCGCCGATGCCTATGGTTTGGAGGCTTTTCGTTATTTTTTATTAAGAGAAGTGCCTTTTGGAAATGATGGAGATTTTAGCGAAACAATGCTTATTAACCGCATTAATGCCGATCTTAGTAATGAATTTGGAAATTTATTAAACCGCATTATAGGAATGAGTCTTAAATACTCAAATGGCAATATTTTGCAAGATGAAGTTTTAAATTTTTATAAAGCAGAGTTAAAGGAAGCAAATTTACATCTTCAAAATGCCCTAGAATTCATAGAAAATTTTCAATTCAATCGCTATTTAGAAGAGCTTTTTAAGGCTTTGAGTGTAGCAAATTTAAGCATAAGCAAATATGAGCCTTGGAATTTGATAAAAAACAATGAAACAAGCAAGGCAAATGCTCTAGTTTCCTTATGTGCTAATATTTTAGCTAAGGTGAGTGTGCTTTTACACCCTACCCTACCAAAAAGCACACAAAAGGTTGCTAAAGCTTTAAATTACGAGATTAATCCACAAATTTATCAAAAGCTTATCCAGCAAAACGAGCTTTTAAATTTTAAAGCAAGTGCTTGTGAGGCGTTATTTCCAAAGGTAGAAAAAGCGCTTTTAACTTCTCCAAAAAAAGAAGAGGAAAAGCAAGTAATGCCTAAAATTAAGATAGAAGATTTTGCTAAAATCGAGCTTAAGGTAGCCTTAGTAAAAGAATGCGAAAAAATTGAAGGAAGTGAAAAACTTTTAAAATTCATACTTGAGCTTGAAAATGGCGAAACAAGGCAAGTGCTTTCAGGGATAGCCAAATTCTATCAACCAAAAGAGCTAATAGGCAAACAAGTTTGCCTCATAAGCAATCTTAAAAAAGCAAAAATTTTTGGTTATGAAAGTGATGGGATGATACTTTCAGCGAAAAGTGGAGATAAACTCGTGCTAATCAGCCCACAAAGCCTCGTAGAAAACGGCTCTTTAATAGGCTGATGAAAATTTCAAATTTAAGTGAGCTTTTAAACGCTAAAGTGCTAAATGAAGGCAGTATGTTAAGCGTTGGGGGGTTTGCACTCAGCTTAAAAGCTCTCAAGCCCTCATATGCTTTTTTTTCAAACGATAAAGATGAATTAAAAGAAGCTGTAAAAATGGGGGCTTTTGTCGTTGTAAGCGAAAAGGAAATCAAAGTCGAGGATAAAGATGTTTTCTATCTTTTGTGTGATGACTTACAAAAAGCACTTTTGAGATTATCGCGATTTCTAAGCGAGGAAAAAAATTTAAAATTTATCCTTTGCGACAAAATAGAACTAGAATTTGCCAAAATTTTTAATATCAATCATCTAAACGCAAACGCTTTTTTGGATTTTGAGCTTATCCAAAACGCTAAAAATGATAGCTTTTTTTGCTTTGATGATGAGGCTTATCTTTTGAAATTTTGTGCGAGTTATGAAAAACTTTGCGAGGATTCTTTTGAGCTTAAAGAAAATGCTTCTTTATTTTTTAGCACTTTCATTTATAAAGAAAAATTATATAAAAATCTGCCCCTTGCCCCATTTTATGTTAATTTTTTAGTAAAGTGGTTAAATTTTTTAGAAAAAAATGAGCGAAAAATAACATTTGATTTAAAAAAGCTCGAGTGCTACCAAATTTATTTTATCAATGATAATTTTGAAATCGTCGAATTTGGAAAGGCGAGGAAAGCCTTTATCATCGCTTTTGATGAGACGAATTTTAACTTTTGGCAAGAAAAATTACAAGGCGTTAAAGGCTTTAAAACCGCCTTGCAAAATTCGCTTTTTTGCGACTTTTCTTATAACGAACTAAAAGATTTAAAAAAAATGAAAGATTTTAAATACTGCTTGATTTTTGAAAATTACGATAATTTTGAGCAAGAATTTCAAAATAAAGAAAACCAAAATCCAAGTCTGTTTTAAAATATTTTAAACTATAAAGTTTTTTTATCTTTAGCCGATATGAATCTTAACTCTAGGGTTAAAATTTGAATTAAAAGGGTTTGCCAATGAGAAAAATCACTCTCACATTAGTAACCTTAGCTATTTTCGGTGCTAGTTCAGCGTTTGCCTGGGGGAATCCTTATCTTACTCCGGCTCAAAATTTGCAAAATTACAGACTTTGCTTAAACACTAAAGCCAACGGGACAGAAAGTCAAAAAATCATCGCCCAGTGGGCTTGCTTGACTTATTATGGTATTGATACCTACCCAGAAGGTTAAGGAGTGAATTATGGCTTTAGATTTTTCATCGACTAAATTTTATTTTCCGCTTAATTCTATGGTCTATAAGGGCTTAAAAGCCGACTTAGAAAGCCAAAGCTGGGAAAATTTAAAGGCTATAGATGAAAATTTAAAGCCTTTAGAGCTTGATGAAAAGGTAAAAAACGCACAAAGTGATATGATAAATGTCTATTTTAGAGACCCTATCACGCAAAATATCACAAATAGTGCCTTAAGCACCCAAAGTATAGAAAAGCTTAAAGATACATTTGGCGGTGCTGATTTTTACCAAAGAAAAGATGGCTCTTATATACTAGGTGGCGATGTGGAAAAATTCGTTTCATCTTGGTATGGGGATATAGCGTATCAAAGAGGCTATTTAGCAGAAGATGCTAATGGGGATGGCTATTTAAATAAAAATGAGCTTGATGAAACAAGAAGCGGTTTTACCCCTCACGGCTATTTTCATCTTCGTAAAGATAAAATTATAGCAAGTAATTTAAGTTATGTGGAATCTTATATTAAATTAAATGGCATAGCAACCGCTCCTGATGGAGTGCCTGAAAATTTTAAAAAGGCACAAGTAAGTCTTTATAATGAAGGTAAATTTGCAGCCCCCACTCTAGCTCTAGAGCTAGATAAAACTATAAAAAATGATAAAGATACCGATGGTTTGATTATTTACAAAGAAATTTTAAATAAAAATGAAATGAGGCAACAAGCTATGGATTTGGCTTCTTATGTGATAGGAGGAGGGACTTTTGACCCTACTGAGGGAGCTTTAACTCTGCTTGACTTAATAATAAGAGATGAAGAGGCTTTGAAAGTCTTTGGAAAATTAGCTGCAAATGATTTTGACATCGAAAGTCTAAGCGAAGAAGAACTTAAAATGCTAAAGCAAGATTTTAAAGAATTTTTTAATGAAAATAATGAATTTGATAAAGAAAAATTTCAAAAATATTACGAAAGCTTAAAAGAGCAATTTGTAGATAAAAGTCTTAATTTTCTAGGGCTTTCCAAAGAGGATTATCAAAACGGAAGCTTGAATTTAGATTTTAACAAACTAAGCTCAGTCATAAAAGACATAGTTTCTACCTTTAAAGAAGCAAATACTACGCCGTCAAATTATGGCAACTTGCGTTTGGATTTAAGTTTATAGTTTTACCCCCTCGCTCTTTAGTAAAAATTTTTTCACCTCAAGTCCTCCGCTATATCCGCCTAGCCCACAACTTGCGACCACTCTATGACAAGGGATAAAAATGGGAAGAACATTTTTAGCATTAGCATTACCCACTGCACGAAAGGCTTTTGGGTGCGCTATAAGCTCGGCTACCTCTTTGTAAGTTTTTGTCGTGCCATAAGGAATTTGCCTTAAGGCTTCATAGACCTTAGTTTCAAATGCACCAGCACTAAATTTTAAAGGGACACTAAAATTCCTTAAACGCCCAGAAAAGTAAAAATCCAACTCCCTTTTGACCTCTCTTAATAAGGCACACATATCTTCTTCGCTTCCTTTTTGCTGACAAAATTTTACACTTTGTAAAAATTCCCCTTCGCTTTGTATCAATAAGTAACAAAAAGGCGATTTATAATAAAATTTAAACATCTTTTATCCTTATAAAGGCTAAAATTATAACCAAAATTGTAAGGAGAAACGATGTCTTTCATAGAAGAATACAATGAGTTGGTTAAAGAAAGAGCGGCTTTGGGCATTCCGCCTCTAGCTTTGAGCGTGGAGCAAACTAAGGCACTTTGTGAGCTGCTTAAAACAAGTGATGATGAGTTTTTAGCTACACTTTTAGAAGAAAGGGTTAATCCGGGCGTTGATGACGCGGCTTTAGTTAAATGTGAATTTTTAGACCAAATTTTAAAAGGGCAAATTAATCCACCCAAAATAGATAAAAAACGCGCTTTAAAAATGCTTGAAACTATGCTTGGAGGCTATAATGTCAAAGTTTTAATCGAAGCTTTAAAAGATGAAAGCCTAGCCAAAGACGCCGCTGATGTGCTTAAAAATATCATTTTTATACACGATGATTTTTATACCATAGCAGAATTAAGCCAAACTAATGCTTATGCTAAAGAAATTCTACAAAGCTGGGCTAATGCGGAGTGGTTTTTAAAAAAAGAAAAACTCCCTGAAGTCATAAAATGTATCGTTTTTAAAGTGCCGGGCGAAACTAATACGGATGACTTAAGCCCTGCTGGCGATGCTTTTACAAGAAGTGATATTCCTCTTCACGCTAATGCTATGCTTAAAGTTAGACAAGTTGGCTCTTTAGAAAAGATAAAAGAGCTTAAAAAAAGCGGTCGCGAGATAGTTTATGTGGGTGATGTCGTAGGGACTGGTTCGAGCCGAAAATCTGCCATAAATTCCATACAATGGCACTTGGGAAAAGAGATTAAAGGAGTGCCAAATAAACATAGCGGAAGTATCGTTATGGGTTCGACCATAGCACCGATTTTTTTCAATACCGCTCAAGATAGTGGAGCTTTACCTATCGTTTGTGATGTAAGTGGGCTTGAAATGGGAGATGAGTTTGAAATTCACACTTACGAGGGTAAAATTACAAAAAATGGCTCTGTAATTAGCGAATTTAAATTAAGTCCTAACACACTTTTAGATGAAGTAAGAGCGGGCGGGAGAATTCCCCTCATCATAGGGCGTGGGCTTTGTGTGAAAGCGAGAAAATTTTTAAAGCTTGAAAGTGAAAATATCTTTACAAAGCCAGAGCAACCAAAAGCGAGTGAGGGCGGTTATACCCTAGCACAAAAAATGCTAGGACGCGCTTGTGGAGTTGAGGGTGTGCGTCCGGGGATGTATATCGAGCCTAGCACACTCACAGTTGGCTCTCAAGATACCACAGGACCTATGACAAGAGATGAGATAAAAGAGCTTGCAAGTCTTGGCTTTAATGCCGATTTTGTTCTACAAAGCTTTTGTCATACGGCTGCTTATCCAAAAATAAGCGATTCTAAACTACACAAAACTTTACCAAATTTCATCACAAGTCGTGGTGGAGTGAGTTTAAAACCAGGTGATGGAGTGATTCACTCTTGGCTTAATCGTTTTGTTTTGCCTGATAGCGTAGGCACAGGCGGAGACTCACACACGCGTTTTCCTATCGGCATATCTTTTCCAGCTGGAAGTGGGCTTGTAGCCTTTGCTGCAGTAACTGGAGCAATGCCTTTAAATGTGCCTGAAAGCGTTTTGGTGCGTTTTAGCGGAGAATTACAATCCGGAATTACTTTAAGAGATTTGGTAAATGCTATTCCTTATTATGCGATTAAAGATGGAAAATTAAGCGTGGAAAAACAAGGCAAAAAAAACATTTTTGCGGGAAAAATTTTAGAAATTGAAGGTCTGCCAAATTTAAAAGTCGAACAAGCCTTTGAATTAAGTGATGCTTCAGCCGAAAGAAGTGCAGCAGCTTGCTGTGTGGATTTAAATGAAGCAAGTGTGAGTGAATATATAAAATCTAACATAAGCCTTATAGAAGCAATGCTTGAGGCTGGTTATGAAAGTGAAACTACGCTAAAAAGAAGAGCGGAAAAAATGAGAGAATGGCTTAAAAATCCTAGCCTTTTAAGAGCCGATAAAAATGCTAAGTATGCTTATGTGCTTGAAATCAATCTTAATGAGATTAAAGAGCCTATTTTAGCGTGTCCAAATGACCCTGATGATGTGGCAACTTTGAGTGAAATTTTAGCCGATAGCAAGCGTCCTAAAAATATCGACGAAGTTTTTGTTGGCTCTTGTATGACAAATATAGGGCATTATAGGGCATTAGGCGAAATTTTAAAAGATAAAGGTATGCTTAAAACACGCCTTTGGGTCGTGCCACCGACTAAAATGGATAAAGCCCAGCTTATTAATGAGGGCTATTATAGTATCTTTGGTGCGGCGGGAGCTAGGATAGAAGTGCCCGGCTGCTCACTTTGTATGGGAAATCAAGCTAGGGTAAATGACGGCGCTGTCGTTTTCTCAACTTCGACAAGAAATTTTGACAACAGAATGGGAATGGGCGCAAAAGTTTATCTTGGTAGTGCGGAACTTGCCGCAGTTTGTGCAATTTTGGGTAAAATTCCTAGCAAAGAGGAATATTTGCAAATCGTCAAAGAAAAATTAAATGACGCAAATAAAGCAAATATTTACAAATATCTTAATTTCAATGAAATTAAAAATTTCAAGCTAGAGGATTAAACTCTAGCTTTACAAGGCTTAAAATGAAAATTTTAATTTTTTTAGGTGCAGTTTTGTTAAGCTTTGGCTTGGCAGATTGCGAATTTGTGCTTCAAAATAAGGCAAAAATTTTTAATCAAAAAGTTGATTTAAATCAAGAAGAATTACTTGACAATCTTCAAACTTGTGAGCTTTCGCTCAAAAATCAACCCGCCACTCAAAAACTCTACCAAATTTCTAACCAAATTCGTGGAAATAGTAGCATTTGCTCGGGCATTACTTATTTTGATAAATTAAGAGAATTTCAATATCTACTGCTAGAAATAGCCCTAAGCCCTCAAAGCTATCAAAAAAAGCTTGAAGACGCAAAGATTTTAGAAGAAAGAAATGATGTTTTAAAGACATATTTTCGCTATTGGGCTTATCAAAGTATAGGAAATTACAGACTTTATAGGGAATTTTGGAAAGAATACAACAACGCAATTGAACCTTTGGGCGCTTATTTTGAAAAAAATTTTAAGCTTGATAAAGGAAGCAATATTTATTTTACCAGCAATGCTTTAAATGAATTTTTGGTTTGGGCTGTGGGAGAAAGTAAAATTCAAAAAGATATTGGTATGTTAGCCAAAATGGTAGCAAATAAAAACTATGATGAAGTGCGTTTGGAACAATATATCATAGCAAATAGCCCCTCACTTTCAGAGCTTAACCTCGCCCTAAGGTCGGCACTTTTAAATGGAAGAGAAACTAAAATTATCAATATGTTGCTAAAATTTGGACTTGATTTAAATGAGGGTTATGAAAGTGCTATTTTTTATGCTTTAGAAAATAAGCAAAATGTAGAATTTTTAATCCAAAAAGGTGCAAATGTCAATCACGCCAACGCTTTTGGTAAAACTCCACTTTTTTACGCCCTAGAATTTAACCAAGATGAAGTTGCAAAACTTCTCATAGAAAAAGGTGCAAATGTCAATGCAAAATACATTAATAATAATGAAAAACTTGCCCTAAATTCTAATAACACAACGCCCTATTTCATCACGCTTTGTGCTTTGGAACATACCTCAAAAAATGTTTTTATGCACGCGGCAAGCTATTCTAATGTCTCAATGCTAAAACTTTTGGTAGAAAAAAAGGTAGATATTTTTGCGGTTGATGATTTGGGGTTTAATGCGCTTGATTTTGCCCTAATGGCAGACAAGCAAGAAAATGCCGCTTATCTTAGAAGCTTAGGACTTAAGGAAAATGAAAATTTATTTTATGGAGAAAGATTAGAATGAAAAAAGTTGCTTTCATCACGGGTGCAAGTTCTGGTTTTGGAGAAGCTTGCGTAGAAGCTTTTATCAATGAGGGCTTTAAAGTTGTCGCTTTAGCAAGACGCAAGGAAAGACTAGACAAACTTAAAGAGCTATATAAAGAGCAAATTTATACGCTCAATCTTGATGTGAGAAAAAAAGAAGAGCTTTTTGAAGCTGTGGCGAATTTGCCAAAGGAATTTAAAAATATCAATGTGCTTTTTAATAACGCTGGTTTGGCTTTGGGGCTAGAGGAATTTGATAAATTAAGCCTTGAGGACATTGACGCTATGGTCGATACAAATGTAAAGGGCTTTTTGTATGTGGCAAGAGCTATTATCCCACTTTTAAGAAAGCAAGAAAATGCCTATATCTTTAATCTTGGCTCGGTTGCGGAAAATATAGCGTATTTTGGTGGTAATGTGTATTGTGGCACAAAAGCCTTTGTGGGGCAATTTTCTCGTGCTTTAAGAAACGATTTAAGAGGCACAAATATTAAGGTTACTAATATTGCTCCCGGGCTTTGCAAAACCGAATTTAGCGAGGTGCGTTTTAAAGGCGACAAAGCTCAAGCGGACGCTGTTTATGAGGATACTAAATTTATTAGCGCCAAAGATATTGCTAAGGTGGTAATGTCCATCATTCATTTACCTCCTCACATTAATGTCAATAAAATCGAACTAATGCCGATAACTCAAAGTTGGGCAGGTTCGTTTGTGGAAAAAATCCAATGAAATTTCTTGCCCTTTTTCTTTTACCCATCGTTCTTTTTGCGGACGCGAAAATAAATGCCGAATTTTATGGATTTATCACGCTTTTACCACCATTTATCGCTATCGTTTTAGCTTTTATAACCAAAGATGTTATTTTGTCTTTATTTATGGGGGTTTTAAGTGGGACTTTTCTGCTTTCTTTGGCTTCAAATATTTTCTTTGTCGATACAATCGCCCTTATAAATATCTATGATACTTTAGTCGAATCTTTTTCAAAAATCATAAATTATGTTTTAAAATCCGTATCCGACCCCGTTAATGCTGGGATTATTTTACAAATTCTTTGCATAGGTGGCTTGGTCGCACTCATCACAAAAATGGGCGGAGCAAAAGCCATAGCCTTAAAATTTGCCAAAAGAGCCAAAACGGCTGTAAGCGCCCAGCTAAATACTTGGTTTATAGGGCTTTTGATTTTCTTTGATGATTATGCAAATTTGCTTATCGTGGGTCCCATTATGCGTCCTTTGGCGGATAGATTTAAAATTTCAAGAGAAAAATTTGCTTTCATTATCGATTCTACTGCCGCACCTGTGGCTGGGATTGCTATTATCTCGACTTGGATTGGACTTGAGGTTTCACTTATCAAAAACGCTTATGCAAGTATAGGCATTAACGATGTTAGTGCTTTTGGAATTTTTGTCGAAACCATACCTTATAGATTTTATAATATCTTTATGCTCTTTTTTGTCGCTCTTACGGCGATTATGGGGCGTGAATTTGGCTCAATGTATGCAGCACAAGTAAGAGCCAAAACCACAGGGCAAATCGCCCCTTTACCAAAATCTGCCACCCTAGATACAGCCGAGCTTGAAGACCAGTTTTTAGCACCAAAGGAGGATATTAAAATTAGAGCCTTTGATGCCATTGTGCCTGTGATGACTTTAATTATCCTTGCGATTTTGGGTTTTTATTTTAACGGCTTTGCCGCACTTGAGGGAGAAGAACTTATAAGTGCAAAGGCAAATCCTCTCTCCTTTGAAACACTAAGAAGTGCTTTTGGAAGTGCGGACTCTTCTATCGTTCTTTTTCAAGCGGCTTTATTTGCGGCTATTGTTGCGATTTTTATAGGCGTAAGGCGTAAAATTTTTAGCGTTAAAGAAGCGATTGAAACTTGGATTTATGGTTGGAAAACGATGATTTTCACCATAGTTTTACTTCTACTTGCTTGGTCTCTTTCAAGCATTGTTAAAGACCTTGGAACTTCGACTTTCATCACAAATTTACTCGCGGATAAATTGCCTGAATTTGTCTTACCTGCAACTATTTTTGCCTTTGCTTCGCTTATCTCATTTGCCATAGGCACAAGTTATGGAACTATGGGTGTGTTAATGCCACTTGCCGTGCCACTTGCCTTTGAGATTGCCAAATTAAATGGAATGGAAGCAGAAGCTTTACATCATTATATGGTGCTAAATATTAGCTGTGTGCTTACAGGAGCGATTTTTGGAAACCACTGCTCACCAATTTCTGATAATGTAATTCTTTCATCAATGAGCGCAAAATGCGACCATATAGAGCACGTAAGAACTCAAATTCCTTATGCTTTATTTATCTGTGCGATTTCTTTATTTACAGGCTATATCCCTGTGGCTTTAGGGCTTAGCGTGTGGCTTGTGCTACCTCTTAATTTTGTTTTAATTACGCTTTTGCTTAGACTGATAGGGAAAAAAGTTTGAAGCAAAATTTCGAGCAAAAAATTCACGAAGCTAAAAAGCTTTTCGCCCCATTTTTTACGGGTAAATTTGAGCTTTTTAGCTCCCCTACTTCTCATTTTAGAACTAGGGCTGAGCTTAGCTTTTTCCACAATGAAAATGGTAAAATTTCCTACGCTATGTTTGATAAAAAGCAAAAATATATCGTAGAGAATTTAGACTTTGCAGATGAAAAAATCTGCACCCTAATGCCTAAGCTTTTAAAAGAATTAAATTTTAGTCAAAGTCTTAAAAACAAGCTTTTTGGTGTGGAATTTTTAGCGAGTAAAAAAGAATTAAGCGCAACTTTACTCTACCACAAAGATATTTTTAGCATTAAAGAAGATTTAGCAAATTTAGCGAACAAACTAAGCTTAAATCTTACCGCAAGAAGCAAGGGCAAAAAGCTTATTTTTGGTAAAGAAAATTTGAGGCAGGTTTTAAACATTAAAGATAAAAAAATTTACTATGAATTTGATAACGACTGCTTCATACAGCCAAACACTTACATCAATGAAAAGATGATAGAATGGGTGATAGGGCAAATAGCTACGCAAGAAAGGGCGGATTTGCTGGAGCTTTACTGCGGCTATGGGAATTTTACTCTCGCTCTCGCTGCTTTTTTTAAACAAATTCTAGCCACAGAACTTAGTAAGAAAAATATAGCCTACGCCCTTAAAAACTGCGCTTTAAATAATGCTACAAATATCCACTTTGCAAGACTTTCAAGCGAGGAATTAAGCTCTGCCTTAAAAAAAGAAAGAGAATTTTTTAGGCTAAAAGACATTGATTTAACAAGCTTTAATTTCTCTCACATTTTATTAGACCCGCCAAGGGCTGGACTTGAAACAAGCGTAATAAATTTGGCTAAAAATTACCAAAATATCCTTTACATCTCTTGTAATCCCTTAAGCCTAAAAGAAAATTTAGAGCTTTTAACACAAACACACAGCATAGTAAATTTTGCCCTTTTTGACCAATTTGTAGGCACACCACACCTAGAATGCGGCGTTTTGCTTAGCAAAGCTCATTTATAAAGCTTGATATTCACAGGTAGCCTACTTGATATACTTCTATTATCTTGTGAATTTAAAATAATTTCTTGTATATCTTTGTCACTTAGTTTCTCTAAAATATACCTAGCCTCGGCTAAATCAATAAATCTTTCGTGTTTTTTGCCCTTTAGCACCTCACTGATAAAGCTTATATGATTATCAAATAAAGGTGTTTCTAGCTTTTTCCAATGTGTTTTCATTTTTGTAAAAAGAGTTGGAGCAAGCTTAGTATTATCTCTTATACAAACGAAATTTTTGCCATATACATAAGTCCCCATACGCAAAATGCCATAAAATTCGTTAAAGCTTTGCACTCTTTTATTAAACCTGCTTCCTTTATCTATGCTATCTTCTATATCTTTGAGATATTTGTAGGTGTAGGGGGCAAGAGTTTGAAGTTTTTCTTCGCTTAAGGGCTTTTTAGCTCCCTTTTCATAAGCACAAATGCAGTAATCATTACTCCATTGTTTTGCTTTGTCGCTACTTAACATAGGGGCTGTTACAAAGGGCTTTAAAAAAACAAATTCAAGCTCAACCTCTTTACTTGTGTCTAGCTTAATGCGGTTGCCTATCTTTGTATAAGGACTAAAAATCCCCCGCCTTTTATCCTCACTAAAACCCACAAAAGCTAAACGCATAGCATAAGGCACACTCACACCCTTTCTAAACTGATACTCACATTTTCCTATGAGGCTTTTGAGATATTTTGCTCTTTCTAGACTTTGGGTGATGAGAAAATTATTATTTAGCTCACTCTCAAGCTTTACCGCAAAAAGATTTTTCGCCTCAAAACTCTTAAGTGCTTCTTGCCAAGTGTCATTGTGATTTGGTCTAATTTTACTATTTTTGCCATATTCTATAAAAGGCACTATATCCTCATTGGAATTTGGCGTTTTACTGATTTTAAAAGCGCAAAAGTCTATCCCCACACCCTCAAAGATTTCCCCACCCTTACTAAAATCAACCACTTCATTAAAATACATTTTTTCATTCCCATTAATTATGAGCTTTCTAAAACCCTCAAAAGATTTATTAAAGAGTATGGATTTAGGCATTAAAAAGCAAAATTTTCCCTCTTTCTTTAGCCACCTTTCACAGCACTTATTCGCTATTAATGCACAAATGTTAAGATTATTACCCCCTACATTTTTATCGCTTGAAAAAAGCCCGTCCATACGCATATTTTGCTTAGTATTTTCTCGGTAGGCTTCAGGCAGCACAGACCACTGCACCCACGCAGGATTACCGATGATATAATCAAATTTTTTAAAAGTCGCCACTCTAAAATAATTTGAAAAGATTTTAAGCCAAATGGAATTTAGATTTTTCTTCTCAAACGCTATCAACTCTAAAACACATTTTTCTATCAAGCTTTCAATCGCTTTACTTTTCGCCTCTATATGCTTTAAAAAACTTTGCTTTGCCTTTTTTGCGTCAAGATTAACGATATGCCTTTCTACCTCAGTGATGATTTGTAGAAAGTCCTCATTTTCCACTAAAGACTTAGGCAGTGTAATTTTTATCGCTTCAAGTTTAAAAGCCTTTTGTAAAGAAGTAGTATAAAGAGAATAGCTAAAACAAGGGATATTATCTATCTCTACAAGCTCAGGCACATAAAGGCTGTCGGCTAGATAGACGGGGATTTCATATTTTTTAAGTGGGTTAAAAGTGCATTTTTGTAAGCCTTGTATTAAAATATTTGCCCTTGCCATTAAAACGGCGATAGGATTTATATCTATCCCCACTATATCCTTGACAAAGCTAGAAAAATCTACCTTCTCTTGAAGTTTATTATGCTTATGATTAAAAAACACGCTTAAAAATGTCCCACTTCCACAATTTGGGTCAATAAAGCTTTTAAGATGAGTATTTTTATCATCTTTTGTGGCACAAAGAAAAGTTTTTTGAGCCAAATAATAGGGCGTGTAGTATTCACCAAAGCTATGCCTCACACATTTTGGGATAAAATTTTGATAAAGTTCTTTAAAAATATCCATCATTGCGGTATTTCTTACAATGTGGATATTTTCATAAGCACAAATCTTAAAAATGATTTTTTGCACGATTTCTTTAAAGGTATCGTTAAATTGTTCTTTAGCATACCAAGCGAAAAAATCATTATCCGTTAAATTCGTAATCCCTAATTTTGCAAAGTGTTTGCCATTTTCCAAATGGATAAAAAAGCTTTTAAGCTCACTAAGACTTTGACTTTTATAAAAATCATCAATGTTAATCTTATCGTTAATAATACGCACAAGCAAAAGCTTAATGATAATGCTTAAAGTGGTATGCAGAGCAAAAAATGCTTGATATTCGGTCTCTTTAGTGATTTCGTGAGCGAAAATTTTAGCAAAAACTTCTCGGCGCTCTTTTATATCTTGGTGTTTTCCATTGTCATTTTCCGCAAGACGAAAAAGCTTTTCCCACTCGCTAAAAAGGAGTTTTGTTCTTTCTAACTTTGTGTTTTTTAATTTTTCAAATAAAAATTGAGCTAACAATCTCACTTCATCATTATCTAACAATCTATTATTTTTATCCATAATCCCAAAGTCATTTTTAAGATTCATAGGACTTAAAGCCCTTATCCCGCTTTGAAAAATCGTAGCGATAAAAAAAGCAAGATTTGAAGGATTTAGTTCTCCGCTGTGCTTTTCATCAAAAATTATCTTATCATTTTCATCTTTTTTATAGGCATAAATGCTTACCCCATCAAATAAAAAGCCAAACACCACAAAGCCATTAAAGCCCTTATCCAAAAGGTAATTTTGAAGTTGCTTTTGATAGTTAGGAAGTTTTTTATTATCTAAAGTGCCATATTTTTTATACTCTATAAGGGTATTTCCATACTGAAAATCCGTCCTACCCCCTGCCCTCTTACTTTCGTGCAAAAAGACCTCATAGCCCTTTTTGATAAAGCCTAAAGTCCTTAAAAGCTCATTAAGCTCGTTTTCAAAGCAAATTCTAAAATCTTCTTCGTTGTCCTTATAAGATAGAGGTGAGGATTTTGAGCATAATTTAAACAAAAATTCATCAAAACATTTTCTTTGTGCTAAATTTAATTTCTCAAAATCATAAAGTCGCATCGCTTTTCCTAAAGTGTTTTTGTGATTATACCACTCGATTTTAGCTATAATATAAACTTAAATTTTCAAAAAGGAATGCTATGCTAGTAAATAAAAGCTTTTTAATCCCCTCTTGCGATGATGTGGAGCTGGGACTTAAAAGAAAAAGCCTGCTTGAATACCGCATAAGCTATGATGAGGGCAAGACGCCTAAAGCCGTTGTTTTTATGGTGGGAGGCTGGGGAGCGACTAAAAATATCAAATTTTACGATTTTGAAAGAGAGACAATCGCAAAAAATTTTAATGTCCTTTGTGTGCAAGTTTATCACCACGCCATACACAGAAGAGAAAGCACGGAGGCTAGATATAGCGCAAAGAAAATTCTTGAAAAAGAAGATGTGAATAGGATTAAAGAATATTACAAAAGCATAGACTGGGAGGCTGATTTTATCGATGAAAATAATGCCGCCTTTGCGGTGGAAAAGCTCATTGAAAAAGTAAGTGATTTAAAACAAAAAGGTTTGATGGAAAAAGATTATAAATTAGAACTAACACTAGGCTTAACCCCAGCAAAAGACGGATACGAAAACGCAGGGCTAATGTCGGCTCTTGATTATATCAATGCGCTTAAGCATTTGGATAAATCTATGGGGGGGGGGGGGGGTTACTCCCGCTACCTAAAATTTATGCAGGGGGGAGTTATGGAGGCTATCTCGCCCTTTTAATTAGTAAAATTGCCCCTTGGTATGTTGATGCTGTGTTTGATAATTCAGGTTCGGCTTTACCACAGGTAAGATATATACTAGGACGCGAGATGAAAACTTGCGATATGGTAGAAAATTTCCCGCACAATCAAATCCAATACTACACCAAAACCCTTTGGACGCGAAATCCTCAGTCAAAATACTATTTTAGCGATGACGCTTATCTTATAAGAGCGATTTTAAATCCTACGCATTTAGCTCTGCAACAAAAGGCAAATCCCCATACCATTTTTACAAGCTATCATAGTGCTAAAGACGAGCTTAACCCAGCTAAAGATAAACAAAATCTTTATGAAATTTACACACATTTGGGTTTTGATGCAAGTTTGCATTTGATAAGAGATGAGAAGGATATTGACGGAAGATTTATTAAAAATTTAGAACACGGAATGAGACTAAGCGATAAAGCCTTAATCAAAAAAGAACTCCCTCTAGTCCTAGAAAAACTCCAAGATAAAAAATTTAGCATTTCTAAACAAAATGAAATCAACTATCCTTGCAAAGAAAAAATTTATCGCTTTAAAGATATAGATGAGGGTTTTAAATGCGAAATTCTTAATAAATAATGCGACTTAGATAAAGCCCATTTGCGGGAGCTAAAAAGCGATAATGGCATTTTTTAGCTTCAATTTGCTCCTTTAAATTTTCCTCACTCATCTTGCCACTTAACACAGCCAAAACACTCGCCACACTAAGTCTTATCTGCGCTCTTAAAAAGCCATTTGCTCTAAATTGAAATACGCTTAAATTTTTATACGCGTAAGCTCTAGCTAAAAACATCGTCCTTACGCTAGTTTTTGCACTTCCGCCCTCTTTTTGAAAAAATTTAAAATCCTTTTCTCCCACAAAATGCCCAAGCAGTGCATTCGCTCTTTTGATGTCGAAACGCTCACAAAAATATACATAACGGCTTAAGAAAGGGTTAAATTCATCGTGGCAAAAGATATAGCGATACTCCCTAGCCCTCACATCAAAACGCACGGCAAAGCTTTCACTCACACGCTCAATGCTTTTAATGTGTATGAAAGGATGGGCGAAGCGGTTAATCTGCCTTTTAAGATAGGCTAAATCCTTAAAATGCTCCCCGCACTCCACACTAGCCACCGCCCTACTTGCATGCACCCCCTTATCTGTGCGTGAAGCAAAAAGCACGGGAGTGAAAATCCCAAGATGAGAAAGAGAAGAAGCTAAGATATCCTGAACAGAATTTAAATGAGGCTGAGAAGCCGACCCCAAAAAAGCCGAACCATCGTAAGAAAAGATAAATTTAAGACACATTAATAACGACTCATTATCATCTTTTTAAAACAAAAAATCGAAGCCGCAAAAGCAAAAGAAAAAATCAAAACAACCGCCAACAACGGGGGCTTATAAAATCCCGACAAAAGCCCAAAATAAACCGCTATCACTCCAAACATCCCAAGATAAATAAAGCCTTTTTCATAGCGGTAAGTTACAATGCCAAAACTCAGCGCAAAAAGTGTGCTAGCCAAAGGAAAAAGGCTAATGCAAACATACATCACAAATTCCTTAGCCTTACCTGCGTTAGAATTAATATCGTCCCAGTATTCATAAAAGGCTTTGGTTTGCCCTAAATTATCGCTAAATTTGGTATTAACTACCAAATTTTCAAACTCACCGATAAATAGCGTTTCCTCTCCGTCAAAATTATACATCTTGCCCTCATTTAATTTAAAGGCAAAGCCTTCATTTAAACGCTCCAAACTTGCCTCTTTAGCGATAATGAGCTGTTCTTTTAAATTTTTAGCACTTTTTGGATGAAACATTACGATATTTTCATATTTACCCTCATTTTCATTTTGTATAAATATCATCCAATCTAAAAATTTTTGTCCAAATTCGCCTGTTTTATAATTAAATTTCACTTGCGTTTTTTTATAATCCACAAAGTTTTTTTGCAATTGATAGACAATTGGCATCATTACTAAAGCCACAACAAGCATAAAAGCACTTAAAAGTGCGGCGATTTTAAGGAAAAATTGTGCCATTTTTAGGGGTGTAAAACCAAGCGTGAAAAATACCACACTTTCATTTTCTCTTGAAAGTCTATAAAGAGCTAGGGTTAATGCCACAAAAAAAGCAAGTGGTAAAGTAAAAATCAAAATTCGCGGCAGCATAAAACCATAAAGTTTAAAAAGGTCTAAAAAGCTAATTTCGATACTTGAAGTGAGATTTGCAATTTGAATAAAAAAAACCATAGAAACAATGCCAAAAAGCACCAAAAAAATGGAAAGGTGCGTCCCTAAAAATTGATTTAAAATATATCTAAAAATAAGTCTCACAAATGTCTCCCAAATGATAAATACACGCATATAATAAGCATAGCAAAACTAATAAAAGGTAAAAAAGCCAATTCCTTTTGCCCTCTTTTTAAAGCAAAATAAAAAAACGGCAAAGATAAAAATGCAGCAAGAAAAAAGACGATAAGGGTGTCAAAAAAACCAAAAATTCCACAAATAGCTGCTAATAATATAATATCAGCATCGCCTAAATTTTCTTCAACTTCTTGACTTTTAAAATTTTTCAAAAAAAATACAAAACTTTTAAGTAAAAAAACAAAACCTGCAAAAACGGCGGCATCAAAGAAAAAATAAGCCGTAGAATCAATGATATAATCTAAATCAACCCCCACCAAAAAAGCACAAAAAAAAGCAAACCAAAGTAAAATACTCGGCACGGCTTTAAGTTTTAAATCTATCAAAGAAAGACTTAAACACGCAAAAAGAAAAATGGCAAAAAAAACAAAATTTTTTAAATTTTGTGTGTAAAAAAAGGCGATATACATTAAAAAAATGCCAAGAATTTCACTCAAAAATGCTAAAAAAGGAATTTTCACTCCACAAATTTTACAACGCCCCTTTAAAAAAAGATAAGAAAAAATAGGCACAAGCTCTAAAATAGTAAGCTTTCTCTCACAAGAAAAACAAAATGAACGCCCTTTTAAGAGGGGCTTCTTTTCACAAATTCTACTTGCAAAACTTGCACAAAACGAACCCAAAATCGCCCCCAAAATTCCCAAAAAAAGCCAAGCTAAAAACTCATTTGCCAAAAGTGCGTTCCCTCTTTCTATACTCTTTAATAATCCTTCTAAATTCCCTTTTTGTCAGGGAAGGAAACAAAGTTTCGCTAAAACAAATTTCCGCATAAGAGCTTTGCCAAAGTAAAAAGTTCGAGAGCCTTTTGGCATTTCCCACACGAAGCATTAAATCCACATCCAAAGGTAAATCTAAATTCGCACTCAAATTTTCCTCATTTAGCTCCAAACCTTTTTCTACCACTTTTTTAGCTGCTCTTATTATCTCATCTCTTGAGCCATAACTTATAGCTAGATTAACACAAAGAAGCTCACAATACTTTGTTTTTTCCTCCACTAAAGCTATTTTTTCCTGTAATTTTTCATCTAAACGCGACAAATCTCCAATCGCCCTTAAACGCACACCATTTTTTTCAAATTCTTTCAAAGCATCATCTAAGCAACGCTCCAAAAGTTTAAAGATAAATTCAACTTCATCGGCTGGTCTTTTCCAATTTTCCGTGCTAAACGCAAAAAGAGTAAGATGAGAAATTTTTTCCTCTATGCAAACACTCATAAGTTTTTGTAAGGTTTCAACACCCCTTGTATAACCAAATTTCGCCAAAAAACCTTTAGCCTTAGCCCAACGCCTATTTCCGTCCATTACCACAGCTAAATGCTTTAGCTCGTTCATATCAAATCCTTTTAATATCTAACAACTCTTTTTTTAATTTAAATTTTAGTTAAAAAAGAGTTATAAAAATAGCTTCAAAAATTTAAAATTGATTCTAACAAATTTAACTTAACCCCCACCAAGCAAAGTGAGAGTTAAGATATAAAAGAAAAATCTAACTTATGAGGAATTTGAGGAAAAAATTCACGCTTTGGAGTATGAATTACTACCCCAAAGCGTCATTGAGCTTTTTTGTAAAAATTTATAGCCCCCACAAAAGAACAAGGGGGGGGGGGGGAAGAAGTATTAAAACTTCTTCTTCTTCACATCTTCAAGGATATTATTTGCTATATCACTAACATTATTAGAGATGATAGCACTTTCATTAGCTATTTCTACATTATCTTTAGTGGTTTGGTCGATTTGAGCTACACTTTCATTGATTTGAGTGATACCAGCAGTTTGCTCTTTAATACTTTCTGCCATATCATTGATAGATTGAACGAGAAGGTTAGTATTTGCTTCTATCTCACTTAAAGACTTTTGGGTTCTTTCAGCTAGTTTTCTAACTTCATCAGCCACGACGGCAAAGCCTCTTCCGTGTTCTCCTGCTCTTGCAGCTTCTATGGCAGCATTAAGGGCTAGAAGATTGATTTGGTCAGCTATATCACCTATAATGCTTGTTACATTTTTAATCTCTTCGCTTTGAGTGATAACATCACTTGTTTTTTGAGAGACATTTTGCATAGAGGAAGTAATCTCTTCTAAAGCAGCAGCTGTTTCTTCTAGTGAAGCTGCTTGAGAATTTGAACTTGTTGTTAAGTTTTGCACAGCGTTTTGAAGTTTGGAGCTTTCATTGGCTAAAGAATTTGCAAAATCTGAGCTTTGTTTTAGCATTTTGATGATTTCTTCGCCTAAGGCATTAGTGGTTACTTCTACACTACCTGTTGCATCTTCAATTCTATTTCTAAAGTCTAGGCTTTTAAATTCTTCAAAGATAGAACGGATTTTATTCATATCTTTACCCACTCTAGTTTGTAAAACATCAAGGAGATCATTTAAAACATTTTTGAGTTCTATAAGTTGTGGGTTTCTAGGATTAGCTGTGATTCTTGCAGTGAGGTTACCATTTTCTACTATGCCTACTGTTTCTACGCTTTCTTTGACGGCTTGTTTATCTTGGTCAAGTCCTTGTTTAGTTGCTAGGATATTTTCATTAATGGCTTTTGCCATTTGGGCTAATTCATCATTACCAGAAACCTCTACAACTTTAATTTCATTTGTTTTGTGATTAATAAAATCAAAAAAGTGGAACAAATCCTGCGAAATAGTCGTAATAGAAGCACTTAGCTTTTTGTAGAATAAAATAACAAAAGGACAAATTAAAATTAGCAAAACAGCACTAATAATAAGCGCACGGATAAAACTAGAATTAAAAGTTTCTTTCACTCCTCTTGTATCTTCAGCGACATTTTTCGCTAAAGTATCCACATAAACGCCTGTTGAAATCCAAATATCCTCGGTATTTGGTATTAAAGCAGCGTAGGCATTTTTTTGTGCCACTGTGGAGTTTTCGCCGCCTTTAGTAAAGTCGAAAAAGACAAAACCGCCTCCATTTTTAGCTTGGTTATAAAGCTCGACTACATATTGCACCCCTTTAGCGTCTTTAGCCTCTTTTAAATCGCTACCGATTAAATCTTTTCTCACGGGGTGAGCGACATTCACCGTCTTTTTATAAACGAAAAAATAACCACTCTTATCATCTTCAAATCTAAAATTCTCAATCGCCTTTGCGATAATAGCGATTTGCTGCTTTTCGTCTGTTACGCCCTCAAGTAAGCCGCCTAAGCTCTCAGCCATAGATAAAGTAAGAACTTTGATTTTTTCATTCACTCCCTTCTCTACGATTTGTCCCGCAACCTTTTCTACATATTTTAAACCATTGTGCTGATTGATGTAGAAATTAAGTAAAATTGCCAAGATAATGGCAAATACCGCAGAGCCTAAAAGAAGCATTTTGCCTCGTATAGTCAAATTCATAACTTTCCTTTCCTAAAGAAATTTAATAAAAATTTAATGTAATTATATCGTTTTTTTTTTTTTTTGATAAATACTTTTTTAACAATTTTTACTTTTTCTTAGGACGGAAAATTTGAATCGCTTCTTCATTATTTTCTATATATGCACCGCCAATTAAATCAATGCAATAAGGAATCGCTGGAAAAACTGGCGCAAGGCATTCTTGTATGGCTTTTGGATTACCCGGAAGATTTAAGATAAAGCTTTTCCCACGAATGCCCGCACTCTGCCTTGAAAGTATCGCTGTGGGGACAAATTTTAAGCTCTCTTGCCGCATTAATTCCCCAAAACCGGGCATCATTTTATCGCAAACCGCCTCTGTGGCTTCTGGAGTTACATCACGAAGTGCCGGTCCTGTGCCACCACTCGTAACGATAAAATCACACCCTCTTTCATCGCTCAAAAAGATAAGTTTTTTAATAATTTCATCATAATCATCAGCGATTAATTCTTTATGGAAAATGATTTTATTTTTAATGTAAGATTTTAGCACTCTTTCAACTTCACAAGTCGCTTTATCCTCGTAAATTCCACTACTTGCCCTATCACTTAGGGTTAAAATTCCTATATTAATAATGTCCATTTTTTCTCCTTATAACCAACCTTTTTTCTTAAAAACAAATACGGGCAAGATGATAGAAATTATCATCACGCCAAGCACTATGGGGTAAGCATAGTGGATTTCAAGCTCGGGCATAAATTTAAAATTCATTCCATACACGGTGCCGATTAAGGTCGGTGGCATCATCGCCACTGTGGCGACCGTAAAAAGCTTGATGATCTTATTTTGCTCGATGTTAATTTGTCCTGCGAGTATGGTTTGGATATTATCCAAGATATTAAGCTGAGAAACGCTAAATTCCACAAGCGAATTTAAGTCTTTTAGCACTATGGTTAAATTTTGCTTAATGTCTTTGTCGATTTTATCGCTCTTTAAAAGTGAGGTCATCGCTCTTCTTTTATCAAAAAGGGAGTCGCGAACACGCATATTAAGCTCCTGTAAGCTTGAAATATCCTTTAGCATCTCATCATATCCGCCCTCATTTTTCTTTTCTAAAATGCTACTTCTTAAGCGTCTTGCCTCTTTATCGACCCACTCTAAAAGGTCTGCATCTTTTTCCACACGCACTTCAAACATTTTATCGATAATATCAAAGCCGTCTTCAAAATTCTTAGGACTTGCCAAAATGCGTGTTTGAATTTCGTTAAAAGTGCTAAAATCGCTATAACGCACGGTAAAAAGGATATTTTTAGCTGTGGCAAAAGTGATAATTTCGGTGTGAAGATTAAGGTTTTTCTCATCATCAAGCTTTAAACCTTTCACTAAAAAATGTGCATTAATGGTAATGCTAGCATTGTCCTCCCAATACTTAGCACTAAGCTCTATCTCGCCTCTTTCTTCTTCACTTGGAAATTGTAAATCAAAATGCGAAGAGATGAAATTTATCTCGTCAATTTTTGGATAAAGTAAGTCTATCCAAAGGATATTTGAGGGTAAAACCTCGCTTCTAAAATCAAATTCTAGCCTCTTTACCAAAGCATTTGGCGTTTTCGTGTAGATGTAGAGCATAATTTTTCCTTTGGCTTATTAAAAACTTAAAAAATAATGGTTTTATTTTTATGTATGAAAATTCTATCCTCAAAAACTAAATCTAGAGCGTGAGAAAGGACATTTTTTTCTACATTTCTTCCCGCTTGTTGCATTTGCTTCCAACTTAATTCGTGGTTGATATTAATCACATCTTGCGTAATAATTGGACCTTCGTCTAAATTATTATTCACAAAATGTGCTGTCGCCCCTATAATCTTAACCCCTCTTTCAAAGGCTTGTTTGTAAGGATTTGCACCGATAAAAGCAGGGAGGAAGGAATGATGGATATTGATAATCTTGCCCTCAAAATGCCCCACGAAATTTGGGCTTAAAATTCGCATATATTTAGCCAAAACCAAATAGTCAAATTGATAATTTTTCAAGCACTCAAGTACCCTGCCCTCTTGCTCTTCTCGGCTGGTATTTTCTACGCTGATGAGATGATAAGGGATATTAAATTTATCAACCAAATCTTTTAACTCATTATGATTAGAAATCACCGCTTTAATATTTGCCTCAAGCTCATTGCTATAATGGCGTATTAGCAAGTCGCCAAGACAATGGCTTTCTTTTGTTACAAAAACAACAATGTCCTTTTTACGCTTTTCGTGTAGCTCTATAAGAGTATCCGCTCCAAGCATAGCCTCAAGTGTGCCTACAAAAGCATTTGGCTCAAATTCTCCCTCCAAAAGCGCACGGAAAAAAAACATCTCCTCGCCGACAAATTCATCGTTTTTAATGATATTAATATGATATTTAAAAATCACATCAGAAATTCTATAAATTAACCCTTTAGAATCTTTAGTGCAAATTTTTAAGATATAGTGCATTTTAACCCCTTTAAATAAGCCCTTAGCTCTCTTTCTCTTTCTTCTTCTAATTTTAAGCCCAGCATTTTACCACAATATCCTTGTTTTATAAAATCATCCGCTCGAATTTGGCTGACAAATTTATCTTCATAAACCCCCAAATTTTTAGCCCTTTCAATACGCTTTTTATCCCAAAGCCCTAGCCAAGATTTAAGCGGCATTAAAGAAGCGACTTTTAAAAGCTTCAAATCGCTTACATCTTCTTTAAAAAATGGCTGGGTGGCTTTGTGTAAAAGAGCTTTTTTTAGTTTGCTTTTCCTACAAAAAGCTTCTTTGATACCAAAATAATTAAGATAAAGATATAAAAATAAAGCTTCATCTTTAACAAATTTTCTAGCATTTTGGAGTAAATACAAAAAATTTTCATCTTTAAATTCCACGCCAAAAAGTTTTTTTTCTAAATTTAACTCACACAAAGTCTTATAGGCTAAATCTAAATGCTCCCCTTTAAAAAATTTATAAAGCTCTGCATTGATTCTATCTTCGCTCAAATCGCTAATATCCATATTTTTCATAAGTGTGAAACTTTGCGGTGCTAGGCTAAATTTAAAACGCGAGATAAATTGAATCGCTCTTAAAACTCTAAGACTATCCTCCATAAAACTCTCATCATTAATGTGTCTTAAAATTCCACTTTTTAAGTCATCAAGCCCCTTGTAAAAATCTAAAAGCTCATAAGTGAAAATATTTATCATTAAAGCATTAAGTGTAAAATCGCGCCTTTTAGCCGCTAAAGCCTCATCATCGCAAGGTTTTACTTCAAAGCCTGTGTGTCCGGGGGCATTTTTATTTTCCGTTCTAGCTAAAGCGAGGTCGTAGTTTTGAAATTTATAAACAAAAAAGCTTTTTCCATAGCCGTTTGCACCGAGTTTTTGCATTAAATCATCAAATTTTTTAGGACTAATATCATAAACTTCTATATCAAAGTCTTTAAGCTCAAGCCCCAACAAAAAATCCCGCACACTCCCACCAACCAAATAAGCCCTTTTGGTGTGAGGGCGTAAAAAATCAGCTATAAATTTAAGCTTATTTATTGAGCCTATCTTCGATATTTGCAAGTAAAAACTCTAGAAAATTAATAGTCAGCTCAAGCCTAGAATCCAAATCTTCCCTTTTGGTATCATTAAGTCCCTCAAAAAGTACCAAAATACGCTCTTTGAGATTTTTTAAAAATATATCCTCATTTAAACCCTGCACTTTAGCGATAATGTTAGGATTTAGAATTTCGCTTTCCTCTAGGATTTCTTCACTTTCTTGCGGAGGTGTTTTTTGACTTTCCTCTTTTTCATCTGGCTCTAAATTTCCTTGCTCTTCTTGAAATTTCGCCATTTGAATTTGCTCTAAAATTTCCTCTTGTTTATCTTTGCTTAAAGTCTCTTCTTCGACAACTTCAATAACTTCTTCTGTGTCCTTTACGGGCTCTTCTTTTTGATACTCTTCTTCTTGCTCTTTTAAGCTTTGAAGTTGCCTTTCTTGTTCTTTAATTTGATGATGCACTTCATCAATCGTCTTTTTTGCCAAATCTTCCAAATTCATATCTTTATCAACCACCTTTTAAATTCATTAATTTCCTCTTCGCTTTTCATCGTAAGAAAAAAATCAAGCATTTGTATGTTTAAATCTTTATTTTTAGAACGCAAACCACTCAATCTTCGTATCGCAGCTATGGCGTTTTCATTACTTGGGTCGTTTTTGAGAATATTTTTATAAATTTCTAAAGCCTCATTTTTAAGCCCTTGCGCTTCATAGATGGATGCTTCCGTAATGGTATTTTTCATTATTTCCCTTAAAAAAATTTGAAATATTTTAGCACAAAGCTTAGTTTTATTCAAGCAAAAGACCCATTGCAATCCCAACCACATATAAAGCACTAAATTTGCCGATTTTGTCTAAATGTGCATTCATAAAATGCTTAAAAACGCTCCCACTCAAAGCATAAAAACTAAGACAAAGAAATTAACTAATCCTAGCAAAAAAAATAAATTCAAATAGATAAAACCGAGCAAAAGAGTGATGATAAATAAAAAATACTCCACAATCTCACCCCAAAAATCTCAAACAAATCATATAAAAAATCGTCCCCAAAACGATACTTAAAAGAGCATTTTTAAATTTAAGATGAAAGAAAAAAACAAAAACGCAAGCCAAAATTATATCAAGCCCATAAGGCGCTTTACTAAAATCCACCCCATAAAAAGTGTAAAAAAACAAAACGACTATGATGAGCAAAGGCATATTTTTTTGTATAAAAAGCAAATTTTTGCTTTCTTCTTTGTGTTTGAAAAGATGATAGGGCAAAACTCTAGAAAGATAAGTGCCTATAAATGCTGCCAAAATCATCATTAAAATATAATTTTCAAACATATCTTTTTCCTAAAAAAAGCAAAGCAAGCCCCACACTCAAACAAAAAGCAAACATATAAGCCTTATCGATGCAAAAAAGTGCGAGAAGCGAAAGTAAAGTCGCAAAAAGAAGAATTTTTAATTTAGGATTTTGCTTGTAAAGTTCATAAGCTAAAACGATGAAAAGAGCATTAAGCGAAAATTCAATCCCACTATAATCAATCTTAATATTTTTTTGAAATAAAAATCCAAGCAAAGAGCCTAAAATCCAATAGCTATGATTTAAAAAACAAATTCCAAAAATAAGCCTAGTATGCTCTTTTTGACTTAAATTTTTTGCTTGATTTTTGCGTGAGCTAATAAGAGCAAAACTTTCATCTGTAAGTGCAAAAATGGCATAATGCCTTAAAAAATTCATCTTTTTAAATTCTTTTAATAAAGATAAAGTATAAAAAAAATGTCTAAAATTCACCAAAAACGAAGTAAGTGCCACCTCTAAAAATCCAGCACCCCCACTAATTAAAGCGACCAAAACAAACTGCCCTGCTCCAGCATAAACCACCAAAGAGCTTAAAAGCACTTGATAAAAACTAAACCCCTCACTTGTGGCTAAAATTCCAAAAGCCATCCCAAGAGGGATATAGCCCATTAAAACAGGTAAAGTGAGACTAAAAAGATTTTTCATTTGTTTTTAAAAAGACTTTCTAAGTGTTTGCGTTTTTCTTCTTCTAAGGTAACATTTCTTTCAAATTTTTGTATTTTCTCTTGTTTAATATCCTTAAAATAATAATAATCTATGCCAAAAAGTAAAACGATAACGAAAAGCAAGGGTAGCAAAAAAACCATAAAAACAACTTTTTAAAAATTTAGAAAAGTATTGTAGCGAAAATTTAGGATAATTTTTGAAAAACACTGCCATTATAAGTGATATTTTCAGCTTTCTCATTTTTCTCTATGCTTTCTATCGCACCACTATTTATAGCCTTTTGTATATCTTCATCCAAATCTTGATAGGAAAAAACCATATTGATACTAATTAAATTTGGCAAAGCTTCAAGTTTTTTATAAGCCTTAAGTTCAGAATCTAAATCATCGCTTTCTATAACAACAATAAGCTTATCTTTTTCCCTAAGCTCCACAGAGCAAAGCTCGATTTGTGCGATAGCTTCAGCCAAAGAATCAATTTTATCTTCTTTCGCAACAATCAAAACGCTGGAAAGATTCATCATAAACTCCTCATCAAAATCACTTTACCAAAACCAGAAATTAATAAATTCTCATCATCTAAAAAAATAATAAATTCACTCATCATATCTAAATTTTCAAATTTTTTTATACTTTTTAAAGTCGCAATTTCAAAAAGCTCTGTAATGCCCCTATCATTATCACTAAAAGCACCAATTTTTCCACTTGGACTTAAAGCACAAGCGTAAATTAAGAAATCTTTTTGTAAAAAATCTTGTTTCTCTTGGTTTATCACCCCTACGCGTCTATCCGTGCCACAGCTTAAAATCACACCATTTTTGCAACTTACCTGATAAATATTGTCCTTATGTAAGGTATTGTAATTTTTAAGAATTTGCCATTTTTCCAAATCAAAAAGCTCCACCTCCCCACTTTCAAATCCAGCCACAAGTCTCTTTTTATCTTCACTTAAAGCCAAATCATTTAAACTAGAATGTGAAAATTTAAAGCTTTTAAGCTCTTTAAAATCCAAATTTAAAAGCTTGATTTCAGAACCTATCAATCCAACAAGCAAAGTATTTTCATCGATAAAAAAAGCACGACTTACACCCTCAAATTCAAGCTTTTTGGTTTTAATCAAAGTCTTATCTTCATAAATGCTTAAATTCTTGCCACCATAATCTCCCTCGCTTAAAATAAGCATTTTGTTTTTTAAAACATCAATATGATAAATTTTCGCCCCCAAAAATTCATAATAATTTTGCACTTTTTCAAGCTTAACCAAAGGCTCTTTTAAGAAAACATCCTCATTTTGCCCTCTTAAATCCTTTGTTTCAAATAAAAAAATTTTCCCCTCATCTGTGCCTACATATAAAAGTTTTTCTTCGAGCTTTAAAGCTGTAACATTTGAATTTAGCTCGATTTTAAAACCCATAAGTTCTAAACTAAGCACAAGAAAAAGGAGAATTTTTTTCATTATTTCACGCCCTCGTTCATTACATCGATAAGATTGGATTTTGTTTTAAGCGTTTCATTTTTAAATTCCGCTTTAAAGGTATTTCCTACCAAAGGTTTCGCATCGCTTTGAGCGACATGGCACTGAGTGCAGTTAAATCTTACCTCACTAATCGTATCGCCTGTGGATTTATTTTTCCTAAAGTCATAATAATGCGTTTCAGGTGCTGCAATCGCTCCAACATCCCTAGCAATAGCCTTATCGTGGCAAGTTAGACAAGAATTACTATCTCTAGTGATAGGAAGCATACCATCAAGATTGTGCGAGATTAAAGGCGGAGCATTTTCAAAAGCTCTTTCCAAAAGAGCTGATTCTCCAGCACCTAAACCACTATAATTAATGTCGCTTAAAACCACGCCATTTTCATTATTTAAATTTGCTTTTCTAAGTCCAATTTGTTCGGAACTTACCCCATTGTTCATAGCACAAGCTGCTAAAAATAAAGCTGCTGCCGCAGAAACTAAGAAAATTTTATTTTTCATTATTTTTCCTTAAATCAAATATATTAAAACTCAAAGCATCGTCATTACACACATCGATACACCTACCGCATCTTATACACTCGCCAGAATTCACGCTCACACTTTCTTTTCCCACCATCCAAAGCACTTGTTTTTCAGGACAAACGCTCACGCAGTGATAGCATTTTGTGCAATGATTTGCCTTATGCTTGATTTTTAATAAGGCAAAACGCGAGATTAAAGCATAAAAAGCTCCTAGCGGACACAAATGCGAACAAGTCGCCCTAAAGCTTAAAAATGTATCAACGCAAAAAATCACAAAAGCAACAAAAAGCCAAGAAGCTCCACCAAATATAATCCCCCTATGCACGATACCTATATAAGAAATTCCCTCAAACACAGGCAAAGAAAGTGCAAAAGAGAGGATTAAAACCAAACCCAAAAGATAATAGCGTAAATTTTTACTTAAAATTAAGCTTTTGTTTGCCTTAAATCCAAATTTTACCCTTATAAAAGCGGCAAAATCTGTGATTAAATTCACAGGACAGACCCAAGCACAAAACGCTCTACCTAAAAACACACCATATAAAATAAGCACCACACAAGCCCCAAGCAAAGCCATCATATCCACGCTAAAACTAGCAAGATAAATTTGAAGCACAGCAAAAGGGTCGCTAAGCGGTATCACGGAAAAAAGTTTAGATGAGCTTAAATCGCCCTTTAAGATAAAGTCAAACACACTAAAGCTAAAAAGCACCAAAATAGAAATTTGCACGATGCGTCTTAGGATAAGATACTTCATAGCAAATCCCCCTCATTAAGATAATTTTTTGCTTTGTCATTATCAAGCCTTTTTTGTGTGCCTACGCCTTTAAGTCTATTTTCATCTTCTTTGTCCCAGCCTTTGACATAATGCGCCCCAGCCTTACCCAAAACAAAACTTCTAGGCAAAACGCGAATTGCGGCCTCCTCCGTAATACAAGCCTTTTCACACAGCCCACAACCCACACAATACTCATTATCAACCACAGGGAGTAAAAATGCGTGTTTGGCGGTGCGGTCGTTTCTTTTTGTCTCTATCTTTAACGCTTTGTCTATCAAAGGACAGGCTCTATAACACGCATCGCATTGTATGCCCCAGTGTGCGACACAAGAAGCACTATCGACTATAGCAATACCCATTTTAAGCTCTTTAACGCCATTTTCTTTTTTAAGATAATTTTTATCTAAAGCATCAGTTGGACAATCCCTAATGCAAGGAATATCCTCACAAAGATAGCAAGGAATTTCTCGCGCTTTAAAAAAGGGTGTGCCATTTTGCGGTGCGTCAAGCAAAGAGGCAAGTTTTAGCGTATCGTAAGGACAAGCTTTCACGCACAGCCCACAACGGATACATTTGCTTAAAAATCTCTCCTCATCTTCAGCACCCGGAGGACGCAAAAATACGCCCTCATCTGCCTTAAGTGCCAAAGTCGCTAAAAATCCTCCCCCAGCACACAAACACAAGCCTTTAAAGCTTTTGACGAAAAACTCCCTTCTACCACTCATATCAAACCTTAGTGATTTTCACAGCGCACTTTTTAAAGTCGGTTTGCTTTGAAAGCGGACAAGTCGCATCAAGCGTAACTTTATTAATATACACATTTTCATCAAACCAAGGCACATAAACAAGTCCTTTAGGAGGCTTGTTTCTCCCTCTCATATCCACTTTTGCCTTAACCTTGCCGCGGCGTGATTCCACCCATACTAAATCACCTTGCTCTAATTTAAGCTTTTTGCAATCCTCCTCATTCATATAGCAAAGTGCCTCAGGCACAGCACGGTAAAGCTCAGGCACGCGCATAGTCATCGTCCCACTATGCCAATGCTCCAAAACTCTACCCGTTGAAAGCCAGAAAGGATACTCCTCACTTGGACGCTCAGGTGCTTTCATAAATGGTCTAAAGAAAATTTTAGCCTTGTTTTTAATGCTAAATTTCTCTTCTGTTCTAGGACCTAACAAATCGCCTTTTTGTAAATTTTTATCAAAAACTCCATAAAACGCAAAGTCGCTATTTGGCGCAGCTTTTCTTGCGTAATAATCAAATTTAGTATTAAATCTCCACTGCGTTTCTTTACCATTTACCACAGGCCATCTTAAGCCTCTTACTTGGTGATAAGTATTAAAATCTGCCAAATCGTGTCCGTGCCCTAAGCCAAATTTTCGGTATTCTTCCCAAAGATATTTTTGCACGAAGAAGCCATAACCGGTAAATTCTTTACCATCGCTACCAATAATCTTTCTCTCATCGCCGTTTGCTTCACTATTATCATAACCTTTGGCAATTTTGTCATCAGCCTTAAATTTCTTTGCCTCAGCATTAGCAAAAAGCACATCATAAAGCGTATCTTCCTCGCTATAACCCATAGCCTTAGCCTCTGCCAAAACACTAGGTAAAGTAAGCTTGTCATCGACTTTTTTCTCATCCCAAACTTCTTTAAGCTTAAAGCGTTTTGCAAATTCCATAACCTGCCAAGTATCGCTCATCGCCGCACCCACAGGAAGCACTTGCTGTCTCCAGTGCTGCGTTCTTCTTTCGGCGTTACCATAAGAACCCCACTTTTCATAAATCATCGCACTCGGCAAAATTAAATCTGCCACTTTGGCTGAAATTCCCGGATAGCAATCGCTCACAACGATGAAGTTGTCCATATTGCGAGCTGCTTCAATCCAGTGGTTAGCATTAGCGGTATTTTGCCAAGGATTATTCACTTGCACCCAAGCAAATTTAATCTTTCCGTCCTCTAAATCACGCATAATTTTAAGGTAAGGGGAACCCGGCTTTGGATTAATTGTGCCATTAGGAACTTTCCAAATTTTTTCTGAAACAGCTCTGTGTTTTGGATTTGCTACGACCATATCTGCTGGCAAGCGGTGTGAAAAAGTCCCAACCTCTCTGGCGGTTCCACAGGCTGATGGCTGACCTGTCAAGGAAAAGGCACCACTACCCGGCTTTGCTTGTTTGCCAAGTAAAAAGTGTATCATATAAGCTTGCTCATTGACCCAAGTGCCTCTTGTGTGCTGATTAAAGCCCATAGTCCAAAAGCTGACCACTTTGCGATTTTTTTCTATGTATAAATTTGCAAGCTCTTGAAGTTTTTTCTTAAAGTCCTCCAAACTCTCGCTCTCATCGCCCTTAGCTACCTTAGCTACATAGTCTAAAGTATAAGGCTCTAATCCTTTTTTAAATTCCTCAAAAGAAATTTCCCAGTTTTTATCAGGCACACCTTGATGTGTCATTTTAAAAGTATCTCCAGCCTTTACGCCAAGATAAGATAAAGCTGTCGCTTCTTCTTCATCTAAAACTATGCTGTTTTCTTTAGCGACAATATCTTTTTCGCTCTTTTTAAATTTAGGATGGTTTGGATTATTTCTCATACCATAGCCTATATCTGCATAACCTGTAGCAAATACGCAGTGTTTTTTGATAAATTCTTTATCCATAGCTTCAGGGTGATTATAAACAATTTCCCTTGCTATGTAGTTCCAAATCGCCAAATCTGTATTTGGTTTAAAAATAATCTCAGTATCTGCGATATGACTTGTGCGGTTTGAAAAAGTGCTAAGATTAACAACCTTAACCTTATCTAAATTGCTTAGCTTTCTATCACTTACTCTTGACCAAAGTATAGGGTGCATTTCTGCCATATTTGCTCCCCAAGTGATGATAGTGTCGGTTAGCTCTATATCATCATAACAGCCCGATGGCTCATCAACGCCAAAAGTTTGCATAAAGCCCACAACAGCAGAAGCCATACAATGCCTTGCATTTGGATCAATATTATTTGTCCTAAAACCAGCTTTTGCAAGTTTGACACTTGCATAGCCTTCTTGGATGGTATATTGCCCGCTACCAAAAATTCCAACGCCTGTTACACCAAGCTCATTGTAAGCTTTTTTAAATTGCTTTTCCATTTCATCAAAAGCTCTTTGCCACGAAACTTGCTGAAATTTACCTTTTTTATCAAATTCTCCCTTACTATTCACTCTAAGTAAAGGCATTACAAGGCGGTCTTCACCATACATAATCTTAGCATTAAAATAACCCTTAATGCAGTTAAGCCCACGGTTTACAGGTGCAGCAGGGTCTCCTTTAATGGCGACTATTTTGCCATCTTTTCTAGCCACCATAATCCCACAGCCCGTTCCACAAAATCGGCATACGGATTTATCCCATTGCCATTCTTCCTTAGGTGCAGCCATTAAAGAGCTTGGCACACTCATACCAGCGACACTTGCAGCACTTGCAATTGCCGTATTCTTGATAAAATCCCTTCTATTCATTTTTTTCCTTTCAAGGTAAAATCAATATATTTTACCATTTAAAATCTTAATAAGATACAAAAATATTAAAAAAAATGAATAATTTTAAAGTGTGAATTTATAGCACTTTTTTACTCTTTTTAATGATTTTAAAACATAAAATTATTAATTTTTAAAATAACCCATTTGATGCATTTTTTGATAAATTTGTGCGGTTAAAGCTCCTGTGGTCGTGCTTTTTCCACCATGCTCAAGCAAGATGGTTACCACATAACGCGGCTTATCATAAGGCGCATAACTTGTAATCCAAGTGTGAGAACGCGTATAGTATTTAAGCTCGGCTTCATTGACCCTATTTTTATCCGCTTGAGAAAAGCCAATCACCTGAGCCGTGCCTGTTTTTGCCGCTATCTTCACAGGCAAATGATTAAGATAGCGATAAGCCGTTCCACCCTGCTCATTTGCCACGGCATACATTGCATTTCTAATGTATGGAAGTTGAGCTTTTTCAAAAAGTGTAAAAATTTCTTTATTTGTGCTAACATTTTTATCTTTTAAAAAGTGAGGACTAACTTTCTCTCCTGTGGCAATTTGTGCGGTGTATTTGGCAATTTGCATAGGAGTTACTAAAAAATTGCCCTGCCCTATGCTAGTATTGAGCGTTTCGCCTTGATACCACGGCTTTTTATAGCGTTGCATTTTCCACTCTTTACTTGGCACGACCCCGACAAATTCATTAGGCAAATCTACGCCTGTTTTTGCCCCAAAGCCTATGCGTGAAAGCGTGGAGGCTATAAGATCTATCCCCACTTTTAAGCTCCCTTCATAAAAATACACATCACAACTATGCTTGATGGCGTGTTTTAGGTCCATAGAGCCGTGTCCGCTTCGATTCCAACAGCGAAAATTTCGCCCTGCTAACTCAACAGAACCAGAGCAATAAAACTCAGTGGCGGTATTGATGGAATTTGAATTTAAAAAAGCAAGTCCAACGCCCATTTTCACAACGGAGCCGGGTGGGTAATTTGCATTAACCAAGCGATTAGTAAAAGGGTGGTCTAAATTTTCTATCAAGGCTTTCCAGTCTTTTGTGGAAATTCCACGAACAAAAGGATTTAAGTCGTATTCCGGAAAGCTTGAAGCAGCTAAAATTTCTCCACTATAAGCGTCCATCACCACAGCTGCTCCGCTATTATCAGCAAAAATTTCACTTAAATAACTTTGCAAATTAACATCCAAGCTCAAAATGATATCTTGTGAGCTTGAATCTTTATAAGAAAGCTCTTCTAGCACTTGATTAAAGGCATTAACTTTATAAACCCTCTCGCCTCTTTGCCCTTGCAAAATTTCATTATAATAACGCTCTATCCCACTTTTTCCCGTGTAGTTTGTGAGTTTTGCTATCTCATTTTCACTCATATCTTGCAAATTTGCTTTTTGCGTATAGCCTATGATGTGGGAGGCTAATTTACCATACGGATACTTACGCTTTGTCGTTGGGATAATGCGGATATTTTCATTTTGAGAAAGTTGAGAAAAATGCGGACTTATCTCATCGTAAGTAAGAAAATCAACCAGCTCGATAAAATCTTGATTATAATAAGAATCGCTTCGTTTGTAATTTCTTATTAGCATTGTTGCATTGAGATCTGGGAAATGCTCTTGTAGCTTGGCTACTTCCATTTCTAACTTACCTCTATGCTCCTTTTTGATGCTCAAATATGGCTTCAATGCTATGCTAAATCCCAAGTCATTCATCGCCAAAATAGAGCCATTTCTATCTAGTATCTCGCCTCTTGTTGGAGCTAGATAGTCCGTTTTAATGGAATTTTGCCTTGCAAGTTCTTCATAATAGACATTAGACTTTATACTAAGATAATACACTCTACTTAATAAAAGCACAAAAAAAAGAAAAATAAAAGCTACAACAAGACGCATTCTCATTATATCTTACCTTTAAAAAAGATAAAGGCGAACAATGCCTCAAAGCATATAGAAACAAAATAAGAAAAATTAAGCAAATTTGCTTTTTCATTATTTGCATACGAAAAGACAAGCTCTAAAACAGCGACAAAAAGATAAGCACAATACACAAAGATAATAGGCGTTATGCTCGACATTTTCAAATTTGTCTTAATCCACCCCGCAAAAGCGTAATAAAAAATAAAAAAAGCTATCCACGAAGAAAAAGGAAAGAAATCGTGAGTCATATCTGCAAAAAGTAGAAAAAATAAAGAAAAATACCAACGAAAATCAAGTTTTAAAAGTGTCTTTTCCCTCTCTTCTAAAAGCATAAACATATAGCAAAAAAAGAAACCATAAAGCAAAGGAAGATACAAAAAAGCTGAAGTTAAAATTTCATAAAAGATAAAAAAAATTCCCAAAAAGACATATGAGAAATTTAAGCTTTTATTATAAACGCTCACCCTTTTCATCATAATCCTAGCGTTTTTTCCAAGATGATATTTTCTAAAATATCCAAGCCGTTTTTATTTAAATTTGAAACAAGTAAAGAATTTTCAAAACTATTTTTAAGCTTAGTTTTTTGGCTTTGATTTAATTTATCTGCTTTAGTAAAAACTTTTAAAATTTGCTGGTCGGCTCTTAAAAAACTTTTCAAATACGCCTCTACGCCCAAATCAATCTCCAAATTTGTATGTCTTGCGTCTATAAGATGTAAAAAAAGCTTGATAGAAGTGCGGAGCTTTAGAAATTCGTCTAAATTTTTATTCCAAATTTCTTTAAGATTTTTTGAAACCTTAGCATAACCAAAACCCGGCAAATCAATAAAATGAATTTTAAATTTATCCTCACCTCTCTTGCATTCTACTTTAAAAAAATTAATAAGCTGGGTTTTTCCCGGTGTGCTTGAACTTTTGGCAAGTTTTTTTTGTCTGCAAAGGGCATTAATGAGAGAGCTTTTGCCCACATTTGACCGCCCCAAAAATGCCACTTCGCTGCAGTTTGCTTCGAAATTTGAATCAAATTTCGCCAAAGAAGTGAGAAAAGTCGCACTATTTATCATCTTCAAGCTCAAAAACAAAACGCGCAGGTTTATTTTGCCTACTTTGCACTTGATAAACATTTGCTTTTCTATCAACGATGATTTTATCGCCGTAAAGTTTTTTATCTGTGTTTATCTCGTGGATAAAAGCGTTTCCATTTATCTCGTAAGTATCTTTTAATACATTATAGATAAATTTATCTCCGCTCCCCTTATATGTCTTGCCACTCAGGTTAATGCTAAATTTGGGATTTTTATTTGCCTCGTAACGCAAAGGCTTTCTGTCTTTATCCATAAAAATGATAAGCTCTTCAGTATTCAGCACATCTTTGCCTCTACTTACGACAACATTACCGCTTAATATACTTTTCCCAGCATTTTCATCTGCATAAAAATTTAACGCCTTTACCTCAATGCTATCTGCGAAAATAATATTGAAAGTTAAAAAAAGCCCAACTAGCGATTTATAAGCCACGCATTTACCCCTTGCACTCTTAAAATTTTGTTCCTCACATCATAATTTAAAGCATTCCCTTGCACTACATTGCCATTTAAAAAAGCTTTAAAATTTGTATCGCTGGAGACTTCTTTGCTTTTTGTGTTGTATTTTACTTTTTCACTCATAATTTTTATATCATCGCTACTATAAACTACATCACCCTCAAAAAGCACATTTTCTTGCTTCTCGCCTAAAACCTCCAACAAATTTGCACTTAAATTAAAATCTCCGCCCAAATTAATAAAATTTTGAAAAACATCTCTATCATTATAACGAGTCCAAGTTTTCGCTTCGTAATAAGACTTTATATTTGTCGCGTTTAGCTCATAGGCATATAAGCGATGAGCTTCGACATTTTTAAAATCAAGCGCATAATTTTTTAAGTCTATAGTGTAAGGATTTTGCAAACTAACCAAAGTAAAAATGATGCTAAAAAGAGCGATTAAAATTCCAAAAATTTTTATCGCCAAAGTGCGTCCCACTCTTTTTGCATAGCATTTTTTTCTATGATAAGCTCTATCATTTGCGACACCGCACCATTTCCGCCCTTTTTCTTAAGCTTTACATCGACTTTTAAATCTTTATGTGCATCTTTTGGCTTAAAACTAAGCCCGACAGCTTCAAGCAAGGCTTTATCGTTATGATAATCCCCTATCGCAGCACATTGTGAAAATTCCAAATTTAAATCTTTCAAAAGCTCTTTGGCACAGCTTAGTTTATCTTTAATGCCCTGAAATAAAAACTCGATTTTTAAATCTTTTGCTCTTTGCTCCACGCAAGGACTATTACGCCCGGTAATTATGGCTATTTTTTTGCCAAGCTTAAGCCACGCCTCAATGGCAGCTCCATCTTTCACATCAAATTCTTTTATCTCTCCACCATTTTGTGTGTAGATGATTTTACCATCCGTTAAGCAACCATCTACATCTAAAAAAATTAATTCTATCATTTCACTCTCTCACCACAAAAGCACCTGCAAAAGCTCCACTACTTGCGAAATCTCTCGCCTCTTCTTCACTTCTAAAGCCTGTTAAAAAGACGCGGTTTAGCCCATCAACAGAACTTGTGCGTATCGTTGAGCTATAACTTCTATAGGTTTTATATTTCGAGGCAGTTATTTCGGCACCAGAGCGGTTTTTAAACGCACCAATTTGCACCATAAAATTTCCTCCCTCATAAATTTGTCCTCCACCTGAAATAGCCCCGCCACTTCCATAATTTGTATTAGAATGCACGACTTCATTGCCAGAATTTTTATCGCCAAAACCTATCACTTCAAGTCTTACAGGTGCAGTTCCTGAATGTATCATATCAATTTGGGTCGCCGCACCTTTGGACAAATCGATAATTCTATTATGTGCAAAAGGACCGCGGTCATTGACACGAACTGTTACTTGGCGATTATTATTTAAATTTGTTACTTTTAAAATCGTATTCATCGGTAAGGTTTTATGTGCTGCGGTTAAGCCATTTTGATTATAAGTTTCGCCATTACTTGTTTTTTTGCCGTGAAAACCCGGTCCATACCAACTAGCAATCCCATCAGCAGTCTCACCCACTTCAACAACGGTTGGATAATAAGTTTTGCCATTGATGGTATAAGGCTTCATTGTGCCTTTAGAGCCAGATTTGGAAGGGTCGCTCTTAAAATCATTAGTTGGATAATAAACCTGAGCGTCCCCATTAAAATTTTCACTCAAATAGCTCGTAACCCCACATCCACTTAAAAGCAAAAGGCTTAAGCTAACGAGAACTGACCTGAGCATATGAGTCTTTAGTTTTTGCATTTTTCTTCTCCTTAATTGGTATAATGAGTTTTTGATTGATACTAAGATGATTTTTGCGAATTTTATTTAATTCTCTAATATCTTCCGCACTAATGTCATGCATTCTCGCGATTTTATAAAGCGAGTCGCCTGATTTAACGATGTAAGTTTTTGTCATAGGGATAGTTGTATCAACCTTTTCAAGTTTGACATTTTTAAAATTCTTTTCAAAAAAAGCAACTTTATTAAGTGGGATATACATATAATAACCTTTACCCGGTGGGGTAAAGCTGTGTCTAAATTGAGGATTATACTTTTTAAGCGTGCTTAAGCTAAGTCCAGCACCCTTAGCAATATCTTTAAGTGCCACAGATGAGGGGATATCAACCTTAACAAAATCATTACTCAAAGCGTAGTTCATCAAAGCGGGGTCTTTTTGTAATAAAAATTCCCTATCGCTCGCCAAAAAAGCAAGGGTTAAAATCTTGCGTATGAAATCCCTCGTCTCTAAGGAAAGATATTTTTTATCCGCATCAAGCAAAACACGCAAATCATCACTTCCAGCCTGCTTTATCGCTTTTCTTAACTTGCCATTACCACAATTATAAGCCAAAAGTGCCAAATACCACTTGCCAAATTCCTCTTTAAGCTCTTTAATATAAGCTGTGGCGGCGTGGGTAGATTTTACCAAATCGAGCCTTTCATCCACATAGGCATCAACCCTAAGCCCTAATTTTACAGCCGTTGGTTTCATAAACTGCCAAACACCAGCAGCCTTAGCGTTTGAAACGCTTCCCACTTTTAAACCAGACTCAACCATAGCAAGATACAAAAGCTCCTGCGGAACATCTTCTTGGGATAAGATCTTCCTTATCATAGGGGTAATTTTAGAGAAATTTTGTATAGAATTGACCAAAACACCCGCGTGTTTAGATTCTAATTCTTCTCTCACTTCTGCAAAAATCAAATCGCTCATAAAACTAGGCTCTATATCCAAATGCCTTAAAATTTGAACTTGCTTTTCATAATGTTCTGGTGCATAAGTTTGAGAAAAAACTGAAGTAAAAAATAATAAAAGTAAAAAAAATTTTTTCATCATTCTCCTTTAAAAAATAAATCTTTAGAATTCTTTAAACAAAGAGTCAAAAGCTCTTTTTTAGGTAAATTTAAAAGCTCACCCATCTTATCCGCAACAAAATGCGTTAAAAGAGGCTCATTTCTTCTTCCCCTAAAAGGCTCTGGGGTAAGATAGGGTGCGTCTGTTTCAATGAGTAATTTTTCTTTTGGAATTTCAGGTAAAATTTGGACTAAATTCTTTGCATTTTTGAAAGTTAAAACTCCCCCTATACCAAAATAAAACCCCTCATCAGCCAAACTTAACAAAAGCTTACTAGCATTAAAACAATGCAAAACACCACCACTAAGCTCTTTGGCGTGTTCTTTTAAAATGATATAGGTGTCTTCATTTGCCTCGCGAGTATGAATGATAATAGGCTTTTTAAATTCTTTTGCAAGTTGAATTTGAGCTAGAAAACAACGCTTTTGCAATGCTTTCTCCCCCTCATTTTCTAAACGAAAATAATCCAGCCCACACTCTCCCACAGCCACACATTTTTCATCTTTTAAATAGTGCCTTAAAATTTCTTCATCATAATTTTTTATCTCGTAAGGATGCACACCAGCTGAGAAAAAAATGTTTTCATAAGTATGAGCTATCTCACACGCCCTTGGCAAATCTTTAATATCGGCTGCTGGGATAATAATTTTTTCAATGCCATTATCAAAAGAATGTCTTAAAAGCTCATCTAAATCATCAAAATAACGCTCATCATCTAAATGACAATGCGTATCGATAATACGCCCCTCATCTTTAAATTCAAGGTTTAAGAACATACTTCTATTCTATCCTTGCCATTATTTTTTGCAGCACTTAAAGCCTTTGTAGCTTTCTCAACCAAATCATCAAGTTTAGCACCAGAATTTGCAAATACAACACCTATGGAAGCGGTAAAAAAAAGCTCATCTAAATTGATTAAAATACCTGCTTTTTTGATATTAACGCGTATGCGTGAAAGAATTTTTAAAGCCCTTTCTTGATTAATATTTTTAAGCAAAATTCCAAATTTATCCGCACTATAACGCCCCAAAACATCACGCCCTTTAGTTTCAGCAACCATCTCATCAGCACAAATTTTAATGATATTATCGCCCACTTCAAAGCCATATTCATCATTGATATTTTTTAACTCATCAATGTCCAAAAATGCAAATGCAAATTCTTGCTCCTGCGTAGCAATATCGTTAAGATAATCCTCCACCTCAGACCTAAAAGTATAATGGTCCTTAAGTCCTGAAATATGGTCTAAATTATTATAAGCTCTTATAAATTTCTTATCTTGCATATAGTTTAAAACTCTATCCAAACGACAATTAAAAAGCTCTTTGCATAAAGGCTTGATAAGATAATCATTTGCCCCATTTTTAAGCACTCTAGCTTCCATCACATTGTCTTTTTCTCCAAGCAAAACGACCGCCAAATCATCATCATTATAATTAGTCCTTACTTCAGTCAAAAGTTCTTCGCCATTTACCACAGGCATTTTCGCATCAGCGATAATTAATTTTGTATCATTATTATCCTCTAAATACTGCAACGCCTCCTCGCCGTGTGCGGCAGCTAAAACATTAAAAAGTCTTTGAGAAAGAAATTTCTTAATTTCGTTACGCTCAGGCAATTTTGCCATAGCTAAAATTACTTTCGTTTTGGCAAAATAACTTAGTGTAGAAATCGACTCTAAAATTTGCTCCACACAAGTATCACTCTCTTTAAAAATATAATCAAGGATATTTTTATGCATAAATTCTTCGCGCTTGTTTGTATCATTGCTAGCGGTTAGGACTATTGTTGGGATTTTCTCAGCGACAATATCGACTATTTCGCCGTTCATCGCATCAGGCAAACACAAATCTACAAAGCTTAAAAAATACTCATTATTAAGCATAGCTTTAGCCTCAGCCATAGTATGGACGACATCAACTTCATAATTTAAAGCACTTTGAATTTTTTTAGCTAAAAGCTTACTTAACATTTTATTATCATCTACAAGTAGAATTTTTCTCATCATTTTCCCTCTAAAATAAAACACGCAATTGTAGCAAACTTAAACCACAATTTAGCTTAACTCAAACAGAGTCTTTGCAAATTTCAAAGCCTCATCGCTAATTTTCTCCCCGCTTACCATTCTTGCTAATTCTTTAACCCTCTCTTCTTTTTCGAGTTTTTTAACCCTACTTTGAGCGCCATTTTTTTCGACCAAGAAATGATTATGTGCCTTAGAGGAAAGCTGCGGTAAATGCGAAATGGCAAAAATTTGATAAAAACGGCTTAATTCATCTAAAACCTTAGCGATACTCATCGCCTCTTTTCCGCTTAAATTTGCATCAATTTCATCTAAAAATATAATGCCCTGACCCGCGTTTAAAATTTTACTTTCTGTTGCGATAAAAGCAAGTCGCAGACGATTTAGCTCACCTGAACTAAGATTTTTAAGTTTTGTCTCACTCACACTAAGCTTAATTTCATCTTGTCCCAAAGAACTCATTTTTTCATTTTTCACACATTCAAGTTTCAAATTCCCCATATAAAGCTTTGCTAAATAATTATTTAAAAAGTCCTCCAAAGTGCTTAAATTTCTCACTCTAGCCTTGCTTAAAATTTGTGCCTCTTTTTCTAATTTTTCCTTCAAATTACGATTTAAAAGCTCCAGTTCTTTTTTTTCAAAACTCAAATTTTCATAATGGCTTAACTCTTTCTTTTTAAGCTCAAGAGTTTCTAAAGCCCCCTCAATACTCTCGTAACGCTTAATAAGATAGGATAAATCGCTAATGCGGTCTAGCAATTCCTCAATGTCAAAATCAAATTCGTCAAAATTTTGACTTTGTGCCACAATGCGAAGCTCATTAAAGCATTCGCTAAAAAAATTTGTATCCACCTCGCTTAAATTTAAAGCGTCCAAAACCGCTTTTTCATATTCAAAAATACCATTTGCCTTTGCCCAAGCCTCTTCGATTTTATCTTGTTTGGAAAGTCTTTTTTTAAGTTTTAATAATTCCTCATATTCACCCGGTTTTGGATTAATGCTAGAAATTTTTTCAATTTGTGCTAAAGCGACTTCTTTTAATTCTTCGACCCTTTTTTCTTCGTCTAAAATTTCACTTAATTTTAAAAAAGCCTCATTATAATCTTTAAAAGTCTGTATGAAATTCTCTTTTTCCTGTTTAAATTTAGGATTTTTGGCACATTCTAAAGCGTCTAAAAGCTCTAGGAATTTTTCATTACTAAATTCATTACTATCCTTCACGCTAAGATATTTCACGAAGGTTTTGCTAAGATTTTGCAAACTTTTTTTAGCAATGCTTTGATTATTAATGAAGTATTTTGTGCTTTTTTCCTTTAACATTTTAAAGACATTTTCCTCTTCAGCCTCTATACCAAAGCTTTCTAAATCAATCTTATCATCAAGCTCAAGCTCTACAAATTTCGCCTCACTTTCACAAAGTGCAAACGCTGCAAGTATCCCGCTAAAAAGCACAGATTTCCCAGCCCCACTTAAGCCACTAAAAACTGTTAAGCCCCCAGAAAGTTCTAAATTTGCCTCTTTAAAGCCTAAATTTTCTTTCATCAAAATGCGACTAATCATCAATTTCCCCAATTTAATTTTTCTTTTAAAATTTGAAAATAATCCCTATTTTTAGGGTGAATTAAACCTACGCCCTTATCGCTTAAACCCACTTTTATACTTTTAAACGCATCGACTTCATAATGCTCCTGTCCATCTACGCACAAAATACAATCTTTCGCCCTGACTTCAAGTTCAAATCCTCTTGGCAAAACAATGGGGCGTTGCGTTAAAGAGTGTGAGCAAACAGGTGTGAGTATAAAAACTTCCGCTAAAGTATAAACTATGGGACCATTCGCACTTAAATTATATGCGGTCGAGCCAGCGGGAGTCGCGATGATAAGCCCATCGCCAAAGTATTGATTAAAAATTTTACCCTTTCTAAATACCTCAATGGACACCATAGAGCTCATTTGTTTTCTAAAAAATACAACATCATTAAAGGCGTTTTTGTGTAAAATTTCACCCTCTTTAGTTTCGAGCATTAACTCAAGCATAAAAGGCATTTCAAGTCTAAAATTCCCCTCAAAAAATTCCTCAAAAAAATTTGCGGATTCTTGCAAAGAAAGGGTTGTTAAAAAACCAAGCTTACCCGCGTGAATTCCCAAAATCGCCTTTTCATACTCATAAGCTTTCCTACAAAGCGATATCAAAGTGCCATCTCCACCCAAAGAAATCACAAAATCACTACGCCTAAAAAGCTCATTAAGCTCAAATTTGGGTAAGTTTAAATTTTTAGAACTTTCTTTAAAAAGTAGAAGTTCAACGCCCTTTTGTTTTAAAATTTTTTCAAGACCTAAAATTTCTGTGTCTAAATTTGAATTTGGTCTTGAAACAAGTCCAATTTTTTTAACATTTTTATAATTAAATTTGTTTTGCATAAAAAAATTATAACAAAACTTAGCAAAGCAAAAGAATAAAGATATTATAATTCCACAAATTTTATTTTTAAGGAAAAGAATGCGTAGTCATTACAACACAAACTTAGATAAAAATAATATCGGCGAAGAGGTAAAGCTCTGCGGTTGGGTTAATAGCTACCGCGACCACGGAGGGGTGATTTTTATCGATTTAAGGGATAGAAGCGGACTTATCCAGCTCGTATGCGACCCAAAAGATAGTCAAAAAGCCCACGAAATAGCAACTAGGGTGAGAAATGAATTTGTCCTAATCGCACACGGAAAAGTGCGTTCAAGAGGCGAAGGACTCACAAATGATAAACTTAAAACGGGTGAAATTGAAGTGATAGTCAGTGAGCTAATCATAGAAAATGAAAGTGCTGTGCCACCTTTTGCCATAGGTGATGAAAGTGTCAATGAAGAACTTCGTTTAAAATACCGCTTTTTAGATTTAAGAAATCCACGCCTCTATGAAAATTTCGCTTTGCGTTCAAAGGCTTGTATTGCGGCTAGAAATTCTTTAGCCTCTATGGGCTTTTTGGAGGTGGAAACGCCTATTTTAACTAAGGCTACGCCTGAGGGTGCAAGGGACTATCTCGTGCCTTCTCGTGTGCATCAGGGCGAATTTTATGCCCTACCTCAAAGTCCGCAACTTTTCAAACAACTTTTAATGTGTGCGAATTTTGACCGCTATTTTCAAATCGCAAAATGCTTTAGAGATGAAGATTTAAGAGCAGATAGACAGCCTGAATTTACGCAAATTGATGTGGAGATGAGCTTTTGCAAACAAGAAGATGTGATGAAAGTAGCAGAAACTTTCTTAAAAGATATTTTTGCCGCTTGTGGTAAGCAAATCAAAACACCTTTTAGGCAGATGAGCTATAAAGAAGCTATGGAAAATTATGGCTCAGACAAGCCTGATTTAAGATTTGATTTAAAGCTCATTGATGTGATAGACATTTTTGCGAAGTCAAATAATGAAATTTTTGCAAACATCGCCAAAGATAGCCGCAAGAACCGCGTTAAAGCTCTAAGAGTGCCAAAAGGCGACACGCTATTTTCCAAAAGACAAATGCAAAGATTTGAAGAATTTGTGCGTAAATTTGGAGCGCAAGGACTGGCTTTCATACAGGTAAAAGAGGACGGACTAAAGGGACCGCTTTGTAAATTTTTTGACGAAGCGGATTTAAAAGAGCTTGAAAAAAGATGTGGTTTAGAAATAGGCGATGTCGTGTTTTTTGGTGCGGGAGTGAAAAAGGTCGTGCTTGATTATATGGGGCGTTTTAGACTTTTCTTAGCTGAGGAATTAAAGCTTTTAGACCCTAGCATTTTAGAATTTTTATGGGTTGTGGATTTCCCTATGTTTGAGAAAAATGACGATGGCTCTTATTCTGCTATGCACCATCCTTTCACTATGCCTAAAAACATAGACGAAGAAGATTTGGAAGAAATTTCTTCCATAGCCTATGATGTCGTTTTAAATGGCGTTGAGCTTGGCGGTGGAAGCATAAGAATTCATAAAAATGAAATTCAACAAAAAGTCTTTAAGCTTCTAAACATTAACGAGGAAGAGCAAAGAAATAAATTTGGCTTCTTGCTTGATGCTTTAAGCTTTGGTGCGCCACCGCACGGAGGCATAGCCATAGGGCTTGACAGGCTTATAATGCTAGTAAGCGGAGCGAATAGCATTAGGGAGGTCATAGCCTTTCCTAAAACACAAAGAGCGCAGTGCCTGATGACAGAAGCACCGAGCGTGGCAAGTAATGAAGCAATGAGAGAGCTAGGAATTAAATTAAGGGAGAAAGTAAAATGAAAGAATTGTTTTTAATCATAGGTGCGCCGGGCAGTGGTAAAACAACGGATGCGAGTTTAATAGCAAAGGCAGATGCTAATGTAACGCACTATTCCACAGGCGACTTGCTAAGAGAAGAAGTGGCAAGTGGAAGTGAGCTAGGTAAGACCATAGATAGCTTTATTTCTAAAGGGAATTTAGTGCCTTTGGAAGTGGTGATAAACACTATCGTTACGGCTTTAAAAAATGCCCCTACCAAAACCATCATCATAGACGGCTACCCAAGAAGCGTGGAGCAAATGATGGAATTTGACAAGGTTTTAGGTGAGCAAAATGAGGTTGTTTTAAAAGGCGTGATTGAAGTGCGTGTGAGCGAAGAAGTGGCTAAAGATAGAATTTTAGGTAGAAATCGTGGCGCTGATGACAACGAAGAAGTTTTTTATAATAGAATGAAAGTTTATATCGAGCCTTTGGAGGAAATTTTAAGCTTTTATCAAAAAAAGAAGCTTCATTTCATTATAGACGGCGAAAGGGCGATTGAACCTATCGTTGCCGATATGAAAAGCTTAATTGAAAAAATTCAAAATATTTAAACCATTTTAAAGGAGAAACAATGAAAAAACAAATTTTACTTCCACTACTCGTGGGGGGGGGCTTTAATCAGTGCTTGTAGCACAAGTCAAATTCACAATGTCCAAACTCAAGGAGAAATTCCAAAAGAATTTCTATATGCTAACGCAAAATGTGGCGAAAGCGAGGAAGAGCAGTATTTGCAAAAGCAAATCATTAATAGGCTCAAAATGAAAAATATTTATGGTAGAGACCTTAATATAAAATGTAAAATTTTGCATTATGATGAGGGAAATCGCTTTGCAAGATATATGGTAGGCTTTGGTGCGGGTGCTGCCACCACGACAATTAAAATAGAGCTGAAAAATCAGCAAAACGAAAAAATAGGCGAATTTGAAGTAACTGCCGAAATGTCAATGGGTGCTTTTGGTGGCTCTGCTCTTAACACCCTAGAAGAAAGTGCCACTAAAGTGGTTGATTATGTAGAGAAAAATTTTATTAAATAAGGAGAAAAAATGGATTTAAGTAAGATTAAGGTGGGAGATGTCCCAAATAAAATTAATGCCGTTATCGAAATTCCATATGGCTCAAGTGTAAAATATGAGCTTGATAAGGATAGTGGGGCGATTTTTGTCGATAGAGTAATGGCGAGTGCGATGTTTTACCCAGCAAATTATGGCTTTATCGCTAATACTTTGGCTGATGATGGCGACCCTGTGGATATTTTGGTTTTAAATGAATATCCTATCCAAGCGGGGGCGGTGATTCCTTGTCGTCTAATAGGCGTTTTGATAATGGAGGATGAAAGCGGAATGGATGAAAAGCTTTTAGCTGTGCCAGCAGATAAAATAGATGCGAGGTATAAAGACATCAAAAGCTACACAGACTTACCAGAGGCGACACTTAATAAAGTTAAAAATTTCTTTGAAACTTACAAAATTTTAGAGCCTAATAAGTGGGTTAAAGTGCAAGATTTTAAAGATATTGACGCTGCTGTGGAAATTTTAGAAAAAGCTATCAAAAACTATAAAGCTTAAACACTCTGGGAGGAATTTAACCCTCCCACCAATCTACAATACTTAAATAAATTTTATAAAAATATTTAAAAATAAGATATTGTCATCAAAATATCTTCTAAAGCCTTTAAAAATTTCATAAATAAGATAGGGGGAATTTAAGATGAACTTTGCAAAAAATCATTTCGTATATCATTATAGGATTTGTTTTGGCTACCATTCCAGCACTTATTGATTTATATCAACTCTTCAAAAAAATTAATTTTGATAAAATACATAAGTTATAATATTTTTTGGGCTGTATTATGTGGCTAAATTTTTTTCAAGGGATATCATCTATACCATTGTCAATAATATGCCAGATAGTTATAGTTACGCTATTAATATTTTTAATATTTAATTTTATTATGGTGTTAGCGTTTCTCGTAACATCGCTATTGTTGTTACTTTATGCGGCGTATGTATTGCTATGCTTACTTAAACTCTTATCCTTAAATTTTCTCAATTTTATCATTCAAAAAATCACTCATTGCATAATTGAAAAAACCCATTTTAAAAATGAATTTTATATTGGTTGTTTCGCACTTTTTGCCATTCTCATTGCTTATTCTTTGAATTTTTCAATAGTTATTGGCTATTTAAAATTATTTAATTTTGCTCCCAATATCATTCATATGAGTTCATACTACCAAAATAACGGCATTTGCTCAAATATTCCATCAAATGCCTACATTCACCTTTTGGGAGATAATAAGAACATCAATATCCCCATTTAATGAAAAATTTGTATTTAATTTAAAATATACGGAACACAAATTTGAAACTAGAAATTGCAATTAGTCAAACTAGCAAATATTTTAATTTATTTTATGGTGTCAATTTTTAAATGAAACCAAACATTGATTTTAAATCTTATTTAACTATGTGATAAATGTAGCATAGAATATATATATGGTGCGGTTAGCGAGATTTGAATAAATTAATATAACTTCCTGTATTTACATATAATTATTTTATATTTTTCATAAAGTCAATAGGTAGGTCAATAGACTTTTCGATAATTTCCCCACTTCACTTTCATTTACTTTTGCGTTTTAAATCTTTCACAGGACAAAAAATCAACATTTTTACAAACCATAAAGAAGCAAGGCGATTTTTTGAGATGATGAAAAACAAAAAGATAAGGAAAGGGTATAAATAAATTTAAACATTAGGGAAATAAAAGCTAACATTTTAAAAACTCTTAAGTTAAATTTGCTATCCCTTTTACCATTTCCACCCATCGAATCTTAAATCATTATCTTGCATTAATATTTTTTAAATAAATCTTGGTGTCTGCCTATGCGGTAATAATTAACTTCCCTATCATCTCTCTTGTAGATTATAACTAAATCGCCAAAAATATGGCACTCTCTAAAATTTTTCAAATCACCTTTTAGGGCGTGGTCTTTGTAACTTTGTGGTAAAATATCTAATATTGCTAAATCTTCAACACACTTTTTAATTGCCTTAATATCCCAATTTTGTTTTCTAACCAATTTTAAATCTTTAGCAAAACTATTTTAAAAAATTTGATTACGCATTTTCAGCTTCAATCTCTTTATCAACAGCTTCTAATAGTCTATCAAAGTTAGTATAAGGTGTTGGTTCGTCTTTTGCTAAAATTGCTTTAGTTTCCTTTGTTAGTTCTTCTTTTTTTATTTTTTTAGTGCTAAAAGAATTTCTTAGTTTTTTTTGCAAAAATTTAAAAAACTCTTCATTTTCTTTTAATTGCAAACTTAGTTTTTCCGCCCTTTTTTCTGCTAAAGAAAGTGCATAAACCAATTGTTTTGGAGTTGCATTTTCGTATTTTGCATAATCATACATTTTTATTCCTTTCTCTTTTTGTTTTATAGTTATAAAACAATCATATTAAATTCAGTCTTATTATTTTTTAAGTGATTTTAGCAAAAAATCAAACTCACCCCAAATTCCCCAAAGCCTTCCTAAGCATTTCATTATTTGCCTTAGCATAAATGGTTGTTGTTTGCATACTTGCGTGTCTTAGTATCTTTTGTATAACGACAAGATTGACATTTTGTGAGGTGAGTTTCATCGCTAAGATATGTCTTAAGAGGTGCAGACCTTTTTTATGAATTAAAGCCTTAGCATAAATTCTATTAATGATAATAAAAGCATTGCTCCTGTTTAAAAGTTTTCCATTATGCGTTTGCATAATATAATTACTCTCTTTCAAATACTCTTTAAAATAATCAAGCTCATCATCAATATAAGCTTTTTTAATATAAGCAAATTGTTCCTTGCCTCCCTTAGCAAGTATATTAATTTTTAGCATATCTTCTTCATCTTCATTAAAATCACACAAACGCACTTTTAAGCTTTCTGAAATTCTAAGCCCCGCATAAAGCACTAATTTAATAAGAAGTGCATTTCTAAAACTTGCATAATCTTCTTTTTGTATTTTTAGTCTTTCTATGGTATTTATAAGTCTTTGAATTTCATCATCACTTAAATGCTCAAGCTTTTCTTCTCTTTTTTCATTTCTTGTATTAAGTTTTGAAAAATTAAAAGAGAACTCAAACAAATCTTCATTATTTTCATTAATGAAGGTAAAAAAGCTAGTTATTGCCCTTAGATAAGTAAGTTTTGTTTTTTTAGAAAGCTTTTTATGATTTTTAGACCTTATTTCCAAATAACTTAAGAAATTTGAAATATAGGAAGTTTTTATTTCTTTAAACTGCATTTCATCACAAAACTCTAAAGAATATTCTCTAAATTCGTTTAAAACTCTTTTATAAAGTGAAATTGTATTCAAAGAATAATTTAAATCCTTAAAATGACAAAAATAAGCCTCAAGCCAAAAGTCTAAATCCTCTAAAAAATCGCCTCTTGTAAGCTTCATTTAAGTTTCCTTTTGTTTTGTATATCATAATAATATATTATGTTATATATTTAACCCTAACCTAAACCCAAAAAAGATAAATTTATGCCTTTATTGAGGTTTATGGATAAGTTATATATTATTATCATTATATCAAAAATATGCTAATAATATAAAATAATAAACAATTAACCTTTTTAAATTAAAAATAATTACTCTAATATGCTATAATATCCTCATAATTTCACAAAAAGGATAAAATATGAAAAATAATGCAGAGCTTTCAAATAAAAACGAAGAAAATATCATTTCAAAAAGAATTCTTTTTAATAAGAAAAGCTTAGAAATGATAAATATGATGTTACCCGCTTATAAAGATGAAATTGATGATAATTTAAAAGAAAGTGAAAAAATCTCTTTATTTATTAATCTTTGTGTAGAAAAAATGTTTAAAAAAGACTTTTTGGATAGGATTAAGGAATTTTAGGGGAAATCTAGATTTTTTTCCTATAAATATCAATTTAATGTATTGACACATTTTAGAAATAAGGTGCCACTTTGATAAATTTAAAAACATTATTGAATAAATGCTATGTCGAACTAGACAAATACCGCATTAAAAATGCTATTCTTGATTTATTTAAAGCAGAATTAAAAGAGTTAGATTACTGTTGGAGAGATAATGTTAATTGTTTTGGGTCTAACAATGATTTTAAATTATTACAATTTGACACAAATCCTTTAAAATGGAAAGATTTTATTGACTTAATCGACAGCTTAATCATAACGGATAATTGCAGAGAAGTTGATGATTTTGATTTGAGACTTGTAGATTCAATATCCAACTCAAAATCTAATAATGCTTTAAATTATTTTGCCAACATCAATTTAAGAAAAACAAATATAAAACCAAAAGATATACTTTATTTATTTGGTCGTAGTATTTTTGAAAGGGAAAAATGGGATTTAGAAACTTGTATCAATCATTTTCACGATGAGAAAATCCTAGAAATTTTTTATTATGAGTGGAGCAATTTATATGAGTGGTATAACAGTGATGGCTCTCACCATTTTGCAGTTGCGATGTATCATTTAAGAAACGAGAACCAAACATATAAAGCTAAAGTTAAAATAACCACAAAAAGAATAAATCAAAAAAACTTAAAAGAGCTTTTAGAAAAATATGATTTTTTTATGACTCATAAAAATAATGCCTATAAAGTTTATTCACTGTTTGAGCAAACATCAATAATGCAATACTATAATGTTTTTTCTTTGCACAATGAAGATTTTTGCTTACTAGTTTTTCAAAAACAACAAACTACAGATTTTATTATAAAAATTTTCAGCAAATTAGATTCAAAGTATTTCTTTCATTGGAACGAAGAATTGAAAAGATATATGAAATAAGATACTTAATAAACAACTTGCATTGCTCTCTTAAAAGATTATTAACAAATAGTTTTTATTTTTTATCACACTCTATTCTTAACTTGGAATATTTTTTGCTTAATTTCTATGCAATATTTCAAAAGGATTATAATGAAAAAATTTATTTTTATCTTGGCAGTTTTAAGTGGTTGTCTTTTTGCTAGTGATGAGTTAAATATCGATAGCTTGTTTAAAAAGCAAATAGGCTTAAGAAGTATTACAAGTTTATCCTTGCTTAGCACAGGAAATCCTCACTCTTATTACATTTATCCAAATATTGGAGTAAATGGGGATTTAAATGTTTGGAACGATACGAAACAACTTTATCTAAATCAAACTTTTATTTACACTTTAACTCCAAGTTTTGATTTGCTTGTTTCAGGCGGAGGAAACTATGCAAGACAAGAATATAATAATATTGTTTCAGGTGCTTATACGAGCAAAAATACTTTAAATTTTGATTCTTTATGGCTAGGTTTTATTTATACAGGAGAAAGCATTGCAGATTTTGTTCCGCAAATTAAATTTCAAACTGCTATTATCCAAAGAGAAAAAACAGTTTTACAAACTAAAAATTTTTACTTAAAGTCGCAAAATATAGAAGCAAATTTAAGAGGATATAGCGACCCTGTGGTATATAGTATTTATACAGGATTTGGTTACAATGCAGAAAGAAAATTTAAAATTGCTAAAATAGAGTATGGCAATAGTATTTACTTTGGTGGAAATTTATCTATAATTTTAAGCCCTAAAATCACTTTGGATTTAGGAGCAGAACAAAGATTTCAAACCGAACAAAAAATCAATGGTGTAAAAAATTCAGAAATCAGATCAATTCCTACAATTAGTGGTGGTTCCACTTATAGTATCAATCAAGATACAGCCGTTTCAGTTAATGCGAGTTTAGGTGGAAGCTCTGCTGCTCCTGATGCAATTTTTGGTATCAATCTATGGAAAAAATTCTAAAAATAGTATTAATAATGACTCTTTTGCCTTTATTCTTAAAGGCAGAATTTGTAGTTAAGTCTTACCAAGAAATTAAAAATGAAAAAGTTATAAGGCAAAACTATGAAGAATCTTGCGGTGCCGCTTCCTTAGCTACACTTATAAACATACTTGATGATAGCAATTTAACGGAATTAGATTTACTAAAAGCTATGAGCGGACAACAACTTTATACTGATATGGTAAGCTTTGCGGATTTAAATGACGCCGTTAAAAAGCTAGGCTTTCAAAGCAAATCCTATAAAATCGATAGAAAGATTTTAGAAAGCATTATATCTGTTCCTATTTTAGTGAAGATAGAAGACGACCCTCGTTTTCCACATTTTGTGGTAATTATCAATCATAAAGGAAATTATTTGCAAATATTTGACCCAAGCTATGGAGAATACATTAGCTCTAAAAGAGAATTTTATAGCGTTTGGGATAGATACAATAAAGGTGGATTTGCTTTAGTTGTTAATCCTAAAAAACAACTCAAAGATTACAAACTCAATCTACCCAAATCTTTAAATTTTGAAATAGAGCATTTTGGATTTTAATATCACAATTAAGTGATATTAATCCTTTATTTTAAGTCTTTTCTAAACCCTAGTTTGTCCTATAAGATTATTTAATCTATCCATTATAGATCCAACATAAGAATTTATACTTTCACTGCTTGCTTTCCAACCATTAGCTTTTGCTTGATTAAACTGATTATCAAACCAAGCTCCACCATAACCTATGCTTGTATTTTGCCAAGCAACTCCTTTTTCCATTGCATATATACTCGCATCAAGCCAGCCATCTTGTGCATAGCCTTTTAACAAACTTGCAAAATCAACTTTTCCTGTCATAATGTCGTCGAAATCTACATTAGAGTATTTTGGAATACTTTGTTTAGCAACATTGAGATTATAACTCATTGCTTGCGGTGCAATAGTTGTATTTTTTCCTGCAACCATATAACCACCTTCTGATTTTAAAAAACTCATAAACAAAGCTTCTTTAGGATAGCCTCCATCTTCATTTTGCGGATAAACTGACATATCGGGATTAAATCCACCTTCCATTAAAGCTCCTTGTGATAAACTTTGAGTTGATATATTTAATTTTTGTGGATAAAAATCAATACCCATCATTCCCATTTGTATTGCTTGAGCTTCATGAAATTCATCATCTGTTTTAAAAACATTAGTTACTTTTGCATTAGAATGATTAACTAGTCCTAATGCATTATAAGGATTGGATTGATCTGAAAAATCTAAACCTTTATAGCCAACAGAAATATAACCTTTAGGCATAGAATTTATATCTGCTTCAGTGAAACTTGTTTTATTGGTATCATTAAAAGTATGATTAACAATTTGATTGAATTGATTATAGTATTGTTTTATGGTATCAGCCATATCGATATTGGTAAAATAGCGAGAAATTCCTAGCTGTTCTTTTATGTCTTGATATTGTGCTTCATTAAAGTTATATATCTCATCTAAAGTAGATTTATGTATTTTAAAATCTTCAGGTAATCCCGCAGCTTTATTAAAATCACTTCCCATATAGCCATTTTTATCTACGCTGTAACCGTAAGCCATTTTAGTAGAGCTTATATTAGTTAAATCCGCCTGTTTATATTTTAGAGTATGAACGGTATTTTGAAATTCGCTAAATAAGCCATAGTTTGTGTCAAGAGTGGAATTTGAGCCACTATTTAAAACTTCACTTTTTATTAGAGTTTGTGAATTAGCACTTTGAATTTCATTTAATTTACTAGCATTTTGTTTTAAAAAAGCATTAGCAAAACTTATTTTAGAATTTTCTTTACTTTCTTTATTAGCTTTACTTTGTGAAAGTATAGAACCATAGTTTGAGTTATCGTTGATACTAAAGATACTCATATTAATCCCTTAATTTAGATTTTTTTGCCTTCAACCTAAATATATTTATATAAATAATATAAGCAAAATCTGTTCCACTTTGGAATAAAATGGAACAGAGAGAGTGGTTAGTATCTATTTTGGAATTGTCTTAAAATTTCATAAGCAGGACTTCCTGAATAAGCCCAAATGTTTGTGCCAACTTTCGATCCGCTTGTATAGTATTGTAAATAATAATCTTTTTGATTATTTACATAGCGGTATTTGGCTACGATTGTTGTCGAGCTTGAATAACCTAAAGAATTACTTACAATAGATGTTGAATTATATCTATCATCTCTAACTTCATATCCATAAGAACTTAGAGAACCTGCTAAATAATCGTAATTACTATTTCTAATAAACTGATACCCACCCTTAACCTCTTTCATCTCATCAAGGCTAAGGACTTTAACACCTGCACTATTATCACTAATTGCTCCATTACTGACTTTAGCAAGAATATCCTCTGCAAAAGCAGAACTTGACAATAAAGCACCTAAAGCTACAACACTCAATAGTTTTTTAAACATTTTAGCTCCTTTGTTTTAAAATGTAATATAATTCATTATTATCATAATAAATGCCCTAAATCAAATTTAATCAAAAATCTTTGAATTTCGAAATTGAACATTTTGGATTTTAATATCAAAATATTAAAATCCTTTAATCAAAACCTAAACCCTAGTCTGTCCTATAAGATTATTAAGTCTATCCATTATAGAATCAGCGTAGGAGTTAATGGTGCTAGGTTTTGCTTTCCAGCCATTGGCAATGGCTTGTTTAATTTCAGCATCTAAAGCCCAATTACCCATAGCAGATTCTTTAGGAATGTTATTTTCATACATATATAAATCACCTTCTGCTATGCCACGCTCTGCCCAGTATCTAAAAAAGCTTTTAAAGTCACTTTTACCTGTCATAATACTATCTAAGTGTATGGCTGGACCACTAAAACTCTCTTTAGCCATAGCCCTATTATAAGCTTCTATTGTGGGATTAAGTGTGGTTTTTGGACTCTCAATAGGTTGACCACCTTGAGATTTTAAAAAACTCATAAACAAAGCTTCTTTAGAATAACTTCCATCTTCATTTTGCGGATAAACTGACATATCAGGATTAAATTGCCAATCTTCACCTTTAGAAACATTTTTGATTTCTTCTAAGGATAGACCTAAAGTCTCAGATGATAATCCCTTGATCATACATCCTGAATCAAACCAAATTTCATTAGCTTCTTTTGCTTGTTCAGGGGTTTGATAAACATTTGAAATTAAAGAATTTGAAAAATCTTTTAAACCCGTAATATTCATTCTATTGCTTGGTTCATTAAAGTCCATCCATTGAATTCCACTTACACCATACCCACTAGGCATAGAATTTATATCTGCTTCGCTAAAACTATCTTTATCACTTGGAAAACTTTGGCTTAAAGTATTAGAAAAAAGATTATAGTATTGTCTAATTGTTTCAGCCATATCTATATTTGTGTAGTATTCATTTATGCCGAAATATTGCTTTTTGTCGGCAACATAAGGTTCATTTTCAGCAGCTTTTTTAATCTCATCCAAAGTAGATTTATGTATTTTAAAATCTTCAGGAAGTCCCGCAGCTTTGTTAAAATCACTTCCCATATAACCATTAGCATCTACTCCATAACCATAAGCTAAAGATACAATATTGCTTGTATCTGCTTGTTTATATTTTAGAGTATGAACGGTATTTTGAAATTCGCTAAATAAGCCATAGTTTGTGTCAAGAGTGGAATTTGAGCCACTATTTAAAACTTCACTTTTTATTAGAGTTTGTGAATTAGCACTTTGAATTTCATTTAATTTACTAGCATTTTGTTTTAAAAAAGCATTAGCAAAACTTATTTTAGAATTTTCTTTACTTTCTTTATTAGCTTTACTTTGTGAAAGTATAGAACCATAGTTTGAGTTATCGTTGATACTAAAGATACTCATATTAATTCCTTTGATTTAGATTTTTTTGCCTTCAATCCAAATTCAAAGAAATACAAGCAAGATGTGTTCCATTTTGGGGTAAAATGGAACACAAAAGAATTAATATTTGCTTTTAAATTCGTTTAGGATATCCATTGCATATTTTCCCCAACTTGTAGAATAATTAGGAAAAATAGTTCCCAAAGTCCCATTGTTATAACTTTGCAAGTAATAATCCTTTTGATTATTTACATAACGATATTTTGCAAGAACTTTACTGCTTGAATCTATTTGCAACTTATTATTATCCGCATCGGTTACAACATAAGCATAACTTCTAATTCCTGAAATGCTATCATACCTACTATCTCTCTGAAAATAATACCCACCCTTAACCTCTTTCATCTCATCAAGGCTAAGAACTTTAACACCTGCACTATTATCACTAATTGCTCCATTGCTTACCTTAGCAAGAATATCCTCTGCAAAAGCAGAACTTGCCAGTAAAGCACCCAAAGCTGTAACGCCTAGTAGTTTTTTAAACATTTTAGCTCCTTTATTTTAAAATATAATAAGACTTATTTTATCATAAAAATATTTTAAATCAAATATAATTAAAATATTAATAAAAATAGACGAGTAAAAATTTTAAAAGAGAAGTTAAAAAGAATTATCGCTTAAGCCCAGCATTTGGGCTAGATAACTTACTCAAAGAGTAAGTCAAATCTTCGCCAAGCTTTCGCTTAGGAAGTCAAACAAGGTAATTCCAGCAAATTTAGCTTAATGGATTTTTAAACCTCTCATTTATAGCTTCCTTTCCCCTTTCAAAACCCTCCGCAAAGAGCTTTAAAAGAAAAAAGTTAGAGCAAGTAAGCTCAAGCTTACTTCTCAAAAGATTGTATTTTATCAATGTAAAATACATAAAAAGGACAAAGTCCTTTAAAACATTAATTCTTCGGTGAAGAATTAATCACATAAGTAGCTTGACTATTAGCTTAATAGCAATTAAAAGCTATCAAGCTTCATCATCTAACCACGCTCTAGCATTAAAAGCTCTAGCACAAATCTCATCATTATGCAAGATAAAGCTCTCATCAAACTCATCAATGCTAACAATGACTAAACCATTATGCTCGTAAGCATAAAATCCCCTACTCTTTAGCTCTTTAATACAAAGCTCTATATCTTCTTTACTTACCATTTTATTCTCCTTTACGCCACTTTAATATGAGACATTTTATTTGCCTTTAATAAGTCATTTAAATCCTTACCCTCATCACTACTCCAAGTTAAAATAGAGTGTTTGATTTCAAGCAAAGATAAAGACTTGCTTAAAGCATTTTGTCCTTTTAAACCTGCCTCATCTTTATCAAAGCAGATAAACACCTTTTTGCCCTTAAGAAGCGTTAAAACCTCTTCTTTAAAACAAAAAGCACCTCCAAAGCTTACAAATAAAGCCTTGCCATCTTGTTTGTAATATTGCCCCCCGCTTAATGCGTCTATATGCCCCTCACAAAGAATTATTTTTTCACAAAGCTTTAAATTTGCATTTGTGAGATTAAAAGGCAACACAGGACAAATATCATTACAGTTAATATTAACTTCCTTTACTCCTCGATATGAGCTATCAATGGCTCTTAAAGAAAAGCCTGTTAGCAAATTAGAATAAAGGTCAAAATTAGGAATCACTGCGACATTAAACGCATAGTTCCACGCTTCTTTTTCCTTATGAAAGATTTTAAATTCCCTTAAATCCTCCAAAGGGAAATATTGCAAGAGCAAAGGCTCTAATGTTTTAATATCCTTATAGGATAAAAAGCCTAAATCTTGCACCAAACTTAGCTTTTCAATACCTCTTGTAAGATAATAAGTTTTCTTCTTATCTTGCGAAGTTCTTAAAGAAAAGCGATAAATAAAGCTATAAACTAGTTTTAGCTTTTGTGCTTTAGTCATTGTTGCATACTTATTTAGGTAAGGTTCTAAATCAAAAAGCTCAATAGCTTGCTTACCCTCATCAAAATAAAGATAGTTTTTGCTTCTTGCTTTTTGTTTTAAAAAGAGTTCTTTTAAAACTGCTTCTTTGCCGTCTAAATAAGGGATATTAAACGCACTATGTAAATACTCGCACGCCTTTTTAAAATCTCCAAGCACAAGCTTCATTAAATTCACAGGCTTTCCACTTATCCCACAAGCAAAACAATGACAAGAATTTGATTTTTCATAGATTGCCAAAGAGGCATTATTGTCATTATTCTTATGGCTTGAGATATTAAAGCAGTGGATTATCTTTCTATCCCTTTCTTTAATTGCACCTAGTCTTTCTAAAACATCAGTAATAGGGATATTATTTAAAGCTTCTATATCAAATTTCATTTGTTTTCTCCTTTTAAAATAAGAACCATAAGGTTCTTTTGTAAAGCCAAATAAATTAAGTAGCATTATTGAAAAAATTACAATAAAAAATAACCACATCATATTTAGCTCACCTGTTGCTTTAAACTCTTAAGAGTTTCTTCCCTATCAAGCTCTTCAAAGGATTCATCTTCCAAAAGCTCAAAAAGCTCTTCTATGCTTTCTTTAACCGCATTTAAAGAAATGCACTCATCTGCGAGATAATTGCGGTAATACATACCAAGCTCACGGTCATAAAGCATATAATAAGACCTCTCATCAATATCGATTCGATACACACAAAAATTATGCTCTTCAAAAAAGCTCACAAAAGCATTATTGTTTGGATAAACATAATAAGACTCGCTTACCTCCATAAAGAGCCTATCCTCATCTTTAAAATCTTCATAGTAATTTTGCAAAATAAGTCCTAAAACCCTTAAGCTCGTTTCCACTATGTCAAAGATAAAGTTGTCTAAATCGCATACTCCGTCCTCTTCTTCAATTCTAGGATTGTGAAACTCTACTAAGTCGTATTTGCACTGCATATAGATTTCTAAAGCTTTTGCATATCCTAAATACTTTATCACATTAAGACCATTTGCAAATCTAAGCAAAGTGTGTTTTTTAAGTCCTAGCTCTTCTAAAGAGTGAAGTAAATTTGTAATTTCTTTTTTTGTCATTTTAGTCCTTTCATTATTTAAGGTGATTTAACACACATTTAAGAGAAAAATATAAAGCCCTAGCATTATCAGCCCACTCTTTTTCAGCTCTTTTATCAAGCTCGTTAAAATTAAGCTTTTCGAGCTTTTTTAAGAAGATATTCTTCTTTTCCATAAAAAAGACAAGCCCTACTTCATCACTCCTTAGCTCTACGCTATGTGTTAGAAAATAAGGCTCATAAGCTAATAAATGAGACTTTAAAAAATCATCTGCCTCTCTTAGCACTTTTTCGCCTATAGCTTTAAATAAGTCTTTAGAAAGGCTTTGATGAAATGCTTCCCTTTGCTTTGCATTACAATAAGTAATGCCGTAATTTTCTCTCATTTCCAAGATAGCTTCTTCAATATAAAGCCCAGCACAATAAAAATTATCATAGCCTCCTAATTTATTAGCTTTAACAAATTTAAGAGTTTCATCTAATATATAACTATGAATACAAGTTTGTGCCGCTTGAAGAATTATAACTTGAGCGTTAGTATAATAAAGGTCATCTTGTAATTCAAGCACCTGATTTTCAAGCTCAATAATTCTAATATCGTTTTGCATAAATGCTCCTTTTTAAATAAGATTAAAAAGGATACAAGCTAACTAAGTATGAAAATAAATAGTAAGTCCCAAGTGGGATAAGCTTGTATCCCAACTTAGGATTGTGTAGTTAAGCCTTACTTTGTAAAGCCGAGTATGGATTTAATCCACTCAAAAATAGTAGGTTGAAGTATAAACATCAAAGCGGCGATTGCAAAGACTGCATATTTAATTTCCACTCGTGTTTTACTCAACTCAGCTTTAACTTCTGCCATTTCAGCACGAACATCAGCAATGTCTTGCTTTAGTTCCGTTTTAAGCTCCGCCATTTCGGTTCTAATTTGAGCTATTTCTTCTTTTAGCTCTAGCTTTGCCTCTAAAATTTTAGACTCTAATCTAGCCTCAAGAGCTTGCATGCTTGCTTGAAATTCATCACGAGTTACAAGCCTGTCAATTTCCGCTCTAAACTCATCAATGGCAATGTGCTTAAGCTCCTTTGCAAAACGATTATTTTGCAGACCAAACTCAGCAAAAGCCTTGATAAGATTTTCTTCGGTTTTATCCTTAACATAAGCTACGATTAAAGCCTTAACACCTTCACTTAACACAAATTCTTGTGCCATATTATTTCCTTGCATTATTTTCCTTTCATTATAGCATACTTTTAGTTCCCATAGCCCAAAAGCTAAAGAAACAACACTTGCCAAGATTAATCCACAGCTATCATTAAATTAAGCAAAAACCGAAACTCTTTTATTCGAAGAAGTTCCTCATATTTTTCTTTGTCTTTGCGTAATAACTTTAATAGCTTTTTAGGGACACAAAAAGGCTTTGTTTCGCCTTCATCACTTAGAGTAATTTTATGAGAAAGTTGCCAAGCTAAATTTTTGCCATAAAGCTCTAAAATCTTAAATCTAAGATAACTTAATCCCTTACGACTATTGTAAGTATCTAGCTCGGTTTTATCTTTAAGCACTTGCATAAGATTAACACTAAAATAATCCTCATAATCACCATTATCCACGCTTTGTTTCAACCAAGAAAAAAGCACAAAAGGCTCATCGCCTTCTCTTACATCGCCATTAAATCGCATAAACTCAAAAGCTCGTATTAGCTCTTCTTCGCCATACGGACAAAAAGCTTGGTAAAACACATTTAAAGCTTCTCTCATTTTAATCCCTCCTTGTAGCATTGCTTACATAGCACCAAATAATCATTACCTATTTTCCCACTTCCCAAATGAAAACAAGCAGGACTTTCACCACACTTATCACAATGAGCTTTAGGATAGATAATATCATCAGCATAAGGAATAAGCTTTGCCACATTCGCCCAAATTTTATTCTTCACATCAGCCTTAAGCCCCGCAACAAAAATGTCTTTGCTAAAGCTTAGTTTAATGATTTTATTGACATAGCTTTTGTCAAAAAACTGCACTTCATCAATAAAGATATTATCATAAGGCTCTAAAGAAGTTTTCTCATCACCAAAGTGAAAGATAAAGTCCTCATAATTAGAACTTCTTGTAAAAAACTCTCTTGTATCCTTACTATTTCTTATAATAATGAAATTTGCTTTTTTGGGATAGGACTTTTTAATTAATAAAAAGGCTTCATCAAGCAGCCTTAAACTCTTGCCTGACTTCATTGTTCCAAGGATAAGTTTAAGCATTTTTAAACTCCTTTCTTTTACCTAGCTTTGTTTTTGTTTTTTGTATGAGATAATCTCCTATCCAAAGTAAAGGATAAAGCACTGCCACAATATGAATAAGGGCAAGACTTATAAGAGAAAGTATCATACAGCCCATTAGAGCAAAGATAAAAGCACAAACAAACAATAAAGCTTCTATTTCTAAGAATTCGTAAAAATCGTATTTCATCATTTTCCTTTCAAGATGAAAGGGATAAACACTAATCCCCTAAGGGATTAAGCAATCCCTTTTAGGATTAGATTATTGATTCATAATCAACTAAAATAAGCTTCAACGCTTATGGGTTTTTCAAGATAAAAGTCTTCTGCATAGCTTGGTAAATCTATCCAATACTCATTTTTATCCTTATCGCTTAAATCAACCCATAAAACGCTTTCAATAAAATTTACATCAAAAATATCGCCGTCCTCCAAAATAAAGCCTTTTAACTTAGTAGAAGTGATATTTTTTCCACTCTTATCAAAACGGTAGTTTTCAATAATAGTATTACATTTAAAATCGCAACCATTATTTAATCTTACAGCTTTGAGATTATTCATTTTTTTGTATTTAAGCTTTTTAAGCATTATACCTCCTTAATGAAATTCTAAAAGTCCGTATTTTTTGACAAAATAATATTTGCCATAAAAACCCTGCTTTTTACCACGATAATGAAAAAGAGAGGCATTGTTAAGAAAAAGTGTATGAAAAAAGGCTTCATAAAGTATTTTTTCCTCTTTATCAATATACAAACTTTCACTTCCCAAAGCGTAACTTTCCCACTCGTTTTCAAAAAATTCCAAAGCATAAACTCCTAAAGTATAATAGAAATTTTTATGCAAACTCACACCCAAACTATCAAGGCTTTTATAAGCCTTAAGTATCATTTTTCGTAAATCTTTTGTCATTGCTTCCTCCTTAAAAATGGACTTTCACATACACGATTTGGCTCAAATTTGCTTAAAAGATAAACCAACTCTTTTTCATCTTGAGGATAAAAATGAGGTAGTTCATTATCTAAGCTTATAAGCTTGTTTTCAAACTTACTATAAACTTCATCGTGTAGTTCAAAAAACAGTTTTTCTACTTCGCCCTCAATTTCACTAAAACGCAAATCCCCAAAAAGCTTTTGATGATTCTCATAAAGCTCTATGTGAAAATCGTGTGGGATATGAGAGAGATAGTTTAAGACATTATTAAAACCTGCGACTTTTTTGTAGTCATTAAATTTTTGAAAATCTTCAAAACTCGCATAGCTGTAAATGTCTAACAAAAAATCTTTTTTAGCCTTTTTAACTTCATCTTTTAAGCCAAAAATATCGCTTGCATTAAATTCAAAAGCTTCGCCATATTCGCTATCAAAAAATTCTTCAAGCTTGGCTTGATACTTTGCTTGATAGTCATTGAGGTATTGATAAACATCAACACCATCTTCTTCAAGCTCCTCAAATTCATCGAGCAAATCTTTTGTATATTTACTCACAAATTCCATTAAATCAAAAACATTTCTTAACATTAGCTATCCTCCTTAAAGGCTTTCCACATAGTAACCACTCTCTTCATCATAAAATGATAGGTTGCCTTCCTCATAAAGCCTTAAGGCTTCTTCCTTACTCCACTCCATTTCATCGATATGTCCCCAATTTCCATTGATATAGAAATCATCGAGAAACCATAAGGTTTCATTCGGGTCATCTTTGATTGTGAAGCCTCTTGTTTCTATGGTTTCATATAAGAAGAATTTTATTTCTTGGGGGAATTCCCAATCATTTCTTCTTTTCATATCCTCTAAAGCATACTCAAGCCATAAAGCCGCATTGTCATCATAAACTGTCATCTTTTACCTTTCAAACTTTCTATAATAAGCTCTAACCACACCAAAGGCACGGTTAGAAAAAATCTTATTAGCTCTAAAAATCCTCTTTGCTTATTTAGTCTTAGTGATACAACAAAGCAAACTAAACAAATACAAAGATAAACGCAGGCGTAAAACCCTATATCACATAAACTCATAGCACACCTCTATTTTTCAAATCCATTAATTCCTCATCACTCAGTAAGTTTTCCTCACCTCTTTTATAAGTGGTAACTAACACTGCTCCAAATTCCCCTTGTCTTTCTAAAACAACAACGATATTGCTTTCATTGTCAAGGTATTTTTGGGTTTTTGCAATGTGATATTCAGCCCCTCTACTTAAAGGCGAAGTGTTTCTAATGGAGCGAGAAATCGCACAAGAGAGTAAGTCCGCTTCTAAAGATTCAAAGCGTTGTTCGACTCTTTGCTTGAAGTGTTCGGTAAGTTTAATAGAACTTGTGATTTGTCTTTTAAAAAGATTGATATAAAAATCAACCTGACTCTTATCCTTTTTAGCCTCTTTATAAGCTAAAGCCCTTGCAAGTTTAGTAACCACTAAACTTGTATCAAATATTAAAGTATTCATTGTGTCCTCCAAAGACTTAGCCCAAGAAGACACTCATAACCCTTAAGGGGATAAAAGTATCCCCTATGGGCGAGATTATGAAAATAAGCACTACATTTTTATATCAACATAACAATGGTATTGATAGGAAATTAATGTTTGTATGTAGTGAAAACGCAGTTTGTTAATAGGTATTAGTTAAAACGAGAGTCTAAGATTTCGTCAATGATAAATTTGACTTCTTTTAAAATTTTCTCATCAACCTCCCCTATTTTTTTAATCAGTCTATCTTTTGAAAAAGATTTAAGCTGAGAGCAATTAATTGCAGAATCGACATCTAAGCCGTTTGTAGCATTTTTGTTAATCCTCAAAAACCAAATTCCTTTATAAAATCTTTGTTGCCAAGTTGTTAAAGGCACGACAAAGACAAGTTTTTGGCTTAGATTAAACTGAGTATTACTAACAATCAATGCAGGGCGTTTTTTGGTGATTTCTTCGCCCATTTGTGGCTCAAAATCAGTAATCCAAAGTTCGCCATACTTAACCGTTTTAGATAATGCCATCGCCCACTCCTGCCTCAGCAAGTTCAAGCTGTTCTTTTTGAAACTCTTCATCATCTTTAAATGCGTCAAAACCTTTCTGCCATAAAGCTTTACGAATTTCAATTCTTCGCTTTTCGTGCATTTCTTTTAAGGCATGTGTTAAGATTTGAGTTTTACTCATCTTTAAATCCTTTACTAATTCATTTAGCATACCGCCCACTTCATCGCTTAGTGTTACATGAACTCTTTGCATTTGTATTCCTTTATGTGTTAATTTATACACATATTATAGCACAAATAGTAGGTGTAAAATTTCAACCTTTAAAAAGGCAACTCTATTCTAAAGCAAATAACTCATTAAGATTCTTATCTGCTTCCTCAATCCTATACAAAGTCCTGCTAATTTGATTGTATAAGCTTTGATTATGTGCGTAATAGCCACAAAGCTCTTCAGTTGCTTCATAAGCTTTAATGAGGGCATTTTTTACCTCATTGATATACATCAAATGCTCGTTAAGCGGATTAGCAAGTTCGCTTTGTGTGATATTGTTCTCAATCATTGTCATACTCCTTAGTTTCATTGATTAATTTCACTAAACATTTAAAGCAAAAATAATCGGTATAGCCCAAAGGACCCTTTTGTGCTTCAAGTTCTAGTGCATTAAAATCAAGTTTTTCTAAAGGCTCTTTTAAAAGTGCCTCAACCTCTTCCACATTCCTAATTAAAAGCCTATCCCACTCCGCTAAAAAATAAATGATTGTTTCTAGCTTAATGTGAGAAAAACCCTGTTCTCTTAAAAAGCGATTTGCTTTTTTAAGCATTTTTGCTCCTATAGACTCCATAAGCCCCCTTTTTCTAAACAAGTATCTAAATTCCGCTTGTTCTTCTAAGGTTTTGCTGTGGTCTATGTAGATTTTGCTTTCATTATAGAAGTCATTAACGGCTTCTTTTAAAAAATTCCCTGCAAGGAAATAGCAATCATTTGCATTACCTCCAAGTTTGTTATTCCTTATAAAATCTAAGGCAAATTGAAAAGCGGCGTCTTCTATTGAAGGCGTGCAAGCCGCTTGCATAATCTCAAAACAAGCTTTGTAATAAGAAAGGCTTATTTTTGAAACCTTAATATGCTCTTTTGCTTGCTTTAATTCTCTTTTAAGCTTTTTTAATTCCCTTTTTAAGTCATATTCTTCGTTAAAAACTTGTTGCATAATTGCTCCTTTTAATTTAAAATAAAAAGGAATAGAAGTATCCCAAGTGGGATAGCTTGTATCCCAACTCGGGCTTAATTTTGCTTAACGAAAGTAGGCTAGAACTTTAACAAGTTTAACCTTACCTTCATAATCAAGATAATCGTATTCTCCTTGTTTTATTTTATGCTGATATAACCTTTTCTTTGTGAAGTTTTTTGATATTTTTCAAAAAGCTCTTCATAAAGGCTAGGATTATCTTTTTGCAAGGCTTTGGTATCAAAGCTTGTGGTTTGAGTGTCGTTTGAAAGCGTGATGAAGCTATTTTCAACCTGAAGTTTTTTAGCATTGTGAGAACGCATATATTCTTCAAGTATAGCCTTTTTCTCATCAAGCTCAAGTTCTAGCTCTTTTTTCTTAGTATTTAGCTCTATTAAGCTTTGTGCTATACTTAAAAGCTCTCCACTTAGCTCACTTGCTCCCTTAAGCATTAAAGGGCAAGTTGCTTTGTGAGAACAAACTCCACAAAAAAGTTGAATTTCAGCTTCAGGCTCCACCTTACTTTGTAAAGCAAGAGAAAGCTTTTTAGCCTTTTCAAACGCTATTTGTGTTAAAGCTTCGTTTCTTTCGATTTCAAAGCTTTTAAACCAACCTGTATTGACATTGATAGCCACAACATAAGCTCTTATATTTTTGCTCTTGCTTTTAGCTAACATTGCCATTTGATACTGCACCTGCAAATTCCAACTTAAATAAGGCTCATCAACCTTAGTGCTAACACTCTTTGCTTCTACGATAATGATTTCATTTTTAGTTTCTAAAGTAAAATCAATGTGAGCTTTAAGCGTAACACCCTCGTATGATGAGCTAAGTTCTAACTGAGAAATGGGATTTAATCCATCAAGCATAGCTTTAACAATGCCCTCAGCCACATGTCCTCTTTGAAAACGAATCAGCGTAGCTAAATCGTAATCGTTTTCGCTTGTCTTATCTAAGTAGGTTTTTCTTAAACAACTTGAAATGTCTGATGAGCCTACATAAGAAGCTCTATCACCTAAATCTTGCAAACTTGCCTTTTTTAAAGCTTTTGGCAAATTCTTTGCTACAAATTCATCAAATTTATTTTTTTCCATAGTTTTTCCTTTTTCATTTACTTTTAACGCAAGGCAAAGCCTCGCTAAAGTAACAAACGCTAAAGGCAACCCGACCCTTTGCTAACGCAAAGCCCCGTTTAACCTTTAAGTTGTTAAAAAAGGAATACAAGCGTTTCTAAGTAGTATAAATAGAAGTATCCCAAGTGGGATAGCTTGTATCCCAACTTAGGATTGAAGTAATTAACGCTTAAGCGTTCTTTTTTATCGCATAGGCTATGCCAACGCAATTAATTGCAATTAGCACAAACGATACAATGGAAACAACTAAAGTGTATGTATCCATATAGTCTCCTTTAAGGATTATTTCCTACTTATCATTACGCTACATAAGATTGAAGTAAGAATAATCAATGCACTCTCCGCCATTATGATGAAAGTAGAACTTTCACCACTTGTTTGAAAGCTATATAAGGCATTGACAAAGAGTCCTAAGCCTATAGCCTCTGCAAAGCGTGCAACAACAGTAAAAATTGATTTCATTTGATTTCCTCCCTATTCTATCATAAAATCAAAAATAAGGAATAGAAATCCCCGAGCGGGAAAGTTCTATTCCCAACTCGGGTTAAAATTAAAGTTTAAGCAACTTGCTTGTTAAGAAAAGGCAAGATGAACTCACAAAGCTCTTCTAAGCTATTTGCAAAGTAAGATTCATAAAATCCATTGCCTTCTATGTTAGCTTCATATTGAGAACCATTAATGTAATTTGTAAAACTACCAAGTAAGCTGTTCCAATAAGCAAATTCTTTTTGTAAGACTTTATCGGTTAGCTTTTTTACATTTCTAAATTCTCTTAAGTCGCTTTTCTTCATCACCAAATAGCCTCCTATGCAAGAATCAAATCTGCAAGTTAAATTGCTATATTTGTCTGTTAGCAAACGAAAGGCTATCAAGCCGTGTTCGTATTTTTCAAACGGAGCATAAACATAGTCGTTTTTTTCCAACCAGCTTTCTATTTCGTCTAAATCATCGCACTCATCTATAATGTTGATTAACTCGCCCTCTTTATTTCTCAACTCTTTAACTCCATAAGTGTATTTCTTTGAAAAGCTTAAGAGTTTAGGGGCATAGCTGTCATCTTCAAGAGGGTTATAATCACTTCTTGACAATGTAAATTCATAGCCATTTAATGTGAAGTTTGCATAATTAGACCAACAAAAATCTTTTTCGTGGCTAATAAAGCTTACTAACTCCTCTACTGTAACTTCGTCCTCGATTTTGTAATATGTTTTTATCATAGTTTTTCCTTTTTTGTAATATAAAAATATAAAAAAGGAATAGAAGTATCCCAAGTAGGGATAAAAACTTCTATCCCAACTCGGGTTTGAAAACATTAAGTGTTAGATTTTATGCGTAAATCAGCCTCTTTATATGCTTTTAAATCTTCTCTTTTACCAACCGCAATAATACAAACGACTTTAGCCACTTTATTTTCTACTTGCAAAATAATTCTATAAGTTGCATTAGCAACATAAGTCTTTCTACAAGAGCTTAAGTTAAGTCCAAATTTGTTTTGTAAAGGTTGCGAATAGGCAAAGGGGTTAATTTTGTAGGCATTGAAATAAGATTTGACTTCTTTTAAAACCTCTTTTGGAAGTTTATCAAGGTCGTCAAATACTTCAGGCATGAAGCATATTTTATACAAATACGCCTTTTTGATTAAAGTATTTTTCCATCTCCTCTTCGGAAACGAAGTTTAACTCTTTTTTATCTAACACTCTTTCTTTAATGATACGAGCAATCTCTAAATCTTCTAGCTCGTTGCTTAAATTAGCTTGCACTATCATTTTTTGCTCCTCTTTAGCTTTTTGAATAAAAGCTTTGTTTTTCATTAGGTTTCCTTTGCGTATAGAATACACAAATTATACCACAGCTTTTGGGACAATATCATCTTCCCACTTCTCTTCCTCGCGAAGCAATTTGGCGATTTCGCCGTCTTCTTCGGCTTTTTCCATATCTTCGACACACTTTTTAATCTCTAATTCTTTTGCTCTAAGTTCCAAACTTTTAGCAATAATGCTTGCAAGTTTTTCACTATTGTCATCTTGTAAGAGATTATCCATTAAAGACTTAGCCTGTATAGGCAAAGTCAAAGAAAGTGTTGTATTAAAAGTCTCTTGCATAGGCATTTTAACTCCTTACATTTTCTTTTATTATACCACAACTAAACATAAAGCCTAGCTTTATGTTTTTCCTTACGGCTGTATTTGCTTTTGTCTTTACTCACACGAGTATTAAGAGAAAGTTCTCTTTTATAACTAGCTAACACAGCAACATTTCTTTGCATTTTTTTCATTGTATTTCCTTTCTATTTATTGACAGGATACCCTGTAATAATCTTAATCTCGCCTCTTTCCCTATCCACAGCAAACACAATAGCTGAATCACCATTGCTGATTTTATGGATTTTTGCAAAAGGATTTTTGGCAAGCTCTGTATAGATTGAAGCAATTAAGCTTAAATCAACTCTTCTATCTTGTAGCTTCTCAGCAAAGTGCTTTGATGAAATAATTTTAAAACCACTCATTTACACCCCCTTAAAGCCACTCTATTCTAAAATAGCCATCGATTGCATAAGTTGCTCTCGCAGCGACTTCTTGTAAAGAGCGAAGAAGTTCTAATTCTTCCTCGTTTAACTCTAATTGTTTTGGATTTAAAGATAAAAGCTCATTTGTGTTTAGCTCTACTAAATCATCTTCTATAAAAAACTCAATAGCAAGTTTTTCCACAAATTCGCAAAAACCATCAAGGTCATAATTAAACCCTAAGCAATCCCCATAATCCTTTTCATATCTTGTAACAGTATAAGCTCTACAACCCATACTAAGCTCCTTTCTTTTCTAATATTAAATCATTGACATAACTCCACAACGCCCACGCAAAGCTTGAAAATTCTTTGCTTTTATCACAAGAGTGATTATGAAACATTGCAAGCTGTCCTTCTTCATTGAAACGCAAATTAATGCTTTCAGTGCTAAAAGCGTCATTTGACACACCTAAATACCTTACTATTCTAATGCCCTCATTAGCAAAGACACTAAGGTCATAATTTGCCTTTTGCAAAAGAATTCCTAAATGCTCTGTGGTCTTTTTAACCATATCTTCAAACAAGTCAGGTCTTACAGAAATATCGACATTAAACGAGATATAAGAAAAATCTTTCATCGTTCTATGCTTTGTAAGATGAATTGTTTTTGCCTGTGAAAAATTATTTGCGTAAATATTGACTGTTCTCCAAGGTCCTATTTTCATTTACCCTCCTTTGTGATTTGCTCGTAAAGCTCTATAAAGGACAAAGTAAAAGCACTTGTAAATTCAGCAATAATTGCTTTTAAAGCACTAAAAAGAATTAAAAGCTGATGATAACCCTTACTTAGGTTCTCACTCAAAATTGCTTTAATACACTTTTTAAGTTCTTTATCTGCACCGCTTCTATAAAGCTCATTCGTTTGTGCTAAAACAAAATTGTTTAACTGCATTAAAAAATGGCTTTTCCTTGTATCACTTAACCCAGCTCTAACTGCTAAAGCATAGCGATGGGTGAGTTTGTTAGTATTAAGATAAATCATTGTATTTCCTTTTTGAAGTAAGCAAAGCCTAGACAAAGACTTTGTAGATAAAAAGGATACAAGCTTGTATTATTTACATAATGTAAAGAGTATTTTCCCAAGTGGGATAGCTTGTATCCCGACTTAGGACCTAAATAGTATTAATGAAGAATTGAAGTGATAATAAGATTTATCATTTTTAAGGTGTGGGGATTAACCTAATCGCTCCCACTCCATTATTTCTTTTTTATATTCTTCATCTTTAGAAGCCTCATCTAAAGCTTTTTGCCAACGATTTTTATCAGCAAGTTTTGCCTTAAGGTCGGCTATTTCTTTTGCTTCTTTAGCTTTTTGTTGTAAAACTGCAAAGCTGGGTTCAACAGTATATTTAACATTGTTAAAATTTTTAACCAAGTCTTTAATACTATCTAATACCGTCTCATTAGCATTTTCTAAAACAATAGTCATCGGTTTTCCTCCTCTGCTATATTATTTAAAGATAGAAGTTAGAAAGTCAAAAACTCTAGGTTGTAAGACTATAACAAGAATGATAATGGCAACCATATAGGTTTCTATTTTAGAAAACCTTTTTTCCATTTTTAATTCAAGCTCAGTAATCTTTCTATCAAGACCTAACTCAGTTTCCGCAATTCTTCTATCAACGAAGTCCTTAGTAGCTAACTCGCTTTTAATCTTATCAATCGCCTCATCTTTTAGCTCATTAACGCTTAAAGCGTTATCTTTGCCAACATCATTAACAAGTGCTTCAGCGATTTGCACCGCTTCATTGATAAGTTCTTGCTTATTGCCACCTTCAAAATGCTTATTAACAAAGTTTTCAATTAAAACTCTAGCACTTTGATTAAGACTAAGTTTCTTCACCATTTGCTCCATTTTATTTTCCTTTCATTATACCACATCTAATTCCAAAGCTCTATCATAAGCTTCGGTATTATCAATGAAACAATCAAAGCACACTTCGCCATTTTTTATAAGCTCTTCCACAAAGTCAAAGAACACATAAGAAGAATAGGCAAAGATAAATCTAGCAGGATACTCTTCCTGCCCCCATAAAGAACCACCAAATCCAAACAAAGGGACATTAGTTAAGCCAAAGTGCTGTGGATAAAGTAAATCATTATCCACGCAAAAGCTCATCTCATCAAGCCCATTTGAAATTAAAACTTCATCTCTAAAATCATAAAAATGCTTAGAAAATTCCATTTCATTTGTGATAGAGTATTCTTTGAAAAAGTCTTTTAAATCCCCTTTGTATTTAAGCACTAAGCCTCTTTTTTTAAAGCATAAAAACTTACGCTCATAAAAGCGGTTAAGCTCTTTTAATATTGCTTGTTTCATAGTGCTACCTCGTTGTTAAGATTAACAACTTCTTGCATATGTGAATTACACTGCATAAACTCTTCAAAGCTAATATAAGCCTTGAAATTTTGTCCTAGCTCTTGATAATTTAGTTTAAAATATCTCACTATCTCAAGCCACAATGCAAAACTCATATCCATACCACAACCCTTTATCTTAATGTCGCCGCTCTTATCTAAACCATCACCCACACTCTTAGCAATATCTAAGGGGATAGGATTAAATTGTTTCTTATGGTAATAAAGCACTTTAAAGCTTCTTTGCATGCCACCTTTTGAAACCTTAGTTAGTATAAAAACGACTTCACCTTTGATAAGGGCTTGTTTGAAATTTTTAATATGTGTCATAGTTCTTCCTTGTTTTTTAATTGAATTAATTTTTGCATATGAGGGTCATACTCCATAAACTCCTCAAATCCTACATAGCTACGAAATCTATACGATAACTTATCAATTTCAAGTATTCTTGCAATATTACTCCATAGCTCATCGTTTGCACTAAAACCACAACCTTTTATTTTTATATCTCCATTTTTATCCACTCCATTACCAAGTTCTTTAGCAATTTCCAATGGGATAGGTCGATATTGATTGTTGTGATAGTAATACACCCTAAACTTCTTTAACATACGACTTTTTGAAACACTTATTCGTATTAAAACGATTTCATTGTTTTTTGCCGCTTGTTTCAAGTCTTTTATAATTTGTGTCATAACATTTCCTTTTTGTTAATTTATAATTAGATAAAAAAGAATAGAATTCCCAAGTGGGATAAAAAACTTCTATCCCTCAACTTGGGCTAACATAGGGGGCAGAAACTAAGCGTTTCGCTCCTTACACTCGTTGATAAGCTTTACCAAACACTTAAAAGCAAAATAATCTTTAAAATCACTTCCAAAGCCTTTTTCTGCTTCAAGGTCTAGCTTTTCAAAATCAACTTGCTTGATAAACCCTCTTAGCATTTTTTCTACCTCTTCGCCATTTTGCAGATAAAGGACAGTTGAATCGCTTCTTAAATCTACAAAATCAAACAAATTAATCGCTTCATCATCTAAAAAGACATTTGCCTCTTTAAGCATTTTTTCGCCTGCAATGGCTAAAAGTCCTTCACAACGCAACCAATCATTAAAATTATTTCTTGCTATGGAATCTAAATCATCAATCCCACACTCTTCAAAATAATCACTCAAAGCTTCTTCTAAATACTCACCCGCACAAAAATAGTTTGCATAGCCTCCAAGCCTGTTATCCTTGATGAAACTTAAGGCATTTGCCATTTCATAAGATAAGATATTTGTCTCTGCAACCTGTAGGACTCTTATGTAAGCTTCTTTGTAGTCGTTTTCGTTTCGAAGCTCTTTGATGAGTTCGTTTGCGTTTTGTAGTTCTTTTTGTAATTCTAAATTTGTCATAGTATTTCCTTTTTTGTAATGTAAAATGTAAAAAAGGAATAGAAGTATCCCAAGTAGGGATAAAAACTTCTATCCCTAACGCAGGATTATTAGCACCAAAAGGTGCGAAGCTAGGCTATTTTTTTAAACCATATTTTCTTTTCAGGATTAAATTTGTAGCCAAAAGCTTTTATTTTATCACTTAGCCCATAAGTATTACCTACAAGCCTCACAAAGCCTTCTTTTTCTTCCGTGCTAAGACCTAAAGCCTTAAGAGCTTCTTTTTCATCATCACTAAAAGCATTGCTAACCACGGCTGTGTTTTGCACGGCTTGTGTGTCAATAATGACAGCATTGCTTTCATCAACAATACCAAGTCCAAGCTCTTCAGGTGAGTAAAGCCCTGAAAGATTAAACGCCTTTCTTAAAGCCTGTGATTCTGCTACTTTTTTTAGCATAGTATCAGGCTTTGTTTTCCAAAAGTGTGTGATTTCATTCGAGCTAGTCATTTGCACATATTCACTATATGCAACTTCTACTCTAAATGCCTTATCGCTATCTTTACGATACACTTCACAAATAGCGATTAAATCAGAAACATTTTTCCAAGAGCCGTTTTCAAGCTTAGGTATGCTTTTAACTTCGCTCCAAGATTTAATCCCTGCGAATTCACCACTTTTGTGAGCTATGGCTAAAAAACCATCACGACCTACAAGTGGCTCTATCTTTTCAATCCATTTACCCTCTGCATTTTTGCTGCGTCTAGGAACAAAGAAAATTTGTCTTAGAATAGGGTCAAGATTGTATTGATAAGCGACACTAAAGCAGTATTCCATTTCAATGCTATTAGCGTTTTGTGGAAAGAATTGCTTTTTAATGAGTTCGATTTTTTCAGCACTAAAAAGTGGAGTTTGATTTGTGTTTGTTAGATTTGACATAAGTATTTCCTTTTAAAATTAAAATAAATTGTAAAAGGAATAGTATTATCCCCATTGCGAGAGATAAAACTATCCCTCAACTAGAGGTTTGTATAGTTAAAAATTAAGAATTAAAGAAATTTAATCAAAGCAACGATTAAACCACCAACAGCTAATTGCATACCCACTATCCATTTAATGAGGTCGGTTTTGGCTTTTTCTACTTCGCTTCTTACAAATTCCTTAGTTGCCAACTCTTTTTCTAAAGAATCTTTAGTGTCTTGTTTGAGTTGCTGAGAACTTAAAAGATTTTCCTTAGCAATCAATCCTACAACATTTTGAGTTTCTTTAACAAGAGCTTCTTTGTCTTCGGCATTGATATTGATTTTAAAGCGTTTGATTAACTCATCAATATAATGAGCGATAAGCACTTTTTTATCATAACCAAGCTCCATATTATTTCCTTGCATTATTTTCCTTTCATTATAGCATAATGATTGTTTTATGAGACCTTAAATACATTTAAAAATGCTTCCTCAGTCAAACTCTTCTCTAATTCCCTAACCTTATCCTCAAAAAGAGCATAAAGCTTTTGATGAAGAGGGTAAAAACTCTCTTCCACTAAATCAGCCATTTTAGGAAAATTCCTCGTATCATTAACATCAAGTTTTTCGTTGAAAAAATCCTTGTTGTCGATATAAAGCTCAATATGAAAAAACTCAGGGGCATGTTTTATATGCCTTAAAGCTCTTTTGCCATACTTTTTCCTTATAGTGTCAAATTCTAAAAACTCGTCCATATCAAAGTAATAATAAATGCTTGTTAGAAAGGCTGTTTCTTCCTTACTAAAATTTGCAAAAGCTACATTACTTGAATAATTGTCATTAAACCAAAACTCAAGCTCTCTTTGAAAATCATCTTGATATTCCTCATCAAAATAAGGTAAGAAAACATCATTTTCTTCGCAAAGCTTGGTTCTTAAATCATCAAGTTTTTTAGCAACTTTATGCGTTTTTTCAAGCACATAATCACCTATGGAGTCTAAAAATAAGTGTCTAATCATTTTATTCCTTTTGTAGTGAAAGTGAAAAAAGGAATAGAAGTATCCCAAGTAGGGATAAAAACTTCTATCCCTAAACCTTGGGCGGACTAAGCTAAAAGCTTAGATTAAAGATTAAGCCTTTAAGAAAGACTTAAAGCTTAGTTAGTGTTGTTTTTTTCTCTTTGCTCTATCTTTAATATAAAGATACAAAGAGGCACAAAAAGTTACAATCGCTATGGCTAAAATGATATTCTGTCCCATACCGCTATTTCTCCTTTATCAAGGAAACAAATAATAAAGTGCCTAAGCTCAAAAGCATAACGACATAATTGTCTAGGCTATTATTATCCATACCAAAAGCATAAAGTGAATTAATAAACACACCTAATGCAACATTTTCCAAGAATTTTAACATTACTTACTCCTCAATCATACCATAAAAATGATAAAAATAAGGATATTTCCCCTTAATCTTACGGAAAAATATCCCTAAGGTAAGGATTTCAATTAAAAAGGACAAGGAATACCCTCATCTTCACCAAGTTCTGCTTCTGCTTCTTTAGCTTCAGTTTGCTTTGGTGTAGTTTGAGTATGCTCTGCCTTTGCCTTAGAATCAAGGAATTTCATCGTTTCTACTACAACTTTGTAGCTGTAACGAGTTTTACCCTCTTTATCCTGCCAAGTATCTTGACTTAGCCTACCCTCAACAAATACTTTAGAGCCTTTGTGAAGGTATTGATTCATATTTTCAGCCATTTTGCCAAAAACAACTATATCAAGAAAGCAAGTTTCTTCCTTGAGTTCCCCATTAACCATTTTCTTGTGAGACGAAACAATAGTATTTGTAACTATGTTTGTGCCACTTTGAGTTGTGGTTAATTTAACATCTTTAGTAAGATTTCCTAAGATAGTGATTTTGTTGAACATGTGTTCTCCTTTAAGATAAAATTTTTTAAGACGATTGTCTTATAAAAACAAAAGAGAACGCCCCTTTATGTGGGAAAGTTCTTTTTGCTTTGATAAAACAAAAAAGAACAATCCCTCTAGGGGATTGTGTATTAAATTAGCCTAGGATTAGGCAACAAATAAGGTATATTAAAGAGCTTGTGGAAGTGATATGAGAACTTGTCTCGTAAAAAGCGAGAATTTGTGTAGAATTTTACAAATTTTTCAAAAGTTTCAAAAGGAAAATACCCATTGATATAACTTAAATAACCATTATAAAACTCCAAACATTCACTAAGCTTCTTATCAATATTTTCATAAAGCTCCTCCTCCTCAAAACGGTTGATACTGTATAACCTGTCTTCTAAGACAGCAATACGAATATCATACCACTCTTCTAAACTTGAAAATTTTTGCAATTGCATAAGTAATCCTTTGTGTAGTATTTAAGAACTAAGTCTTAGATAAAAACACAAAGAAAATTCCTTTAAAGTGGAAATCTTGTGTTCTTAGCTAAGAACTAATTCCCACTTAAGGAAATATCAATCAGCAATAAATTGCTCTTAATTCGTGTAAAAAGTATTTTCTTGTGTGTTCGGCGTAAGTCGCAAAATTACACCCGTCAAACATATAGAAAGCATAAAGCTTTCTTATGATGACTGCTCTAGCTCACACTAGAGAACGGACTATATCTTGCTATGAAATTCATAGCTCCCTCCGTTTCAATCATCATTGCATAAAACCCATTTTAATCAAGCCGTTTTTTCCTCTTTATTTTTGTCAATTTCTCTTTGGATTATTCTTCTTAAATCAAAATTGTCAATGTTTCTTGTATTGTCTATTTTGATAAGGATTTCTCTTCCAAAGCTTTCTAGATTAGAGATTTTAGTTTTAATCTCGCCGAGTTCTTTTATCCATTTTTCTACTTCTTTTGTTTCTATGCCATTGCCCCATAGTTTTCTTATGGCACTATCCATAGAATCTATCATTCTAAGATTATAAAAAATCTCAGCACCTGCAACTGAATCGCTGACAAATACTTGAGCGTTACGGTTTTCATCGATGGCTCTTTTCTTTCTATCCATAGTTTGTTTGATAAACTCCGCTCTGCTTAATCTTGTGCTTTTTTGTTGTGGTGCAACTTCTGCTTGTTTTTGTTCTGCGTTTTTACCTTTAGCTTCTGCCATTATTTGTCCTTTTGAAATTTTGAAAAGTCTTTAATAAGCCTTTTGGCTTACAACTGAAACGATTTAAACTGATTTGGAATTTGAATTAAGGTGTGTAACCTTATAATGAAGATTAAAAATGGGTTTTATGCTGCTTATGATTTACTCTACTTGGTCTATTGTAAAAATAGCCTTTGGATAGTCTCTGAACTTTATTCTTATTTAGAAAATATGAGATGAGTAGAATTCGTGAGTTTGGCATTGATGGGTTAATCTTTTGGGAGGTGATTTAAAAGAATGACCCTAAAATAAATGGAAAGAGAAAGGAAAGCTCTCATTTATATCAATGCTATACAAACTCTACTCATCTCACATAGCCTCTTTGAGGGATATTTCTATCCCCCTTTTTTTACTTTAAAAAAGAAACACGGTAAATACTTTGTTTGGAAATATTAACTTGAGATTTAAGCTTAACGACTAAAAGGAGCATTCTTTTGTAAGGAAATAAACCAAAAGAAATAAAATAGCTAAGGAAAAGCTTTTGCTCTCAAATAAATACCCCTCAAAGAGGCTCATCTCTTCTAAACTTAGAATCTTAGCTGCTGATAATCTCTTAGTGGATAGTTTTTACTCTACCTTAAAGCATTACCTTTAAGTGCTTGAAAATCTTTCAAAAATCAAGCAGTATATCCACTCTTTATTTTAAAACTAGGCTCTTTTCATAAAGATGATAGGGGGTTAAAACTAAACCATAATTGATAAAGTAAAAACCAAATCAAATTTGATGAAAGGGATTGCTAAGAAAAAGATAACCAAATCTATTCTTTAGAAATCACCATAGAGACAAGCCTTAAAACTGCAAGAAACGAGTAGCCTTGCATACTATCTACTCTCCACTTAAAAGCTCTCGAGTAGAACTTTCCAGCAATTAGAAGGGATTTATTGTTTCGGCTAGAAATTTAACCGAATTATTTCTATCTAACTATCACAACCTGTTTCTATCTGACCCACAGTTCAGAAAGTCCGTCAAGGTAGGAGGCGTGGTCCTATAACTCCTTGATACTACATCTGTTCAAAAAAATTGAATTGAAGCCACCATTATAAGAAAAAATTTTAATTATGTCAATAGTTGGTATAAATTTTTAGTTAAAAATATTCAAAAAAAAACTAAAATATTTTAAAAATTTCTTTTAAGAATTTTTACGGCTTCAAGGCACAATCATTTTATCTTAAAAATTATATAATATTTATTATCAAAATATTGTTTTTCAAAAGCCTATAAATTCGGTGTCGGAACTGATTTAATCACTTAAATAAAACTTAAAGCATTTATAGAATAGGCGTTCAAACATATCAGTTGAGTCTCTATAGCTAAAGAATTTTTGGCAACTTTAAAATTTTTTGGAACTGATTTAATCACTTCTGGAACTGATATAATCACTTAAATAAAACTTAAAAATATGATTTTATAGGCTTTTGTAAGACTTTTAGATAATTTTTATTATTTAGCTTTTCTTTTTTTCACCAAATTACTATAAAATAGAGTTTTAAAGGCATTTTTTAAAACAAAGCGGAACTGATTTAATCACGCCCTTCAAGAAAATTTTCAAGAAACTAGTGTAGTAAAAAAGAAATTAAGAAAAGGCATTAAATTTACCGTAGGACTAAATAGTCATCTTCTTAAGTATTCCCAATTTAATTAATAATATTCATCTACATAGATTTAGATATTAAATTTAATTAATATTCTTCTTTGACGAAGATAAATTTATTAAATTTAATTGTCAATCAAAATTAAAGACTAGACATTAAATTTAATTACTAATCTTTTAAGACAAGACATTAATAAAATTAATATTATCTATATGCTTAGGTGCAACTCATTTTTTTCTTTTTTCACACCCATAAGCAATTTATCAAAATTTTTAATACTCATCGTTGGAGTTTAAAAATTTCAAAAAAAAAAAAAAATAGATTTTAAATTCTTAAAAAAGTTTGATTTGCTTTTTGAGTTTAAATGTTTGTTCCCCTAAGGAATATTTTTAGTTTAGTTTCTCGTTTGTTGTCTTGTTTTGAAATTTGGTTGTTTTTGATTTTTAACTTTAGTTGATTTTTAGGATTAGTGTTTAAACGCACAAAAACATAGTTTAAATTGATTTTATTAGTGCTACTAGTATCTTTTTATGTTTTTGAAAAGTTTTTTGATTTAAGGGGTGTTTTTGTTTGATTATGGGAGTGTAGAAAATTTAAAATTCCCACAATTATGTTATGATTTTCTTAGAAGAGCAAGAAAACAATATTTACTTCGTCTCAAACAAACAATCTGATAATCTTTGTATTAATTTGAAAATGGCTTATTCCCAAAAAACTTATGTCCCTCACCTAAAAGAATATAATTTGGATTAACTCCATAAATTTTGTAAAGTTTTAAAAACATTGAAACCTGAATTTGATTTTTTCCAAGTTCAATAAATGAAATAGCTTTTTGAGAAGAATTTAAAGCCTTTGCCATTTCAAATTGTGTTAAACCTATAGTCTCTCTAATATCTTTAAATCTTTTTGGAATTGAATTGTAGATGGCTTCAATATGCTTTTTTTCTAGTTCCTCCAAATCCTCATTTTTTATTTCATTATAAAGGTCTTGATATTTAGCCCTCCAAGTGTAAAAAGTTGTTTTTTGGAAATTATATTCCTTAGCAACAGCATTTAAATCTTTGCCATTTATAAATTCTCTAAAAACTTTCTTTATGATTTCTAAGCTGACTTTCTTATTTTTGCCCATAGTGTTAAAATCCTCAATTAAAATTTTTAAGTTGCAAATCCTATAAAGTGTAGATTTGCTTTGTTGCCGTCTTAATTTTGGAAAGACAATCGAACACTTTATGGATAATATCATTTTTTCTCAAAATATTTACTATGAGTGCAAAGAAGTAAATTTTTAAAATAATACTATTTAGAATAAAATTATATTATTTTTATGCTATAATAACTTTTCATATCTCCTAGGAGCATAAAGATGATTTTAACGAGTTTTGATTTTTTTAAAGCACTTTCTGCAGAATATAACATGGAAATTAGTCAAATACTAAATTGTCTAAAAAGCACATTAGAACACAATCTAAAGTGTGGAAAACTTTTTTCAGAATTTAAAAACAATAAACTTTATTTTTACGAAATCATCTACAATCGTTTTGGAGAGAGAAGAAAGCAAGACATCAAAATCAAACAAAATATATATCAAAAATTACTCGATGATTTTATATACACTCTTAGAAAAGAATCGATTATGCAAAGTCGTAAAGCTATCAAAAATATCATCAAACAAGAAGGCGGAATCATTGAAGGAAAAATAACAGCTATAAAAAAACAAGGAATTGAAGTTTTAACACGCTTTGGATACGCATTTTGCCCCAATCAAAATATATTTATTAAAGACCTTAAAACCAAGCAATTTTATGTGGATAAAAAAATGTATTTTCATATTAAGAAATTTGGACTTTTGGGAAAAAATGCTTTGATTTTAGATAGAAAGCATATTAACATACTTTACAAAGAAGTTAATGATTTTATGGGCGATTGTGAAGTTTATCATATTGCAAGAGACATAGGAAAGCAAAGCTTTGTTTTTTGCACCAAACGACCAAATAAAGAACAAATAAAATCTTTGGCAAAAATTACCAACACAAAAATAAAAATAGAGTTAAGAAAATAAAGGAACATAATGCAACAAGGTAGTGGAAATGTAGGTGGCAGAGGTGATATTAATAATTATGGCTCAGGAAGATTCGCCCACCCAAATTTAGATTTTGGGGAGTTAAAAGAAAGAAATGGGGGCGGCGGAAGACATATTTTTCACGCATTAAGCGAAATCCAAAGATACCATGTTATCGAAGAGCGTAGTGATGAAATTCCAAAAGAATATTTTACTATAGAACAAATTCTAGACTACATAAAAATAGGCTTTAAGAGCGGTATGTTTGAAAGCTTTATTTTTGCAGGATTACTATGTTTTTTACAGGTTATCTATCCTAGTTACAAATATTATTTTTTAAATAAATCTTTAACCTACAACGAACAAATATTTTTTAGTCTCACTTCCTATGCTCCCATTTTAATTTCCACATTATTTATGATTTATATTTCCAAATACTACAAAGGATTGCTTACTCGCCGAGCTATTTTTGCTCTAATGAACGGCAGAAGTTTCTCTTTTTTACCAAAAGGCTTTGTAGTGTTTTGGCTATTTTCGTGGCTTAAAGAAATTTCTCTTAATAATCCAAAAGTAATTTATTCTTGGGCGGATTGGACTTTATGGCTCGTTCAATATTTTAAGCCAAATATCAACACTGAGCAACTATATGTATTTTATTACAAATACATTATCCCAGCCCTACACGACACTAGCTATTCTTTGCTTTACTCAATGTGTATTTTTGCATTTTTACCTTATTTAACCATTTTTTATAAGGGTTATAGAGAAAGAGTTTTAAAAAGAAATAATCAAAATGCTTATGATGAGTATTAAGAGCATAAAGTCAATTATAAAAGGATAAAAAATGAAAAACAAAATAAATGGGTTGTTTTCAAAGGATGTAGCAAAATACTTCATCGTTGCAAGTAGAGCAAACCGCAAAAATTGCTGTTTAAATTTTGACTTGCCAAAACAAATTAAACACTAAAGAAAAACAAATGGCGTTTTTTGGCTCATTTTTTAATTTATTTATAAAAAAGCACGAAGAAGAAAAAACTCTCATCGGCAAAGGCTTTGATTTGGAAGATAAAAAAAGAGAAAGGCTGATTGACATTTATCAAATTGACGATAATAGCAAAAATCATACCTTTACTTTTGGCTCCACAGGTGTTGGTAAAACAAGGTTGATTGAGGGACTTATCGAACAAGATATTCCTAAAGGTAAAAATATCGTCATCATTGACCCAAAGGGCGATATAGGACTTTTCTCAAAAATGGTTGAAATCGCTAAAAAATGTGGCAGAGAGCAGGAATTAATGTTTCTTTCGCCAATTTATCCCGAATACTCCATAAAAATTAATCCTTTGGCAAATTACTATATGGAAGAAGAGGTTATAGCCCACATCGTTTCAGGTGTGCCTGCTAAAGATGAGTTTTTTTATAATGTGGCTAATGAAACAACCACAGCCGTTGTTAAAGCCTTATTTGTCATTAGGCGTTATGAAAACGATAATTCCACTTTAAATTTTGAAGAAATAGCAGAAAAGGTTTATTATGGCGGTTTGATTGAACTTAGAGATAAACTTGAAGAAATTCAAAAAAATGGCTATGAAGATTCGGAACTTAAAGGTTTGCTTTCTTTATATGAGAGGGTTTTATCCTCCCCGCAAGATTATTTTGCAAAGGTATCTTCCACCTTAAGGACAACACTCACCCAAATGACTATGGGTAATGTGGGAAAAATTATAGGTATGGCACAAAAAAATACTTTTATTGATAAGCTACAAAATGATGAAGGTGTGCTTTTATATATTATGACAGGCTCAATGCTTACAAGGCAAGTCTCAAGCATTATTTCAAAGGTAACTATTTCTATGATTCAATCCTGCGTGGGTAGAATTTACGCCTCAGGTAAGAAATTTAAAAATACACTCAAAATTTACATTGACGAAGCTGCTTCTTCAGTGTATAGAGGCATAGAAACACTTTACGCACAAGCAAGAGGTGCGGGAGTAGCCATTATGGGTCTTACTCAATCTGCTGCCGATTTAGCAGCCGAAATAGGACAAGACGGAGCAAATAGGCTTTTAGAACTCACTAATACAAAAATCATTATGCGTTTAAACGATACAAAAAGCTCAAAAATGATTTCTGATTTAGGAGGAAAGCGTAGAGCTTTTTCATACTTTTTAACAGTTGAGGGAGGTATTACCTCAAGGGAAGTTGAAGAATTAAATATTGAAAATGATGATGTTACCACTCTACAAAAGAGAGAATTTTATTATTTTGGATTTGAGGGGCGTTTTAAGGGAAAAACCTTAAGAGTAAGCGATGGAAAATTGCAAGTTTTAATGCCAAATGTAACGAGAAAGTTGGCTAATGTTTGATTTAATTGAAGCTGTGATGGAGTTTATTTACAAACATAGAATTTTTAGAAAATTTTTCTACTATACATTTTGGAGCGTTTTAGGGATACTATGTTTCGTTTGGTTTTTAATCTATAAAAACACAGGCATTATTAATTTTCATTTAAAAATACTTTTTGATTTAAATACATATAGATATTTGATGAATATTTATGATAGAGAAATTGCCATTTTTCTTGCTTTAGAACAGATTACACTTCTTAGCATTATCTTTTATCAAAACTATAAATTAAAATCCCCCTTGGATAAATCAGAAATTGAAAAAATAGACATCAAAGAACTTTCTAAAATTTGGCTCAATGAAGAAGAAATTGTTTTGCAAGATACCCTAATGCAAGAATTAAAAAAACCTATTTTTGCACCTGATGACACCAAAATGAGTATGCTTAATGTGGCAAATTTTAATGATGAAAAAACTTTAATTTTTTGCAACGAGATACTTAAAAATCATTTAAACTACCTTAATTTAAAGCAAATAGAAAGTATCATAAAGCTAATTCAGTTGCTAGAAAAGAACAAGGATTGCCCTAGTGTTGTTTCGCACTGCAAAGAAGATTCAAACCGTTTTTATGGCGAAGATAGAAAAAATACCAAAAGAAACGATAATGCCCCAAAAATAGGTGCTGAAATAGTTACGCTTGATGGAAAAACAAGATATGATATTTATGCTGAAATTAGCCTTTACGAACACTCTTTAAGCGTGGCTAAAAAAATTATATCTTTACTAAATGAGGATAAAAATTTAAGAGCTTATAAAAAATCATTTATGGGAAAAGCTATTATTGCGGCTCTCGCACACGACATAGGTAAAATTAATAATTATAATCTCAAAAAAGAAGTCATTATTTCCACCCTTTCGCAAAATAATACAAAAGATTTTGTGTATAGTGCTTTGCAAAAATCTGTTCCACACCATCAGCTTTCTTATATGATTTTATATGATGGATTTAAAGATTGCCCCGAATTAAACGAGATTGCTAATGCGGTTAAAAAACATCATAATGGTATGATAGAAAAAGATGAAATACTACTCAAGCTTTTAGTAGAGGCAGATAAAAAAACAAGAGAAGATGAACTTGATGATTATTTGAAGAAAAATCCATCATTTGCCCCAAGTATAACGCCGACAAATTTACAATCGGAAAATCAAAATAAAAATTCACAACAAAATGTCCAAAAATCAGAAGAAATACGAAATCTAAACGATTTAAAAACAACTTATAATAAGGTATCTTTTGAAGAAAAGAAAAAATATTATTGCTTATTTATTTTAAAAGCCAAAATTTCTCTTGAGGATTTACAAGAAACATTTTCACACATCTTATTTAAAGCATTAGAAAAGGAAATTTATAAGGAAAATGAGAAATATTTTATTCTCATAGAGCAAAAAAATAAAACTAATGCTTTTAATTTTTTCTATGATTTTGGGGAAATCTTAAAGCAAAAAGATAAAAATTTAAAAATAGGATTTGCTATGTTTAAAGACTGTGCTGATATTGAAGAAGCCATTTGTGGAGCCAAAATAGCTCTACAAAGTATTACGGGGCTTGAAAATATCATCTATAAAGATTACAAAGACTTACAAAATAATAAAAAATCCAAAATTTCACTTAAGGATTACACCGAGACAAACGAAGATGAAGCCACAGAACAAAAGAGCGAAAAGGATTTGAAAGATGATTTTTTAGAAACACTCGAAATGTTTGAAAGCATTGATAAAAAAGTTGATACACTTGAAGTTGTTGGAAGTTTGGAAGAAAGTTTTGACATACAAAAGATAGAGCAAATTTTGTTTGAGATTTTAAAAAATCAAATCAATACCTCAAAACAAAAAGGCTTTGTGAATGCCGTGCAAATCATAACTCATAAAAATTTGGTTTTGGTAAGCAAAGAATGCCTAATGGAAGCTTTATCCATTGCCTTAAAAGATAGTGTGAAAAATATAGAGCGTAAGGCTAATTATTTAATTAGACATTATCGCTATCACAACGATGAAAATAAAAGATTAATATGGTTTGTGGGGGTTGATAAGGGCTTTTATCACTCAAGATACACTCTTGTAGAAAATAAACAAAATTATGATTTTTACTGCATACCCTTTGATTCCAAAAAAACTTTCGGTTTAAGCCCAAGTGATTTAGAAATGATGAAAAACAACAGTGATTTAAAGGCTATTAAAGTGTTGCAATTTAATAAAAATATTTAGGAGGTAAAAGATTTGAAAAAGAGAAGGATTGATTTATTGAGAAGAAAAAATTCAAAAATTATTCTTGTAGATACCTTAGAAGCGGAAATGATTGCTGACTTAGCTTTTAAAGCCAATGATATTTTTTTAAAACTTAAAAAATCAGCTGGCGTAACAATAGATTATGACAGCATTGACGAAACTCTAAAACTTTGGAATTTAATTATGGTAAAAACATCGCAAAGTTTAGAAAAAATAGCAAATAAACTAGATATGGAATATGTTGAACCCTCATCAATTACCATTTTGAAAAAAAGCGAGGAAAATTAACTTTGAGGCAGATTTTTATTATAACATTTCTCATTACAACTCTTAGTGCCAACTACTATATAGAAGCAGGGAAAAGATTTGGGATAGACCCTCAGCTTTTATGGACTATCGCCTATAAAGAAAGTAGGCTTAATCCAAATATTATCAGTAAGAAAAACAAAAATGGAAGCTATGATATAGGCATAATGCAAATTAATAGTATTCATTTGCCTAGACTTAAAAAACAATATGGAATTAGCAAAGAGGATTTACTAAACCCAAAAATCAATATCTTTATAGGTGCAGAAATTTTAAAAATGTGTTTTAATAAGCACGGCTTAAATGAAAAAGCTATCACTTGCTATAACGGCAGAATCAAGAATAATAATTATGGCAAAGAGGTGCTTTCTTTACTCAAAGAAGCTAGAGAAAACAATGGAAGAATGCAAAAATAATTATGCCTGAAATCAATTATTTGCAAATAGCATTTTTTCTTTATATATGCTTTGCCTTGACAGGAATTATCCTCTATTTTATCAATACGGCATATAAAATCTACCAAATTTATTACAAACTAGGTAGGAAATTTAAGTGGATTAAGGGGCGTTATCATTATGTAAAATGGAAAATTCCAAATCTTGAAAAACAAATAGAGAAGCATAAAAAGAAAAAATTTGATGAGTGGAAGAAGTTTAGGTCATTTAAGAGATAGGCTCGGTATTGTATTTTCTGAATAAATCAAAGTTCCCTTAAGAAGAGAGTTGGAAAATAAGTCCCACGCAGAAATATCAAAATTAAATCTAAGATTTACTAACCTTATTGCCCTTATTCAATTCTTCAAGCTGTTTAGAAATTTTTTTCAAATTTCTAACAATATCATGGTTGCTATTAAAAAATATAACATCTTTCAATAAACTTACGGCTTTTTTACGAGAATCTTGAGTATTATTGTCTATCGTATTACAATTTTCCGCAATTTCACCGTTATCGCTTTTCTCTTTACGCCACTCAGCAGTCTCATGCAAATATCTCACCAATACAACAATAAGCAATATAACGGCAATCGCCAATGAAAACAAAATGGGTATGTAAAATGAATTAATATCCATTACTTTATCCCTTCTTAAAAACACCAACTTGTGGAACTTGCTATAATTTCTCCTTTAAAATTTCCCATCACAAAACCTCTCAATCAGGCTTAAAGCCACTCTCTAAGATAATTTTAGTCATCGCACCTCTTAAGTGCTTAAACTTATCCATAGCTTCTACATTGCTAAATCTTAAAAGCCTTACTTTATCATCTTGCTTGAAAAGCACTTGAAACACTTCGCCACTTTCTTTACATTTTACTAAATCCATATTTGTAAAATCTTCGATAAATTCGTAATCTTTTGTAAATTTATCAATAGAAATATCAAACAAATCTGCATTATAATTTTCTTTTAAATCTACTTTTAAAAGTGCTTGTTCTACTTCGTTTTGTGTCATTTTGAGTCCTTAGAATTTTGGCAAGTTTTAGTTTATTCAATTTTAATGATTAGTCTAAAAGAATGAATAATATGATTAATGATATTTTCGCACATTATTTTCCTTTCTCAAATAAATTCTGCTCTTGTATTAATTCAGGTTCGATAATGCCTTCAATATCTTTTAAAAAGTATTCATTTTCTAAAACCTGCAAATCTTCGCTAATATAAGTTTTGCAAATCAAAGTCCCTCTTATCTTATCTCCGCAAGATAATTTAACCCTTCGATTCTTTAAATCCTTTTTAAAATTTTCATCATCAATTTTGACCTTTATCGCCCTATCGTGGATAATTTCCCATTTGCTTTCTCCTGCTAAATCAGGCTTTTTTATAATAAATGCACCTTGTATGTGGCTGATATGCTCCTTAACATCTTCAGTCATTTTTGGGTCATAATCAAATGTTTCACTTATTCCATTACTTTTTCTTCAAATATTATCATAGGCTTATGTTTAAACTCCTTTGCTTTATGTGTTAATTGTGATACGCAGCGGAGTAAATTAGAGCGATTAGTATTATAACCATAATGCTTCAACTCACTCTCTTCTACAAGATTTTGATATTCTTTAGGAATATCAAAGTATTCTTTATTTTGTATCTTTTTCAATATCATCTTTTTAGATTTGATGAGTAAAGTCGAGATTAATTCTTTTGGATTATTTACATAGTTTTTAATATCCTCATCACTTATTTTTCTAAGCTGTTCTGCAATCCATATTTTTATAGAACCTTTTTCTATGGATTTAATTTGAATATTTATATCAACTTCAACTCCAAAAACCGAAACCAAAGAGCGATTCAAATCATCAATGCTTAAAAGTAAATCCGTAATCTTTTTAAAAAATAGCGTAGCATTTTCTTCGTCAAGATATTCAAATTTTAACTCATAGTTTTGTTCTACCATCGATTTCTTTCTGCTGACATTTTCTTCATTTTAAAAAGATAAGTGTTAGGATATATCGTTTTCTTATCCCTTTACACTTGCTTTATTATATAAAAACTCTTTAATTTTTATTCATATTCCAACGATTTATATTAAGAGCAATTGCTTCCACGGGAACTTTATAAAGAAAAGAATTTGCTATACTTTGTGCTTTCATCTCCTTACTCCTCTCATATCATCATTATAACACAATAATAAATAACTAACGATTTTTATTCCTAAACTCACTAGGCTTTATAGCATTTTCATCTTTCCAAAGTCCTAGTTTAAACATTTGTGCGTCTGCTTGTTCGGCTAAATATTTTGTAGAATAGCTTTCATAAGCCCACGCATAACCATTTTTAACCATTTCTTTATTAATGTCTTTATCGTTTAAAAGGATTGTGCCTATAGTTCTTTGATATTTATCTTTATCGTTAATGATGAGGATTATTTCCTTATCTAAAATGAGAGAGCTTAAATATTCTTTTGCTTCTTTTCCAAAAGCTTGTTTTTTCTCAGGGGCGTCTATGCCAAATAAACGCACTTTAATCTTAGGACTTTGTTTAATGTCTTCTTGCTTCACTAATAATTCTATGGTATCTCCGTCTATCACTCTTAAAACTCTTCCTTGTATGTTGGAGTAAGTTAGAGTGGTGTTTTGTGGTAAAAAGTGAGTGAGATTAAGGTTTGAAAGTATATTGTGGTTTAAGCTTGAAGATAAGCTTGGACTTTGACTTATTATAAAAATAACAATAGCGATAACTAAAGAAAAAGTTATCTTCTTTGTTTTTAGTATTCTTTTGAGTAGGTTGATTAATGTCATAGTATGTCCTTATTCTTAACAACCTTTATTGTTTCAAACCTACACCCCACTTTTCCTAAATCCATTATATTAAAGCGTTCGTCCTTATCATTATCATAATTATAAAAAGCGACTTTAAAGCCCTTTAAAACAACTCCATAACGCTTTTCGTTAAGACTTTTAAGCTCTACTATATTACCCTCGCAAATCTGCTCTTTATAGTAAAAAATCATTTCCATAATTCTGTCCTTTCCATTTACATCTTTGCAAAATCAAACATCATTTTTCCCTTATCGCCCTCAACTTGTGGCAATGGTTTTTCTATGACCTTTATGCCCTTGTTTTCATATTTAAGATTTTGAATTTGCTCTTTAGTTTTTCTCTTTCTTTTAGGGCGAGTAATACCATCAAAGTGAAACTCTATTCTTGGTTTTGCTCTAGAAAACTCAAGTATAGCTTGTTCTATATACAAGCCTTTACAACCTTTTGGCAATTGCTCTAAAACATCTAAAACTTCTTGACTTTTTATATTAATCACTAATCTTGTGGCATTATTTGTCATATTCTTCCTTTCTTTCAAATCTATTCCACATTTCTATGATAAAGAAAAATAAAGGAAAAATAGCAAGGATAGAAGCAAGAGTCATTTCAAAGTCTTTCTTGCTATCAAAATACACTATAAGATACAAATCTATAACCGCTGCTATTACAGCTATTCCCATTAAGATTTTTAATTTCAAATTTTTCCTTAACACTCTTATCCTTTAAAAATTAAACTCGGGCTTATTGTCCTCTTCTGCATTGCAAGAATTTATAATGTCCTCATTGTGAAATAATGGAATTCTTATCTCATCTTTTTCAATTTTTCCCTCAAAAAAGGTATGGAAAAAGACATCGTCTCTCCACAACAGCATTAAAGAAGCCTCTATGGCTTTTTCTTGCATATCTTTTGGAACTCTTTGCCATTTACTAAGAGCATTTTCGTTCATAGGTATTGTGATTTGTCGAGTCATTATTTTTGCTCCTTTCTAATTTAGATTTTCAAAAGCACCTTTATAATAACCTCTAACATTTGAGTATTCATAAGGATTTGGTGCCAAGATAATGTTCGGTCTTTCTTGCCTAATATATTCCTCATCTAAAAAATAAGCTCCCCCACCTCCTATAATGACCCCATCAGAGCGTATCATTAAGTCGCCGCATTTATTTGAGAATTCGTCCAAAACAAAATCAATATATCTTTCAGTCATCGACATTATGGTGTCCTTAAAATCAATTCTTTGACCTGCAATTTTGACCTCTCTATTTAGAAAAACTTTTTTAGCTTCCTGTTCGCTAAAATCTACCCTATACTCTCTAGTAAGAATTTTTTGTAAATCCACGATGATTTTGTTGGCTCCACCTTGATTAGCAAAACACAAATCGGACCTAGCCTCATTATCATCAAACACTAAAAAGTCTAAAGTGTTGTATCCTATGTCAATAACACCTATTAACTCATCTTCCTTTGGCATAGGACACTCTAAAAATATTCCCTGTCCTTGAGCAAAAAGAAAAATCTTGGGTTTTAAATGAATTTCACCTATAGTAAAACTTTTTAATGAATTCATAAAATCCTCTGCAACTTGATAGTTTAATAAAGACAAACCTGTGGCAATGGAAATAGGCTTATCAAAATCAATTTCAGCCTGCTTTAAAGCGTGAAAAACTAATAATGGGGAGTATTTGTTTAAAAAATTAAAGCCTCTTGTAGCGATAGCTCCCAAAAGAGCCTTTTGTCCCACTCTATATTGCACACCATTATAAAGATAAACATCTTTTTTGTTTTCAGACAAATCAACTTGTGCCTGTCTTACTTGCTCTATGGCTGAGGGAAATTTAAAACACTTCCCCTCATAATAGACTTTTGTATCTCCATAGCCTATATCTATAGCAATTTGTTGCATACTTTTCCTTTCTTAATTACTGTAATTTAACTTGCTTTTTAAGTTCATTTGAAAGCACCTTAAATGTATTTATAAGTATAGCATAAAAAAGAATAATTTACAATATATTTTTAACATTATTTATTATATTTATGTATTATTTTAAGTTCATTATTTTACACTTTGATGTGAGTGATAAGTTATGTTTAGGTATAGCTGAGATACACTCAAAGTATAGTTGAGCGTAAGTTCAAGTTAAAAATGGAAAAAAATAGTAAAAAAATGCACTTAATGTGTATTTGACTGTATCCTAATGTGCTTTTTAGGTTTAATTGAGCGTCAGTTAATTTTTGATAAAATGGCTATTTTGTAGGGTTTTAAAAAAGAAAATTTATGTTTTATAAAATATTTATTCTTTTTATTAACACAAGAAGAATACGAAAGAATAGACCATTTGCTTCCATAGCTCTCAAAGCCACCTAGATTAATCTATGGGCTTCAAATTCTTTTAAAATAGCATTATTTTATGGGACAAGGACTTATTTCTAGTCAAAAAAAGTATTATTGAACTTTAGAAATAAACGCTTTAGATTGCATTTTGAGGCTAAAAAATATTTTTATGGTGGGAGGGGTTATCCTTAATCTACTTTTTTGATTTAATGGCTTGTTTTGAAAGAATATCAAGGGTCTCTTCAAAATATTTTAAATCGTTAGGTGTTAAAGCGATTTTATTTTTTAATACCCCATACTTATAGGCTCTCATAATGTCTATATTTGGGTATCTCACCTGAATTTTTTGTAGAGTTTGATTTCTCGCAACCCTTGCAAGTTTGGCTTTATATTTATTTTTTATCTTTTTGAAAATGATTTTAGCTTTAGCCTTTACAAATGGCTTATCGTTTTCGGTTTTTCCATAAATCTTTAGGATAAAATCAAGGCAATTTTTTTCTGAACTAATGCGTCTTTTATCTTGGGTTTTTAAGGTGTAGATATGATGATTTTTAACCCAACTATCAATAGTTTTTTCAAGCTTTTGTGATGGTTTATGTTTGCTTAATTCCATTGTGCTGTATCCTCATTTTTTATATAAATAATAACATAAAAGGAATAACTTAACAATATTATAAAGCTTTAAAAGTTTTTAAAATTGCAATTTTGTTAGAATTTTTAAGGGTATATTTTAGAATATTTTATGATAAATTCCTCCCATTTGCGTGAAAATGAGAAGGAAAATGATTATTTACTTGAATTGTTTTCTACGCCCTCTTCTTCTGCGTTAAATCTGCGTTTATAAACACAAGTAACACCTGCCTTATTCTGCACTATAGGATAATTAAAATCGCAATAATAAGTTGAAACAATTATAGGAAGTTGCTCGTTACCCCACCTTTGCGGTTGAAATGAAAGCACTTGTCCGTCTTTACATTTTGATACACCTGATAAGAGTTCAAAACTTGCTACACAAACTTCATTTTTGTAAGATGATTTTGCATTGTCTAAACAACCACTCATTGTAAAGCCAAGTATGGCAACTAAAAATATATACTTTTTCATAAAAATCCTTTGAAATAAAATGAGAGGGTGATTATAGGGCAAGTAATTTAAACTTAGATAAAAATAAGAGTTGAAAATGCGAATAAGGGATTTATTGGGTGGTATTATAGTTTTAAGGATTTGGATTAGAGTTGTGAATAAATTAGAGGAAAGATGAGTGTGAAAATGAGGTGGAAAAGGAAAGGTTATTGTAGATAGGATAATTAGATTATGAAGAGTGTGGAGTATGAGAGTGGGATTTTGATTGAGTGTTAAGGCGTAAAAAATAGGGGGAAAATGATAAAAAATAAAAAGCAATAAAGGGTATGAATACATAGCACATAAAAACGATAGTAATGTAGAGTGATACGAGTTCTTTTCTTAATTGAAAATTAAAGTTCTATTTTATAGTGTTTAGAAAGCCATTTAGGGTATGACTACTTGACACATAGATACGCTCTATGCGACCATTACAAGCTTAATCTAATTTTAAAGTGTGATTTTATAGTATTTTGAAAGACTTAAGGGATATGCCTAGCTGTCTTATAGATACCTCTATGCGACTATTTATTCCTTAATTAAATCTTAAGTTATGGATTAATAGGACTTCAAATTGCTTACAGGATATGGGTAGTGGCATCATAGATAACTCTATGCTATGTATATTTTCCATTTTTAAACTGAAACAAAAGATTTCTTTCAACAATGCCCCATATGCTTTATAATTTTCTCTCAATTTTATTAAAACGCTTTATTTAAGTCGCAACGAAAACATAGACAATCTAAACCGAAAAAATAAAAAATATCTCAAAAACTACATTTAATTTCTCGCTTAAAATTATCATTAATTTTAGTATAAAAATAATTTTAAAATTATTTTGCCATACATTTAGACCTACAAAAATAATAAAAAATTTGTCTGCATAAAAGATACTTTAAAATTATTTTTTATTTTAAGCTATATTTTCTATATTTTAAATATTACAAAAATTAGTATTTTATGATATAATTACAAAAACAAATGATTAGGACTTAAAATTGTGAATAAAATCTCTTTATTATCCATATTAGTGTTAAGCGTTAATTTGCAAGCTAATGCCTTTTTTGAAGATAGCAAACGAGGTTGGCATTATTACGAACAATATGCAGATAACAATATCACGGAAGATAATAAAACTAAAATACAAAAAAGAATCAATGAAGATGATATTTTCATATCTTCTATACCACTAAATAATTTAGATTTATTAACAGCCGAAGAATTTACACAAACTTTTGAAAAAGTAAGAAAAATAGCCATTATGAATCCCACAAAAACAAATGTGATGACAATGCAAATTATGAATAAATGGCAGACGGACCAAGCTGAAAAATTTGCTAAAGTTTGGGCTTTGAACTTACTAGAAAATCCAAATCTTGAATATCCTGAAATAAGGGAAGATAAATTTGGTCGCAGTGAAATGTATAAGCAAAAACAAGAAAAAATAGCTGAGTTTTTTAAAAAACATAAAAACGACTTTTCTTATGTTGTTTTTGTAAGCAATTTAAACCAAGAAATTAATGAAAAACAAAAAGCTGTTTATAATGATATACAAAGAGAATATGACACTAATGTTGAATATATTGATATTGATATTAAAAAAGACTTGATTGCCAAATTTAAACTTAGCACGACACCTGAAAATTTCTTCATCTACAGAAATTCAAAAGGAGAAGCAATTTGGCAAAGAGTTAAAGCAGGACTTACAAACAAAGATGACATATTAAACAATACGATATTTTTATTTGACAATGCTATTTTGGAAAAGGATAGATAATGAAACGATTTTTTCTTACAAGTTTAGCTCTATCAACCCTCATCTACGCAACAAATATAAAAGAACTCAATCTCGGCGAAGTAAAACCTTTTGCAGAAAGAGATATGATAGAACTAATAGAAGAACATATCGCTAAAAACAAAGATGAGATTGAAGCAAGAGCAAATCAATTTAGAGAACAAGCTAAGGAAAATGTAATCCACTATAAACCTAAAGGCTTAACCCCTCTAAAACCAGCTTTAGAAGATAGAGTATTTTATCCTGATTTAACTTACACGCTCAATGAAGATATAAAAGATGTTAATGGAAAAGTGCTTTATAAAAAAGGCTTCTCTTTTAACCCTGCTAATTATGTCAAAATCTCTTATGCTTTAGTTATCATAGACGGCACAAATAAAAAGGAAGTGGAGTGGTTTAAAACAAGTGGCTATGCAAACAAGCTCACCCACAAACTTCTACTCTCTAATGGAAGCTTTTATGAGCTAAACAAAGAACTCAAACAAGAAGTCTTTTATCTTATGCCTCAAATCAAAGATAAATTTAAAATCGAAAAAACACCTAGCATTGTAATTCAAGAAGGAAACAAAATTAAAGTCAGTGAAATTTGTCTTCCTTGTAAAGAGCAAAACATTACAACCAACGAAAGCTTAGAAAACAATTTAAGCAAAAGCTTAAACACTGATTTAAATTCAAGTTTAAACAAAGAACAAGATTTAAACAATTCTCTTAAGGCTAAACAATGAAAAATAAACTAAAGCTTTCTTTAATCGCTTTTGCAAGTGTTAGTGTTATTACCCTATTTCCACAAAAAGCAGAAGCTGTTTGCACTCCAAATCCCGCTCAAATCGTAACCACTTTAGGAAGTTTATGTTGGAGTTGTATTTTTCCTTTGAGTGTGGCAGGAATTCAGGTCGCTCACGGACCTATGCCTGACCCTCAAGGTGCAGTAGGCTCACCCATTTGTATTTGCCCTGCTCCACCTCCCTTATTTATAAGAATAGGCATACCTGTGGGATATTTTGAGCCAAATCGTATGATAGATAGCGTGAAAGACCCTTATTGTTTTATGGGACTTGGCTTTGGAATTCCTGAATTAGTCGGTGCAGGAAAAGGCACTAAAGGGGACGGCAATGATAGAACAAGAGTTTTTTATCAAAGCCATTATTATATTTATCCCGTGATTGAGATTTTAAGCATACTCACTGACTTTGTTTGTATGAGTATAGGGGGCATTGATATAGCTTATATGACAGAGGTCGACCCCTTATGGCAAGATGATGAGCTAACCGCTTTAATCAATCCTGAAGCCTTACTCTTTGGTAATCCTATCTCAAATCTTGCCTGTATGGCTGATAGTGTTAGCTCTATGGCTAATGTTGCCTTAGACCCTCTTTTTTGGTGTAAAGGCTCTTGGGGTAATGCTTATCCACTTTCAGGCAATACGGGAAGTAAAGACTATGTAGAAGACGCCGCTAGTATAGCAGCGAGTATGATTTATAAGCTTCATAGAGAACTTATACTTTGGGAAAGTGCAGGACAACTAGGACTATGTGGGGAATTTCCTATGCCTATATGGAGAAAATCCTCATATAGACTACAAATCACAGCCCCTATTCCTCACCCTATGGGTATGGCTATAGGACAAAGTGGAATTTTATGGAGCTTTGCAAAAAACCTACCATCTCTTGGAGATAACTTCTCTTTTCTCTTGTTTAAGAAAAGAGAATGTTGTGTATTTTAACTTATGAAAGGAGTAAAGATTAAGAAGTTTTAAAAAGCCAAAGGGTATTCTAGCCCCCTCAAAAGAGGGGAAGGCTAATAAGCCTTGACAACAATTATACATAGTAGTATAATAACAATCACTAGAATTGAGTGGTTCAATTAACTCACCTCCCAACAGGGCGGTAAATTAACGCCATCGGGTTGCAGCCCTTTGGCGTTGCACCCTAATGAAATTATACCTAAACTTCTTTAATCTCTAAAAAACGATGAAAAAAGCCATTTTATTTTTAACAAGCTTTGCTTTGTGTTTAAGTGCAGAGGATAATCTTACCAAAGAACAAATCTTTGAAAACAAATACCTTAAAGATAAAGCCGCAATGCAAAATCAAATCTCTACTGATACGCTCTATAAAAACACCAAAGATTTTAATCTCACAAAATTAAGAGGGGATACTAATCTTAGTAAAGAACAAATCAATGAAAGATATAATCCTAGCTTTTATGAAAGTAAGGAAGCAAACAAGAGTGCTAAAGAAGTCTCAAATCTAAGACGAAGCGAGAGCTTTTTAAAAGAAGTGCATAAAAATGAAGATTATATCTTGCACGATAAGAGTATGAACTTTAGTGAATATTTAGGTGCATATTCTAAAAACACAAAAGAGCTAATCAATCAAATGGAAAATCAAAAGCACCTAATCTCTCAAAACAAATACCTTAATCCTAATGAAAAGCTTTTTATTGTGATTTCCTCATCTATGTCAAAACAAAGCATACAAAATTATTTTAAATTGCTTCAAAATGTTAATACCGACATTACCTTTGTGCTTCGTGGCTTAGTGGGTAATGATGTGCGTTATATTAATCCTACAAGATTATATATCCAAGACTTACTCATTAAAAACCCAAACAATAAAGATAAGCAAGATAAGGACAATGTCTATTATTACAATATACAAATCAATCCTAAAATCACTAAGCATTATAATATCACTAAAGTCCCAGCCGTTATCTTTATTAAAAATTACAATCCTATCCTAGAGGATTATCAAGCCCTCCCACAAAACCCTGATGAAAACGAAGAGGTTTTTATCGCTTATGGTTTAACTAGTATTGATTATGCTTTAAAAGCAATTAATCGAGAAGCAAAAAGTGAGGGCTTAGAACGCTTACTTAAAAATATGAATCAAAACTTTTATGAAGGAAATTAACAATGAAGGAAAAAGCAAAAATCATTATCCTAAATCAAATAGGATTAGGTATAGAAGATAAACTCTTAAACACCCTACTTGACTTTGTGCTTCACTATAAACTGAGCTTTCATAATGATTTACATAGTGCCGCCCTTTTTATAGAAACAGCTATTAGTGAATTAAAAGATAAACACCATTATAGAAAACTCAGTCTAAGACAACAAGAAGAATTTAAATCCTATCTAGTCCATCAAGGATTAATTAAAGCCATAGAAGAAAAAAGTCTTAAAGCACTTTTGCAAAACTCTAAAATACTAAGTCATAAAAATAAAATCAAATACGAAACAATGCTAAGTTACTTAGCTAAAGTAAGAATTGATAGAGAAAAACAAGGTGGAGCTTTTTTAAGTAAATAAACTACCACTATCCTAAACTAAGAGCAAAACTAAATCTTGCTTTTACTCTAGGGTAGCTTTTAGGGTGTGATTAATCTATGCGAAGAGCAATATTATTAATAGAGCTTGTAGCAAACACCAACAGGGACTAAGGGCTATCCTAGTTAAAATTAAAATTTAAAAGGATTGACAATGCAGTTAGAAGACACTCAAACAATGGAGTTGAAAAAAGTAGGAGCTAAGGACACTAATGGAAAAGAAATCTATGAGGGGGATATTTTAGAGGATTTTGTCTCATCAAGAGATGAAGAATTATCCTTTATTTTTTATGCTCCTCATTTAGATATGTTTTATATCTATCATTTAGGTAAAGGACATTTTTCTATTAAGTGGCAAGCAGATAAGGACCGATTATCTAAATATAGAAAAATAGGAACCTATAAAGATAAAAAACTATTTAAAAAGATTAGATACGCATTAGAAATTGAATACGAAGAAGATTATACGGCATGTAAAATTATACACTTAGTTAGACTCATAAGGGGAACTTTATTCTATGAATTTCATAAAGATTTTTTTGAAGAGCTTTCTAAAAGAGCTATTGAAAAATACAACGAGGAAGTCAAAAAAAAGTGGCTTTATAAAAATAATGACCCCATTGACCCAAATGATTATACTTCTAAGGAATCCCCAAATCCATATTTTCCTAACGAAAAAGAAGCAATGAGGGCGAACTTTAAAGCTAAAAATTATTTTTAAGGACACAACAATGAAAACATTTAAAATTTTATGCCTAGCATTACTATTAGCCTTAAGTCCTCTTACTTTAGAGGCTAAAATCTATGATGATATTTACACGGCTCAAAAACAAGCCTTAAAAGAGGCAAAGCTTATGGTGTTTTTTGTAGTTTCAAATCAGTGTCAGCATTGTCATAAGCTTTTAAATGATGTGATGAATAATACAGCCTTAATGAAATATTTAGAGGATAATTTCATCGTTAGCATAGCTGATTTAGAAAATGGTGGCGTAATCCCTAAAGATTTAATCTTTAAAGGCGTTACACCTACCACTTATATACTCACTCCCACAGGCATTGTTATAGGCACACCGATTGAGGGGGCTATAGAATCGGATATGCTTTTTACCTTGCTTAAAGGTTTGGAAGAATATAAGAAAGGACAGTTAGGGTTTTAAGACTAAAAGCTTTCTTTGCTTGCTTTTTAAAACTCAACTTTCCTTTAATGTTTTATTGTTGTAATTGTAGCGTAATTCAATGGGCGTCCTTGTCGCCCACTTCTTTTAACAACAATCCAACAATCTTTCGTCAAATATTTTTATCAAATCATCTAAAAACACTTCTATTTTACATTGTGGTAATTCTTGGAAAAATCTACTCAAACATTTGCCTTAAAATCTCTTTCAATTCTTTTTGCTTTTTTGGCTCCAAAACAGCAATTTTATTTTTAAATCTTTCAATACTAACACATCTTATTTGGTCGCATAAAATTTTAGCTTTCTTATTTTCAAGAGTAAAATTCACTCTATAAGGTGCTTCAAAACCTTTTGAGCTAATGGGTGCAATCAATCTTGTTTTAAGATAACAAAGTTCATTAGGGGATATAATAACACAAGGTCTAATCTTTTCTATTTCTGCTCCACGAGTGGGATTTAAATCAATCCAAACAATATCAAATTGTTGCCATTTTACCATTGCCACTCTTTTAAATCTTCACTCAAATAATCCTCATTTACCTTTTCTTTTTTAGCCTCTTTTCTTAAAGCTTCACTATCCCAACCACTTCTAACATTTTTTGTTTTAAGCAATAAGCCTTCTTCTACAATTTGTAAATCAATGACACTATTACGCAAATTAGCTTTCTCTATCAAAAGCTTAGGGATTCGAATCCCATAAGAACTACCGATTTGAATTAGCTTTGTCATTATTTTTTCCTTATTATAATTATTTTATAATTATAAAATAGAAAGGTTAATTGTTTTTATTTTAAACTACCGCAAATTAGTTTTTGACCAACAAAATATACTAAAAAACAATCACACATATAAAAAACAAAATTGCAACGCTTGAAATAATTATAATTTTGTATTTTGTAAAGTTTTCAAAATTGATAAAGGTGCAACCTAATACACCAAATAAAGCAGTAAGAAAACTTAACAAAATAGCTTTATATAAATCAATCATAACTTTTAATTCATCTTTTTTCGCCATATGAAGATTATATTTCTTACAATTTGAATTTCTTTCAAAATGTCTTTGAGTGTGTCTATATCTAAAGTTTTAGCTTCCATTGTTTTTCCTTGCATTTATATGACATAGTTGTAGCATATTTTGATAAATTTTTCAAGCGTAAATATGGGAAATAGGCACTTTATTGGCATAGTTAAGGTTATATTTTGAAGTTACTAGGATAAACTGAAGTTTTAAATTTAACTATGATTTTTTTTCGTGTCTTTTGGGTTGTAAAAATATAAAGCTATGCACCCCATAACACAAATACCAATAATGATTTTATATGCTAAATCTAAAGCCTCCATTATTTACTCCCTTTATAAGTTAAGTATGCACCAAATATCACAAGGGCTATTGTTGATACTAGGCTTAAAATATTATAGCTTCCATCTTTGAATAATGGGGTTATAATCCCCAAGGCAAAAACGATTTTTGCAAAATCAAAAGAAAGCTTACCCAATTCTTTTAACAAGTCCTTCATGGTTAAAAATATAGCACAAATAAACTAATTTAACAAATTTAATTTATTTGCTTTTATTTTTGGTAATGATATATAAACGCATTTTCTTACAATTATTTTATTATAAAGATTATTGTCTTTCATAGCGAATTGTGTTATAATTTTTGTTATGAGTAAAAAAGATAGAAATTGATATTTTAAAAGCGTTAGTGTTAGCTTTTCTTACTGCATTATTTGGTATTTTTGGTTACTCGTGTTAAATTATAGTCGTGTTAATTTGATACAAGCATTATTTATTGCTTTAGGTATTATTCTCGCTTGTATCCTGTTGTATGTTTTTAGCAAAAGAATATACAAGATTTTAAAACAAATTGAGGAGTTAGAATAATGTTAGGAATACTATGTGCCATTTTTGCTTTAATTGCTTTTTTTGGTTCTGCCTTGATGTTTCTTAAAATGCTTGAAAAAGCTAATTAAATACATTGCTAAAAAACTTGATGAGTTGGAAAGGCTGGATTAATGGCACTTTTTATAGCTATTTTTGCGATTTTAACATTTTGCGGATTATGCTTATATGGAGCTATCGCAATTTCAAAGTAAAATTTTTAAAGAGAATTTGTAATGGCTGAAGTCTTAGTATTTATTTTAGCTTCCTTTGTTTTAGCTATCCCCTTATTAGCTCTTAAAACTTTGTTTGATATGGATAAAGAGAAAGAAAAATAACACCACGCCAAGTAAAAAATAAGATTAAAAAATCAATAAGAAATTGATAGATTGGAGGATTTATAAATGGCTGAAATTATAGTGTATCTTATGGCTTTATCTCTTTTCATAATTCCTATTATGGCTCTTAAAACTGCGATAGATATAGACAAAGATTAAAGGATATGTTATGGCTATTATTATTGAAAATGTTAAAGAGGGATTTTTACCTGCTCTAAAGAGGTCTTACTAAAACTATGAAGGCAAAGATGAAAACAAAAAAAGAAAGCTTAGATAAAGAGAGTTTAGACGCTCCAAAATATTACACACTTGAAAACTCCCCTGCTTTAAACAAAATTAGAAATGATTTTGAAAAATTACCACCTGAAAAGCAAGAGCAATTAAAAAATAAGCTAGAAATGGATGAGTAAAAATGGGAATTTATGTTGCTTTATTTGGAATTTTCGCTTTTGCTTTAGCTATTGTTTGTTTGGTTAAAATAGTCAAAACTTAAATCTCTACTTTGTGGAATTTCATCTTTTTCTCTTTTTAAAGGCTCTTTGAAATCACCGAGTGCTTTAAAGAAGCTTTGCCACTCATTTTTTTGCTTTTTAGGACCAAGAATTAAATTATTATCTAAAACTTGTATATCAAATTCTTTAATGTTTTTCAAATCAATGGCTTTTGGGATTCTAATTGCCATAGAATTGCCACTTTTAAAAACCTTTGCCAACATATTTATCCTTTAATGTATAACTTTTCTAAAAAGTATATGCAACAAAAACTAAAGATAGGCTTATTTTGTAAGCCCATTTAGAATTAAACTAAAACAAATCCTCTTTTAGTCCCTCTATTTTATAGATTTCTATATTTTTAACGGTCTTAGGCGAAAAAACAACTTGCACATACATATTAGGACGACTATCGGTTAGCTTCATCTTTGCATAGCCTTTTTCAATGGCATAGGCTGTAGCTATCATCTTCTTATCAAAATAAGAAATGATATTGTAGCCAAGTAGCACCTTTCTAAGCTCATCTTCTTCAATATGACACACCTTTGCAAGTTGCGTAAATAATAGACCACCTCCCCTATCAAAAACCTTTCTCAATCTTTCATTTTCAAGTTTAAGCTGTTCGTTTTCAATTCTTAAAGCTTCACTTTTGTCTAAGTATTCTAAGGCGAGTTTTAAAGACTCTTTGTGTGAGAGAATATGGGTGGGTGCTTTTTCATAGTGATGATTTTCTTTTGAATTATTTACGCTATAACTCCCACTCTTTCTAATGCTAGGTAAAACTTCATTAATGACCCATTGCCTAAAATCTCTAGCCTTTGGTTTATCACTACGCATAAGCATAAAATAAAGTTGTGGTTCGGTTATCATTGTAAATTCTTTAATGCCATAACCTGTGTTAAAGCTACATATATTTAATATAGGTAGCTCAAATTCCTTTAAAATAGCATTTTTGATATTAGCAGGGTTTTCCATTTTCAAACTATCACAAATATCTCTTAAGCAAAAAAGTGGTTCTCCACTCTCATCTTTGATAATCCTTATCTCTTGCCCCTCTCTTTGAAAAATAAGTTGATTGCTTTTAAGAGAACTATCCTCAGCTTTTTCTTCCAAACTATCTTCAGGGTTATCATAATTTAAAAAAGCATTTTCTCTAGCGATGTCTTCTTGTGTTCTTTCATATTGTAAATAATTATGCTTTAAATTTGGAATAATATTTTTTGCCAAGCATTTTAAAAATTCTAAAGCTTCTTGAGTTTTTAACTTATAAATAAGACTTTTAAGAGCTTTAAATTCCACATAAATTTCATCAACTTCTCTTTTGATATGACTTTCTTTAAAGGTTCTAAATTTAGCCTTTTTAAGTTCTTCTTGGGTAAAGCTTTGCAAGAAATATAAAAGCTCGGTGTCATTTTCAAGTCTAAGAACTGCTTTAACCGTGTTAAGAGCAAAAAATATTTTTTCATAAATTACCATTATATCAAGCTCATAATTTTTATAAAAAAAGCCATTGCATTTTGGATAATCATTTTCAACAGCTTGTGTTATTTGAGCTTGATTTGGCAAAGAAATGCTAGGAAAAGTTGTTTCTTCAACTACTTCAATATTAATAACACTATCAAAATCTTGTTTTGTTTCTCTAACAATTTGTTTTTCGGTAATTTTTGATTGTTTTACCAACTCAGGCAAGGCTTTAAGCCAAGCTTGTAATTTTGCAGTATCTTTACGGTGCATTTTTCTATTGTGAATATGCTCTGCAAGATGAATAACATATTCAAGTTTTGTGAATAATGTGTTTGCTTTATTGCTTGAATTTGCGGATTTGACAAGAAAAATACGAAATGCCTCTTCGCCAAATTGATTTCTGAAATAATTTCTATAATGGCTTATAGTAATTAGCTTTAAAAGTGCTACAATGTCTAAAAAGCAAACCATTATTTCATCATTATCATCTACAATCACTCTTACATTTTTGTTTTCAAATTTGAGGTATTGAAATATCATCTTTTGCCCCCTTTGCTTTTTAAGTATTGATTAGGATTGTATCCGAGGTCAAAAATGAGATTGGCAATTTGTGTAAGTGCCGAATAATCCTCATAAACAATAATGTTATGGATATAATGGAGTAAGAATTTCATTATATCCTCGTCATCAAATTTTTGAGTAGAGCGAGTGCAACTTGAAATATCTAACTTGTAAGCGGTGTGATTTTCTATGCTAGATATAATTTCAAGTAAAACCTTAAGTTTCTCAGCCTTATCTTTGCTTTGTGAAAAAGCGTAAAGCTGACCGATTAGATAATCTGCGAGGTTAAATGATTGCAGGGGCTTTACCCCCCCCCCCCCCCCCCGCATTTATGCGTGGTGTATTCATGGATTTCCTTTCTTATCGTAAATTAAAAATATTTGTCGATATTATAACATATTATTATTACTATACATAAATTAAGTTATATTATAATGTTTCTTGAAAATTTAAGATATTTATTTTTTAAGGATATTTTATGGAACAAATTATGGAAAAAGCTGCAGAAGCCTTTAACGAGTTAAGCAAAACAAACGAGCGTGTAACAACCTCTAATGTTAGTGCCTATATGAAAGATAAATATGATATAACATTACCAAAAAATACAAAATTAAAAACTATTTTTGAAAAAATGGGTTATGAAATCCATACAAAAGAAGATGAGCCTAGTGTAGTTTATATAGTTGGCAAGAAAAATGTCAATGATACAGCTCAACAAAATAATGCAAAATTAGACAAACCATTACCAAGCAAATCAAAAATAAATAAATCAACATCGGCAGAGAAACCAAAATTGTTTCAAATTGTTTATATACCTGACATAGATTTGCAAATTTCTAAATTGGCAAGAAAAGCTTCGCTAGAAAATTGGGGGAAAGGCAACAATGTGCTTTATAATTATTTTTTAAAATATTTTGAATTTATTTATGAAAATCCAGATTTTCCAAATTTGATTTCATATAACGATGACAAATCAAAAATGTGTTTTCATACAGGACTATACTATGCCGATTCCGATTCTCCAATATATGCTTATTGTGAAATATACAAAGAAGGATATAAATTTAAAGATTTTTGTTCTGGAGGACATTTCTTTTTGAAAGATTTAAATCTACCAAAAATTCTTGAAACTTGTGAAGATTTTCAAGAAAAAATAGTTTTTAATCCAGACTTAGATGTAAGATTTAACGATGAACATGTATCAGCAAGGGCAAAACAAAGGTTGAAACATATTCTTGACTTTGATGTATTGCAACCTAAAATATTTAAATATATATGTGAAGGGGAATTGAATTTTTTAAAAAAACGCAAAAATGAAGTGGTCAATGTCGTTCCAGCCATTTATAATAATGAAATTTGCTTTTTTATCCCTTTACGACTAACTAAAGATAATAATACTAATGCAATTTTGGCAGTTCAAAGAGAAATTGGTCCCGATGGAAAACATTATAATGTGGTTAAAACCCTACTTTTATTGGAGGAAAATATATATCAAATGGCTAGAACAGCTCAAAAAATTAATATTGGTTGGCTATCAAATTTCTTATTAGATTAGAAGGATAAAAAAAGGTTTATGAGTTTATGTAATATAGGGTTTTACACTTGTGTTTATCTTTGCATTTGTTTAGTTTGCTTTGTGGTTTCACTAAGACTAAATAAGCAAAGAGGATTTTTAGAGCTAATAAGATTTTTTCTAACCGTGCCTTTGGTGTGGTTAGAGCTTATTATAGAAAGTTTGAGGAAAAATAAATATTTAAAATAATTTAAATATAAAAAAGCTTATAATTTCAGTGAGGCTGTTTTTATAATCCACCTCAAAATACCGTATATTTAATCCAAATATAGCTAGAGGAGACAAAACAGCTTTGTCTTATGTAGCTTAAAATTTTATTGAAATGAGGTTATAGTATGGGACTAAAGGACAGTGTTTTAAGATTATCGGTAGCTTGTTCTATTGCTCTAATGCCTTTGCACTTAAATGCTGATTATTTAAAATTTGATAAAGATTTGACGCATATTAAAGAAAAAAAGAGTAATAATTTTGAGCAATTTTATAAAAATCTTTGCGAGAGAATTTATATAGACACTAAGTTTAATTTTTTGACATTAGCTCATAATCAAAAATTAATTAAAGATGAAAACGAAGCAGAAAAAATCAAAAAACAAATCAAAGTGCTTGATAAAGTTATCGATACGGCTCAAAAAAGAATTAACAATAAAAATCAAGAAATGTTTATTAAAGATAATGAAAAAGTCTTTTATGCTTGTGTAGCTTTAAAGAATATCTTAAATGAGATGTTAGATGAAGATTTTATGAAGATTGTTGGTAAAATGAGTAAAGAAGAATTAAATAATATCGATATTGTAAAATATGCAAAAGGCGTTTTAAAGGCTCAAATGGATAGTCAAAATGTCTAATTTTGATGATTTTAGTATGCAAAGTTATCTAAGAAAAAGATTTTTTAATATTTTACAAGATAAAGATAGGGATAAAGCCCAGCGTTTGCAAAACTATTTTTGTAGTTTTATTCTTGTTTATTATACAAGTATTTCTAACTTTTCTAAAGAAGAAAAGAAAGAGAATATTGAAAAATTTCTTTCAAAAATATTCAATAAAGAAGAAAGTATGATTTCTTCCATTTTGATACAGTTACACGAGTTTAAAGATAGCAACAATTCTAGAGATGAGTGTATGCAAGTTGCTTTAAAAATAAACTAAGCATTTTTAATATAATATATACTTTTTTATATAATAAAGTATATAAAAGGTAAAATAATGCTTGAAAATTTAAAAGCCGATAAGCTAATGATAAGTTTGCCTCACAGCCTTAACGAAGAATTAAAAGTCTTCGCTAAAGAATTTAATGTTTCTAAAAGCGGTCTTATATCCCAAGCACTAGATTTTTATTTTGATACTTTGGATTTAGAGCTTGCAAAACAAAGGATTAAGCAAAATAATAAACGCCTTAATTTAAAAGAAATGAAAGCTTTTATTGATGAGTTATAAGCTTGAGTTTGATAGCAATGTTACTAAAGATTTTAAACTCATAGGAAAAAGTGAAGCAAAAAATATTCTCACCTTTCTAGAAAATTTCGTGCAAGATTTTAATGATGAGCTAGAAAAACAACTTCTTATCAATGAAAGATTAAAAGCTCTTAAAGGTGAGTGGAGTGGATTTTATAGATTAAGATATAGAAGTTTTAGAGTCATTTATAAAAAAGAAAAAGAAAGATTTGTGATTTTTGTAGTGAGGGTGGGAAATAGAAAAAATGTTTATGGAAAGTAAGAATAAATAAGCATTTTTATTAAGAAATTTCATAAATATGTTACAATTAGCCATATTAAAGCTAAAGGATTAAAGAAATGCCAACACTTTTAAAACTCAATGGCTTTAAATTTTTTCTTTTACTCAAACGAACACGAGCTAAAGCATATTCATATTATGAAAGGTGAAGAGTTTGCAAAGGTAAATTTGGAAAATTTAAAAGTTGAGTTTAACAATTTAAAAGCAAAGATTTATCTTTTATCCTTGATACCATTAAAGAACCTAAAGATGAATTTGAAAGGAAATAGGATGGATACTTTAATTAAAGCAAAAAATGTAAGATTTGATGAAGAATATTTAATTGTTTATTTAGAAGATGAACGCATTATACAAACGCCTTTAAAGTGGTATAAGGAACTTGAAAATGCAAGTTTAAAAGAATTAAAAAATTGGCGTTTTATTTGTAATCATACGGGGATTGAGTGGGAAAATTTAGATTGTCATTTAAGCGTGGAATCAACGCTTAAAAACAAAGCTTATCAAGTGGCTTAAAGCTAAAAGGCTAAAAATTAGAAAGGAATTAAAATGCAAATTCATTTAACCATAGATAACGCAGACGAAAAGCTACTTAAGGCTTTAAAAGGTGTGATTAATCTTTATCCTAATGCAAAATTAAAGACGCAAATACCAACAAAAAGCAAAACAAAAGAAAGTTCTATGCAAAAAGCATTAAAAGAACTTAAAAATAAAGAGTATGAAAGCTTTAAAGACTTTAAAAGTTATAAGGAAGCTATGGCTAAAAGTATTAAAGCAGAATACAAGTTATTGCCAACAAAGACTAAAGACAAAAAGAAAACAACACTTAGCGAAAATGGTTACACGAAAGAATTTGAGGAAAGTATTTTAAGAGAAGCTAAACATATAAAAGAAAATCCACATTTGTATAAGGCTTATAAAAATGTGAATATAATGTTTAAAGACATTTTAAAATAACGAGAAAATACAATGTTAGTGTCTTTAATATTTTTATGTATCTTCATTATTATCTTGGCATTAGTTTTATTAAAAAATAATAATCAAACACATTTTACATATCAAAGAAAAGCAAAAATAAATAATGTTTCTCAAGAAAAGCAGACTAAAAACACAATTTATTTTTTAGGCGAAGAAATCTGTGAAGAATTAACTGCGGAACAAAACAAAGAAATTAGAAAAGCTCAAGCTGATTTCACTACCAAAGAAGGCTATTTACAAGAATTTGTAAAAACAAAAAATTTAATGTGGGTTGGTGAAGGTAAAATTTATTGGGAACTTGCAATGAGTGATTTTATAAAAAAGAATAATATAATGGTGTGTCCGCAGGTTGGTATGAAAGCTTTTTTGGAATGTAAAAACGGAAGCCAAGCTTATCAAGCTTATTCTACTCTTATAGTTGATTACCTACTCGTTAATAAAAATGATTATAAACCTTTTTGCGTTATAGAATTTCACGGAAGCGGTCATTATGGGAAAGAAAAAGATATTGTAACAAAATGTGAAGTAAGGAAAAATGACAAACTTAAAGAAGAAACATTGAAAAAAGTAAAAATCCCCTTGCAAATAATAACATGCGATGAAGTCTGCCAACAAAACAATAGAAATATCATAGACAAAAATAAGCTTAAAGATAGAATAAGAGAGCTTGAAAAATTTTTAACTCAGCAACTTCAAAATAGTTTCAAAAAATAATTTTGGTGTGTCGGTAAAATACTGTAAATTAAGCTTTAAGCTTGAAAAAATGGTAAATATGGTATAATTCAATAATTAGAAAAAAGGATAACACGATGAATACTAAAACTTTAGATATAACACAACTTGACACACTCAAAGACATTTTGAAAGAAATTCAAATTGTAAGAAAGATTGTAAGAGAAAATGGCGAAGGAAAAATTGCTAATGCTTTGAATAATGAAATTTATAAAAGAGCCTTACTACAATCAGTTACCAATGTTGTTGTAGATATTTTTGAAAAGCTTGATGAAGAACTAAGAAATCCTTTAGTAAATGAAATCAAATTTAGCAAAGCAACTCGTAATTTCATCGCCCATAATGATAAAGAACTTAATTTAAAAAAGGTTTATAATTTCATCAAATACAAGTTTCCAAAGATAGAAAGCTATATTAAGATGAATTTTGGGTTAGGGGAAAAGGCAAAGGTTTGCAAGAGAAAGAGCAATTGGTCCATAGCGGTTTGGGTAATATTTTTTGTAATATTAGGCGGTGCTATTACATGCAATTTTCTTTATTGGAATTTATCAGATTTTTTTGGACTTTTCTTTTTTATAATTTCAAGCATAGTTTTTTGTTTCATAGCTTCACTAATATTTGCTATGCTATTTGCTCTTATAAGGGGTAATACTTACGCACTATCGCCAAGAGCAACTAATACTAATGATTATTTTTGGTATTATAGAGAGTAATTTGACTATCTATAATACACAATAAATTTAATTTATACTTAATGCAACTTTGTGTTTTATTTAATTCCTCCCATTTTTCCATGAGTATTTTTATTAGCCTCGCTCTTTACATCATCTTTCGTAGGTAAAAATGCCGATGAAGTTGCATTTCTACCTCTTTCATTGACATTATCTTGATTAAGATTGCTTTGCTCTAAAACAGCTTGAGATGAACCACTGATATTTTCATTGAAATTTCTACCCATTGCTCTTGTGCCAAAGCTTTCGCCTGAAGTAGAAATACTAGCACCCACCTGACTATTATACTGTGCTAATTGTGCGGGGTCATTTTTAAGTAGATTTGTTGCGTGATTGCCAGCTCTTGTAAAGTAATCATTTTGCCCACCCACTCCAAGTTTAGAGAAATCTTTTCCATCAGCAGCTGCAAAATCTCTCGCCATAGCATTAAGAGTATTATCGACATTATTAGAATTTACAGCTTGAACTCCTTGTTCGCTTTGTGCATAAGCACTAGCATGGCTTTGCATTTTAGAGAAAGTATTACTATCCGCTCCTGAGAGAGTATTCGTCCAAGTTGAGCTTGTCCCTTTACTTTCTGAAAGAGTTTTAACAGAAGCTCTTTCGGTTGCCTCTTGATAAGCGGCTTTTTCGGTGTCGCTAAGTTTAGAACCTACGGAAACTTCTACACTTGTTTCAGCTCTCACTCCTGCGTTTGCCTCAGTGCCAAAGATTTTAAATCCTGCTTCTGCTTGTGCGTATGCGGAAAGTTTTGCTTTTACCGCCCCTGATATTTCTTTATTGTGAGCTATTTCTTGCAATACATTACTTGCGTAAGCTTTCTTGGTCGCTTCATCTGCTTTTTCAAGGAAAGATTTTGCTTCAGATAATGCTGCACTTCTTCCATCTTGACTCATTTGAGAATACAAATCACTAAATTGCTTACTCCAAGTTTTCGAATTAGATTCTGAAATGCTATTAAGAGTGCTTAATGAGCCTGAGCTTAAAGAGCTACCCGATAGAATGCCCCCTATATTTGTTCCCTTCATATTTGCATTTGAAATTTCACTATTATATGTGCCATTATTTAAATCTTGTTTTGTGTTATATGTTGTTAATACATCATCTACTGTTTTAGCCCCCTGCAAACTCTCAATACCTGCACTCTTAGCCCATACTTCATCACCCTTAGGGGCAGACATTTTGCTTTCGGTTGATTGTCCTTGTTGATTTGAAAAGCTTCCACCTGAGCCTGCCGCTTTCGTAAGAGAACCTGCAATACCTGTAGCTAAATTCACAAAACCCATCTCACTTCCTTTAGCTATGGCAAATGCTAAAAGAGGTGTCATCATAACCATATAGTTGATGAAGTTTGAACTTTCGGCGACTTTTCTAAAGATTAGCATATTATCACTCACGCTTAGTGCCACCCTACCCTCCGTAATCACACTCGCCACTTTCATTAAATTTAAATCATTAAGATAATTTATGATACAAAGAATAGGAGTCCAAAGTGTCATCCAGAGACAAAGAACAAAAAACATTCTAATATAAGAATAAGAAGCAAAAATAACGGATAAAATCGCTATAAGCCAAGATATGCCTATAATAATAGCCGTTAAATACGCTTTAGCTAGAGGCAAATAAGTTTGAGCTAATCTTCCCTGAGTTTGCATACTTGCAAAGAAATTTTGGTCTGCTATTGCCGTATTAGCCGCTACTGCAGCAGGGTCTAAACCTACGGATTTTGCAGTGTTAATAATGGCGTCTTGACTTGCAAATAAAAGCATAGATTGTTGCAAATAAGCTCTCGCACTTGTAGCTTGTGTGTTAAAGATTTGCACCGCCCCTTGAAATTTTTGCTCATAAAGTGCCTTATCTTTTTCAAATCCAAGTAAAGCTGTATGTAAAGTCTGAGCCATATCCATAGAATTCATAATATCTTGTTTGATTTTCGCTCCAGCTTCGGTGCAAGGAAACATATCGCTTGTTTCAGCACCTGTTGCTTTATCGGTTTTGTAATAAAGTGTTAATTGCGAACCTCTACCTATAGAATCGAATAAATCATCAATAAAATTATCGCTTTTGCCATAAAGCTCTCTACCGTTTTGATGAAGTCTTATACCATGAACCACACAATTTCTAAAAAATAAATCAAGATTTTTTTGGGCTGTTGGATTAATATTGCTAAGTTTTATTTTAGGCAAACTCATCATCGCTTCAAGCGAAAAACCAAGTCCAGCACTAGAAAAATTAGCAGATTGTGGAGTTGAGAAATACTTTTCCATACCATCAAGCATAATCTTTTCAAAGTTAGACATTAAAGCAAAAGTCGCACCTATACCTGTTGGAATTTGAGAAACAATATAGTCCTTACTTGTAACTTCATCGTGTATCATAAAGCGGTGTTTATCGTCATTTGGAGCGGTAAGAAAAAAATACCAAACCACAGCAAAAAGACCAAACATTTTCCCTATTTCAAGCACAGATGAGACTCTATCGTCTCCTAATTTCTTAATAGAGAATATCAACAAAGCTATAGCCATAGCTGCTTTAAAGATATAATCAGTTTCTAAAATAATACCCTTAATAGCCTGTAAAATCTCATTGATTACATCACCATACCCCCAAGTATATATTAGCTGAGAGGACGGAATATTTGTCGCACTGAGTGCGATACTCGGAAAAATAAACAAAAACAATAAAAACACTTTTTTCATAAAACATTTAAGATTAAAGAAGCTCAGATATAATTTCAAAGGGTGGAGTGCCAAAGGTTGCCGCCCTTGACACTTAGATTACCGCCCAGAAGGGAGGTGTTTGATAGTGAATCACAAAATTGTAGTTGCAATTATACTACTATGTATGATTGCTGTCAAGGCTTTTTAAAGCCACCTCCCTTTTTGGGAGGACTACAATACCCTTTGGCATTATACTAAACTTCCTAATCTTTACTCCTTTCATCAATTTATTTTTTATTCTTAAGGCTTAGGAACAGCATTTTGGATATTCTTATCAATTCTTTCTTGTATCTTTAAAGAATCTGCTTTGATTTGATTAACATCAATGCTTCCTATAATATCTGCGATAAACTCACTTAAATCTATCTCACTAAAATCTAGCTTTTGAAATTCTTCAGGTTTAAAGCCCACACACTGAGGACTTTGAGGACTACCCCAGCCTCTACCTAGTTGTTTTCTGCCTTGCTCGTTAAAAATGCGTCCAAGCTTAGAATTAAAACAGCAAAAAGACTTTTTCTTCTCAACACAAATCTTTGCAAAACCTAGTCTTACTTTTTTAGAACAATATTCCCCTATCTCAACACAACGCTTTTGTTGATTGAGTTTTGCAAGCTTCTTTTCCTCTTCCTTGCAAGGCACTAGTCCCAAAAAGACATTGTCTTTATTGCAACAGCCTCCACCTAAAAGCCCTGCAAACATATCCCAATTTTTACAGCGATTATCCTGTCCGTTAAAAATAATAATATTTCCCGAGCAAGTGCCATCATCATTCCAACCATCGTTTTGAGAATCATTTAAGCCTACAGGCGTATCCGTATCCTCTATATCATTTGCTTCGCTATAACAAGGAAAAGGCGAACATTGATATTTATTATCTACTAAAACACACTCTCTATCTTTGTTAAAGGGGCAAGTCTTACTAGAACCCAAGCAATTCTTTGCGGGAGGGATAGAGCTATTACAACTATCCCCTATTCCGTCATTATTTGTATCAATTAAATCATTTAAGGAATTTGGCGAACAAATTCCACCCTTTTCTTTAGGCTGATACCCAGCAGGACAAGTATATTCATAGGCATAAAAAGGAATGCTTTGCACCTCTTCTTTACAATCTAAACTATTTCCAAAATCCCTACAAGTAATTCCTTGACCTACGGCTTCATATCTAAGCTCGTAGCTTCCTTTTTGTGTTCTAGTGCCTGAAGCAAATACAGGCAATTTATTAATACCTTGATGTAAAAAACTTTTAAGCTCAATATTTAAGCTTTTATCACTAGGATTATTTACATCACCGTAAATATCATTTGCAGGCTTTTGGGGGATATAATCAAGAGCGTCTTTAACATTATCAGGGTATTTCATAGGTTTCCACGCATTTCCCTTATCAAGCAAAGTAACTTTAGCATTTGGAGCATAAGGCACAACATAAGCATTTGTCTTTGCATTTGTGAGTTTAAAGCTTTCTACTTGGTCTAAATTTGTGATTTGAAGCTCTTTCTCTTCTAAAATCCCTATGGCATAATTTGCATTTTTGAGTGTAATGATGACTTTTGTTTTACCTGTATTTAAAACACCACCCTCTATCTTTTTACTTCCTCCATCTACAGCTTCATCTTTATTAACGCACTGAGTGAGTTGCACGGGACAAAAATACTCTTGCTTAGAGTTTTGCAGACAAGCTATATTTTTACTTTCTCCATTTGGTTTAAAATTAGGGTCATCGCTAAAATTCGTATTGCATTGCATAGTTGTAGAGGGTTTTTGGTCTCCCCCACCTGAACCTCCCCCTCCAGCACAATCAGGCAGTTTTTCAAATTCTAATAAGGCATAGTTTTTAATAGGGTTTTCATTAGTGCCAAAGTGATTGCCTAAATCAGCCCACTCTCCACTTGGAGCCGCCATAGCAACCCAATGTTCGCCTAAAGGACTTACTTTTTCTTTACCATTTACAATATCATATTGTTTTAAAAGATTGTCAGGCTGTTTGGAAGCAAAGTTTTTATAAGCTAAAGCTCCCCCTTTCACTGTTGTAAAACGAGAGCTATCATAAATACATCCTGCACTTCCTTCTTTGCAAAAGTTTTGCGTATAATTTGAATCGTGTATGCCTAGCCAAGCAAAATTTGCCCCCTTAACTAAAGAGACTAAGAAATCGTTTTCCGCTTTAGAATCAGGAATTGCTAAATAACCCTCACTATCTTCAGCTAACTTCTTTGCCTCATCAAAGCTCATCTTTTTAACTGTGGCTGTGTAATAGTGTCCGTTAAATTGTTTAAAGTCATTATAATCCGTGCAAGTAATCCCTGCTCCATAAGAAAGAGAAAGGCTAGTTAAAAGCAGTATTGAGCCTTTACTTAAAAAAGAAAACTTTTTTATATGTGTATCATTTTTAATGCTTTGAAATTTCATAAGTATCCTTGTGTAGAAATAAAGTGGTAAATATAAAGCTTTTTAAGGGCTTCGTGGATAGTTTTGTTGCAATGAGATTGAAAGAATTTTTGGTTATAATTATGTGGGGTGTTCGCCACAAGGTCATGCACCCTTGTAGCGAGTAATCTATGCCCTTAAAAGAGCAAAGATGAAAGCCATCAACTTCATCATTGCTGTAATTATACTTCTTAGTATGATTATTGTCAAGGCTTATTAGCCAAGTCTCGCTTTTAGCGAGGCTTTTGGTGAAGTTTCCTGTGGCTATTTTTTCGAGCATATCATATCCTTACTTGCCTCATCTAAGGCACTAAGCTGTGCTAAAGCCTCACCCATATCATTAATTTTCCCACAATTATGCTTTATGCTTTCATTTGAGTTTTTAATCGGGCATTTATTGTAATTATCCACGCACTCTCTAATCTCACTTTCATACACGGTTGTATTATCAGTTGAGTTCTCTCTATTTGTGCCATCATTAAAAGCAGAAGTATCCGTTTTTGCAATGCTTACTTCACAAAATTTAGCGTCAATCTTATCGCTTGTTTGAAGTGAGCCTTGATTTGTTTTTCCACTTTCCATATAAGAGAAATCAAGCTTATTTTTACTCTCATTTGCTTTAACGCTTTTATCCACATCAATAAAATCTTTTTTGATTTTTTCATCAAAAGCCTTATCATTACGCCCCTCTTCATTGTCCGTGCCTTTATAAAAGACTGAATAAGCACTATTGTCATTTTTCTTATCCTTTTGGGCTTGTTCTTTAGCTAAGACTTCTAAATCGCTATTGCCATTTACCTGACTTACTTCGCCATAATTATCACAAGTAGAATAATCTTGCCCTTTGTAGCTTAAAGCCCCATTTACATTATTTGCTTTAGAAATGACTAGGGAGGTGTTTTGAGTGAGGGCTGAGTAAATAGGTCCTGCAATATCATAAAGGATTTTATCTCTATTTTTCCCTGCTATACCTCCACAAGAATTGTTAATACAATAACACCCATTAAGATTATCCATACTTGTTTTTACAAGATTTATATCGCTTCCAAAGCTATACTGAAAGTATTCACAATTATTCCAAGTATCCTTATCACATTTAATTAAGCCTTGCGTGCATATCCCACTAATTCCTGCGAAATTCCACACCTTATCAAAGTTTCCATCGACATTTTTATCGAATTTGATTTGAATATTTATATCGCTTGTGCCTGTGTAATTGATATTTAAAAACTCCCCACTCTTACTTTCATCACACACAAGCTTCACATTTGCCTTTTGCTTCCCATCAACGCTTGTTAGCTCTCCGTCATTTGTAAGAGTATTAATGGCTGTGTTTTGATTAGATTTAAAATAGGAACTTAGCTGTGAGCCTAAAGCATTTCCTGCTTCATTTGCATTCTCTGCATAAAGAGAAGCAAACATTGCTAAACTTAAGATGATTTGTTTTTTCATTGTTTTATCCTTTATTTTCCACTTCCATAATTAAACATATCACTAGTTCCATAGTAATTAATAAGAACTTTTTTAATAGAATCAAGTTGCTCTATATTATCTTTTAATTGTTCGCTTAAATTTCTCATAATACTTTCAGTTTCAGTCCTTACAGAAACGATTTGTCTATTAAATGTCTCAATATCTTGTCGATGGTCATTCACAAAATCTTTATCAGTAAGTTGATAAATACTAATGCTTCTTCCAAATTCTCTAAATAACTCATCAACAAAAGAATTTATCATCAATAAAGAGACAAACTCATACACTGCATCTCCACTTCTAAAATTTGTAGCGGCGTCAATATTTAAAATATCAGCAACAGGCAATGGTGCAGAAGAAATAAATTTCTTTTGTTCGTCATTTAACGGTGTTCCAGCCTCAATAGCATTTCTAATAGCTTTAAATTTTTCAGCAAGTATAGTTTTAACACTTTTATCAATTTTAATTGTGGTTTCCTCATATGTAGGCTCTTTATAGACTCCATTAACCTCCTCTAGTTTCCATTTAGCAACTTTGAGTTCTTTATTAAGTGCATTCCCATCATCATTGCTCCATAATATATTAATAAGCTCTTTAGGACTTGCCGACGGTAATATAATCACAGCTTTATTTGGGTCAGTTTCATCTTTTCCATCAGCAGTTGTTCCATCTTTTGTATAAGCATAGAAATCACCAAATAATGCCCTTAAAAGAGTTTCATATTCACCGTCTTTTACTCCAGCTTGTCCAAATGCTTGAGCGAAAAATGCGTCTTTGCCTTTTTCCATTATTTTTCTAATAAGGGAACCTTGCTTTAAGATTTTTACCGAATTCTTTTCATCATTCGGATTGCTTGGTCCATTATTAACATAATTTACAAATTTATCAATTTCTTTTCTTGTCCCCTCAGCTGCAGCACTAAATGATGAAATCCAGCTATTACTTAAGCCTGTTTGATTATTTGTGCTTAAAACATCACCCAAATGCTTACTCCAATTTTTAGTCATTTGACAAGTATCAAAGTTCATACTATTAATAGCATTTGCTATTTTTTCAAGCTCACTCATAATGGTTTGACAATCCTTACAAAGTGTAGAAAGAGCTATTTGAAAAGCAAAAGCTGGAGCAGCGGCGGCTATTTTCTTTAATTTCTCTACTAGATATTCAAAATTAAGATAAGAAAAACCCCCAAATACCATATCAATTCCACTACAACCCACATTAAAGCTAGGGACTGTTACATTAAATGGGCGTATGTTTTCACCACCACCCCATCTTATCCTAGCACTTCCGCCGCTAAGAAAACCTGACGCTTGAGATTTGTAATATCCTGAATTCTCGCTCGTAATTGAAGTGCCTAAATTGTTTTGTAAAAAATTTGACATACTTGCTGATGAAACGCTCATCGCCATACAAGTAATTATAGAAATTTTCACCACATTTTTCATATAGCCCATATTGCAACTCCTTTAATATCTTTTTTATTCACAAAGCCCCAATATCTACTATCAAAACTTCGCTCGTGTGTTCCCATTACAAAAAATTGATTGTAAGGGATAGTGCCATTAAAGATAAAATTCTCAACACTTTTCCCCTTAATATCCGTATTTTTAGCCTTTCCTAAAAATACTCCATCGCAGTAATAGGATAAATGTTTTGTTTTAAGAGTTTGCCCTCCTTGACACTTTACATATTTTCCAAAACTTGAACCTTTATCAAAATATCTTGTTTGCACGGGCAGAGTAAAATAAATTAAAGTATCATTTAGATTTTCATCTATTTTCTTTTTATAAACAAAAACATCTTTGTCGATACTTTTTGTATGAATTACCCCTACACCATAGAAATGAGAAACAAAAGAAATAATTGTGTAAAACGCTAAAAACACAACTATAGCAATCAGTGTTTTATCGCACAACTTTTGGATTGCTCTTTTATCTCGTGCTTTGTATTTTTCTTTAATTTTTTGCAAGAAATTCAATAGCCTCTCCTAACGGTATTCCTTGGTCGGTCAATTCTTTTATCTTAGCCTTATCCTTAGGGTCTGTCGTGGTAAGATAGTAGAAATATCTATCCATAACGAGCCTATAAGGAAGCTTGACATCATCGGGTGTCATCAAAAATAACTCTGAATACTCACCTTTTAATGTCATAATAGAACGCAAAATTTCCTTATCTTTTTCACCCAAATCAAAAACCTCAGATTTTAAAAGCATATTAACTGAGGTTTCAGTTTGTTTCATAAAAATTTTATAGGCTGAGTTATTGACAATTACAGTTCCAGCCCTACTTAATCCACCATCTCTAGGATTATAAATATCATCAAAACCCTGTGTTGCTATAATTACGGAGGCATCATATTTTCTAGCTCTTCTATAAGCTTGTTCTATAAAGTCGTCCATTTTTGGATTTTTACCTAAGAAACGGTGGGCTTCATCGATAATAATTTGAATTCTTGAATTTCTATCAGAACTCATATACATAAGCTGATTAATATGATAAATTAAAAGCATAATTAAAGGGTCTCTTAAATCATTATGCCCCTCAAGCCCCTTAAATTCAGTTACTATAAACTCTTTTTTTACATTAAATTCGCACGGACCATTAAAATATTTTCCATAAATACCCTCTTTGCAAAAAGGTCGTAACTGATTTGCAAAATCTTTAAAACGCATATCATCTATTTTAATTAACTCATCTCTAATATCGCTTACTTCCATAGTATTTCCCTTAGATAAAAACAATATTTCCATAAGCTCTTGTATCTTTGATTTAATAAGCTTTTCATCTTCATCAGCCCTATGTTGATTTTTGGAACTTCCCAACATATAAATTAAATCCGATAAATAATTTAAATCCTCCATAAAAGATTCTATATCATCATTTTTAAGACTACTAAAAGGATTAAAGCTTATAGGTTTAAGTGGGTCTAAGGCAAGATATTGTCCGTCAATTGTTTCACAAAGCTTTAAAAACGAATTGTCTTGGTCTATGATAAAAACCCTATCCCCTCTAGCATAAGAATTAAAAGCCAACATATTTAAAAGCACAGACTTACCAGCACCAGAAGTGGCAACCAAATAACCATTGTAATTTGAATTTGAAATAAACAAATCAAGCCCAGCGATTTGAGCCCTTCTCGAAAACAAAATCAAATTTGGAACATTAAGCTTAAAATCTGCCTCAAGAGGTATAAATTGAGAAATTTGGTCTGGAAACATCGAGCGGTATTTAGCCGTAACATCAAAAACATATTCCTTATTAATCCCCATAGGCAAAGAAGCAATGAAATTAAGTTGATGTATGCCTAAAGCCTCATCCAACACAATGGCTTTTCCACCACCTTTGTTCCAATAAGAAATAATCGTATGGGCGTTTAAAGAAGCTTCATTGTAGCTGTCTCCACTAACAATTACATTTAAATCAAAAGCATAAAGTTTTTCTTTTTGATTGTCTATTCTCTCTAAAATAGACACGCTTTCTTTTTTGGCAGCGGCATATTGTCTAAATAAAGTTTCACTCCATTTTTGTGTCAAAAGCATAGAGTGGTTTCTTTTCACACCAGCAGTTCTTTTTTTTGGCAAAGGACAAATAGAAGCCGTAATGAGAAAAGTGTCCTTAAACTGATTATTATCTAATGCCCTACTTATATAATCGCCTAATTTTTCTCCAAAATCACTTATATGAGCTTCTTGAGGAAGGGTTTGTGGGGTTAATGAAATAAAACTTCTACCATCAATTCTAATTTCATCATCTTTAACTAATATTTTTGTGCTAGGCATAATTAATTGCCTATTAATATAACAATTTCTATCATAGGTTGGGATATTATTTAAATCATGATTTCCGTTAAAAAGTTCCCAAAGTATAGGTTTTAAAAATTCAGGTTCCGCTATAACAGGTGAAAAATGGTTTGAGACCAATATGTTTTTAAGATTGTGTTTAAATAAGGTAAGCTCTTCTTTGTTTTCCGATTTAATAGACACCAAAAGAGAATAGTTTTTAAGTCTTGCTGTCATAGAATTTGAAATTCCCTCTTTGGTTTTCTTATAATAAAAATTTCCCATATTTTCAATCGCTTTATGAAGCAATTCATTATTTTCTCGAGAGGCTCTATTAAGGTGCATACTTTTCCAATATTCCACAATATTTTTTATATTTTTGCTTCCTATTAGAGTAAATTGAATAAACATATTATCGGGAAGTTTATTTAGCATTTCCTCTACAGCAACAGCTGTAGATTCTCCCATTCTAATTCTGGGCGAACATATAAAAACAGTCCCATACGAACTGTCATTATTAATATATATCTCTTCCTTAAAATCATAATTCATATAAGGAAGAAAATCTGAAAATTTATATCTTTGCATACAAGAATTCCAAACATTAGTCTGCAACGAACTAATATCCTCAAATGGCTCTTTGATTTGATTAATTTGATTAGAGAAATAATCTTTTAAACTCATCTTGTCCCCACATCATTCATATCAAAGATTCTCTCACTTGAGTCTTGATTGCTTCTAGGGTCGCTTAAAACAAACTCACCCTCTTTGATTTTAATCCAGCTCTCACTATATCCGTGATAAATTCCATCATCGCTGACATAAGGAAAGGTTGTCATTTGAGCGAATAAGGGCTGTCTAAAAAGAGGCATTTTATTAGGTAGCTTTACCATATTCTCTTTTATGGCACTTTGCTGATTACTTTGTGCGAAAGAGGGAGAGTTTTTAAGCAAACCCTTAATAAGTTCATCTTCATCTTGTTTATCTAAATCACTATATTTTAAATCCCCGACTAATAATCTTAACTCACTATCTACACTTGGCTCTTTAACCTTTACATTTTGTTTAGTGGCACACGCACTCAAAAGCAAAGCTGTGCCAAGAATTAATGCCGTGTTTTTTAATATTCTCATTTTTTACTCCTAAAAGAAACCTTACTTGCTTCTACAAACATACCCTCTTCAATCTTATACCAAGCATTACCATAGCTTTCCTCTATGCCTTTAACATAAAGATTTGTCCCTTTTTGCACTGAGCCTACAACCGCTGAAGCCTTATTTGGTTTAGAATAATATTTCGCACTTTCTATGGCTTTAGCAGGGATTATCTTCTTACCCTTTGCAAATTCATTTTTTGCTCTTTGTAAAAAGACAAAGCTATTTTCCTCAACATTTTTAGGCACTTTAATTGAAGCGTTTTGCTCGGCTCTTTTAATGCCTAGCTTATCTTCTAAAAGTTCAATGCGTTTTTCTAGAGCTTGATTGTCTTTATAAAGTTTAATGACAGCCTTTTTTAAGAGCAAATTATTATCTTCTGCACTTAATGGACTTAAGGCAAAGCCCATAGTAAGAGCAATTAAACTAGTCTTTTGTAACAATGCTTTTATGCACATAAGTTCCGTCCTTTAATTTAATCCAGCCTCCTTTTTCATAAAGAGCCTCTAATACTTCGCCTTTAAAGGCTATTCTTAATACGGGTGCTTTACAACTTGCCCCTGCTCTTATATTTGCACTATAAACGCAGACTTTAACAGTGTCATTAATTTGCGTGATTGCTTCATTTGCATTAGGGGAGCAGTTTTCTTGTGTATTTTGAAGTGTATTGTTTAAATCATTTGTTTGTGATGAGTTAATTGAACTATTTAACTCATTTAAACTTGTATTCAAATCTAAAGCCTTGCTCTGATTGAAATCTAGGCTTTGATTATCATCATAAATGACAATACCATCTTTTGAATTTGTGGCATTTAATTCTTTTAGCTCTTTTAAATCCTTATTCTTTTTTACCACCTTTGCATTATGGTTTTTAGAAGTTGAGTTTTGAGTCTTTTTTTCTTTATGATGATTTGATTGTTTGTTGGCATTTAAATCCTTTTTAATCGCTTTACTCTCTTTATCGTTTTCACTTACGATTGCAAGTCCTGCTTTTTCTTTAGCTTCTTTTTCATCGAGGTAATATCTAAAGATAGTTGGAGTTTCGTTTTGAATTTTGCGAATTTCTACTGCTTCAACCATTTCTTGTAGCTTTAGCTGTTTAAAAGCGATATTATCATCACTCATCTTGCTTTTGTTTTGTTCTTTTTTGGCTACTTCTTTAGCGTATTCTTTATTTGCTTTTTTTCTAAACTCTTCCATATCAGAGCTTAAATCATACACCTCACTCACTGAGCCACAAATTCCGTTTTCCTTACCCTTTTCACAAGAAAAGCTTTCTTTATAAGGAAGCATACCGCACCCACAAAGAAGCGAGGCTGTGATAAAAGAAAGTAAGATTTGTTTTTGTTTTATCATTGTTTATCCTTAGTTAAGTAAGAATCAATCTTTTGCATATTTGCCCCATCAATCACATCAATAATCTTGCTTGTGTTTTTCTCTACAACAAAAAGTTTAGGTGTGCCTTGGATATTTAGCTTTTCACCTAAAGCTTTCATATTATTTAATGTTTGCTCGGCTTCTTTAGTGGTTTTTACATCTAAGTCCTTTTGATTGTGTCTAATCGAAACAAAAGCTTCTTTGAAATCTTTAGAACTTAGAATTTGTAAAATCCACTTTGTAGCGTTTTGATGAAAGGAAAGAGGATAAAAATTAATATAAACGCTAACATTATTTTTCATAAAATGCTCTTCTACCCTAGCACAAAAAGGACACTCAGGGTCAGTAAATAAGACAAAGTCATATTTTTTAGAGCCTTGATTAAAGTCTAGCTTCTTAGCATACTGCGTAAGCTCCTTTAAATCCATATCTTTGATTTGAGCTGCACTTAATTCACTTTGCCAAGCTTCTCTTTCATTTGCTGTAAGACTTACTCCTGTATTTGTATAAAGCTCACCGATAAAAATCACTCTTTTAAAAGGATTAACATAGAGTATATTGCCATTTGCTAAGTAAGCCTTATAAAAGCCATCAACTTCAGCCCTTTGCACCTTTTCTATTTTAGTGGAGGGGATAACGCCCTTAACCAAAGCTTCTTCTTGTTCTTCTATTAAAGTTACCGCACTTAAACTAGAAATTAGTAAAAGTGAGCTAAGTGTTATTTTTGAAAGTGTTTGCATATCTTATCCTTTTGTTTGATTGTTTTGAGGTTTTTTATCCTCTTTAGCTTGTTCTTCTAGGGTTTTTAATTCTAAAGTCGAAGTTGTGATGATATTGACCTCTCTACCTGCTGAAATTTCAATCACAGGTGTAACTTGGTCTGCCATTTTTAAATAAAAGTCTGCTAATTTTTCTGCACTTTTTGAAAGTCCTTCAAAGGCTCCTGCTTGTAAGCTTTCTCCTGCGTCCATAGTGCCATTTGTTGTAGTAGTGCCTCCAAAGCCGTTTTGCGTAACGATTTGGTTTTGATTAGCAAAGCTTTCGCCTACCCCTTGTAAAAAACCTGCCACTAAGGTTCTTGCAAGTAAAGCACCTTGCTTGGTTACAACTTCGCCTCTTAAACCTAGCTTTCCATCTTCTCCTGTGGCGGCTCCCTTCATCGCCATATCTATTTTTTGTCCCTTATTTGTTACACAAGAGATATTATTAACCCTTATATAAGCTCTCTCACTTGTTAAATCTCCATAACCCTCACCCATTAAAAAACAATCTTGTATGTCATAGCCAAAATTGTTTGGTAAGATAGAAAGGTCGCTTACTTTCATTAATACAGGCAAAGGCTCAGTTTTAGCCTGAGTCATTGTTGGGGCGTCCATACCTGATAGTAAAACAGCTTTTACTATCGAGCCTGTTGGTATGATATGCCTATCACTCTTTTTTTCTTTTTCTTCCTTAACTTCAGGTTTAGCAATATTTGTAAAGTTAAGAGAGTCCGTTAGAGGTGTGTAGCGAGTTTGTTCGATTTGTTCGAGTTCAGGGACTTTGCCAATATGAGTTAAGCCAAATTTGTTTGGATTTTCTATTTCACTACTTATATTATCCTCATTTAAATAATTAGGCGAAGGAAAATTTGTATATAAGCCTTTATCATTTGTAGGCTTAATGGATAAATTAGGAACCTTATCCTCGTTTGGAGTAATCTGAAGGCTATTCTTAGCCGTATTCTTTTCGGTTCTTTGAGTAGCTTCATTTTCTTTCTTCATATCAGTAATTATCTTTGTAAGCATACTTACTTGTTTTGATAACTCTTCATTTTTAGAATCTAAACTATCAACCCTCTTTTTCGCTAAAGATAAATCATCATTTGCCTCACCCACCCATCTTGTTTTTGCCATTTCATCATCATTTACAAGATTGAAGTTGCCAACATTTTTTTGCTCTTTATTGCCGCCACTATCTGCTAAAAATAATAATGCTCCAGCAACAACTCCAATACCAGCAAAAATTATGATTTTATTTTTTCCCTGATTTTGTTGAGCTTCAGCCGGATTTTTATCATTACTAAAAAATTTCATAAAAGGATTTTTCATTTTTGATTCCTTCCACCCTTAGTAATGATGACAATTTGAGCTTTAGAATAAGGAAGCAAGTGATTAACTTCATTGTTATAATAAATGCTAATTGCTTTTGGAGCTTCCTTAGCAATGCGTATATAATCTTTTAAATCTAAAACAATAGCCTTATCCGTCTTATTCTCCACCTCAAGTAAAGTTGCCCTATATAAAACTCCATCATAATTCATAAGCTCTTTAGTGATTAATGTGCTATTTTTACTTAACACCTTATCAATCTTTTTAGTTTTATATCCTTGCGGTGTGCCACCCTTTAAAATACTTTCAGTGATTTTTGCCATGGTCTTCATATAAGAATCATCACTTTCGTATTTCAAAATCTCTTCTTTACTTGCAGAAAAATCATTAATGATGATAGTTTCAGCTTCCATATCTTTAGGATTAAGAGAAAAAGAATAAGTTTTTGAAGCGGTTACAAAAAACACCTCACTATTTCCTGCCTTATCATAAACAATTTCAGGCTCACCTATGGGTTCGACTTGATTTTTACCTGTAACTCTAACCTTTTCCTTTTGTATAGGTAAAAATTTGATAAAGGCTTGATTATCGCTAATCTTTATATCAATACCCTTTTCCTTAGAATAGGCTACATCTAAGATTTGAGCGGGTAAAACAATTCTATTTACACTGCTATTTGATACATTTATATTGATAATATCGCTACTTGGATTATCGATAATGTTAAGAGCAAAAAGGCTCTTACTTAAAGCGAGTGCAAGTAAAAGGGATTTTTTCATTTTTTATCCTTTGTCTTATCATTTTTTCCTTCTTCAATTAAAATATCATTTAAAACAAATCTACCCTGATTGATTTCATAATGGATATTTACAATACTTTGAGAAGAACGCACAACCTTATCCCCTATAATGTCTTTAACAACACCAAAAACTTTAATCAGTCCTTTTGTATCTGCGTCAATAGCAGAAACAAAAAAGGTTCTGCTAATAGCATTGTCTGTGATATAGTTTGATTGCTCCAAAAGCTTGATTTTTACTTCATTGTAGAATTTAGAATCTACTAAAGTTAAAAGATTTTCAATATTATTATTAGCGTTTTCCTTAGTGATATTTAAAAGATTAAAAGAAACAAACTGCCCCATTTCGTGTAAATAAGTTTTAGAAACTTCATTGCCAGCTATCCAAAATTCTTGATTGATGATTTTTGGAGGCATAAAGACAACTTTTTGAGAGTCTGTTCGTGAAACTATAATCCATATGAGAAAAACAATTAAAAGACTTAAAATAAGCGTTACCGTTCTAAATGTGATATTCTCTAAAAGATATTTATCCATTTTATTTTTATATTTATCAAACAACATTTACGCTCCTAGAAAATATCTCATATAAGAGGGAGGTAAAGTTTTAGGCTGTCTAAGTCCTAACATATAAAGTAAATGAAAGAAAAAGCCTTTGACTTTTGATTTTTTAAGTTTTTCATAATATTTTGCAGCAACAACTCCTATCATAAAAAATACGCTAAAAGCTATTGCACCTTTACCAAACATAATAGCTACGGCAAAAAATATGCAAAACACCATTAATGTATCAACCTCCCAATTCCCAAACATAGGCTTGGTGTCGATAAACTTGTTAATTTCTACATAACCGTTCTGATTTTTAGCCAAATTTAACTCCATAAAATTCAATAATTGATAGGGGCTTAAAGCCCCTACCGTCAAAAAGTCGCAGCATTGATAGTTTCAATAATGGTTGTCCCTTGAGTTACCAACACTGCAAAACCTAGCATTAAGAAAAATTGCAAGATTGAACCTGCAAATGCTCTCCATACGCCTACACAAAAAAGTAGCAAAGCTATAATTCTAGATACATAAGTATCATTTAACCAGCCACTAACCGTGTCCCATAGCCCTTTTGCACCAATACTATCAGTATTACCTGCAAAAGCACTAGTTGCCAAAAACCCTAATATAAAAATTAGGAATACGATATTTTTTTTCATCTTTACCTCAAATGACAATCTTGTAAATCTCTAAACCGACATTTGAATTAGACAAATGAAAACATTTATAGAAAAATATTCCATAAATTACTTGATATTATACATTATAATATTGTAATTTATTCTTAAATATTCTTAAAATTAAAGAGATTATTAAGCGTTAATTTGTATAATTATGATGTTTTATTGTTTTATTTTGAATAAAAATATATTTTAAAATATTATGTAAAAGGTTATTTATTGAAAGATTTTAATGGTAGTTTGTGCTATATAGAATTTAAAAAATCTAAAACAACTTGTAGTATTCAAGAAATTAGACTACCTATTTTTGCACCCATTAAAAAATCAACCCCAAGCTCAACCATTTATAAAGATTTCATTCGAAATAGAAGGACAAGAATATTAAAAACTCAATGGGGAGAAGTTAGCATAAAAGGTTCTTTATTAACTCAAGTTCATAAAGATATTCTAGATTTAATCGTTCTCTTTTCTTCAAAAATAAAGCTTCTAGAAGATAAGAGATTAAGCATATCATTTTCTACGAGCGAAATTTTAAAAAATTATGGAGATATGGGACATAATTATAAATGGTTTAAAAATATCCTTGAAGAACTTATATCCGCAGTTATTATAATCAAGGATTTTAATAACACAGCCTATTATTTTCATATTGTATCTACCATGTTAATTAATGAAAAGGGCGATTTTGGGGGAATTATTTTAAGCAAAGAATATATTGAATTTTACCAAAAAGCTTTAGCTATTAATTATAATAAAGAGATTAAAAATATTGTTTGCATTGAAAACTCTCTTATCAAATCTATAGTGCGTTTTTTTCTTTCTCATAATGAAATTAATATCACGCTCGATAACCTTCTTCTTGCACTTGGATTACAAATACAGGTAAAAGATAGATATTTTAGAAAAATCAAACAAGAATTGAAACAAAATGTTGCTTTATTTGCAAAATTTAACATTATATATAGTTGGGAAAAGTGCAACTTTATATACCAAGGAAATTCGAATGTCAATTTCTTCTCATCAAACTAAAAACTTATTAACCCCCGAACAACAAGCCGTTGTTGATTTTAATATAGAAGATATTTTAATTGTTAATGCTTATGCAGGAACGGGTAAAACTTCTACTCTTATACAATTTTGCGAAGCAAGAAAAGATAAGAAAATCCTCTATCTCTCTTATAATGCTTCAATGAGAAAAGAAGCAGAGACCAAATTTAAACACCTTAGCAATGTAGAAGTTAAAACTATGCACTCTTTAGCCTATGAAGAGTTGGGCTTAAAATACAAAGATAGACTAGGAAGCCTAAGAGCAATGGATTTATACCCTCTTGTGAAAGACTTACAAGTTGAATTTCACTCTTTTTATGCAACAGCCATTTTAAAAACCTTAAGAGCTTTTTGTAATGTTAGCTTACCGCTTAAAGACTTTTTAGAAAATGCTATAAAAAATCCTAAAGACTATGATTTAAATCCCAAACTAGACTTAGCTTACATTACACATAAGACAAAGATTTTATGGCAAAAGCTTCAAAGCGAAACTTGTGCTTTAGCATACGAACACGACTTTTATCTTAAGGCTTATCAACTTAGCAAAGCAAAGCTAGAGTATGATTATATCCTTGTTGATGAGGCACAAGATATAAATGGCTGTGTGATAGATATAGTTTTAAATCAAGAAGCCAAAAAAGTTTTTATCGGCGACACTTATCAAAGTATTTATAAATTTAGGGGAGCGATTAATTCTTTAGAATTGTTAGCAAAAAAGCCAAAAGCCCATACTTTATATCTCACACAAAGCTTTCGCTGTCCTAGTAGTATCGCTAAAATAGCAAATTGCTATTTAAAGATATTGAATGCTCCTAAAGATTTTCAAGGCACATTTAAGAGCAACATCAAACAAGATATAAAACAACAAGCTCTTATTACTCGCACAAATGCGAAACTTTTTGATATTGCTATAGAAAATTTAGATAAAAAGCTTTTTTTAGTCGGCGGAGTGCAAAGCTATAATTTTGATGAGCTTTTAGATATACAAAACTTGCTCTTTAAAAAACAAGAATTTATTAAAAATCCTTTCATTGCTAAATTCAAAGATTTAAAAGAACTTCTTGTCTATATAGAAGAAACCAAAGAAATCGACTTAAGGCAAAAGATTTTTGTTTTATTTAAGTATATTCATAGTGATATTAAAAAGCTCATTAAAGATATAGAAAAAGCTTGTGTTAAAAATGAAAATAAGGCAGATTTAATTCTTAGCACAGGACATAAAAGTAAAGGACTTGAATGGGATAATGTAGAACTTAGCGATGATTTTTTAAACCTCAAACAAATGATAGAAAATAATGAATTTGAGGAAATTACAATCGCAAAAGAAGAACTAAATCTTTTGTATGTCGCCATTACAAGAGCTAAACATAGTCTTAGTATGAGCGAAGACTATGTGTTAGATGAGGGCATAATTAACAATATTAAGGAGAGGGTAGAAACAATATGAAAACAATAAAAATTGTAAAAAAAGATGGTAGTTTTAATGAGCAAAAATACTACACGGTAAAAGAAGTTGCAGATATTTTTGGCATAACGCAAGCAACAGCTATCAAATGGGGAAATGCGGGCAAATTTAAAGTAATGAGATTTGGAAGACAAAGATATATTCTTGTTGCTGAAATTGTAGATTTTCAACAAAAAAGCATTTTATAGGAGTAAGAAATGATTAGACTAGATATTGGAGATTACTACACCAGAAAAGAAGTAGCAAATCTTTTAAAAGTAAAAGAAAGTATTGTGCATAGATACGCTAAACAAGGCAAATTTAGAGAGTTTAAGCAACATAGAAACTGCTCGGGTTTGTATCCTAGACAAGACATTGAAAACTTTATAAAAAAATATTTTGGACTTGTCGATTCAAATCAGCAATCTCATCAAGATAATCCCCCCACCACTGCATAAGCGTGGCTTTTTCTTTTAAATTTAAAGCGTGATTATACGCTGATTTGATTTTATTCTTTTCTACATGTGCTAAACACAATTCTATAATATCACTACTCATTTGATGTTTATCTCTATTTTCGTGTGCTAAAGTGCTAAACATTGCACGAAAGCCGTGCGGAGTAAAATCATCATTAGAGTATCCTAACCTTCTAAACATCGAACGAATTGTGTTATCGCTTATCGTTTCACTCTTGCTTCTTAAACTATAGAATAAATATCTAGTCCTAACACCCATTTCTTTGTATTTTTGAAGCATAAACACACACTGTGAATTTAAAGGAATTGTGTGAGCTTTTTTCATTTTCATATCTTCTTGCGGTATATACCAAATACCATTTTCCAAATCAATATCCTCCCATTTTGCATTTCTTATGCTAAAACTTCTTTGTGCTGTCAATAAGGAAAACATCGCCGCAATTTTAACACTCAAATATCCTTTATAATGCACCACATTATCTATCAATACTTTAATTTCTTTTATTTCTAAAATCGTGGCGTGATTTTTACTTGCTTTATTAATCAACAAATCTTTTCGGTTTAAATGAAGCATAGGATTATTTTTAAGATATTCTTTCATCACGCCGTGCCTAAAAATTTCATTTAAAAGAGTAAAGAATTTATCCGCACCCTCTCTAATATTCTCTTTTCTAAATTTCTCAAAACTTTTTAAAATATCTTTAATTTGTAGTTTATCTAATATAATATCTCCATAAATTCCAAAAGCAAATCTTTGCAAATAACTCATATAGCTTTTATAAGTTTTTTCGCTCAATTCTAATCTTTTAAGCTCCATTTTTTCTAAGGCTAAATCTTTAAATGTAAGTTCAGTTTTTCCCCTCACACTATCATTCTCAACCAAATTGATTTTTAGCTTATCTTTTTCTTTTCTAGCATTGCTAAGACTTAAAATGGGATATTCTCCTAAGGTTATCCTTTTATATTTTAAAGTTTTGGGACATTTGTAGTTAAACATAAATGTTTTTTTACCACTTGGATAAACACAAAGAAGTAAATTGTCAAAATCAGCAATGTAGTATTTCTTATCTTTAGTCTTTAAGGCTTTTATTTTGGTATCATTTAGCATTTTTTTCCTTTAGGTCAATAAAGTCAATAGCAAATTTCAATAAGGTCAATAATTAAGTCAATAAAAAACATTTGTAAGTATAATCAATCAAAATAAATCTAAAATAATCTAAAATAATTTAATGTCTTTCAAAAGCCTATTTTATAGATAAATAAAAAGAAGTAAAGAAAATTAAAAATAATGAAAGAGAATATATATGGTGCGGTTAGCGAGATTTGAACTCGCACACGCGAAGCGCACCACCCCCTCAAGATGGCGTGTCTACCAATTCCACCATAACCGCATAAAGCTCCCTTTTACAAGGGAGTAAAAACTTATCCTACTGGGATAAAAGGATTTGCGTAAAGTGCTATCAAAGCGATAACTAAAGCATAAATTACCTGAGCTTCAATCATCGCCAAGGCAATAAACATCGTTGTCATTAATTTTGGTCCAAGACCAGGATTTCTAGCTGTTCCAGCTATAGTAGCTGCTGCTGTGTGTCCCATACCGATAGCTCCACCAAGTGCAGCCACACCAAGACCTAAACCAGCCGCTAAAACAGAAAATGCCTTAATCCAAACATTCATAGCTTCTTGTTCAACAGGTGCGTTTGTCGTTTGAGCGAAAGCAACTGCTGCAAAAGCAAACAATAAAAAAAGAACTTTTTTCATTGAAAAACCTTTCTGTGAAATTTCCTTTGAGTTAGTTCGGCTTGCGTATCCCTACTTAAAACCCAAATTCAAGGCGGTATTTTAACATTTTAACTTTAAATTTATATTATAATAATGAAAAATTAAAGGATTAAAATGAAAAAATTTTCCGTTGCCCTTCTCTTTTTTATGCTTATTTTTACAAATCTAAAGGCTGATGTTTTACCAAATTTCTTTAAGGGCTACAATGTAAGTGGAGTTTTTATCCTTTATGATGGTAAAAATTTCTACACAAATGATTTAAAAAGGGCAAACGAGCGTTTTTCTCCCGCTTCAACCTTTAAAATTTTTAACGCTCTCTTTGCCCTAAATTTAGGTGTGATAAGGGACGAAAAAGAAATTTTTTATCACTATAATAATGAAAAAGTTTTCTTACCAAGCTGGAAAAATGACGCGAATTTAAGCTCTGCCATTAAACGCTCACAAGTTCCAGCTTTTAAATTTTTAGCTAGAAAAATAGGCTTAGAAAATATGCAAAAAAATTTAAACCTAATCCACTACGGCAATGGCGTGATTTCTCAAATTGATAATTTTTGGCTGGATAATTCTTTAAAAATTAGTGCTAAAGAACAAGCTGTTTTATTATATAAACTTGCCACCACCTCCCTACCCTACCCTCAAAAAAATCAAGAAATCATTAAAAATTTACTTTTTTATAAGAAAAATGAGTGGGGGAAAATTTACGCAAAAACAGGTTTTAACGATGAGCTAGGCATAGCTCACATTGTGGGTTTTTATGAGATTGATGGAGAAATTTTTTCCTTTGGGCTTAATTTAAATGTTAAAAACTTCGAAGAGCTTTACAAAAGAGAGGAAATTTTAGAAAAATACTTAAATTTTATCGCCCAAAAAGGGCGAGTTTTAAAATAAACCTGCGATTTGAGTCGCGATTTTATCTTCTAAAACAGGCGTAGCCTCCTCGAGCTTTAGTCCCGTTTTTACCGCTTCAGCAAAAATTATAGTGCTTTTTTCTATGTATTTGCCTTGATAGGTTTGTTGTGTGGTATTGACTTGATTTGAATTTAAATGCCCCACTTTATCACTGCGGACATTTCCACCAAAGCTATTTAAAAAGCCTGAAGCTCTTTGGTCTCTAACGCTTGCTTGTCCGCTCACATTTCCGCTAGAAGTTAAAACCTTACCATCTGCTTTTTGTTTGATGTTAATATCCACTTGCATTTGATAAATAGTATCTTCTGTAAGTTTTCCTAAAAGCATTCCCGCTGCTGCACCTGCTGCACCTGCTGCGACCATTCCGCCTGCGCCGCCTCCATTATAACCACTAATTGCTACACCTGTTGCAGCACCTGCGACACCAGCACCTGCGGCATTATTTTCTTGTTTTTTATCACAATACAAAATATTAGTGCTTAAAATATAATTTGCCTTATCAGGGTCATCGATAATTCTATACCCCTTAGCTTCTAAAGCATTTCTCAGTTTAGGCTCCAAATTTACATTATGTCCGCTTGTGTTTTTGATGTTTAAAAACACCACTCTTTTTTCCTTAGCCACAGGGTCTAAAAAAATGCTTTGACTCATCGTAGCATTTGTTTGTAAAGTCGTTGTTAAACATCCGCTTAACAAACCTGCAACCAAAACGCTAGAAAACATCGTTTTAACTCTCATCATTCCTCCTAAGATATTAAATAAAATTGCGATTATACAAAAAAAAAAAAATTAATCAATGATGAGGGGATTAAAGGCTTTAATTGAAAGCATAATGGTATCGCCTATTTTTACGCCACTATGTTTTTCTAAAAATTCCTTCTCGCTTAGAGTGATTTTGACTATATCTTGCCCTAGCAAAAGTGTGAAAACGACTAAAATATCACTTTTATTTATCTCAAGTAAAACGGCACTTAGGCAAAGTTTGGCACTGAGATGATTATGCGTAAAAAATTGCTTTGTAGGCAAATCTTTAACAACCCTACCCCCCTTTAGCTCCAAAACCCTTACGCTTAATTTATAAATTTCAGCCAAATCGTGGCTCACAAGCAAGGTTGTTGTTTTAAAGTGATTTAAAATATTAAATAATTCTTCTTGTAAATGAGAGCGCATTTTAAAATCTAAAGCACTTAAAGGCTCATCTAAAAGCAAAATTTTAGGCTCTCTTGCTAAAGCCCTTGCGAGTGCAACCCTTTGAGCTTGTCCGCCGCTTAGTTCTTTAGGGTAAGAGGAGGCTAATTCTTTAAGATTTATCAACTCTAAAAGCTCATCGATTTTCTTTTTATCCTTAGTCGCATAGGCTAAATTTTCTCTCACACTCATATTTGGAAAAAGTGCATAGTCTTGAAACATAAAGCCTAAAGAGCGTTTTTGTGGGGCTAAATTGATGCCTTTTTGACTATCAAACCATACTTCATTTTCTACCCTTATGAAACCACTTTTTGGCGTGATTAATCCCGCTAAAATTCTTAAAAGTGTCGTTTTACCAGCCCCACTTTCACCAAAAATGGCGCTGATTTCGCCTTGATTAAATTTAGCATCAATTTCAAGATTGATAAGTCCCTCTTTATTTTCAATACTTCTCATCAAATGCTTCAAACTAATTTCTAGCATACCAACCCTAATATGTCAATTTTTTATTGACAAAATAAAGAATGAAAAGCAAGATAAAGCTTAAAGCAAAAAGGGCGAAAGCGTATTGATGCGCTAGAGTATAATTAAGCGCTTCAAGCTCATCGTATATCGCTATACTAGCGACTAAAGTTTCGCCTTGCTTATGCCCTCCTATCATCATCACCACGCCAAATTCGCCCATAGTGTGTGCGAAAGCCATAGTAAGACCCGTAAAAATTCCCACCTTAGAATTTGGCACGATAACCCTACACAATGTCATCAGCTTCCCTCTCCCTAGCGTATAAGAAGCCTCGATTAAATTTTGATTAAGAGCGGCAAAAGCACTTTGGATAGGATGCACCATAAAAGGCAATGAAAAAATCATCGAAGCAAAAACCAAACCCTCAAAAGTAAAAACTAAAGAAAGATTAAAATGCTCTTTTAAAAAACTGCCTAGTGTGCTGTTTGCCGAAAAACCCACAAGTAGATAAAAACCCAAAACGCTAGGAGGCAAAACTAAGGGCATAGAAACGATGATTTGAAAAAAGCTTTTAAAAGGGAAACGCACAAAAACAAAACAATAAGCCAAAAACACGCCCACAAAAAACAATAAAAAAGTTGTAATGAAAGAAAGCTTAAAACTAAGCCATAAGGTTTGCAAAAATTCCGCTTCAAGCATTTATTTTCCTTAGGGTGATGTCGTTTGCCTTGACAAAGCAAAGCTTATTTTGCCCTATCTTTAAGTCAAGCTCCTCGCCTCTTTTAGCGTCTATAATCGAGCCTAATTCAAAATGCTTAAATTTAAAAACAATATGCCATAAAATTTGCCCTTTTTTAATGCTAAGAATTTCTGCCTCAAAACGATTTTCTACACTTAAACCAATATTTGAATTTGCAAAAGAAAGCTCGTGCTCTTTAAAAATAAGTTCAAGCTCTCCGTCAAAATCAAACGAAGAAAAATCCAGCATCAAAACGCTAAATTCCACTCCCTCAACATCAACTTGCACACTTAAAACATCACCCTCACTTCGCAAAGAGGCGGCAAAACCTTTTAAAATATTCAAGGGGTGTTAAATCCGTATTTTTTAAAAATAGCTTTTGCCTCATCACTTTGGATAAAATTTGCAAATTCTAAGGCTAATTTTTTATCTTTGGCGTGTTTTGTTAGCACGAAAGATTGTTTTAAGGGCGTATAAAGCTTAGGGTTAATTAAAACGGCTTTTCCTTTAGGCTGATTCACGCTCGAAACAAGAGAGTAAGCGACAATGCCAAGCTCCGCCGCACCGCTATCGATGTGAAGCACAGGCTGGGAAATACTATCTCCTAAAACAATTTTATCTTTAAATTTATCATCTAACTTAAGATTTTTTAAAATTTCACTCGCGGCGACGCCGTAGGGGGCGACTTTTGGATTTGCTATGCTTAAATGCTTGATTTTATCCGCCTTTTCTCCAAGCTTTTCCACACCTCCCTCAAGCAGGGCTTCATCTAAACTATAAAGCGCCACAACGCCTAGCGCATAAATTTGAGGTTCGCTAAGGGCATTACCATCTTTTGCGATTTGCTCGGCATATTTTGCATCGGCTGAGAAAAATAAATCAAATTCCCTCCCCTCTTTTAAAAGCTGATAGTGCTTTCCAGAAGCACCAAATATAAGCTCCACTTCATCTTTAGGATAATTTTGTATAAAAATTTCTCTAAGCTCACTCATCGCCTTAGAAGCCGAAGAAGCGACAAAAACACTAATCTTTTCCGCCTGTAAATGAAGCGCAAAAACGCAAAATACCAAAAAAACGATTTTTTTCACACTGCCTCCTTGTCAAATTTCACGCATTATAGCAAAATTCATTTAACCGCTTTTTACACAAAATATAAATGCTGTGGTAGGTTAGAGTATTATTAAATTCTTGCTTCATTTTTAAAAGCGTATCTTTGCCTAGAAAAAATTTTCCCAAAGAATTCACACCGCTAAGCTTTAAATGCCTAAAAACCTCCAAAGCACTTTCAAATTTCAGCTTTATCATTTCTTCTTTCAAGGCTAAAATTTCAAATTTTTCAAGCAAACGCTCATATTCTTTTAAATTTTTATACCGCAAAGAAAGCCCTGTTAAGCTTTTAATTTCTTTTAAATTATCCTCGCCAAAACTTGAAAGCAGCAAAATGCCCCCCTCTTCAAGCAAGGCATATAAATTTGTAAAAATATCGCTTTTAAGCCACTGGATAACGGCATTTGAAGCGATGAGTTGGAATTTTTGCGTGGCTAGAAAATGCGCTGGGATTTTATCCATATCAAAAATTTCAACCTCAAATTCGCTTTTATAATCCAAAATATCATTTCTTACATAATCTTTAAAATAAATGGTGTTTTGTAATTTTTGGCTAAATTCTCCCATTCCACAGCCAAATTCAAACACCCTATCAAATTCTTTTAAATGCAAATTTTCTAGCATATCGCATAGCCTTTGTCCCATTATATCTTGTGCCTTTGCGGCTGTTTTGTAGCTATCTTTTGCTTTAAGAAAATTCAAATTTGCTCCCATTTATCAAAGGCAAAAAAGGCAAAATGAGGCTCTTTTAAAGGTTTTAAATTCGCATAAGAATTTTGCAAGGCATTATTAGGGAAAATCAAATCCCCCTCACTCATATAAACCCTATCCCAAGAGAAATTTTCATTAAAATCCTGTCCGCAAAAATGATACAAGCTCTCAAGCTCTTCTTTTAAGGCTAACTCGTCTCTAAATTCAAATAAAGCCTTTTCGAACAACAAAGCCTTTTTAAAATCTTCAAGATTAAATTTTCTCATCGTGCGTAAAAAAATGCTAGGGTGTATGCCTCTTTTTTCATCGATACCAAAATTTGTTCCATTGATGGCGATTTTTGCGTTGAAATTTAAATTTTTAAGCAATTTAGAAGAGACACAAACTCCCATAGAAAAAGCTATAAGGGTGATTTTTTCATACAAAGAAAAATCAAATTCAAGCTCGAAATTTCTATAATCATAAGCCATTAAAACATTTTTTTGAGCCCTTAGATGTGAAAAATGTGAAGCCTGACTTGCAAAACCCGCAAAAAAGAGGATTAACTCTTTAGATTCTTCATTTTTGTGTAAAAATTCTACTTTCATAAAAGCTCCATTACTTTATCTAAATCGTTCTTACTCAGTCCAGAATGCAAAGAAAAGCGAATTCTAGCACTATTTTTAGGAACTGTGGGTGTTTTTATCGCTGGAGCAAAAAAGCCATTTTTCTCAAGCTTTAAAGCGCACTCAAGAGCTTTTTGATTTTCTTTTAAAAGCAAAGAAATGATATAAAAATCTCCCAAAAATTCAAGCTTTTTAGCCCTTAAACCTTTTTTAAAATACTCGCTCAGCTCTTTTAACTTCTTTCTTTCTTGATTAAAATTTGCCAATTTTTCAAAGATGAAAAGACTAAAAGCGACATTAATGGGAGGCAGTGCGGTGGAATAAATTAGCCCCCTCGCTTTATTGATAAAAAAGTCCTTAAATTTCTTACTCGTTATCACACAAGCACCCACAGAAGCAAGAGCCTTTCCAAAGGTAAAAATGCAAAAATCCACCTCAAGCTTTAATGCCTCCACAAGCCCAAAACCCCCTCCAAAACACCCCACACTATGCGCCTCATCGATGTAAAGCAGGACATTTTTATAAATCTTTTTAAGTCTAACAAGCTCTTTTAAATTTGCCATATCGCCGTCCATACTAAAAAGTGCTTCGCTTAAAATGATGATATTTTCATACTTTGTGTGATTTTTTTCTAGTAAAATTTGCAAATGCTTCATATCATTATGCTTAAAACGCAAAAAATTCGCCCCCCTAAGCCCATCAATCATACTAGCGTGTATCAGTTTATCTGCTAAAAAAAGAGTGCTAGGCACACTCGCAAGGGCTGCGATACAAGAAAAATTAAGATGATAGCCACTATTAAAAAGCAAAACTTCTTTTTGAAATTTAGCTTTAAGAAAATTTTCTAGCCTTTCATAAACATCAAAATTACCGCTTAAACTTCTTGAGCTTGAGCTTGAAAAATATAAATCTTCTTCTCTCACACTTCTTAAAAATTCTTGTTTTAAGGCGGAATTTGACGCTAAATTTAAATAGTCATTTCCCGCCAAATTAAGCATTTTAAAACCTTGTTTAAAAACAAAATTTCCCTCGTGTCTAAGTGGTGTAAGTGTGCGAAAATTTGATTCATTTTGTAAATTTTGCAAAATTTGTTCTACTTGCATTTTTAGCCCTTTTAAAAGCGAAATTATACGCGTTTTTTACAAATTTAAGCTTAGTTATTAACTTTTAGATTTTATATTGTTAGTAAAAAAGGAAGATGATGTTAAAAGAACTAGATTTATTATATCTTTGGCACCCCTGCACACAGATGAAAGACCACGAAAAAATTCCCCTCATTCCCATAAAAAAAGCAAAAGGCGTATGGCTTTATGATTTTGATGATAAGGCTTATATGGACTGCATTAGCTCTTGGTGGGTGAATCTTTTTGGGCATTGTAATCCTAGAATTTCAAACGCCATAAAAGCTCAACTTGATAAACTAGAACATATACTTTTAGCAGGTTTTAGCCACGAGGGGATTATTAGACTTTCTCAAAGACTTTGTCATTTGAGTGGATTTGAAAAATGTTTTTATGCGGACAATGGCTCTTCCATCATCGAAGTCGCTCTTAAAATGAGCTTTCACTATCATCTTAATAAGGGCAAGAAAAAAAATAAATTTCTTTCTCTTACAAATTCTTATCACGGCGAAACTTTGGGAGCTTTAAGCGTAGGCGATGTGAAGCTTTATAAAGAAACTTACAGCCCACTTTTTTTAGAGGGTTTAAGTACTAAAGCACCGAGTGGAAAGGATTATGAAGAGGAATTAAAAATTCTTAAAAGCACTTTAGAAAAACACGCAAATTCCTTATGTGCTTTCATCATCGAGCCTTTAGTGCAGTGTGCTGGCAATATGAATATGTATCATCCTAACTTTTTAGATGAGGCGATAAAGCTTTGTCATCATTTTGGGGTGCAGGTGATTTTCGATGAGATAGCGGTAGGCTTTGGACGCACGGGAAAACTTTTTGCTATGGATTATTGCAGGGAAAAGCCTGATTATCTTTGTCTCTCTAAGGGCATTACGGGGGGCTTTTTGCCTCTAGCTGTTGTTTTGGTAAAAAATGAAATTTACAACGCCTTTTACGCCCCTTATGAAGAAAATAAAGCTTTCTTGCATTCACACTCTTATACAGGAAATGCTCTAGCCACAGCAGCAGCAAATGAAGTTTTAAATATCTTTGAAGAAGAAAATATCGTAGAAAAAAATGCCATTTTAAGCCTTTTCATTAAAGAAAAATTTGAAACTCTAAAAGAATTTAAATTTCTAACGAATTTTAGACAACGCGGTATGATTTATGCTTTTGATATAAAAAGCGAAATTCCAAGAGCTGGGCTTTTAATTTATGAGAAAGCTTTACAAAAAAAGCTTTTGTTAAGACCACTTGGGAATACAATTTATTTTATGCCCCCTTATGTTATAAGCAAGGAAGAAATTTCTTATGTGGTGGAGAGTTTAAGGGAAATTTTTAAGGAATTTAATCCTTAAGTAAAACTTTAACTTGGGCTTTGAATTCCTTATTTTCTATGCTTTCTTCATCAAAAAAGTTAAGGTTAATGATAGGAATTTGCGTATAATCTTGTATAAATTTATCTTGCAAATTTTCTTTTTCTCCCATCATCGCTAAAAAAAGTATGGGGATTTGCCTATTTTTAAGCGCCTCTATGCTGAGTAAAATATGATTAATGCTTCCAAGATAATAACGCCCCACCAAGATAGTCGGCTTTTTAAATTTTTGCATAAAATCTATCATTGTATGATTTTCATCAAGAGGTGAAAAAAGCCCACCGGCTAGTTCTATTAGCAAATTTTCATTTTTTGGAATTTGTAAATCAAATGCCTTATAATCTGCCTTTTCTTTTATCTTAGCTAGATGTGGAGAGGCAGGGGTTTGAAGGAAAAATCCCTCCCCCAAAACGCGTGTTGTAGGACTGAGTTTAGCAACCAAATCGCAATCTTTTGGCACTCCAGCTTGGATAAGCTTAAAATAATCATACCCCAAATTCGCACAAAACGCCGCGCTAAAGTGCGTTTTCCCTGCATCCGTGTGAATGCCGCTAATATAAATTTGCATTAGTTTGAGATAAATTTCAAGCCCACACTTGAAGCTAGGATAAGTCCTAGAAAAAAGAGCTTAGAAAGGCTTTTATTTTCCTTAAAAAATATAACGCCCACTATCACGCCTCCAGCTGCCCCAATGCCAGTCCATATCGCATAAGCCGTTGCCATAGAAATTTCTCGCATCGCTAGTGAAAGAAAGCCAAAGCTTAAGGAAAACTGCACCAAAATAACAAGAAGATAAATTTTGCGTCTCGTAAGAACTAGTTTTTTCATCGCTACAACGCCAAAAATTTCCATACAACCAGCTAAAAAGAGAAAAAACCAGCTCATTTTTTCTCCTCAAAATCTAAACCCAAATCGTGAGAAAGCTCTTCCACTAAAGCTTCATCATTTTCTCTGCTAACAAATTTAAGCCCCACAACACCCAAAAGTAGAAGAAAAATTAAAGAAATTTTAAGAAGAGAAAAAGTTTCATTGAAAAGGAACATTTCTAAAGCGACAACCCCAGCTGTGCCTATACCTACAAACACAGCATAAGCCACGCTAACCTCTAACTTTTGCATAGCCACCACAGCACAACAAAAAGAAATGAGTATCCCACAGCCCGTCAAAACATACCAAATAGGCGCATTAGCATACTTTAAACCGCTCACCCAAAAGCACTCCACCAAACCACCTAAAATCACTAAAACCCAAGCTAGATTAACGCTAATTTCTTTTTTCAAAACAACCCTTTTTTTCGCGCAATCTTACTAAAAAAATTTAGCAAAATCAAATTTAGTATAGGCAAAATATAAATGATTTACCATCATTTATAAAATTTGATTAAAATCATTTTGTTTTTAAATTTCATTTAAAAAGGAGAGAAAATGGATTTAATGAAAGGTGGCAAAAAAGCCCTGTTAGTAATGGCTAGCGTTGCATTTTTAGCGAGTGCAAATCTTTACGCAAAAGATTTTAAGCCTGTCATTGTCATACACGGAGGAACAAGCGGCTTAGGTCTTACAAAAGAGGAATTTGCCAAAAGAGAGGTTGTAATGAAAGAATCTCTTAAGGCTGGACAAAAAATTCTTGAAGCTGGTGGAAGCTCGACAGACGCTGTCATAGCTGCAATTAAGGTAATGGAAGATAGCCCCGAATTCAACGCTGGTAAAGGTGCAGTATTTACCGCTGATGGCTATAACGAGCTTGATGCGTCTTTAATGGATGGAAAAACACTAAACGCAGGTGCTATCGCTATGGCAAGAACCATTAAAAATCCTATCGAAGCAGCAAAAGTAGTAATGGAAAAAACTCCCCACACTTTAATCGCTGGTGAGGGTGCAGATAAATTAGCCAAAGCAAATGGCTTAGAAATCGTTAATCAAAAATATTTCTACACAGAACACCGCTATAAACAACTAAAAGAAGCGCAAAAAAGTAAAGAAGTTTTACTTGATAGCGATAAGGCTAAAGCGCACTTAGGGATTTCAACAGAGCCATACTTAGGCACAGTGGGAGCAATCGCACTTGATAAAAATGGCAATCTAGCCGCTGGAACAAGCACAGGTGGAACAACAAATAAAATGACAGGACGCATAGGCGACTCACCTATCATAGGAGCGGGAAATTATGCAAATAATGACTCTGTTGCGGTTTCTTGCACAGGAACGGGCGATATTTACATAAGAGTAGCAGCAGCACACGAAGTAGCAGCCCTTTATAAACACAAAAAGCTTTCCATTCAAAAAGCAGCAGAAAAAACCATCGATGAAGTGGCAGAGCTTGGCGGCACAGGCGGAATTATCTCAATCGATAAAAATGGAAAAGTGGGATATGCCTGGACTAAAGATAAGCTTGGAATGTATCACGGAGAAGCTAGACCGGGCGAAGAGCCTAAAATCTTCTGGCCTGTGGCCAAATAATACAAGTGCCTAAATTTAGGCACTTTCTTTAAACGCTTCTTTAAATAAAATTTGATAAAATGATAATTTAAACTTTCTATAAGAAAACTTAAGGGAAATACTAATGCTTAGCAAAGATGTCAATTTTTATTATAGACAAATTTTAGAAAAATATCCTAATTCTTATTTTACTCAGGATTTAAATAAAGTAATTATTGGGATAGATTGCGAATATTTAGACGCTAATGTCATAACTTTTAGCGAATTAAAGGCGAAATTTTATGAGTGTGCGGCTGGGGGAAAATTATGCGAATATGCTGGGTTTTTTGGGGTTTTGAGTGCAAATTTTATTAATTTATTTGAGGATTTGCCCCATTGTCAAAATGCAAATTATGATTTTCCTCAATTTTTATTTGCAAATGCTAAGGCTTATTTGCTATACGAAAAAAATAGCAAAATGTTTTTTAAATTTGGTAAAAATGAGTATTTTGACGACTTAAGCGAAGATTATGCTTTACAAAAAAAAGAAAAAGTGGAATTTAAAATCCTAAACGATTTACAACAAGAGCAAAAAGACTATGAAGCTATGGTAGAAAAGGCTAAAGAATATCTTTTAAGTGGGGATATTTTTCAAGTAGTTTTAAGCAAACAGCTTTGCATTGAGCATACTGCAAATGCTTTTGATTTTTACGAGGCTTTAAGCCTTGAAAATCCAAGTGCTTATATGTTTTATTTCCCTACGCGTTACGGCGTCGTTTTAGGCTCATCGCCTGAGCTTTTATTTAGCATTAAAAATAAAGAAATTTTCACAGCACCCATAGCTGGAACGAGAAATTTAAACGAAAATAGTGATTTGGTAGCACTAGAAAAAGAGCTTTTAGAAGATGAAAAAGAATTAAGTGAGCATAGAATGCTTGTAGATTTAGCTAGAAATGACATCTCTAAATTTGGTAAAAATACCAGAGTGGAAAAACTTTATAATATCTTAAAAAGCAAATATGTCATACACATCGTAAGTGAAGTTTATGCAAATTTAAAAGATGAGGCGAGTATTTTTGATGTGATTGGCGCACTTTTTCCAGCAGGGACACTAAGCGGTGCGCCAAAAATTCGCGCCTTAGAAATCATCAATGAGCTAGAGAAACTTGACCGCGGTGTTTATGGCGGAGCGGTGGGCTTTTTAAATTTCAATGAAAATGTCGTTTTAGCCCTCATCATACGCTCGGCTTTTTTCAAGGAAAATAAAGCTTATATTTCAAGCGGCGCTGGCATAGTATTACAAAGCAAAGCCGAGAAAGAATATGAAGAAATTTGCGCCAAAAGAAAGGCTTTAATAGCGACATTTGAAAGGCTTACAAAATGATACTTTTGATAGATAATTACGATTCTTTTGTTTATAATATTAAATTAATGCTTGAGAATTTAAGCGATGATGAGATTAAAGTCGTTAGAAATGATAAAATAAGCCTTAGCGAAATCAAAGCACTTAGCCCCTCCCATATCATCTTAAGCCCGGGTCCAAAGCACCCAAAAGATAGTGGAGTGTGCCTTGAAATTTTTAAAGAAAAGTTAGAAATTCCCGTGCTAGGAATTTGTCTAGGGCATCAAGCCTTAGGACTTAGTTTTAACGCAAAAATTAAAAGACTTCAAAATATCGCTCACGCAAAAAACTCTACAATCAGCATTCAAAAAGAAAGCGTTTTGTTTAAAAATGTGCCAAAAGAATTTAGCATTATGCGTTATCACTCTTTGGAAGTGGTGGAGCTTAATGCAAATTTAGAAGCCTTAGCTTATAGTGAAGATGGAATTTTAATGGCGATGAGGCACAAAAATTTGCCTTATTTTGGAATTCAATTTCACCCTGAAAGCTATTTTAGCGAATATGGCTTACAAATTTTTTCTAATTTCTTAAACGAAAACAAAAAAGAAAATAAAAAAGATAAGAATTTAAACGAGTATCTGCATAAATTAAGCGAAAATATCGCCCTAGAAAGCGAAGATTTTAAAAGAATTTGTGAATTTATAATGAGTAAAGAATATGAGCCTTTGCAAATCGCAGCCCTACTTATACTCATCACAGAAAAATCCTTAAATCAAAAATCCCTAAGTGCTTTCGTGCGTAATATTTTGCGTTATTCTCAAACCTTTAGTGATGAAAGTGAGATGATAGATATTTGTGGCACTGGAGGAGATGGCTTTAAGAGCATTAATGTCTCAACAGCCGTGGCTTTCATCTTGGCGGCTATGGGTGTAAAAGTCGCTAAACACGGCAACCGCGCCGTATCAAGCTCAAGCGGAAGTAGTGATGTCTTAGAAGCCTTACAAATTCCTATCGCTTCATCTTTAGAAGAGGGCTTAAAACTCTTAGAGCAGAAAAATCTCAACTTCTTTCACGCACCTTTTTTTCATCCTTTAGTTGGAGAGCTAAGAGAAATCCGCTCCAAGCTTGGCGTTAGAACCGTATTTAATGTTTTAGGTCCTTTGCTACACCCGAATTTAAAGCTTAAATACCAGCTTATGGGAAATTACCACGCCCCAGTGCATAGACTTTTGGCTGAAATTTTAAAGGCTCTTGGTAGAAAACACGCTTTAGTCGTAAGAGGAAATGACGGAATGGACGAAATTAGCATTTGTGATGAAAGTAAAATTATAGAGTTAAAAGACAATGAAATTTATGAATATAATGTCGCCCCAGAGCAATTTGGCTTTAAAAGAGCCTTTCACAATGAAATAGCAGGCTCAAGCCCTGAAAATAATGCTAAAGATTTAGAACTCATTTTAAGTGCAAAACTTAAAGGTGCGAAATTTGATATAGTCGTTTTAAATGCGATGTTTGCACTCTACACAGCAAATAAAGCTCAAAGCCCTTTGATAGCAAAAGATATGATTTTAGAGGCTTTGCACTCTGGGCTTGTGTATGAATATTTTAAAGCATATCAAAATGATAAAACTTAAAATTTGCGGCATAAAAGATGAAGAAAATGCAAAAGAAATCAGCGCTTTATACACGGTTGAATTTCTTGGTCTCATCTTTGCCAAAAGCATAAGGCAAGTGAGTGAAAAAACAGCCCAAAAACTCGCCGCCCTTATCCACCAAAATCATAAAAAAGTCGTGGGTGTTTTTGTCGATGAAAGCTTGGAATTTATCTTAAAAATAGCTCAAAATGTAGGGCTTGATGGAGTGCAAATTCATAGGCTCATCGACAAAGAAATGTTTGAAATTCTGCAAAAAAACAATCTTTTCATTTGGCAAGTTATCAGCGTGGGAGAGAATTTAAATTTACCAAAACAAATTTATGCCGATATGATTCTTTTTGACGCGAAAGGTAAATTAAGCGGTGGAAATGGCATAAGTTTTAACTGGGAATTGCTTAAAGATTTTAAGGGAAAATTTGGCTTAGCTGGGGGTATAGGAGCGCATAATATCCAAAAAGCTAAAACTTTAAATCCTACACTTATCGATGTCAATTCTAAAGTCGAAAATACGCAGGGTTTAAAAGAACTTGCTAAAATAGAGGAATTAATCAAGGAGTTTCAAAAATGAAAAAAAGCTACTATGGAAATTATGGAGGGCAATTTTTACCAGAAAGCGCGATGTTTGCCTTAAATGAACTCGAAAAAGCTTTCTTAAAATTTAGCAAAGATAAAGATTTTAAAAAAGAACTTAATGTGCTTTTAAAAACCTATGTTGGACGCCCTACCCCTCTTTACTATGCAAAAAATTTAAGCAAAATTTATGGACACAAAATTTATCTCAAAAGAGAAGATTTAAATCATACGGGCGCACATAAAATTAACAACGCCATAGCTCAAGCCCTACTCGCAAAAAAAATGGGAAAGAAAAAAATCATCGCTGAAACAGGAGCCGGGCAACACGGACTAGCAACCGCAACTGCGGCGGCACTTTTGGGATTAGAATGTGAAATTTTTATGGGTGCTGTCGATGTAGAAAGACAAGCCTTAAATGTCTATAAAATCGAACTTTTAGGCGCAAAAGTCAATGCTATAGAAAGCGGACTTAAAACCCTAAAGGAAGCAACCACAGCAGCCATTCAAAGCTGGGTAAGTGATATAAAAAATTTATTCTATGTGGTGGGAAGTGCGGTAGGTCCATATCCCTACCCTAAAATGGTAACACATTTTCAAAGCATCATCGGCAAAGAATGTAAAGCTCAACTTAAGAAGTTAGGCATTAAAGCTGATTATATCATCGCGGCAGTGGGCGGAGGCTCAAATGCGGCAGGAATTTTTAATGAATTTTTAAAAGATGAAAGTGTTAAACTCATAGGGATAGAAGCCGCTGGACTTGGAATTTCAACCCCTTATCACGCTGCGACATTGACAAAGGGCAAAACGGGCATTATACACGGAATGAAAACTAAGGTTTTACAAGATGAGCTTGGAAATATTTTGCCCGTGCATAGCATTTCTGCGGGGCTTGATTATCCGGGCGTTGGACCACTGCACGCACACTTATTCGAAAGTAAAAGAGCTAGGTATGAAGCTATTAGCGATGATGAATGTATGAGGGCTTTAAAACTACTCTGCAAAGAAGAAGGGATTATCCCAGCTATCGAAAGCTCACACGCTCTAGCTTTTTTAGAAAAGCTCTGCCCTACTCTAAAGAAAAAAAGCGTCATCGTTGTCAATCTTTCTGGGCGTGGAGATAAAGATATGACAAGCATTAGAGCTTATAAAAAAGGGGTTATTTATGGTTGATTTTAAAAAATTTTATAAAAATAAAGCCAATGTCGCTTATATAGTAATGGGCTATCCAAATTTAAAGATAAGTGAGGAATTTATCAAGCGTTTAGATGAATGCCATATCGATATTTTGGAGGTTGGTGTGCCTTATAGCGACCCAATAGCTGATGGAAAAATTATCGCTAATGCCGCAAACAAAGCTTTAAAAAATGGGACAACTATCCATAAAGTTTTAGAAAGCTTAAAACGCATAAAAAGCGATAAGGCTTTAGTTTTTATGGCGTATTATAATCTCATCTTTGCCTATGGCTTAAAAGCTTTCGTTAAGGTGGCAAAAAATGCTGGAATTTGTGGTTTAATCGTGCCTGAATTAAGCTACGAGGAAAGTGCAGACTTAAAAAAAGAATGCGACAAGGAAGGCTTAGCACTCATCACTTTTATAAGCATTACAACACCAAAAGAACGCATAGCAAAGCTTTGTAAAAATGCAAATGGCTTTATTTATCTCTTAGCAAGTGTTGGACTAACTGGAGGAAAGTCTTCGCAAAATGAACTTTTGGAGCAAAAGATTAAAGAAATTAAAGCTCACTCAAATTTACCTATTTTCGTGGGTTTTGGCATAAAGAATAATCAAGATGTCAAAAATATTCACAAAATTAGCGATGGGGCGATAGTCGGCACGAGCGTTGTTAGAGAATTTCAAAATAAAGAAATAGAAAAAATTATAAAAAATGTGGGAGAAATCTTTAGAAAATAAGTTTTTAGCTAATTTTTACCTTAAATGTACTATAATGTAGGATTAAAGCTTAGAGGAGTTTAGATGTTAAAAATACTTGAATATTCTATTACGCATTTTTGCGAACACATTTTGAGACTACACATTGATAAGGCTGAAGATATCGGCGGTGAGCTTTATGGAGCTTCAATACCTATTGAAGGGGCAAATGGCAATGAATATGATTTTTACCTATTTTTTCCTAAAGAGGCTTTGAAAAAATTCGCAGATGTTTTAATTAGCAATCACAAATTTAAAGAGGACGATTGGTGTGATTTGACAAAAGAATGCGCAAATCAAATCATAGGCTACGCTAAAAATTTGTTAAATGATGTCAAAGGTGAGGATGAGTATAAACTCGGCATACCAGAGTATCTAGGACGCATTGACTTTTCAAGCATAAAACTAGAAGAATCTTTAACTTACTCTATTGAAAATCATAACTTTAGGATAGGTTTTAAAAAATATGAGCGATGAAGTAATCGAAAATATCAATGATATTCATGGGCTTTTGCATTCCTATGAAGATATTTTGGATATTACCGTCGACTTTGTTAGTGAGCTAGGCACGACAAATATGAGCGTGTCCGAGCTCTTAAAACTTGAAGTTGGCTCCGTGATTGATCTTGAAAAGCCAGCTGGTGAAAGTGTGGAACTTTACATTAACAAAAGAATTTTTGGAAAAGGTGAGGTTATGGTCTATGAAAAAAATCTAGCCATAAGAATCAATGAAATCCTTGATTCCAAAACAGTTTTGCAATATTTTAAAAAAGAAATTTAGTGAAGCAGTTTATTTTCTTACTTTTATTTTCCCTACCGCTTTTTAGTGCTAAACTTGTAAGTTATAATATTTATGATAGAAATGATAGAGTTGATTTAATGCTTTCTTTTGATAGTGCTTATCAAGGCAAAATTTCACAAAAAAAAGAGGGCGAATTTGCACTTTTGAGTTTTGAAGGGCTTGAAGCCAAAGATGAGCTTAAAAGTTTAAACTCCAAGCTCGTTAATAAAATTCAAATAAGTTCTAAAAATAATACCACACACATTATGTTTCAAGCAAAAGAAAAGCTAGATTTTGGCCTTAGTTCTATCAATGGCAAATTTGGACTCCGTATAAGAGCTTTGCCTGAGGGTGCAAATCTCCCTCAGCTTTCTCAACCCATAAAACAAGAGACGGATAAAGAAGCTGATTTAATGCCAAAACCTAAAAATATTGAAAGCTTTGACTACACAAACTACATACTCGTTATGCTCGTTTTGGTGCTTTTGCTTGTGGTTTTATGGTGGTTTAAAAAAACAAATGTTAATTCTAAAAATTTTGGCGGAATTAAATTTCAAAGAAATATAGATAGAAACAATCAACTGGTCGTTTTAGACTATGAAAACAAACGCTATGTAATGATTATAGGAAATTCGAATTTGCTTTTAGAAAGTAAAGAAGTCCAGCAAGAAGAAATAAAAGTGGATAATAAAGACTTTAATTCTTTCTTTGAAGATAATAAAAGAAAAATTCAAAATCTCATTTTGGAAAAGCAAAAGAAGGATTAAGGAAGCTGATTTATAGCAAGAGTTAAAGGAATAGACTTTGAAATCTTCTTAAATCCCTCTTTAACCAAATTCAATTCCCTATCCTCATTATAAATATACAAAGTGCTACCAAGCATCTTAAAAGAAACCTTATCTTCACAGCTTAATGTTTTAGCCAAAGCCAAAATAAAACTCAACCAAGTCATAATTCTAGCATTAGGCAAAAGCTGTCTTAAAGACTCTGCCTCGTAAGGATTTGCCTTTTTGCCATTTAATTTGATAATAGTAGCGATTAAAACCTTATCTTGGTGCGAAAAACCATAACTTAATCCGCCTAGTATCAAATTCATCGCATGCTCGTTAGCAAAATAAAAATTTACATACTCTCCTATATGACAAAGTTTTGCAGCATTTATCAAAATGCTTTTATATCTTTTATTTAAGCCGTGTAAATTTTGCAAAACATCAAAAAGCTGTGTGGTAAAATATGGGGTTTTATAATGTAAATCTTGCTTTAAAAATCTATCTTGTAAAGATTTTAAGCTAGGATTAAAATTCATGGGGAAAATGTGGCGAGGCTTGAGCAAATCTTTTAGAAAAACGCCCTCGCGTATGCCAACCCCACTCGTAATCACCTGCTTACATTTAAGCTTTTCGGCAATTTTAAGAAAAATCAAAGCTCCCTCTTGAATGGTATCAAATCGCTCTTTTTTAATCCCAAAGCTCATTAAGGTTTGCACATCCGCATCAAGCATCCTTGCGATATAATGCTTTTCATACTTAAAATCATAACGAAAATCGTGCAAATTTTTCAAAGCATAAGAATTTTTTTGCATAATAGAATTTGAAATTGCTCTTAAGCTTCCACCTATGGCAATGAGATTGTCATTGCAAAAATGCGCAGGAATTTGCTCCAAAATAGGCTTCAAAAATGCCTCAATATTACCAAGTTTATTAGTATCATAAAAAAGCTCTTTAAGTCTTACCGTGCCGATATCAAGCGAGATAGAATCTATAATTTTATTTTCTTTAATCAAGCAAAGCTCACTTGAACCCCCACCTATATCGAGGGTGGTGGCATTTTTAAAAGGACTGAGTAAATTTAAAGCTGCCAAACCGCCCAAAAAACTCTCATTTTTTCCATCGATACAGCGGATATTAAGTCCTAATTTTTCTCTAATTCTTTGAATGAAATACTTAGAATTTGGTGCATCTCTTAAGGCTGAAGTTCCTACGATGAGAATTTTTTTGCATTTATGCTTATAGGCACACTCTTTAAAATAACTCAACGCATCTTCTGCTCTTTGCATAGCTTCCTCTTGCAAAACCTTGCCATTATTATAAGCATTTTCGCCAAGTCTTACTTTTCTTTTAAATTCGGCAGTTGTATAAAAACCATAACGCGAAGTTTTCTCAAAAATTACCATCCTTATAGAATTTGAACCCAAATCTACAACAGCCGTTTTCTTTGCCATTTAATTTTCTCTATGACGACTTTTAAGACGAAGTTCTTCTATGGTTTCGCTATTATCAGGATCTGGTATAATGCACTCATAAGGACAGGCAACTATACAAGCAGGCTCGGAAAAATCATTAACACACTCGGAACAAAGGTCAGGGTCAATGACATAAATGGGGCTATTTTCACAAATGGCATCATCGGGACATTCCTCCCTACAAGCATCACAGCAAACGCAATCTTTTGTTATTAAAAGAGACATTCTTACCTTTCGCAATAAAATAATTTAACCTTATACTATAAGAAAACTTAAATATAATATAAATAGAGAAATAAAAGAAGAAAATTTGCACCGCAAGGTGCAAAAATTAAGATTTTTTAGGGAAGCAAAAACGATAACCCCTGCGGCGAACCGTTTCTATCGTGGAAATATTAAGAGGTTTATCCATCTTTTGACGAATTTGATTAATGGCAACCTCAATAACATTTGGTGTTACAAGCTCAGGCTCTTCCCAAATCGCATCTAAAAGTTGTTCTTTAGAAACAATTTGGTCTGAATGTCTTGCAAGATGCGTCAGCACTTCAAAAGGCTTACCCTTAAGCTCTATGTCTTGTCCTTTATAGGTGATTTTTTCTTCATCTGGGTCGATAGTCAAATCTTCTATCTTAATCACATTTGTGCCACCAAGTCTAAGTCTCGCTTCAATTCTTGCCAAGAATACATCAAAATCAAAAGGTTTTTTAATGAAATCATCAGCACCTAATTTTAAAGCTTTTATTTCATTTTCCTTATCTGTTTTTGAAGAAATGATAATGATAGGAGTGCGAGGAGATTTTTGCTTAATAAGACGGATAAGTTCTGCCCCATCGCCATCAGATAAAGTCCAACTTACCAAAATCAAATCATAATGTCTAATACCAATAAAATATTCTCCATCCTTAAAATTCTCAGAGGAATCGCTTTGGTAGCCAAACTGACTGAGATTCTCCACTATGCTTTTGTTAAGACCTATATCATCTTCCACAACCAAAATTCTCATTTTTTATCCTTTATGTTTAAGAAAATTTTAAAAAGTATAACACAATTTAAGTTAATATTTATTTTTTCCTTACAAATAAATCCAAAAAACTATGAACCAAAATTTGAATTCGATGTCGCTTTCGAACCACCACCGAAAAATCCAGATTTAGTTCCAGTGCTACTAGCTTTTGACGCTCCTGCTTTGTTAAAGCTATTTACACTTCTTTGATACGCACTTTGATTTGAAAAAGCTCCTCTTTGTTGGTTGGCAAAATTTTGATTATTAAAAAGTTTTGAGCCTATCCAACTACCCAAAATCGCTCCCGCAGCACTTGCCAATAAAGTCTCGCCAAGGCTTAATCCACCGCTACTCATTTGTGCATTGTCTTTGGTTAAATTTGAAGTTCCCTCATCGATTTTAGCCGCCTCTTCTTTTATAAGAGCGTCCATTTCTTCTTTGGTTAGCACTCTTTCTGTGCCATCAAGTTGCTGCAAGACAACCCTAGTCTCCGCACTTGGAAACTGCTCTTTGATTTTATATTGATTAGGAGCGGTTTCTTCTATGATGACGAAAGCACCTTGTTGCTTGGAATTTTGAGTATTTTCATTTGGTGTTTGAGTAGAATCACCACACCCAACTAAAGCCCCAGCAGCAACAGCCGTTAAGCCACTTATCATACCAATTTTAAGAATTTTTTGAATTTTTGACATAATTCTTCCCCTTTAAAATTTGAAATTAAGTTTTAACAAATTTTAACGCAAAATGATAAATTAAAAGTCTAAGAAGTAAAAAAGCCCTTGCGGGCTTTAAGTTTAAAGTCTTGATTCGTAGCGTCTAAGCATATAAAGTCTTTTAAGCATTTTTTTACGCGCTGAAATTTTTTGCTTTTTGCGAATTTCAGTCATAGGCTCAAAAAACCTTCTCGCTCTCACCTCAGTAACAACAAGATTTCTATCCACTTGCTTTTTGAATTTGCGATACGCCTCGTCAAAAGACTCGTTAGGATGCACCTTAATACCCGGCACGACCCTCACCACCTTTCTTTATAAAATTTAGTGTGAGGCGGAATTATAATAAAAGAAAGTAAATTTAAAAAAACTGCATATCATTTTTATAGATAATAAAAATTAAATTTTTAAAAGAAAACTTTTCATTTAAGAATTGTTTTTGTTTATTTACATTACAATTAATCAAAATTAAACAAAGGAGATTTCTGTGCAAGGACATATTACCAAATATACACAGAAAAGATATGTGTGGTATTTCATCACTACCATTATAATTTTCATCTTACCTTTCATAAGGATGAACGATAATCACTTTTTTTTACTAAGTTTTGACCACAAAAAGCTTCATTTATTTTTTACTGCTTTTGACACACAAGAATTTTACCTTATGCCTTTTGTGTTGATTTTACTATTTTTGACGATTTTTTTTATCACTACCTTGGGCGGTAGAATTTGGTGTGCTTGGAGCTGTCCGCAAACTATTTTTCGTGTCATTTATAGAGACATTATCCAAACAAAACTTTTAAAAATTCGTAAAAATATTAACAATAAACAAAAAGAATACGAGGGGCAATTTTTTAAAAAAATCATAGGCGTGTTAATTTTTTATTTTATCTCTATCGTAGCTGTAAGTAATTTGTTATGGTATTTTATACCACCTGAAGACTTTTTTGCTTATATACAAAATCCCGGTGAGCATTTATTGCTACTTGGAATTTTGTTTTGCGCTTCTTTATTTTTAACTTTGGATATAACCTATTTGGCAGAGAAATTTTGCGTTTATGTTTGTCCTTATGCAAGAATTCAATCTGTAATGTTTGACCACGATACTATGCAAGTGATTTACGATGAAAAAAGAGGTGGGGTTATTTATGATGGAAAAACTAAACTTTATAAAAAACCTCCAGAGGGAGAATGTGTGGGCTGTGAAGCGTGTGTGAGTGTGTGCCCTACGCACATTGACATTAGGGCTGGAATGCAACTTGAATGTATCAACTGCCTTGAGTGTGCTGATGCTTGTTCTACGATACAAAATAAATTTAATCGACCAAGTTTGATTAATTGGACAAGTGCAAAGGCGATACAAACCAGAGAAAAAGTTAATTATTTTAGATTTAGAACCATAGCATATGCAGGAGTGCTAACCATCGCCCTCATCGCACTTTTCGTTATGGGGTCTCAAAAGGAGCATATGCTTCTTAATATCAATAGAAGCACAGAGCTTTACAGCATAAAAAATAGAAATGATGAGCTTCAAATCACAAATGCTTACACTTTCTTGTTTCAAAATACCGACAACAAAGCACACGAGTATTATTTTGAAGCGAGTTTAGAGGGAGTTGAGGGGGGCGTTAAAATTCTAAGACCTAGCAAAGCTTTCAAACTTGAAGCGGGAGCAAAAGATAAACAAATCGTTGTTCTGCAAGCACAAAAAAAATTAGCCGATAATGATAAAAAAGATACAATTTTCCCACTCAAAATCAAAGCTTATGCGGTAGATGATGGAAAAATAGTCGTATATAGGGAAAGTATTTTTGTCTATCCAAAAAACACTCTCTTAAAAGGAAAAGAATGAATAAAAAAAGTAAAGAACCATCTGCAAAAGTTTTAGCCAGACAAGAAAAAATTAAATCTGTCGCACTTGAGCTTTTCCTAACTAAAGGCTATGCCAAAACAAGCCTCAGTGATATTATCAAAATTTCAGGTGGTTCGTATTCTAATATCTACACCGCTTATAAAAATAAAGAAGGATTATTTTTTGAAATACTTGATGATGTTTGCAAAAGGCACTTTGAGCTTTTGAATTCCAAGATTAAAGAGAGCAAAAGCAAAAAGCTTGAGGAGATTCTTTATCATTTTGGTCTGACTTATGTAGCAATTTTTAATCAAGTACAAACCATAACATTTGGTAAAATTATTTATTCTCAAGTTTATAATGAAGATGAACATTTGGGAGAGTGGATTAAAAAGAACGAAAGAAATTTCGCCCATAACATACTTGTTTCTTGCTTTAAAAATCAAAAGGGAAATTATTTTAACGAAAATGCCGAAAAACTTGCGACTTTATTTTGTGCAATGTTAAAGGAGCCGCACTATACCTTAAGCATATTAATTGACACTAAGCCTATGGCTAAAAAAGAACAAGAAAAGCATGTAAAATTCGTGGTGGAACTTTTCTTAAATGGGGCTAGCGGGATAAAAAGATAAATTTTTCCTTGTTAATTAAATTGATATAAAATAACATTTTTGTATAAAATTGTAATATCAATTGCTAAAAAATATATTGATAAGGCAAAACAAAATGAAACCATTCAGCAAAAAAACTCTAGTATTTTTAAGTGTCGCTATGCTTTTTAATGCTTGCTCTAAAGAGGAAGCCCAAAAAAAGCAAATGCCTCCACAACCTGTCAGCACCATAACGGCAAAAAGCGAGGATATACCTTTGCATTTTAGTTATCCAGCACAGCTTGTAAGCGATTACGATGCCATCATTAAACCTCAAGTTAGTGGCGTCGTGATAGAAAAATTTTTCGAAGCAGGACAAAGGGTAAAAAAGGGGGATAAACTCTTTTTAATCGAACCTGACAAATTTCAGGCAAATGTGAATATGGCTTACGGAAAAGCTCTAAACGCAAGAGCAAATTTTGAAAATGCAAATAAAGAATTTAAAAGAAATAAAGTTCTAATTGAAAAAAAGGCTATTTCACAAAAAGAATATGATACAAGCCTTGCAAATTACAATAGCACTAAGGCGAGTCTTACAAGTGCAAGAGCAGAGCTTCAAAACGCAAGGATTGATTTAGCCTATACAGAAGTCAAAGCGCCATTTGATGGTATGGTAGGCGATGCTTTAATCAATATAGGAACCTATGTCAATGCTAGCTCAACAGAACTTGTAAGAATTACAAATTTAAATCCTATCTACGCAGATTTTTATATCTCAGATACTGATAAATTAAAACTTAAACGCAATGTTGATAGTGGTAAATGGGAGCTTGAAAATTTAAAAACAAATTTCAAGCTTAATGGAGTTGATATTGAGGGAAATTTAACCTTTATCGATTCTGTAATTGATACAAAAAGCGGTAGCGTTAAAGCTAAGGCTGTATTTGATAATCAAAATGGCACTTTGCTTCCGGGAATTTTTACAACAATCACTTCACAAGGCTTTATGCAAAAAGACGGCTTTAAAATACCACAAATTGCGATTTTAAGAAACCAAGAAGAGGTTTATGTTTATACTTTAGTCAATTCTGAAGTTGTAAAGACACCTATTGAGGTTGTTTATCAAACAAATGATTATGCTGTGGTGAGTAGAGGATTAAAAAATGGCGATAAAATCATCACAAACAATTTTAAAAAGATAAGACCGGGTGCTAAAGTTAATGAAGTGGGGAGCAAATAATGTTTTCTAAATTTTTTATAGAAAGACCTGTTTTTGCTTCTGTTGTTGCCATCATCATTTCTTTGGCAGGAACGATAGCACTTTTTTCTTTACCAGTAGAACAATATCCAAACCTTACTCCCCCAACAGTAAGCGTGAGTGCGACATACACTGGTGCAGATGCACAAACCATATCAGAAACCGTTGCTATACCGATAGAAGATGTGATTAATGGTGTTGAAAATATGATTTATGTAGAATCAACTTCCTCAGCTTCAGGGCAAATGAGACTAACAGCCTATTTTGATATAGGCACAGACCCAAACCAAGCTACGGTTGATGTGAATAATAGAATTTCCTCCGCCACAGCTAAACTACCAGAAGAAGTTAAAAAATTAGGCGTTACGGTAAGAAAATCAAGCTCAAGCATACTTGAAGTTGTGGCTTTGTATTCAACGGATGGTTCAATGAGCGCTGTGGATATTTATAATTATATTACCCTGAATGTTCTTGATGATATTAAAAGAGTGCCGGGTGTGGGCGATGCTTTTGCGATAGGAAATAGAAATTACTCTATGCGTGTATGGCTTGACCCCGGTTTGCTTAATAAATATCAAATCACAGCAAAAGAAGTTTTAAGCGCCATAGAAGAACAAAACGCTCAATATGCCACAGGTAAAATAGGTGAAGAGCCTGTTACGCAAAAATCCCCTTATGTTTATTCTATCACTATGCAAGGAAGACTTAAAAATTCGCAAGAATTTGGTGAAGTTATCTTAAGAGTTAATGAAGACGGCTCTTTTTTAAGACTTAAGGATGTTGCAGATATAGAGCTTGGCTCACAACAATATGTCGCCCAAGGACGCTATAATGGCAATGATGCCGTGCCAATTATTATTAACCTTCAATCAGGTGCTAATAGCGTTAATACAGCCAAACTCATCGGCGAAAAGCTAGATGAGCTTTCTAAAAATTTTCCAACAGGTCTAGCTTATAGAGTGCCTTACGATACAACAACTTTCGTTAAAGCCTCAATCAATGAAGTTTTAAAAACCTTTGTTGAAGCTTTGATTTTAGTTATTATTGTTATGTATATGTTTTTGAAAAATTTCCGCTCTACTCTCATTCCTATGATAGCTGTGCCTGTCTCTCTACTAGGAACATTTGCAGGGCTTTATCTGCTAGGCTTTAGTGTGAATTTACTCACGCTTTTTGGGCTTGTTTTGGCTATAGGTATCGTTGTCGATGATGCGATTATTGTGGTGGAAAATGTTGATAGAATTTTACACGAGGACCCAAATATCTCCGTAAAAGACGCGACTATTATGGCTATGAATGAAGTGGCTTCACCCGTTATCTCTATCGTTTTGGTTCTTTGTGCCGTCTTTATTCCCGTTTCTTTTATCTCGGGCTTTGTGGGAGAAATTCAAAAGCAATTTGCCCTGACACTAGCTATTTCAGTGGCGATTTCAGGCTTTGTCGCCCTTACGCTTACGCCGTCTTTATGTGCTTTATTTTTAAAGCGAAATGTTTCCGAGCCTTTTACATTTGTCAAAAAATTTAATGACTTTTTTGACTGGTCAACTAAAGTTTTTAGTGCGGGAGTTTCTTATATACTCAAAAGGGTTGTGCGTTTTGTATTGATTTTTGGCATTATGCTTGGAGGGACATACTATCTTTATCAAAGTGTGCCAAGTTCCCTTGTCCCAACAGAAGACCAAGGAACGGTAATGACGATAGTTAATCTCCCGGCAGCCTCATCTTTGCATAGAACAATTGATTTTATCGATAATATGTCAAAAAATGACATTACTGGGCTTAATGGTGTAAATTCTAGTATGGCTTTGATAGGCTTTGACCTTTTTACAAATTCCCCTAAAGAAAATGCTGGTGCTATGTTCATTAAACTTGATGACTGGGCAGATAGAAATGTAACTTCTTTTGAAATTGTTAAAAATCTTAATATAAAACACGCTTTCAATCCCGAAGCGCAAACCTTTTTCCTCGACCCACCACCTATACCGGGTCTTAGTATCACGGGTGGTTTTGAGATGTATGCTCAAAATAGAAGTGGTAAAACTTATGATGAAATTCAAGCTGATGTGGATAAGCTAGTCGCCGCAGCAAATCAAAGAACCGAGCTTTCTAATGTAAGAACAACGCTTGATACTAGATATCCTCAATTTAAGCTAGAAATCGATAGGGACAAATTAAAATACTATAAGCTTAATATGCAAGATGTTTTTGCCACAGTAAGCTCAACCATAGGAACATACTATGTTAATGACTTTTCACTGTTAGGTAAAAATTTCCAAGTGAATGTCCGTGCAAAAGGTGATTTTAGAAACACTCAAGAAGCCCTTAAAAATATCTTTGTTAAATCAAGTGATGGCAAAATGATACCACTTGACTCTATCCTAACGCTCACAAGTAGCGCTGGAGCTGACGATGTAAAACGCTTTAATCTCTTTCCATCCGCTCAAATTCAAGGAAGTCCAGCGCAAGGCTATAGCTCAGGACAAGCTATGGCTGTAATGGAGCAACTTACCAAAGAAATTTTAGGTGATGACTATACTCTTGCTTGGTCAGGCACTTCTTATCAAGAAGCAACTAACTCAAATACGGGCTCCATTGCTTTTGTTTTAGGTATGATTTTCGTCTTTTTAATCTTGGCAGCACAATATGAAAGATGGCTTATGCCTTTAGCCGTTATCACAGCAGTGCCTTTTGCTCTTTTTGGTTCTTTGCTTTTCATATGGTTAAGAGATTTTTATAACGATGTGTATTTTCAAACGGGACTTTTGCTACTCATTGGACTTTCCACCAAAAATGCCATTTTGATTGTAGAATTTGCGATGGAAGAGCATTTGAAAAAAGGAAAAGGCATATTTGAAGCTTCTGTTGAGGCGGCAAAATTAAGATTTCGTCCTATTGTAATGACCTCTTTAGCATTTACTTTAGGAATTTTACCTTTGGTCCTTTCAAGTGGTGCTGGTAGCGCAGCAAGACACGCTCTTGGAACAGGACTTATCGGCGGTATGTTAGCCGCTTCAACTTTAGCAATTTTCTTTGTGCCTTTATTTTTCTATCTTTTGGAAAGCTTCAATGCTTGGCTTGATAAAAAAAGGGGGAAAGTACATGCGTAACCTAATTCTTATCCTAACCGCGTTTTTCATCGGTGCTTGTTCTTTAAAACCTAATCTCAAAATAAACGAAGCAAATTATACCAGTATGGATGATAATATCAGCATCGCAAAAGAATGGTGGAAAGACTTTAATGATAACAATTTAAATCTTTTGGTGGAAAAAGCTTTAAAAAACAATGCTGATTTAAAAATCGCCTATATTAATTTAGAACAAGCCGCCGCTCAGCTCGGCATAGATAGAAGCGACCTTCTTCCTAAGCTTGATGGTAGCGCAAGTGCAAATAGAGGCAAAAGCGCTATCAACGCTCCAAGCAATAGAGCGGGCGATTTTAGCTATGGAAATGATTTTCAAATGGGGCTTAATCTAAGTTATGAGGTGGATTTATGGGGGAAATACCGCGATAATTACAACGCATCTTATGAAGCACTAAAGGCAAGTGAATTTGACTATGAAGCCGCAAGACTCTCCATTGTTTCAAGTGTCGTGCAAATGTATTTTAATAGTGCAAATGCTTATGAAAATATGCAAATTTACAAACAAACTATGGAAGCCTACGCCCAAACTTACGAATTAAAGCGCTCTTTATATGAGATAGGAGCGATAGGCGAGTATGAATTAGCCCAATCAAAAGCCGAACTAGAAAGTGTCAAAGCACAATATACCAGTGCTATTGATACAAAAGAAAATTATTTAAAGGCTTTAAAGATTCTGGTAGCAAGTGATTTGGACGATATACTCTATAAAGAGGAGGATTATCAAAAATTTACACAATTTGCAAAATCTTTACCAGAGGGAATTTCAAGCGCCATTTTACTCCAACGCCCAGATATTAACGCCGCTTTAAGTAGGCTAACCCAGCAAAATTATCTAGTTGGCGTAGCAAGGAGTGCTTTTTTGCCTAGTCTTTCTTTAACGGGACTTTTGGGTTTTGAAAGTGGGGATTTGGACACTTTGGTAAAAGACGGAAGTAAGACTTGGAATGTTGGAGGTAGTTTTTTAATGCCAATTTTCCACTGGGGTGAAATTTATCAAAGTGTCAATTTAGCCAAACTTAGCAAAGATAAAGCTTTTGTAAGTTATGAAAATACCCTTAAAACTGCCTTTGCAGAGGTGCGTTACGCCCTCTCTCAAAGAAAAACAAGCCTTCAAAACTATGAAAACTACAAAGCCTTACTTGAAGCACAACAAAAAATTTATGATTTGGCTAGCATACGCTACGAAAATGGCAGTATCCCTCTAATAGAATATTTAGATGCTAGAAGAAATTTACTAAGCGCTAAAATTTCCTATGCTAATGCAAATTACCTTATGGCAAATTCCATAGTTGAAGTTATTAAGGCATTTGGCGGAGGCTTTAAGGTAAGTGAAAAATTAAGTGAAGAAATAGAAGAGAGTGCAAAAAGCTTAGATATGTCCTTTAGGGAGTAAAACTCCCTAAAATCACATTTTTAAATCCTTGGAAGGATTGATTTCATAAGCTTTAAAAAGCGGTGGAAGTAGTTTTCTCATCGCATAATCAAAGTGGTAAAAATGCTTATAAACATCTTCAGCCTTAAGCTCGTTTTGTTTGGAAAAATCAAATGCGTCTATATTCTCTTTCTTGCTAAGATTAGCGTCAAAATACTGATAAAACTCACTTCTTTTAGCAAACAATGCGTTAAGATTTGCTATAATTTGTTCTTTTTCCATTGTATCTCCTTAATATTTTATTTAAAAATGTTATAGCATTTTTAACCACAAAAAGCAAGAATTTTTAAGTTTTATTTAGTAAAAAATTGATAAAGTTACAATTTTTATTCTAAACAAATTAGGTAAGATTATGAATTTTTTTCAAAACTTAGCACTCAAATATTCCCACATTATGATGCAGCAATCCTTAACAAAGAATTTTAAAATAGAACTTTTAAAAGAACCTCAAGCTAAAGTTGCCAAAGAAAAATCCTATATGCTCTACGCTCACATACCATTTTGCCATACTTTTTGCCCTTATTGTAGCTTCCATAAATATTATTATGATGAAAATTTGGCAAAAAATTATTTTGAAAGTTTAAGAGAGGAACTTAAGATTATCAAGGCTCAAGGCTTTAATTTTAATGCTATGTATGTAGGTGGTGGCACGACACTCATTAATGAAGAAGAGCTTTTAAAAACTTTGGAGCTTTGTAAAAAACTTTTTGACATTAAAGAAATTTCTTGCGAAAGCGACCCAAATCACATCGAGCCTGAAAAGCTTACTATGTTTAAAGGTTTGATAGATAGATTAAGCTGTGGGATACAAAGCTTTGATGATGAGACTTTAAAAAAAGTCGCAAGATATAATAAATTTGGCTCAAGTGAAATTTTACAAGAAAAAATTTCAAAAGCGTTAGGAATTTTGCCTATTTTTAGCATAGATTTAATTTTCAATCTGCCAAGCCAAAGCAAAGAGCAGCTTTTAAACGACCTCGAAATCGCTAAAAAATTGTCTCCTCAGCAAATTACAACTTACCCTCTTATGAAATCAAATTTAACAAAAGATAATATAGCAAAATCCCTAGGGGTAAGCTTTAAGGATAACGAATTTGAATTTTATAAGATTATTTGCGAATTTTTTAAAGACTATACACAAAATAACGCTTGGAGCTTTTCTTTAGAGAAAAATAAATTAAACGATGAATATGTAAGCTCACATCACGAGTATTTAGGTGTGGGTAGTGGGGCTTTTAGCTTTTTAGATGGAGAGCTTTTAATTAACGCTTTTAATCTTAACACTTATACAAATTTAATCAAAGAAAAGAAAAATGCCAACATCGCTAAAGCAAATTTTGCACAAAAAGAGCGACTCAAATATGTTTTCTTAACAGAGATTTTTTCAGGGAAAATCGACTTAAAAGACTTTAACCACAATCTAAAGTGTGATTTAGAAAAAGAACTTTTTATTGAGCTTAATGCACTTAAAATGTGTGGAGCTGTCAAGAAAGAAAATGGCACTTTGAAAACTAGTGAATTTGGAAAATATCTTTTTATGGTTTTGATGAAAGATTTTTACACGGGTATGGACTTAGTTAGAGCTGTTTTTAGAGATGATGCGAGGCTCAAAAATAAAAACTTTATTGATATTATGAGCGAAAATGTCTCGCCACTTAATTCACAGAATATGGAATTTAAAGCCTAAAAAAGGCTTTAAAAAGGACGCACAACCATCATTAAAGCGATGATGATAAATAAAAGTGTTGGAATTTCATTATAAATTCTAAAATACCTCCCGCTTTTTGTTGAAGTATCATTAGCCAAAGCTTTAAGACAAGCAAAATTATGAAAATGATAGATGATTAAAAGTGTCGCACAAGTTAATTTTGCATGCATAAAACCAGCACCTATCATCAATACCTCTTTATGTGCATGAAGCATTAAGCTTCCAGTGATTATCGCCATTATCATCGCAGGAGTGCTAATCGCCCAAAAAAGCTTTCGCTCCTGCACCTTTACCACGCGGACAAAGCCTTCATTGTCCTTATTTTCAGCGTGATAAACAAAAAGACGAGGCAGATAAAAAAGCCCGGCCATCCAAGAAACAAAACTTAAATAATGCACAAATTTAATCCACGCATAATATTCATTAATCCACTCTGTCATTTTTTCCTCTTTTTAAAAAAATTTCTTTTATCAAAATCAAAGCAACGCTAAGATTTATCATTACATCAGCTACATTGAAAATAGCAAATTCAAACCACTTATGCCAGAAAAACATATCCACAACTCCGCCGTGTATAAAGCGGTCAAATAAATTTGAACACCCAGCTCCTAGCATCATACCAAAAGCTACGATATGCTCTTTTAAAAATTCTTTTTGCCAAAAAAGATAGACAAAAAGCACGAGCAAAATGGCTAAATGCAAATATTTTAAATAATGCTCTAAAAAACTGAGCATAGAAAAAGCCACGCCCGTATTTAAAGCAAAAGTGAGGTCTAAATACTCACTTTGCCAACGCATACCTTTTAAGGTTAAAATTTTCACAAACTGGTCAAATGCAAAAACCAAAACAAAAAAAAGCCAAAAAATTTTATAGCTTTTAATCATTTAAAGCTTTCCTAAAAAACGCCTCCACGCCTTTCATTTCTTTTTCCAAAAGCTTACTATCCTTAGCCTCCAAAAGTAAGCGGATTAAATTCTCCGTGCCAGAATAGCGAAAAAGGCTATTGATACCCTTTTTATCAAGCTCTACTGTTAGCTCTCTTAAGCCTTTTAGCTTGGCTAAATCTTTCTTTTGAGAAATTTTGAGATTATGCAAAAGCTGAGGATAAGGCTTAATTTGCCCAAGAACCGCACTTGCGCTTTTTTTCTTTGAAAGCATTAGAGCAGAAAACTGAAGCGCGGCGATAAGTCCATCGCCTGTTTTAGCATAGTCGCTAAAGATGATATGCCCACTTTGTTCCCCACCAAAATTCCCCCCACAAGCCTTAAGCTTTTCCAAAACAAATTTATCGCCTACATTACAGGTTTCAAGCTCGATTTTATTTTTATTTAAAAATTCTTTTAAAGCGCCGTTACTCATAATGGTCGCTACGACTTTGGATTTTAATTTACCCTGCTCTTTAAGATGCAAGGCTAAAACGCCTAACAGACTATCGCCATTTGCTACTACGCCTTTTTCATCGACCACCACAAGCCTATCCGCATCTCCATCAAACGCAAAGCCGACATCAGCACGAAGCTTTTTAACCTCCTCTGCCAAATTCGTAGGGTGCAGTGCGCCACAATTATCATTAATATTAAGCCCGTTAGGTTTATCACTCATCACAATGACTTCTGCCCCAAGCTCTTTAAAAATAGTTGGTGCGACCTTATAAGCTGCTCCATGAGCGACATCAAGAACTACGCGTAAGGATTTTAAGGTCAAGTCCTTAGGAAAGGAATTTTTAATGCTCACAATATAACGCCCTATCACATCATCAATCCTTTTTGCTCTGCCGATTTGCTCCATTACGACCTTAGAGCTTTCAAGCAATTTATCATCATAATAAATTTCTTCGATTTTTCTCTCTGCTTCTTCGCTGAGTTTATTGCCGTGCGAGTCAAAAAATTTAATGCCATTATCATAATAAGGATTATGAGAAGCTGAAATCATAATCCCCGCATCACAACGCATATCTTCAGTCAAAAAAGCAATAGCAGGAGTTGGCATAGGTCCTATTTGTATGACATTATAGCCTATGGAGGTAAGCCCTGAAACTATGGCATTTTCTATCATATAGCCACTTTTTCTTGTATCTTTACCGACTAAAATATTATTCGTAATCGCCTTATCTTTAAAATAAATCCCCGCAGCCATCGCCAAACGCATAGCTAAAAAGCTATCTAAAAATTCTCCCGCCTTACCGCGAACTCCGTCTGTTCCAAAAAGTTTCATTTTTAGCCTTTATAAAAGTTTAAAAGAATTTTAGCCTAAGTTAGCTAATCGTTTTTTACTGCAATCAAAAACTAAGGAGGAATTAAATGTTATAAAAAAAGCAAAATCCCAAATTTCTTTGGGATTTAAATTTTAAAGCTCTGGCTTTGGAGTTTTTTCAGTAGAAATAGGAAGTTGTGGGTAGATGATAGCTGGCTTATCGCCTGTTAGCGTATGCAAAAACGCCTCTATGCTTTTTGCTTCGCTATTAGAAATTTTAATGCCAAGTTGCACGCTTCCCATTTCTTTAATCGCATCTCTTAAAGACCAAATTGCACCATTGTGAAAATACGGAGCAGTTTCAGCCACATTTCTTAAGGTAGGAGTTTTCACCATACCATTTGCATCACCTTTGAAATCGCCCAAATTGGAAAATTTATATTTAGCTGCTACTTCAAAAGCCTGCATAGAACCACCTAAATTTACACCACTATGACAGGTTACACAGCCTTTGTCTATAAAGAGTCTTAAGCCTTTTTGCTCATCTTTTGTTAAAGCTTTTTCATCGCCATCTAAGAATTTATCAAAACGAGATGGAGTAATGAGCGTTCTTTCAAAATTTGCAATCGCATCAGCGATATTGTCAAAAGTTACGCCACTTTTACCATAAATTTTTTTAAATTCTTTCACATACTCAGGTAAGGAAGAGATTTTTTGAACAGCTAGTTTTGCTGGAGTTGCCATTTCAGGCTCTGCTTCGATAGGTCCTTTTGCTTGGTCAGCTAAAGTGCCAGCTCTACCATCCCAAAACTGCACATTGTTTAAAACTGAGTTATAAACGGTTGGAGAATTTAGATGATGAGGGTTTGCTGTCCATTTATGTCCCACAGCAGCAGCGATTCCATCTGTGCCACCTAAACCAAGGTTATGACAGGTATTACAAGAAATAATTCCACTTTTTGAAAGGCGTGGCTCAAAATATAATTTTTTACCAAGCTCCGCTTTTTCAAGGCTAAATGGAGTTGCTTTTATGCCATTTTGTTTAAGAATCTCATCTACACCTTTTTGGTCTTTTGGCAAAGAAGCAAAACCTAAACTTTTGGCTTCCTCAATCAAACTAGCAGCCGATAAACCGCTCACAGAAATAAGCATCAAAGAAGATGCAACAAGCAAAGACTTAATCTTCATTATTTACTCCTTTTATGTAAAAATAAATGGAAATACTAGCCTTTCATTACTTAAATAAGGATAAAAATTATTATAAAAGTATTTTAATTAATTAGTAGTTATTTAGTCTTATTAAAATAAATAGAATTTTTATTTATCTTGTATCAATAAATTTTTATATAATTAAACATTAAAAAATTAAAAATATTTAGGATACCAAATGCTAAATAAAATAATGAATTTTTATTATAGAAAAAAAATGAAATTTCAATTTAAAAAGCTAAGCGATGTTCATTTAATAAAATCATACATAGAGCTTAAGCAACTTATCCAAAATGCAGACTACAATAGTATTATAGTAGGCTCTTCACACGGCGAATGCGGCATCAAGGCAGAAATTCTAACGGATGAAAATTATAGATACTTAAATTGCTGCACCTTTTCACAAGATTTATATCGAAGTTATGAATTAATCAAATATATCGCACAAATAAAACAGCTTAAGCAAGTCATAATGACTTATTCGTTATTTAACAATAGTTTTGCTTTAGAAAAAACAAAGCAAGAAATTCGAATTGCTTATATAAATGACGCCCTTTTCAATATACCTATGAGAAAAAAAATTGATAAAAGAGACATCAATCTCATCTCACTTATCAAAAAATACGCAAAAACATACACTATAACCAAAAAAAGAAGAAATGCTTTTGCCGATATGCAATTTGAGTGGAGGGGGGGGTGAATAATATCTCAGCCAAAGAACGCGTCGCAACGCATATGAAAAATAACAAAAGAAACACCGAAGAAAATATCTATGTCGAAAAAGCAATATCTTATTGCAAGGATAATAATATTAATTTAATCATTGTCATCACTCCCGTAAGAAGTGATTTTGGTGCTGAGGCAAATGAATATGGCGACTATAAATCGCACTTTAAAGATATTGTAGATATTACCGGTAAAAATGAAATTCCGCTTTTATTCTACGATGAAAAAACAATGGATGATGATGATTTTGGCGATTATGACCACCTAGCAGAACAAGGTGCTATAAAATTTAGCAAGATATTAAAAGATGAAATTTGCAAACTTTCATTATAAATTTTTACAAACAAATTTAAAAGTATTTTAAGCTTAATAATTCTCAATTTAAGCTTTGTTTATTTTCTTTCGTAACAATTAGGCAGTTTTTTCAAAAATTATAAATTCAAACAGATAAAAGTAAAGGATAAAATGGAAAATTTAAGTATTTACGCTTTAGCTTATCTTTTAGGCTCTGTGCCTTTTGGATTGATTTTGGCTAAAACTTTTGCTAAGGTCAATATCAAAAATCAAGGTTCAAAAAGCATAGGTGCAACTAATGTTTTAAGGGTTGTCAAACAAGAAAATCCAAAACTTGCAAAAAAGCTTGCCATAGCGACTATTGTGCTTGATTTTTCTAAAGCTTTTATCCCTCTTATGCTACTAAAATTCTTGGGTTATGATTTAAATTTACTTTGGAGTGTGGCAGTTTTGACAATATTTGGGCATTGTTTTTCGCTTTATCTCTTTTTTGAAGGTGGTAAGGGTATAGCCACAGGGGCTGGAGCTATGGCTGTGCTTTTGCCTTTAGAGGTTTTAAGTGCCTTTGCTGTTTGGTTTGTGATAGGAAAAATATTTAAAATTTCCTCTTTAGCCTCACTCATAGCCCTTCTAACTTTCATCATCACTTCTTTTATGTTTAATTATGATATGCCATTTATCGATACACACGCACCCGTGTTTATCATCGCCTTTATCATACTTTATAAACACCTGCCAAATATTAAAAGATTGCTTTTTAAAGAAGAATGCAAAGTCATATAAAAATCAAACTTAAATTTAAGTGCATTATAGGAATTTTAGATTTTGAGCGAGAAAAAAAGCAAAAAGTTATAGTCAAAATAAAAGCAAAAGCGGATGAATTTTTAGATTATGCTAAAGTTGCTAGGGCAGTTAAGATAGACTATAAAAAGCAAAAATTTCAAACCATAGAAGAATCTTTGAGATTTATAAGTTTAAATTTAAAAAAAATATTTCCTCAAATTTCTTACCTTAAAATCACCACTTTTAAGCCCAAAATTCTTAAAAATGCTAAAGTCGGTGTAAGTAACGAATTTTATTTTAATAAATCCAAGGAGTAAATATGCAATTTTTAACGCTAAATAAGCTAGAGAAATCCTACCTTGAAAGTATAGGTTTTTCGTGGCATACAGATGATGATGGGAGTGATTATTTAGACAATAAGCTCGTTTGCGTGAATGAAAATGAGGCAAACGCCTACTACGAAGCCGCTAACGAGCTTTATGATATGTTTATCGCTGCGGCACAAAATGTCATAGATAACAACCGCTTTGATGAGCTTGGTATCCCTTTTAATCTCATCGATGCGATTAAAATGAGCTGGGAAAACGAGGTGCATTGGCACTTATATGGGCGTTTTGATTTCGCTGGTGGGCTTGATGGTAAGCCGATAAAATTGCTAGAATTTAACGCAGATACGCCAACTTCGCTTTTTGAAAGTGCTATTTTACAATGGGCTATATTAAAGCAAAATAATTTAGACGAGCATTTGCAATTTAATAGCATTTATGAAAGCTTAATGGATAATTTTAAGCGTCTTATTACTCTTGATGAAGGTGTGGAGGAATTTGATGAGCATTATCAAGGGTGGAAAATTCTTTTTTCAAGTGTAGCTGGAAATAAAGAAGAGGAACTTACAACTAAACTTTTGGCACACATTGCAACAGATGCTGGATTTGAATGCAACTTTGCCTATGCCGATGAAGTGGAATTTGGGGAAGAGGGAATTTTTAAAGACGGCATTAATTATGAATACTGGTTTAAACTCATTCCTTGGGAAGAAATTGCCATTGAGGAAGGTGAGTTAGCTATGCTTTTAACGCAAATAATGCGTAATCAAAAGGCGATTATCCTAAATCCTGCCTACACTCTTTTGTTTCAATCTAAAGGAATTTTAAAAATTTTATGGGAGCTTTATCCAAATCATCCTTTACTCTTAGAATGTAAAGAGCAGCCACTTCAAGGAAAAGATTATGTAAAAAAACCTATATTTGGACGCGAGGGAGCGAATATTAGCATTGTTAAAAATGGTGGCAATTTTAAAGAAAATGTTGGACCTTATGGAAATAATAAGATGATTTACCAAGAATATTACGAGCTAAATTCTAATGAAAATGAGTATTATCAGGCTGGAGTATTTTTTGCTTACGAGGGGTGTGGATTAGGTTTTAGAAAAGGAGGGATAATTATAGATAATGCCTCAAAATTTGTAGGGCATATCATAAAATAAAATAACCAAAGAAAATTCTTTATGAATTTTCTTTAAAGGCTCCAAGTTTAAGAATTTTTTGCATTCTATTAGCCACAAGTTCCCTCGTGTCAATATTTTCTAACTCATCTAAAGCTTTTTTCACATAATCAGCAATAGCCACAGCTGCATTTTCTTTATCTCTATGTGCACCATTTGTAGGCTCTTCAATCACATCATCAATCAAGCCCTGCTCTTTTAAATCGTCTGCGCTCACCTTCATTGCTTTAGTTGCCGCCTCACTTTTGGATGGGTCATTCCAAAGTATAGCCGCACAACCCTCAGGAGAAATTACAGAAAAAACAGAATTTTTCATCATAGCAAGTTTATCCGCTACACCTATGGCTAAAGCTCCCCCGCTTCCTCCCTCACCTATAACTACCGCTATAGTGGGAGTTTTTAAATCGCTCAGCTCATATAAATTTGTAGCAATAGCCTCACTTTGCCCACGCTCTTCCGCCCCAATACCGGGATAAGCACCCGGAGTATCAATGAGAAATAGTATAGGAATTTGGAATTTTTCCGCCATTCTGGCTACTCTTAATGCTTTCCTATAACCCTCAGGGTGCGGCATACCAAAATTTCTTGCTATCTTATCTTTAGTGCCACGCCCTTTTTGCTCACCTATCACAATAAGCTTTTTGTCTCCCAAATAACCCATAAAACAAACAATGGCAGGGTCATCTCTAAAAGCTCTATCTCCGTGAATTTCATACTTATCATTTAAAATTAAATCAATATAATCAAGTGCATAAGGTCTATCAGGATGTCTCGCTAATTGTAAGCGTTGAAAATCACTTAAATTCTTATAAGTTTTGACAATTTCTTTTTCAAGATTTTTTTTCAAAATGGCTACCGCATCAAAATCACTCTTAATTTGTGCATTTATAATATCCTCATCAATTTGCTGGATATTTTTCTCAAAATCTAAATAAGAAGCCATATTAATCCACTCTTTTAAAAATCACACAGCCATTTGTTCCACCAAAACCAAAAGAATTGCTCATCACAACTTCAAGTTTTGTTTCCTTAGCGACATTTGGCACATAATCAAGATTACATTCTTCATCTTTTTCAAGCTGATTAATAGTAGGTGGCACTACGCCTTTTTCCAAAGCCATTAAAGAGATTACCGCTTCAATCGCCCCAGCCGCACCCAAACAATGTCCAATTTGCCCTTTTGTAGAACTTACAAGAGGTAAATTTTCGCCAAAAATAGCCTTAATGGCAGCAGTTTCATTTCTATCATTAACGGGAGTTGAAGTGCCGTGAGCATTAATATAATCAACATTAACACCATTTGCCATTTTTAAAGCTTTTTGCATTGCTCTTAATGGACCATCTAAGGTTGGAGAAGTAATATGATGTGCGTCCGCACTTTCTCCAAAGCCTATAAGCTCGGCATAAATTTTTACTCCGCGTTTTTTTGCTGCTTCATACTCTTCAAAAACTAAAGCACCAGCACCCTCACCCATCACAAAACCATCCCTTCCCTTATCAAAAGGGCGTGAGGCTTTTTGTGGCTCATCATTTCTTGTTGATAAAGCCCTCATAGAAGCAAAACCGCCTATACCCACAGGGCAAATTGCCGCTTCTGCTCCCACCACAAGCATTTTATCCGCTGTGCCTAAAACGATACTTTTGTAAGCTTCGCATATCGCGTGTGTTCCAGCCGCACAAGCCGTTACGCAAGAGATATTCGGTCCCTTTAAAGAATGCTCTATAGACACCAAACCACCTAGCATATTAACAAGAGCTGAGGGAATAAAAAAGGGAGAAATTTTACGCGGTCCCTTTTCTTCACAAATAACAGAATTTTTTTCTATATTTGGCAAACCACCGATACCAGCAGCAGAAACTACGCCAAATTCTTCCTTGTTTAAATCCTTATCAAATTTCGCATCTTCCATTGCTTCCCTTGCAGCTTTAATCCCAAGCTGTATAAAGCGGTCGATTTTCTTAACTTCCTTACCATCTACCACCTCTAAAGGGTCAAAATTCTTAACTTCCGCAGCAATTTGAACAGGAAATTCACTTGCGTCAAAAAGTGTAATTCTATCTACTCCACTCTTACCCTCGCAAATTGCTTTAAAAGAACTTTCTTTATCTAAGCCCAGAGCATTTATCATACCAATGCCAGTAACCACAACCCTCTTCAAGACAAGCTCCTTATGCGTATCTTTTATTTTTTAAGATTTTCAAGATAATTAACAACATCCTCGATTTTAATTAATTTTTCTGCATCACTATCTGAAATTTGTATGCCAAATTTTTCCTCTAAAGCCATAACAAGCTCAACAACATCTAAAGAATCTGCACCCAAATCTTCAACAATCTTAGACTCCATTTTTACAGCATCTGCTTCTATGCTTAACTGCTCCATTACTACTGCTTTTACATCGTCAAATGTTGCCATTTGTCTCTCCTTAAATTAAAAATAAAAGCGATATTTTACTATAAAAAACTTAAAATATTTATAGTTTTTAATGCGCTTGTGTAAATATCAAAAAATTTAATGAAAAATTTAAGCTTTAATATCTGTTTTAAAAAAGTTTTGCGTAAATTCGTTTTGCAAATCTTGTTTTTGATAATGCTGATAATTTTGTGTGATTTTCTGTTGTTTTTTAAGTTTTAAAAGCTGTTCTTTTGTGATGGCTGGATTATTTTGAATTAAAGCTCTAAATTCCGGAAATTCGTTAAGCAATTGTTCTTTTTCGCTTAACTCAGCCTCCAAAATTTTAGCTTCTTGTATAATTGTTCCGCTAATTTGAAAACTATTGAAAGTTTTGACCCCCCTACCCTCATAAAAATCCTTTATCACACTTATCTCGATGCCGTCCCATTGAGGTGTGATTTGATTATAAGGGTCTAAAACTAAAGTGATGCTTTTCTTTTTTTCATCACCTTTTAAAATATCACTAAGAGCCTCTACAGCCCAGTTTGTATAGCCTTGCATATCTGTCCCACCCTTAGCAGCATACTCAAGTCTAGTGATAGTTCCGTCAAAATCTCTATCGCTTTTTATACTTTCATTTACAAGCTCTTCTATACTTAGGCTTTTATCGCTAATTTTATTTCCCACATAGCCCGTAGTGCGTTTAGCCTCTCTTAGAGTAATCCAATCATCGCTATCACTTAAATCCTGATTTTCCGCCTCATCTTTGACTGAATTTTTTAAAGTAAGATGTTCGTTATTTTCTATCCTGCCATTTTTATCTCTATCTGAGTTTAAAAAATCTCTATTTATCATAATGTCTTTATACCAGCCATCTAAAAATGCAGCCGCCTTTCCACTCAAGCCTATGTTGCCATTAGAAAGTTTTAAAAAATCATTTTCATCAAAATGACTTTTTAAAAGTTTTATACTTTCATCACTTAAATTTAAAGAAATTTCCTTATCATCGCTGAAAAAATGAACGGAATTTTTCACATTTTTATCAGGGGTGAAGTCCGTAATCTCCCTTTTTATCCTCTCACTTTTAGAGGCTGAAAATACAGCCTCATTTTGAGTTTTGTAAAAGGTATTAACCGCCACAGCAAACATAGCTCAATCCACACAAACAGGTTCGCCTTTTACCCTAATGTGGGGCAAAGCGTGGCAACCATACTCTTTATTCCAAAACCTATTTGGATTGCAACTTCCCGGATTCATTAGTTTTTCAAAGAACAAAGCTGAGGATCAAGATAAGTGTCGTCAGAATTATAAGCAAAAGCACCCACCGCAAAAACACCGACTAGAAGAAAAATTTTTACTAATTTTTTCATCATCACTTCTTATAAGATAATATGCGAATATTATATAATTTCATCCTAAAATAAGACTTAAAAAATCTTAATAAAGATAATTTTAAAATTTGAAGATAAATTTTGTAGCACACTCTAGCTAAACTAGAATCAAAGTGCCTTATAAAAGGCACTTATTTAAGATAAATTTTTGTCTCACCACTCTCTAGGATAATCTTATCATTTTCATTAATAATTTTAAAATTTCCATTAAAATTTGTTAAGAAAGTGCTTTCAAATTCCATTACGCTTTGAGGATGGCAAAGCATTTGTGTCGAAGCTGCACCATCGATTTGCAAATTCATATCATCTTTTTTGTAATTTCCAAAAAAGCGGTTACACCCAGCAGAGCCGTAAAATTTATTTTTCTCGAAGCTGATATTAGGGTTTTCTTCCATATTTTCAGGGTTAAAGCTCTTTCCACCAACTACGATTTTTTCTATTTTTAAATTTTGTCCTTCCAAAGCAAGTGGTTTCATAGTATCCTTTCCTCCTACCTCACTCGAAGCATTATGACTTGCACAGCCCACAAAAAGAGCCAAACTTGCTAAAGCAATGCCCATCTTTTTCATACCTATCTCCTTTAAACTTGAAATTGATTAATTTGATTTTCCAAATTATGACACACTATTTTTAACTCATTAGAAATTTGCAAAAGGATTTTAGCAATCTCTTCATTTTTCTCACTTACTTCCACATTTTCTTGCATAGAAAAAAGTAGTTTTTGGATATTTTCTTGCGAAATTTTAATCCTCTGTGTGCATTGAATTACCAAACTTTTAGCTTCTTGGTTACAAATTTTGACTTCATTTGCAGAATCCACAAGTAAATTTGTGTCCTCATTTAAAGATTGCACATTATGGGCATTTTCTCTAAGCTCGTTACTTACATCTTGAATGCTGTCCAAAAGTTCTTTGGTGATTTGCGCAACGCTTCCTAAAAATTCCTCGCTGCTTTGTGCCAAATTTCTAATATCCTCCGCGATGACGGAAAATCCACGCCCAAATGTCCCAGCTCTAGCCGCCTCAATACCAGCATTTAAAGAAAGTAAATTTGTCTTGTCAGCTATTTCGTCCATCATTGTCGTAGCTTTTTGGATATTATGCGCTTGTTTAACCATATTTTCAACTTTTTTGGCAAGTTCATTTTCATTTGTAGCGACACCATTAACCTTTTGAGCCACATTAAAAAGAGAGTTTAGCATTTCCTCAAGCAAGGTATAAGATTTATCATTTGCCACATTTGCCTCACTTGAAAGCAAAGCAAGTTCTGCTAGTTCTGTTCCTATATTATTACTTAAATTAAAACTTTCATTTGTTTTATGATGACTTTGCATAGTGATTTCATTTAAATTTGTTGCATTAGAACTTAAAATTCCCGTTTGGTCTTCAACTTTCCTAACGCTTGTTCCTGTGGAAATGACAGCATTTTGCGTTTTTTCTATAAATTGATTAATATAGCCACAAGCCTGAGATATTTCATCTTGCCCGTTAATCCTAATCCTCGCACGCAAATCGCCCGTGCCTTGTGCTAATTCTTTTGCGTGTTTTAAAAGCTCTAAAACGGGACTTCCCACAACTCTTTTAAGCACCAAAAGAACGATGATGAGAGTAAAAAGCAAGGCGAGGCTAAAGATTACAATATAAGACCTACTTGTGCCTGCTATATCATCTTTCACCCCTTGTAAGGAATGATACACATCCATCACCCCCAAAACACTTCCATTTTTGACATTTGCGTGGCAAGCAACGCAAGAATCATTAGCAATCAACGGACGAATAAGCCTTAAAGTTGGAACGCCATTATAAAGTTGCTCTAAAATTTTGACTTCAGGTTTGTCAAACTGCTCTAAAATAATGCTATCTTTCGTCGTTTGTGGATTTTTTATCTCAAAAAGCTCAATGGTATCTTTTGAGGGATAAATATAAATATCGCTGATACTCTCAATCCCTCTCACATCATCAATCGCCTCTTTAATTTTCTCAGGGTCGCCCAAATTCATAGCCATACGCATAGTTTGAAAGATAGAAGTGCTTACGGTTTCTAAATTTTCTCGTCCCATTTTGGTGGCAGTATTTTTAAAATCTAAATTTAAAATAAACCATACAACCACAAAACTAATAAATAAAATGGCAAAAATCGCAGCAGAAACCTTAAAACCTATGCTTTTAAACATAAAATCTCCTAAATTTAAGATGAGATATTTTACTTTTTATTTATTTAAAAATGACTTAAATAAGAAATGATTTACTCTAAATTCACCTATGTAAATAAAGCCTATTCTTATGTAAAAAACGAAGAGTTGCCTCTTTAAATTTTCAAGCTAAAAACATTGTATGAAATGTTCGTAGTTTTTTCTCACAAAATCAAAACTCAACGCAGAATGTTTTAATCCTGTGGATTTCTTAATTCCCTTTTTATCTTTAAAATAATCAAGATAGATAATATTATTGTAAATGTAGAGGTTTTGATTTTGGGGAAGTGTTTCATTATAATTTCTGCTTTCAATCTCTAACATTTGGATTGATTTTTCTAGCTTCTTCTACACCAAAAACATTAAGCGCCGCGACACAATTATCGCTATCAGTTAACTTAATTCATCATCTGCTACACGCACTTTACGAACAACCTTTTATAAGCCTCTCCCACCTTAGCCAAATCCTCAAGCTATAATTTAATTCTTCGTTAGTAATATTTGCTTTTTCCATACACCACTTTACTTTTGCTTCAGCCTCTTTTAAATTCCATTTAAAACTATATTTACTTTTTAATTAGTTCTCCTTCCCCCTTTCTTTTAAAATTTATATCCATTAGATTTCTCAATGTAAAAAATGCCTAATGCCTGTAAAATACAAAGCTATGCCATATTCATCAGCTGCTTTAATGACCTCTTCATCTCTTATGCTTCCGCCGGGCTCAACTATGGCTTTCACGCCCACTTTTGCCGCTTCATCAATGCTATCTCTAAAAGGGAAAAAGGCTTCACTCGCCAAAACACAGCCCTTTAAATCAAGCTTCATTTCACAAGCCTTATTTATCGCAGCCTTAGCCGCATCAATGCGACTTGTCATTCCCATCCCTATCGCAACAAGCGCCCCATTTTTCACATAAGTGACATTGTTTGACTTTGTCAAAGCGGCGATTTTAAGAGCGATTTCTAAGTCCTTTAACTCGCTCTCACTTGCAGAATTTGCACTTACAAGTTTGGCGTTTAAAAGCTCATTTTCTTTAACTTCATCGCTATTTTGATAGACAAAACCTCCATCAATGTGCTTAAAATCAAATTTGTCATAATTTCTTAGAAGATAAGGGCTTTTCTGCGTAAAAATCTTAATCCTCTTCTTCGTCTCAAAAACAGCCAAAGCCTCCTCATCGACATTAGCCGCTATAATAAGCTCGACATAAATTTCATTAATTTTTTCCGCTAAGACCCTATCAAGCTTTCCATTTATCGCCACAACGCCACCATACGCACTCACACTATCACATTTTAACGCCTCAACATAACTTTCAAGCAAAGTATTTTTCAAAGCAAAACCACAAGGATTTCCGTGCTTAACAATCGCCACAGCTGGGGCTTTATCAAAGCTTGAAGCAAGATTAACGGCAGCATTAATATCCGTTAAATTATTAAAACTAACCTCCCCCTTTAAGGTTTTGAAATTTGTGCTAAAAAACGCGTCAAATTCATATAAAGAGCCTTTTTGATGAGGATTTTCTCCATATCTTGTATCAAAAACTTTCTGTCCCACTATAAATTTATGCTCTCCAAAACCTTCATTAAAACGCTCATTCATATAATTTGCGATGTAAGAATCGTAATTTGCCGTATGCTCATAAGCCTTTATCATCAAACCAAGACGAAATTGCTCATCATTTTTTCCATTTTTTAAAGCCTCTATCACGCTCTCATAACTTTGCGTATCACAAACGACCATTACATCTTTATAGTTTTTTGCCGCACTTCTTATCATCGCAGGACCACCTATATCGATATTTTCTATAATCTCATCAAAATCATCGCTCATAATGGTTGTTTTTTTAAAGGGGTATAAATTCACACAAACCAAATCAATCCCCAAAATTCCATTGTCTTTAGCTTGTTTTTTATGATTTTCATCGCTTCTTTTATGCAAAATTCCGCCGTGAATTTTAGGGTGTAAAGTCTTTACCCTACCCTCAAAAAGCTCGGGGCTATTTGTAAATTCACTGACCTCGACCACATTAAGATGATTATCTTTTAAAAGCTTATAAGTGCCACCCGTAGAAAGCAACTCAAAGCCCAAATTTTCAAGCTCTTTTGCAAATTCGACTATGCCCTCTTTATCACTCACGCTTAATAATGCTCTCATTTTCTCTCCTTACTTTATATGTTATTGATATTAAACTATATTTTATTTAACATTCATCAATTTCACCATTTTATGGCAATTTTATCGTCCGCCCTCTCACAGCCTCACAAGCTTCGCGCCAAAGCCACCCTGATTTATCGGTGCATCACTGAAGCTTTTGACGCTTTTATGCGTTTTTAAAAATTCTCTTACGGCAAAAGACAGCTTTCCTGTGCCTATGCCGTGATATACGATAACCTCATCAAGTCCTGCTATAAGAGCATCTGAAATAAATTTATCAAGCCTTTCTAAAGCCTCATCGCTTCTAAGTCCGTGCAAATCAAGACTAAGAGCCACATTTGTAGGTCTAGCAAGGCTAATTTGTGTCTTTGCCTTTGGTTTAGGTAAAGCACTACTTTTTTTAAGTAAATTTAAACCAACGCGCAGTCTCAAACCCTCGCTCTCTACCAAGGCGTCATTTTTAGAAATCCCCACAATCACACCCTTTATCTTTTCATATTTGACAAAATCCCCCACGCGAAATTCCTCATTTTGCTCCCTATTTGGCAAAGAAATGGCTCTTTTAAGCTCATTTGCCTTATTTAAGCTTCTTTGTTTTTCTCTAGTATCCTTAAGAACTATGGTCTTTTTCGCTTCCTCTATGGCTTTATGAAACTCTAAACCAAGCGCGTTATACCTAGCTCTAAATTCGCTTTCATTTCTTTCCTTTTGCTCTTTTAAGCTTTGTAAAATTTCATCAGCCCTTTTTTCCTTCTCGCTCACTTTGGCAAGTTTTTCTCTTAGTTCTAATTCTAAATTGATATTTTTACCGACCAAATCCTCAAGCCCTTGCTTATCCTCACCATAATTTTGCCTAGCCTTAGCGACCAAAACAGGGGGGATTTGATAGCGAAGTGCCGTCTCAAAAGCGTAAGATTTACCAATCGTGCCTTTTAAAAACTCAAATTTGGGCTTAGCCAAAGCCTCATCATATAGGGCAGCTAGAAGTTCCACTTCGCTATTTTTAGATAAAAGCATAGCAAGGCGTTTATGGTGTGTTGTGATGATAATTTTAAGCTTATTTTCTATGAGTTTTTCTATTAAAGCACTATAAAGACAAGCCGCCTCTTCAAAATCCGTCCCAAGCTCTATTTCATCGACAGCCAAAAGTAAATTTTTCTTTGTGAAAAGCTTAGAAAAGGCTAACATCCTCCCCGCAAAGGTGGAAATGTCATTTTTAGCATTTTGTGGGTCTTCTATAATCGCTTCAAATTCTTTAAAAGAGCCTATTTTACTTTCATCTGCTTTAATGCGCATAGGAAGTAAATGTTTGGCTAAAAAAGCCGCACTTAAAATGCTTTTAAGTAGCATTGATTTCCCACCAGCATTCACGCCTGTGATGATTAAAACCTGCTTAGTAAATTCCACACTAATGCTTTTTGGATTTTTAAGGGCGGGGTGAGCGAAATTTTTAAGGCTTATGGTAGAGCTATTTTCACAAAGCATAAATTCATAATCTTTCTTCTTCGCAAGCATCACTCTCGCGCTATAATGGTCAAACAAATCAAAAGCTTGGTTAATAAATTTTAAAAATAAAAGATTTTTATGCAACAAAGCGGAGAAATTTTTGGCATATTCGTAATAAATTTCCTCTTTTTTCTCTTCTAAATCATCAAGCTCACCTTGCAATCTTTCCACACTCAAAGGCACAACATAAAAGCCTCCGCCACTACTTCTGCCTATGATTTTAGCTTTTAAGGCGTGATTAAACCCTCCTCTTACAAGCAAGGCTTCCAAACCGCTAATTAAATGCACTTGCGTATCGATAAGATAGGGATTTAAAGCCTTTGTGTGGGCAAGTTTTTTAAATTCAAAACTTATATTTTCTTTTTTAAGTTTAATGGAGTGGTTTAGATTAACAAGTCTTTCATCAAGGCTTTCTTTTAAAATTCCTCTCTCATCAAAAGCATTAATAAAATCTAAAAGTTGAGGCAAAAGTTCAATTTTATCCAACCAAGCCTTAAGAGAACCCTCAAATTTAAGACTTTTAAGATAAGAAAAATAACGCAAAATTTTCACAAATTCAAAAAGCTCATCAAGGTGCAAAACGCCTTGTTTGCTAAGATGCGTAAGGGCGAAATCAAGCTTCTTAACGCTTAAAGGCAGGCTAAATTCCACCTCGCAAAGCTCACGCAAACGCCTAAAATGCAAATGCGTATCACCCTCTAAAAATAGCTCTTTTTCTCTTGCAAAAAGTGCTTTAAATTCCTCTACAAAATCTTTTAAATCAAGCTTAGTTAAAAGCTCATTCATCGACTAGCTCACATTTTCTAATATCAAGCACTACGCCCTTAAATTCCTTACTTTTGGCTATGAAACTTGAAGTGCCAAATTCGTAGTTAAAATGCGTTTTGCTGACATTAAAATCTTTACATTTTAAGATTTTTCCCTGATGAAAAGCGTAAAGTAAATCTTGCTTTTTATCGCTCATTTTAAGATTCTTGCCCTCAAAAAGCACAGCAAAAATGATAAAAATAATAAGCAATAAAATAAAAAAAGGCTTCGTTTTGTTGCCTAATTTCTTCCTTAGCGTAAAAGAAACTAGAGCCAACAACAAGACGATTAAAGTAAAAATTAATATTTTTGTCATTTTCGTCCTTATATTAAGATGATTTTATCGTTTTTATCTAGCTCTATTTTAATTTTTGCTCCATTTTTCAACTCTTTGCGTAAAATTTTATCGCTTAGTTTTGTGCCGATTTCTTCAGCTATAACGCGTTTTAAAAGCCTCACACCAAATTCTTTTTGATGCGCCTTTTTCGCTAAATGCACCTTAGCTTTTTTAGAAGCACTTAAAATTACATTTTTAAGATTTTTAGAAAGTTCGTTTAATTCTTTTTGAACGATTTTTTCCAAAATTACATCATCAAGCTCGTTAAAATGTAAAATTTTATCAATGCGGTTGATAAATTCAGGGGCGAAAAAATCTTTAATCGCACGATTTGTTTTTTCCTCATTTTTACTCAAAAAACCAAGCTCGTTACTTTCTTTAAGCCCCAAATTCGAAGTCATCACAATGATAGTATTTTTAAAATCCACCTTTAAGCCGCTATTATCCGTAAGCATAGCATTATCAAAAATTTGCAAAAAAGTATTTGTCAAATCAGGATGCGCCTTTTCTATCTCATCAAAAAGCACGAGAGAAAAAGGGTTTTTCCGCACGGCATTACTTAAAAGTCCGCCATCTTCATAGCCCACATAGCCAGCAGGTGAACCGATGAGCTTACTTAAAGCGTGTTTTTCGGCATATTCACTCATATCAAAGCGCTCTAAATGTAGTCCCAAAAACGCCGCTATATTTTTACAAAGCTCCGTTTTACCAACTCCACTTGAACCCGTAAAAAGAAAAACCCCCCTAGGACTATTTTCCCCCTTAAAGCCCGTGTAGCCTTGTTTTAAGGTAGAACATAGGCTGTCTATTACCTCATCTTGTCCAAAAATTTGCGTTTTTAAATTTGCGTTAAGATTTAAAAGGGCTTTGTTTTGATTAAATTCAAAAAGTTTATGAGAATGAGTCATTCTCGCTAAAACTTCATTTAAGTCCTTTAAATTTGGGTTTTTCTTAGCCTTTAGAGCAAAAGAAGCTCCAAGCTCATCAATCAAATCAATCGCGCAGTCAGGTAAAAATTTATCCGCAAAAAATTTCTTACCTAGCTCAATACTTTCTTGCAAAATTTCATCACTTATCTTAATATGATGAAAGCCCTCATATTTTTCCCTCAAGCCCTTAAGTATGAGAAGACACTCTTCTTTACTCGGTTCATCAACATTGATTTTAGCAAAACGGCGTGAAAGGGCTTTATTTTTTTCAAAACTATTTTTATACTCCATAAAGGTCGTCGCACCGATACACTTTAAACTACCATTGCTTAGAGCTGGTTTTAACAAATTTGAAAAATCTGTATGCCCCTCTCCCGTAGCTCCCGCACCTACTATGGTATGAATTTCATCGATAAATAAAATCGCATTTTCAATCTGCATAAGCCCATCGATAATCTCTTTAATCCTACGCTCAAAATCGCCGCGGTATTTCGTGCCTGAAAGAAGCCCTGTTAAATCGAGAGTGAAAATTTGGGCATTTTTTAATTTCTCAGGCACTAAGCCCTGCGAAATTCTTAAAGCCAAGCCCTCAACAATAGCCGTTTTACCAACACCCGCTTCGCCGATTAAGATAGGATTATTTTTCTTGCGGCGAAGTAAAATTTGCATCATTCTCTCGAGCTCAAACTCGCGTCCTATCAAAGGGTCGATTTTACCTTCGTTTGCCAAGGTGTTAAGGTTAATCGTATAATTTAAAAGAGGGTTGGCATTATCTTTTTTCTCATCTAATTTTAAGCCGTGTTTTTTTAGCAAATACGCCCCAAAAGAACGCCCATCTTCTAAAAGCGTCTTAATAAATTCTTCTACATAAGCATTAGAATTTTTCGCAAAAATATCCATTAAAACAACGGAAACTTCAGGCTCTATCTCTTTTCCCACATTTTCATTTTTAGTTGCAAGATGATTTTTAAGCTCTCGTTCTAAAAGCAAAAATTCTCCGTCCGCATAATTTTGAAACAAATCTTTAAAATCGTGGCTTAATTTCAATAAAGTAAAAAGCAAATGTTCGCAAGTAACAAATTCGTGGTGATTGATAAAGCTTAAATGCTTGGCATTATCTAAAAATTCGCTGATTTTTTCTTTCATTCTTCCTCCACCCTACTTTGCAAAGGAAAATGTGCCTCCATCGCCATTATTTGCACCTTTTTATGCTTTGAAAGGGCAATTTCTTGAGTATAAATTCCACACACTCCACTTCCCTCATAATGAATTTGCATCATAAGCTCACTTGCCTTTTCAAAACTATGAAAAAACACACGCATTAAAACTTCAATCACAAAATCCATCGTTGTAACATCGTCATTTAAAAGCACAACCTTATACATTTTCGGTTCTTGCAAATCCTCTTTTTGCAAACTTTCAAGTTTTTCCATTATGATTTGCCTTGTAAAATCACATTAATATCTTCTTGCATAAATTCGCTTGGCACTTTACCAAGATAAAAATTGACCTTTTTACCCTTATTCCAAAAATCGCTCACGCTTTGATAAATTCCATCTTTTAAAACAACTTTAAAGGGTAATTGCTCCATATTTTGGTAGGCGATATCTTTTAGAATTTGTGCGATAACTCTATCTTTTTCTTTTGAGTTGCTTAAAAAATAAAAAGCATTGTAATCTTTAGCGAATTTTAACACCTCTTCATCGCCCACTTCTTCAAAATGACTTAAGCCTATGAGTGTGAAATGCTTGGCATTATTTTGCCACAATTTACTAAGCTCCAAAGCTTCCTCTTTGCAAGGCTGACAAAAAGTGCCAAAAAAATCAAACATTAAAATTTTATCCTCTTCTCCCTCAACGACAAAACCTTTTTCTTTCCTAACAAGAGTTTTTTCTCCACCATTAACACTCTTTAAAAGCACCTTTTCACCAAGTGTAAATTCTTTAAAATCCAGCTCATTTTTTACTTCTTCACTCGCACACCCTACAAAAAAAAGTGAAAATAAAAAGGTTAAAAATAAAATTTGTATTTTTCGCATTTAACTTTCCTTTAGATAAAATAAAGCTCATTATATCGCAAAAAGCTTATCCTAACTCCGTCAAATATGGCAAATTTACGCTACAAAATAATGCACAAGCAAGAAACCGCCAAAAATCAAAATTACAAATAGAATAAAAGCCAAAACAAAAGCCTTTATCCCACACTCTAAAAATTTCTTAAAATCCACCTGAAGTCCCAAAGCACTCATTGCCATTACTAAAAAAAAGCTAGATAAAAACTTTAAGGATTCTACAAGCTCGTTCGGTAAATTAACAAAAGAATGCAACAATACAACCCCCAAAAACCAAAACGCAAACCAAGGGATATGGAGCTTTCTACGCTCACCCTCTTTACTTTGCGTAAAAAGGTAAGGCACGATTAATAGCACCGCGACAAGCAAAATCACGCGAATCATCTTAACAATTAACGCCACTTCTTGAGTTTGAGAAGAAATCGCCCCACCAGCACCCACGACATTTGCCAACTCGTGTAGCGTTAGCCCTATGAAATAACCTTCCTGCGTGTGAGAAAAAGAAGGAATTTGTATCGCATAAAACAAAGGGTATAAAAACATCCCTAAAAGCCCAAAAAGCACAACCGTGCCAACCGCAATCACACCCTTATAAGGCTTTGATTTAATAGAAGATTCTAAAGCCAAAACCGCTGCTGCTCCACAAATCGCACTTCCAGCACTTACCAAAATCGCAATTTCTTTATCAAGCTTTAAAACTTTTACCCCAATCACATATCCAAGCCACAAAATCGCAACCGCAACCGCAACGCTTAATAAAATTCCACTCAAGCCAACAGACGCAATGCTATCAAGAGTTACATTAAAGCCAAAAAGGATAATCCCTAGCCTTAAGAGTTTTTTAGCACTAAAAACAACCGCCTTTTCACAGCTATTTTTTGCAACTCTAAACAAAGGCGCTGCAAATATGCCAAGAAGCACACTTAAAATCAAAGGTGATAAATGTAAGTTTTCAACCCAAGATAAGGTGCTAACATAATAACTTGCAAGGCTTACCAAAAGCACAAGCACAAAGCCATTAACATAATCTTTATAAATTCTTTGCATTTTATCTCTCTTATTTATAATTTTTCATTGCCATTTTGGCGTCTAAATCGGCTTGTTTTTTCTTTAAAACCTCTCTTTTGTCGTGCAAGGTTTTGCCTTTCGCTAATGCTAGGGTTAATTTTGCTTTATTTTTGGCGTTAAAATAAAGCTCTAAAGCCACCAAAGTATAACCCTCAACACTCACTTTACCCAGCAATTTATCAATTTGCTTTCTGTGCATTAAGAGTTTTCTAGCCCCTCTTTCTTCGTGCCTATAAAAACTATGTGTCGTGCTAAGTAAAGAAATGTGAGCGTTTAGCAAAAAAAGCTCCCCTCTAATAATCCGCACAAAAGAATCCTTTAAATTCGCCCTACCAGCCCTTAAAGCTACGACTTCACTGCCCTTTAGCACGATACCAGCCTCAAAACGCTCTATAATGTGATAATCAAATAAAGCCTTTTTATTTCTAGCGATAATTTTCATCTTTTAGCCTTAAAAACACTACTTCCACTTCCACTTAAAAAATAGCCTTTTTCTAAAAATTCTCTCATCTTAGGATAGAGCCTTATACAAGGCATAAAAAGGTCATTAAGACTTAAATTTTCATATTCTAAAAGCTCTTTTGTGCTTAGAGTTTCGTAATGTTGTGCTTCTTTTAAGGCTTTAGCAAAATCACATTTTGCATTATCAAATTCCTCATAAACCCTAGCCGTTTCACAAGAAATTTGAGGAAAAATAAACTCAAGCTCAACCAACTCATCGTCAAATTCCTCGATGATTTCACCACAGCCTTTTACATTTGCACTTTTTGCCTCGCTTAAGAAAAAAGCCACATCAGCCCCTAACTTTGTGCTTAGTTGTAGCATTTTTTCCCTAGAAATTTTAAGATTTAATGTTTCATTTATCATTTTTAAAAATGTAGCAGCATCACTACTGCCACCTCCAAGCCCAGCGTAAGTTGGGATATTTTTTATAAGCTTTAAGCTTTTTGTAGCAAAAAGCTCTTCAAGCTCGTTTTTAAATCCCTCATCGCAAAGCAAACGATACGCCTTATTAATGATATTATCCTCGCACTCAAAAGTGCTTAAAATTTCAAAACCTTCTTTTTGCTTTTCCTCCACCAAAAAAAGCTCATCATAAAGCGTCTCCAAAAGCACAAAACGCGAATTTAAAAGATGATAGCCCCTATTATCAAGTCCTGTAATTTTTAAAAAAATATTTGCTTTTGCATTAGCTTTCATTGCTTAAGCTTTTTGCTTAAATCATCAAGCTTTATTTCATTTTGCACGACAGAATGCAAATTCTCATCTTTAATCTGCGTGATTAATTCTTTTCTTAAAATCAGCAAAGATTTAGGCGCTTCAATGCCTATCTTAGCGTAGCCTTTGCCCGTTTGAACAATCTTAATTTCTATCTCATCGCCTATTTGTAAGCTTTGCCCTTCTTTTCTCGATAAAATCAACATTTCTCAACCTTATTTAAAATATATTCCACTTTTCCATTTTCAATTTTTATAATAGAAAAAATCTTCTCATCTTCTAAAAAATATTCTCCATCTTCTTTAATCTCAAGCTCTTCTAGGGCAATTTTTGTGCCATTTTCAAGCTTACTTAAATCTTTTAGAGAATTTCTTTTAAGATTTAAATATTCTAGCACATTTAAACTTTTTTCCCCATTATAAAAAAAATTCCCCTCGCTTAAACGCTCTAAAGAACTCAAAGTTGCATTAATACCAAGCTTTTTTGCCAAAAGCTCACAATATGAACGCACATATCCCCCCTCGCTTAATGTTAATTCTATACTCAAAAAGGGGTGTGTATAGTGTAAAATTTCATAAGAAAAAACTTGCATTTTGCATTCTTTAAGTGGCGCACTCTCTCCCCTCTTGGCAAATTCATATGCTCTTTTTCCCTCGCTTCTTTTTGCGCTAAATTGAGGCGGAAAAAAAGAAACTTCGCCCAAAAGCTCCTCGCAAACTTTCTTAATTTGCTCCAAATCAAAACTAGGTAAAATCTTCACCTCTTTAATATTTTGCGTATCAAGACTTAGGGACTTAACCCCAAGCCAAATGGTAGCTCGGTAAGTTTTTGGACTTTTATTTAAAAAACGAAAAAGTTTTGTGTATTGATTAAAAGCGATGATTAAAACACCTTTTGCAAAGGGGTCTAGTGTGCCAGAATATCCAGCCTTTTTAATTTTATACTTTTTCTTAATTTGACTTAAAAAAGCATTTGAGCTTATTTGAGTGGGTTTGTAAGCAACAAAAAGCTTATTCATACCGCCCTTTCTACATAAGAATCTAGAATTATCCTTTCAATGCCACCAAAATTGATATTTAATTTATCCTCATTAACCCCAACAACTCTCCCCACTCCAAAGATTTTATGTCGCACCAAATCGCCTTTTTTAAAGCCCTCACTTACTTCAATTTCTTTATCAAGCACTCCACTTTCTTCTAAAAAACAACTTTTTTGCAAATACGCCCTTGAGCCTTGATGAAAACGCGAATTTACATAACTCAAACTCAATCTCTTCTTTGCCCTAGTGAAAGCCACATAGGCTAGGCGGCGCTCCTCCTCGATATTATCATAGCCCACAGGGAAAAAGCCCATTTCCAAGCCTATCACAAAAACATAATCAAATTCCAAGCCCTTGCTCGTATGCACACTCATTATACATACGCCCTTATGTGTCTTGTCTTGCTCGCTTAAAAGTGAAATTTCGCTCAAAATTTCCTCCAAGCTTTCGATATTTTCATTTTCTATCCTATCTTTTAGGCTTGCACAAAACTCATTAATATTTGCTATCTTATCTTCACTTTCATTTTGCTTTTCGTAAAATTCTTTAAATTTAAACCTTTCATCAAGCTGCTCTATCACTTCTTTTAGGCTCGAAAGCTCTCTTAAACTTTTGATATTTTCTATAAAATCACGCAATTCATTTTGTAATTTTTGACTAAAAACTCCACTCCCTTCTAAATTACACAAAGCCTCAAAAAGCGAAATTTGATGTATTTGTGCGTGTTTTTCTAATTTTTGAAGTGCCACCTCCCCAAAACCTCTCTTAGGTCTATTAATAATGCGTTTAAAAGAAAAATCGTCTTCCAAATTATTAATGAGCCTAAGATAAGCTATCATATCTTTTATTTCCGCTCTTTCATAAAAACGCATTCCACTCAATAAAAGATAAGGAATTTTCTCTTTCATCAAGGCTTCCTCAAGCGCACGAGAAAGGGCATTAACGCGAAATAAAACGGCGATTTCGTCCATTTTTACACCCCCGTCTAAAAGTGCTTTAATCTTCCTTGCGACCATAGCACTTTCCTCTCTCTCGTCTTCACAGGCGCAAATTTCAATCTCATCTCCCTCATCTTTAGTGCAAATTAAAGTCTTACCTAATCTTTTTTGATTATGGGCGATAAGCTCATTAGCCGCCTTTAAAATCGTGCCGACAGAGCGATAATTTTGCTCTAACTTAACCAACTTAACCTTTTCAAATTCGTTTTGGAAATTAAGGATATTTTCAACCTTAGCCCCCCTCCAGCTATAAATACTTTGGTCATCATCTCCCACGACACAAAGATTTTCGTGGCTTTTGCAAAGGCTTTTTAAAATTTTATGTTGCAAGAAATTTGTATCTTGATATTCATCAACCATAATATAACGATAAATTTGACTCTGTATCTTCGCAAATTCCTCATCTTCAAGTAAAAAACAAGTAAGCAAAAGCAAATCATCAAAATCCACAAAATTATATCTTAAAAGGTAATTTTGATAATTTTTATAACAAGTCGCAAGTTTGAAATATTTCTTATAATTTTGCTCATCATCTTTGTATTTTTCCACTTCTTCAAAAACCATATCCGCGTTAAAACCCATATTTTTAAAACGAGAAATTTCACTCATTATAAAATTCACATTATCTTTTTCCGCACCGATGATTTCTTTGAGAATTTTTTTTACATCATCGCTATCGATAACGACAAAATCATTTTTACGCCCAAGCCTTGCAATGTGAAGTCTTAAAAACATTAAACCAAATTTATGAAAGGTGCAAAGTAATGGCGAAGCGTCTTTTTCTCTAATAAGCTCTAAGGCTCTTGTTTTCATCACCATAGCAGCTTTATTTGTAAAAGTTAGCGTTAGGGTGCTTTGTGCTGGAATTCCCACCTCATCGATAAGATACGCAAGACGCGTTGTGATGGTCTTAGTCTTACCACTTCCAGCCCCTGCTAAAATAAGCATAGCTCCGTCTATATGCCTCACTGCTTCTTTTTGGCTTTCATTGAGACTTTGTAAAATTTTCATTTAAATAAATCTTTATTGTTTTTCAAAAAGATATTTTTGGAATTTTTAACATTTTCTTCATCTTTTTTGCCTTTATAGATACTAAAATTGACAAAAATAATGGTATTTTCAATTTGAATTTGCGTAATAGCTCCTAAATCCACACTGACATAAGTCGCAAAATCATCAGCCCCAAAACCCGCGTGAAAATACAAACGCTCTTTGTTAAGCTCCATAGATTCAAAGGTATAACCCGCTAAAGCAAACATTACAAAAGGATTATTTTTAAGGCTCAATTCTTCAGGCAACTCAGGGTCAAATTTAACAAATTGCATATTTGCAACTACGGAAAATTCGACTTTTTCCTCCTGCAAACGCTTAAGCACTTCAAAACAATGCTCCCCCATCAATGTAACAAATTTTTCATTTTTTAAAATCGTCTCTAGCATTTTAAAGCCTTTATTTTAAATTCCTTTAATAATTTTTCAATCTCATCAATGCCAAGTTGCCAAAAATCTTTATCTTCTATGTCAAAACCAAAAACGGCTATTAATTCCTTAGGACTAAGGCTTCCACCACGAGAAAGCATAGTGATGTAAAGCTCCTTAAAATTCTCACACCTATCACTTTTATAAAGTCCATAAAGTGCCAAAACCAAAAGTTGTGCGTAGGAATAAGCATAACAATAAAAAGGCGAATGGATAAAATGCGGAATATAACTCCACCAAAAAGCATAATTTTTAGTTAGCTTAACGCTTTTTCCAAACATTTTAGCCGATTCTTCCATCCAAATGGCATCAATTTGCTCTTTTTTTAGCTCATTTGACTCTTTATGGATACGCCTTTCAAAGCAAGTAAAACTAATTTGCCTATAAAGTGTGGCAAAAATATCTTCAATTTTAGCTGCATAAAGGGCAATTAATTCTTCATTTTTAAGCTTATTTTTTACATAATCAAACACAAGCATTTCGGCAAACACGGACGCCGTTTCAGCTGTGGTTAAAGACGTGTTTTGATTTAAAAAGCTTACCTTATAAGAAAGCTTTTGGTGTATGGTATGTCCTAATTCGTGTGCTAGAGTGAAAAGGTCGCGGCGTTGATTAGTGAAATTTAATAACACAAAAGGATGTGCTGTGGAGGTCGCAGAGTGTGAAAAAGCCCCTCCTTGCTTATTTTCTTTAGGATAAACATCAATCCACCCTCCCTCAAAAGCCTCTTTTGCTATATTTTCAAACCTAGAATCAAAGCTCTTAAACGCCTTTAAAACAATTTCTTTACTTTCCTCAAAGCTAAAATTTGCTTCCTTACCCAAAGGGGCGTATCTATCATAATCTTTTAGCTCTTTAAAACCTAGAATTTGCTTTTTGATTTGATAAAAATCCTCCACCAAATAATAACTTTTTTCCGCACTCAAAATAAGCGCATCCACGCTTTTTTTTGAAATTTGATTCCTTAGATGTCTTGGCGTTTCAGCACTTTCATAGCCTCTTAGATGACAAATGTTTTTAAGTTCTGTTTTTATCATATTAAAAATAAAATTCAACAAAGAAGCATTTTTCTTTAAAGCTTTTGTAAAGCTTTTTGCTGCCTTTTTGCGCACCTTACGCTCACTATGATAAAGCTTACTTAAAATTTCTTCTTCACTCAGCTTTTTACCCTCAAAGTCAATTTTCAAAGCACTCATACTCTCGTCAAAAAGCCTAGAAAAAGCATTTGCTCCCGTATTTGAAAGATAAAGTAAAACGCGTTCTTCTTTTTGACTAAGATTAAATTTTTTATTTTTCAAAAGATTTTCTAAATAAAATTGATAATCCTCGCAAAAATCTATAAATTCACCACTTTTTGCTTCCTCAAGCTCACAAAATTCCAACTCAAAAAAAAGTAAATTTTCCTCTATCTTTTTACACTTCTCTTCATATTCTGCGTAAAAATCTCCCATTAAGGTATTCTTAGCAAAACACAAATACACATAAGTCATTATTCTTGCAGTATTTTCATTTAAAATTTCGTAAGTTTTTAAGCTTGTTAGGAATTCTTCTTTATTTAAGTGGGTTAAATTTTTTTCATACTTTTGCTTAAATTCATCTGCTAACCTAATTGTTTCTTGTGTAAATGTCTCAAGCTCTTCCGTATCTTCAAATAAAGCATTTAAATCCCACTCTAACATCTCATTTCTCCAAAATCAGTTTTTTTAAAATCGCCATTCTTATCGCCACACCATTTTTAACTTGCTTTAAGACTAGGCTTTGAGAACTAGCCATTACCTCATCACTAATGTCGATATTTCTATGCACAGGACCTGGATGTAAAATGATAAGTTTAGGATTTTTAGTCAATAAATTTGCGTGGAGGCAAAAATCGTTCGCATAGTCTTTTAAAGAAGCATAAATCGCCTTTTGATGTCTTTCGGTTTGCGTCCTTAAGCTCATAATAATATCTGCACCCTCAACTAATCTTTCGCTCAATTCAAAAGAACTTTTAAGCGAGGTTTTAGGCATAAAATGAGGCGGAGCAACTAAAGTAATATCAAGCCCAAAACGCCCTAAAAGCTCTATATTTGAAGCAGCAACTCGCGAATTTTTTACATCACCTACAATAAGAATTTTTCGCCCTTCAATCTCATTTTTAAAATGCTCTTTAATGGTAAATAAATCAAGCAAAGCTTGACTAGGGTGTGCGTGCTTACCATCTCCTGCGTTTAATACAGGACAATGCAAATGTTTAGCCAAAAGATAAGGAACTCCTGAGTGATGATGTCTTACAATGATAGCGTGCGGACCCATAGCGTCTAAATTTGCCGCAGTATCATAAAGCGTTTCGCCCTTACTAGAGCTTGACCTTGAAACATCAAGCCTCAAAACCCTAGCTCCAAGTCTTCTAGCCGCACTTTCAAAGCTTGAAAGCGTCCTAGTAGAATTTTCAAAAAATATGGTCGTTACACTCTTTCCCTCAAGTAAAGTCCTAGGTTTTTCATCTAAAAATTCTCTCGCATCTTCAAAAAGTGCCTCAATCTCGTTCTTATCAAAATCTTTTGTCGTAATAAGATGTTTCATAATGTCCTACTTGTAATGCAAATCGTTATTCGAGCAAATCGCAGTAAAAAGCACATCTGTCGAGCTATTAAGTGCTGTTTCAACACTATCTTGTATCACGCCTATAATAAAACCTATCGCTACAACTTTCATTGCCACATCATAATTGATATTAAACAAAGAACAAGCAAGAGGGATTAAAAGCAGTGAGCCACCCGCCACTCCACTAGCTCCGCACGCTGCAAAAGTTGCGATAATGCTCAGTAAAAAAGCTTGAAAAAAATTAACCTCAATCCCAACGGTATAAGCTGCCGCAAGGCTCAAAACTGCTATGGTAACAGCCGCTCCACCCATATTTATCGTTGCTCCAAGAGGGATGGAAATGCTATAAAGCTCTTTATCAATGCCAAGCTTGGCACAAAGTGCCATATTAACGGGGATATTTGCCGCTGAACTGCGTGTAAAAAAGGCAAAAAACGCACTCTCTCTTAAGCAGATAAAAATAAGGGGGAAAGGATTTTTACGCGTATAAATAAACACAATCAAAGCATTGACAACAAAAGCAACAAAAAGCATAGTAACAACCAAGACAAGCAAGAGTTTTGCATAGCTTATAAGCCCTGCTGCACCCGTGCTAGCAACGGAATTTGCCACTAAGCCAAAAATTCCAAAAGGGGCAAGTTTGACTATAAATTTAACTATCTTTAGCACCCCCTCATTAATATCAACAAAAACTTGCTTTGCCTCTTTAGAGCAGTGCTTAAGCGCCAATCCTCCAGCAATAGCCCACGCCAAAATTCCTAAATAATTACCACTTGAAAGAGCGTTGATAGGATTATCTACTATCTTTAAAATTAAATCTTTAAAAATTTCACTCATAAAAGACGGAGAGCTTTGCTCCACTTTCTCTACTCCGTCTAAAACAAGCTCTGTTGGGACTAAAAAACTCACACCAACAGCACAAGCAGAGGCTAAAAAAGTCGCCACAATGTATAAAAATACGATATTTTTCATTCTTGCACTTTTTTGCGTAAATTCTCTCGTGCAAATGGAGGTTAAGATGAGGATAAACACAAGCACAGGGGCGATAGCCTTAAGCGCACTTGTAAATAAAACACCCAAAAAATTTGCCACAACCGCAGCATCTTTAGAGACTAGTCCAACAAAAACGCCCAGCACTATACCGATGCAAATTTGTAAGATGAGATTCCCTTTAGAATATCTTTGTATAAGCTTGGCGAACATCAACTTTCCTTTTTAAAATTTGGGGGATTATAGCATAAAAGTACTTAAGCTTTTATCATAAGTTTAAGGGAGGAAGCACCTCCGCAAATTCAAGCTAATGCTTAACGCACACCGCTTTCATAAAGCATATATTGAAATCTTTGTGGATAGCCTCTGCTCTTTGAAAGATGATGTCTCTGTTGGCTTATAGAGCATATACAGACTAAGCTCTCTTTGAAAAGCTTAAGCCACACAGCAAAAAGTTCTCTAGGAAAGGCGGGTAGGTCTATATGTGCTTTCATAGGGTTGCCTTTAAAATTTCCACTTCCTAGTAGCATACCCTCCCAAAAACTTACAATCTTTATCTTATGCGAATTCCACTGCTCGTCATTTGTGCCAATTTTAGCGTTAAAAACTGCACCAAGTCCATTTTTATCAACTCTAACCTTTGCATAAAAAATATCCATAAGCTTATGGATAGACTCGATACTAATTGTTTCAAATTTCATACTTTTCTCCTTTAATTAAAATAAAATGCGGCTTTAGCCAAGACCACTATACAAAAGCCAAGTATTAAAGCAAGAGGGTGGATAATACCCGCCAAAGGATTTCTCACACCCAATACCTTGCAACTAAGCGACACGCAAACCATTATGAAAATGATAAACGCAAGCAATGCCTTTATCATTAAAAAAAAATTTGCAATTTTGTCTCAAAAAAGCCTTTTTCTGTGCCAATATAAGAGCTTATCATCGCTCCACCACTTAAGATTAAGATTAAAAGACACAATGGCATAATCTTAACTGCGCGTTTAGAAATACCGCCAAAAAACAGCGTCTAAAACCTCTTGCTTCTCCTCGCTTAAAATTTTCTTTAAATTTTTACGCACAGGAGAAAGCAAAATAACATCAGCAAAAATATAACCTAAAAATACAATCGCACAAATAATATGCGCAATTAAAAAAATATGGATACATCGCTTCCATACATACCTTTCTAAAAATTCATCAATGCGCTTTAGCGTATTTGTAATACGCCGCACAAGCCCCCTCACCAGAAACCATACAGCTACCTATAGGACTTTTTGGTGTGCAAGCTTTACCGAAAACCTTACATTCATAAGGCTTGGCTAAACCTCTTAAAATTTGTCCGCAAATGCAAGCCTTACTCTCACCCTTACTTTCCACCTCGCAGTCATAAAGCTTGCTTGCATCATATCTTGCAAATTCCTCCCTAAGCTCTAAGCCTCCATTTTTAATCAAGCCTAAACCTCTAAATTCAAAATCGCAAGGTTTAAAATATTTCTTAACCAAATTTTGCGCCTTGACATTACCCTCACGGCTTACCACCCTTGAGTATTGATTATAAATTTCGGCTTTTTTGGCATTTTCTTGCAAGATGATATTTAAAACGCTTTCCATTATATCCACAGGCTCAAAGCCACTCACCGCTATGGGAGTGTGAAATTTCTTTGCCAAAGGCTCGTAAATTTTATAACCCGTTATCACGCTCACATGAGAAGGTCCTAAAAAAGCGTCAATTTTGACATTTTCATCGCTCATTATCGCTTCCACTGGTGCTGGAACGGTAATGTGATTTGAAAAAATAGAAACATTTTTTAAGCCCTCCTCTATCACTTTTTCCAAAAGCAAAGCACTCATCGGCGTGGTTGTTTCAAAACCTATGGCAAAAAAGATAATTTTTTTCTCTAAATTTTCTTTAGCGATTTGCAAAACTTCAAGTGGAGCGTAAAGCGCTCTTACATCAGCACCCTTAGCGCGTAAATCAAGCAAAGAATGTGTGCTTCCCGGAACCCTTAGCAAATCGCCCAAAGTGCAAAATATCACATCTTTTTGCGCGGCAAGTTTTAAAGCGATATCAATACGCCTGCGAGGCATTACACACACGGGACAACCCGGTCCGTGGATAAAATTTATCTCTTTAGGCAATAAATCACACAAGGCATATTTCATAATGCTATGCGTGTGTCCGCCACAAATTTCCATTATATTGATAGGCTTTTGGACTTTTTTTTTAATGAGAGCATTCAGTGCTAACAGGGTATTTTTATCTCTAAATTCATCGATGAAATTCATTAAGCCCCATATCCCCCTCGTCCATTTTTATCTCTCCACTCTGCATTTTATCCACTATCTCTTGGTAGGTTTTAATGCTTAAAAGCGCGGCTTCCTTATCTATCTTTTCCATTGCCACGCCAACGTGAATTAGCACAAAATCACCCTGCTTTAAAGGCTCACTAATCAAATCTAAATTGACCTTTCTCTTTACGCCCAAAGTCTCCACTAAAGCGTTATTATAATCATCTATCTCTAAAATTTTAGAGGGTATGGAAAGACACATTAAAAAAGCTCCTTTTTAAGCCTTAGATACTGATACCAAAGCTCTAAATTTTTCCCAGTTTTAGAATCAAGGATTAAAATATCCACCTTAGGATTAAGCTTTTTACACTCCCTACTCGCCTCTTCCACATCAAAATCAAAATGATGGGCTAAATCTGCTTTTGAAATAATCACCAAATCCGCCTTTTTAAACATCACAGGATATTTTTGCGGCTTATCACTCCCCTCCGTAACACTTAAAAGCACGACATTTAAATGCTGCCCTAAATCATAACTTGCAGGGCAAACCAAATTCCCCACATTTTCTATAAAAAGCAAATCGCATTCTTTTAAATTTAAGTGATGTAAAGCCTTATGCACCATAAAAGCGTCCAAATGGCAACTTTGCCCTGTGGTGATTTGAAAAGCCTGCGCCCCCGCTTCTCTTACGCGTTTAGCGTCATTTTCACTTTCTAAATCTCCCTCTATCACGCTAATTTTCATTTCGTTTTTTAAAGCCTTTAAAGTGCTTTCTAAAAGCGTTGTTTTTCCACTTCCGGGCGAACTCATTAAATTAATACAAAGCACTTTTTCAGCGTTAAAATGCCCCCTATTATGCTCTGCTTCATGGTCATTTTTACTTAAAATTTTGCTTAAAACCTCTAAGGTTTTGTCTTCCTTAAGCTCAGGATTTTCATAGTTTTGATAATGATGGTGTGAGTGAGAATGATTTTGAGAGTGATGATGGTCTTGAGTGTGTGGAGTTACCGAACAACCGCAATCTTTACACATAGCTTTTCCTTTTCATACTTAGTTTGTCCTAAATTATAAGCAAATTTGATTAATTGCTAACTAATATTTTACATTAAATGCTAAAATGACATAAAATCTAAAAGGTAGAAAATGAAACAAATCACATTAGCGCACGGGGGCGGTGGCGAAGAAATGAACGAATTATTAAAAGGCGTTTTTAAGCTTTTTAATAACGAAATTTTAAAAGAGGCAAATGACGCTGCTATCCTAGGAGATATAGCTTTAAGCACCGATTCTTTTGTATTAAGTCCCATTTTTTTAGATGAGGAGGTAAATATCGGCAAACTTTGCGTGTGTGGCTCTGTTAATGATGTCTTAATGGTAGGTGCGAAGCCCTTATTTTTAAGCCTTGCTTTGATTTTAGAAGAGGGATTTTCCTTTGAAAATTTGGAAAAAATTTTAAAAAGCATTAGGGAAGAGTGTGAAAAAAACGGCGTTAAACTTGTATGTGGGGATACAAAAGTCGTGCCAAAAGGTAAAGGCGATGGCATTTATATCAACACCACAGCACTCGGGCAAATCATCAAGCCCTGCCAAACAAAAAATTTAAAAGAAGGACTAAGTGTGCTTTTAAGTGGCGATGTGGGAAGACACGGAGCGAGCGTTTTGATAAAAAGAAACGAACTTGAAGCAAATGTAAAAAGTGATTGCAAATGCGTAAAAGAGGAAGTTTTAGAGCTTTTAGAAGCAAATTTAAATATCATAGCGATGCGAGATGCAACGCGTGGAGGTTTAAGCGCTGTTTTAAATGAATGGGCGAGTTTTTGCAAAAAAGATATTTTAGTTTATGAAGAAAAAATTGCCGTCCAAGATGAAGTTTTAGGGCTTTGTGAGCTTTTTGGCTATGAGCCTTACGAACTTGCTAATGAAGGCACATTCTTACTTTGCGTAGAGCAGCAAGACACACAAAAAGCCCTAGAAATTTTACAAAAATTCAACAAAAACGCAAACATCATAGGGGAAATTCTACCAAGTGAAAAAGCAAGGGTGATTTTACAAAATGCCTATGGAGCAAAACGCTTTTTAGAAAGTCCTAAGGGCGAACTTTTACCAAGGATTTGCTAATGCACGAACTTAGCATAGTTGAGTCTTTAATCACGCTTTGCGAAGAAAATGCCAACGCTCAAAATGCCAAAGAAATTAACGAAATTTATGTTAAAATCGGGCGTTTAAGTGGTATAGAAATCTCACTTTTTAAACGCTGTTTTGAAACCTTTAGAGAAAATTCCGCACTTTGCCAAAAAACCGAACTTTTTATAGAAGTGGCAGAGCTTGAAATTTTGTGTCTTTCTTGTGGAGAAAAAAGCATTTTAAAAGAAAATGTGTTTAAGTGTCCAAAATGCAAAAGTGTGGATTTAAAAACCATAGACGGCGATGAGATGATGTTAATGCGGCTTGTTATGAAGTGATGGTGCCCAAGGCCGGACTCGAACCGGCACAAGGTCGCCCTTACTAGATTTTGAGTCTAGCGCGTCTACCAGTTTCACCACTTGGGCTAAATGAAAGCGTAATTATACTTTTTTAAGTTTATAAATTCTTTAAAGAGGATTTTGAAATTTAGGAACACTTTTTGCTTATAGCCTTATAGCAGTATTTGAAAAGATAAATTTCACTATTTAAGGAAAGACAATGAGAGTTACAAACAAACTCAATTTCACAAACTCCATTCAAAACACGATGGACGGAGCTTCAGCTCTTAATAAACTTGCTATGCAACTTAGCTCAGGTTTGAAAATACAAGATTCTTATGAAGATGCAAGTGTTTATATCGATAGCACACGACTTGAATATGAGCTAAAAACTCTCGAGCAAATCAAAGAAGCCACAAATTCAGCCAAAGAAATGACCGCAAATAGTATGAAAGCACTGCAAGATATGGTGAAATTACTAGAAGATTTTAAAGTTAAGGTAACTCAGGCTGCAAGCGATGGTAATAGCCAAACTTCAAGAGAAGCCATAGCTAAAGAGCTTACAAGAATCAAAGAGCAAATCGTCCAACTCGCCAACACCAGCGTTAATGGACAATATCTTTTCTCAGGCGCCCAGCTTAATAATAAGCCATTTGATTCTAAGGGTAATTATTTTGGGGATAAAAATAATGTCAATGTCGTAACGGGAGCTGGCACAGAAAGCCCTTATAATATCCCCGGATTTGACTTATTTTTCAAAGCGGATGGGGACTACCAAAAGCAAATCACCACTAACGAAAAATTTACAGATAACCGCTACGATTTATCTCAAAATCCCGATAAAACAAAATATTTAACGGGCGATAATTTATGGCAGGATTTAATCGGGCTTGGTTATGTGAAAGATAAAAAACTTGACATTGATAAAGATTTCGAGCAAGATACAAAGCTTAACTTCCCTCCAACTACGCTTTATGTGCAAGGCGTAAGACCCGATGGGCAAAGCTTTAAGTCCGCTGTTTTGGTCGGTCCTGAGGATAAAATGGAAGATGTGCTAGAAAAAATAGGAAATTTGTATGGTAACACCGCCACAGAAAAAGTCGTCGATGTAACGCTAAATGACAGCGGTCAAATTCAAATCACAGACTTAAAAGAGGGGAATAATAAGCTCGATTTCCACGCCGTAGCTTATACACCGCAGTTTGACGACAAAAAAGAATTCCAAGATATAGAGGAAGCTATGAAACAAGCTAACCCTCAACTAACCAAAGATGATTTGACAAATTTGGTGATGGAACAGGCTGTGGGAAACCCTCCACGCCCGATTACAGATTTACAATCTCCTGTCAATATAACGATAAACGGACAACAATTTGATATCGACCTCCACCAAACTGACTTTATCAATTCTAAAATGACAGATAGTGGAGGAAATGCTACAAATGGGGCGGATTATGATAATGTCTTTTTTGAAAAGCACGGAAATTCCGTTGTAGGGAATGTCTCTCAAGTCATTCAAGGGACAAATGCTTACGCCACAGATGATACAAAGCTCAGTGAAGTAATGTCCGGAACTGCTATGGACTCCACCCTAAGCCTCACTGTAAATTCAAAAGGCGGGAATACTTACAATGTAACGATAAATTTACAAAATTCAACCGTGAGTTTTCCAGACCCAAATAACGCAGGACAAACCATATCATTCCCTATCACGCATACCAACCCAACCACAGGAAATAATGGTGTCGTAACCCCGCCTAATGAAATCACTTATAGGCAAATCAATGACATTATAGGAATGTTTGCAAGCGACCAAGTGCCAACACAAACCATAACGCCAAACAACGGACAAATCACAACACAGCAATACGACACCTTGCAAAAGCTAATGAGCGATTCAAAATCAACCGTCAATGTTACGATGGACTACAAAGGACGCATTAGCGTGACAGATAAGCTTTCCACCGGCACAAATATCGGTGTTTCTTTAAGAGATTCTCAAAGCGGACAATTCCCTCAGCCACCTTTCACTCATACGGCAAATCAAATGGCAGGACCGGACTTTTCTTTTAGTGCAAATAATTCTTTAGTCATCGATGAGCCAAATGTCGATATTATTAAGGATTTGGACTTAATGATAGAGGCGGTTTTAAGTGGAGATATGAGAGCGGACGCTGATGGGGATAATCCTAGAAACACAGGAATGCAAGGCGCACTTGAGAGGCTTGACCACTTAAGCGACCATATTAACAAGCTAAACACCACTATGGGGGCGTATCATAATAATATAGACAATGTCAATACACGCGTAACCTTTTTAGCTGTCAATGTGCAAACGCTTAAAACTCAGGTCAATGACGCAGACTATGGCGAAACGCTAATGAATTTAATGCAAACGCAATTAGCCTACCAAGCCTCTATGAAAGCGACAACGACCATATCGCAACTTAGCTTGTTAAATTATATGTAATGCTTTAATGCTATAATAGCTTCTTTTATCAAACTTTAAGGGTTTAACATCAAAAAAGAAGCTATTTTTATCCTATCGTCTTTGGCGATTTTTTATCTTTGTCTTTGTATGTTAGCGCCTCAAATGGGCTTATGGCTTTATGAGGCGAATTTCTTTTTATTTGGGGAATTTGGGATTTACTATCCCTTTGCTCTTTTTGTTTTAAATTATTTCTATTTTAAAAAATCCTACAAAATAGAACTTTTCAAACGCACAGAGCTTTTTGGTATGGGCTTTGGCTTTTTCTCCGCTTTGCTTTTATTTGCTGTGTTTGATAAAAATGGCTATGTTTTAGAGCTTTTATATGCTTTGTTTTCCACGCTTTTTGGACATATAGGAAGTGGCATTGTCGCGCTTTTATTTTTACTACTTGCCATTTGCTTACTTTTTCCAAATTTCATTAAAGAAGTCTTTAAGATAGAGATAAATTGGAGCATTTTTGCCAAATTTGAAAATAATTTTAAGAATGCCCTAATGAAAATTTTTGGTGGAGAAAGCGAAAAAGAGGAGCTTGTAGAAACAAAAACAAAAGAAGAGCAAATCCCCGCTCCGCCACCACCCTTAAAGCCCGTAGAAGAAGAAATAAAAGCCAACAATCTCAAAGCAAGTAATGACGCAAAGGCTGATTTTGCTAAACTAAAAATGCAAATTTTAGACGAAAAAATAGAAATTGAAAATTTAAATCCCCAAAGTTTTCTTTATGAAAATTCTAAGGAGCTACGCTCTTTCGCACAAAAAGCAAGCAAAAGTGTCATAGGGCTAGATGAGGAATTTAATTTTATACCGCAAGAGGAGATGGAAGTGATACCAGAGCGTTTTTTAAAACCCAAAAATCCAGAAGAAATTCAACAAATCAATCTCAAAGATAATTTAGACGAACCAAGCTATAAAAGAAAAAACATCGCTATAAATTCCCCTAAAAATGAAAGCAAACATAAAATTTTTACAAAAGAGCTTGAGCTTAGAGAGGATTTAATGCAAAAAGCAAGACTTGAGGAAGAATACAGAGAAAGTCAAAATGAAATTTTAGAAAAAAAGGTGCAAGAGCAAATCACAAAGCTTGAAAATGAAGAACTTAAAAGCCTTAGCCCACTTGAAGCAAATAGCAAATACAGCTTCAATACACCTACGCCCTCCCCTAATCTTACGCAAGAAAATTTAGAGCCAAAAAATTTAACGCCTAATACAAATCAAACAAATGATAAAGAATTTGAAATCATCGAGTTAGAAGAGGACTTAAAAAATCAAAATATAGAATTTATCGTGGAAGAACTTGAAAACCCCATAATGCCACCAAAACCATCCGTCATCAAACTTGAGGATATTGAGGATAAAAAAGAGGAAATGCCCTATTTTGACACAGCTAAAAATCCTTTAGAAGAAAAAAGCTTGGATGCGATTTTAGAAGAGGATTTGCCACAGAAAAAAAGCATCTTGGCTAAAGAAATCGCCATTAACCAAGCACTTTTGGCAGAAATCGAACAGGGCGATTTTGAAAATCCAAAAGATTTTGTTTTGCCTCCGCTTGACTTTCTTGCAAATCCAGATGCAAAAAAACAAGAAATAGATGAAAGTGAAATCGACAAAAAAATTTACGATTTACTTGAGAAATTACGCCGTTTTAAAATAGGAGGCGATGTCATTAGCACCTACACAGGTCCTGTGGTAACAACCTTTGAATTTCGCCCTAGTGCAGATGTAAAAGTGAGCCGAATTTTAAACTTGCAAGATGATTTAGCTATGGCTTTAAAAGCGCGTTCCATACGCATACAAGCACCTATTCCGGGTAAAGATGTCGTGGGCATTGAAGTGCCAAATGAAGAAACGCAAACGATTTATCTCAAAGAAATTTTACAAAGTGAAGTTTTTTGCAATTCTAAAAGCCCACTTACCATAGCACTGGGCAAAGACATAGTAGGAAACGCCTTTGTAACAGACTTAAAAAAACTCCCACACCTTCTCATCGCAGGAACAACAGGAAGCGGTAAAAGTGTGGGGATTAACGCGATGCTTTTAAGTTTATTATATCGCAATAGCCCTAAAACCTTGCGTTTGATGATGATAGACCCAAAAATGCTTGAATTTAGCATTTATAACGATATCCCACACCTCTTAACGCCCGTGATAACCGACCCCAAAAAAGCCGTCAATGCCCTTTCTAATATGGTCGCTGAAATGGAGCGTAGATACCGCCTTATGGCTGAAGCAAAAACCAAAAACATAGAAAACTATAATGAAAAAGTAAGGTTAAGTGGCGAGGCAGAAGAACTTCCTTTTATCGTTGTAATTATTGACGAGTTGGCGGATTTAATGATGACAGCAGGTAAAGATGTGGAATTTTATATAGGGCGTTTAGCACAAATGGCAAGAGCAAGCGGAATTCATCTCATCGTAGCGACCCAACGCCCATCCGTTGATGTAGTAACGGGACTCATTAAAGCAAATTTACCGAGTAGAATTTCTTATAAAGTCGGGCAAAAAATCGACTCAAAAGTCATACTTGACGCGATGGGAGCTGAAAGCTTACTGGGTCGTGGAGACTGCCTTTTCACCCCTCCAGGAACGAGCAATATCGTCCGCCTACACGCACCTTTTGCGAGCGAATTTGAGATAGAAAAGATAGTGGAATTTTTAAAAGAACAACAAGCAGTAGAATACGACGAGCGTTTTTTAAAAGATGAGCAAAGTAGCGGAGTAACGACAAGTGGAGAAATTGAGGGTGGTTTAGATGAACTTTTCGAAGAAGCAAAAAAAGTCATCTTAGAAGATGGCAAAACAAGTATTTCTTATCTGCAACGCCGTCTCAAAATAGGCTACAACAGAGCTGCAAATATCATAGAACAACTCACCCAAATGGGCATTTTAAGTGAGCCAGACTCCAAAGGACAAAGAGAAATTTTATAAAATTTCTCTTTTAAATTATTAATTTTTATAAATTTTCCACAAATAAAAGCTGTATTTAAGCTTTCCTCGCTACAATTTCATTTCTTTTTTGTTTTTTTACCCTTAGCTTCTTAGCCATAGTAAAAACCTAAAAAAGTCTTGTTCTTTAACACCAACATTGTTATTTAAATCTTATAGTCAATCTTTGAAATCTAAATAAGTGACGATTGAGCCAACTTTACTATAATATTAGTAAAGCTAAACAAATAAAAGTTTTAGATTAAAACTTCATATCACTAAAGCTAAAGATACTAGGGAATAACCTAATTAATGGATTGTGTTTAGCAATCTTATCTTTAGTGTTGCTTCTTAGTCAGGCTTTGCCTGATGTTAAAGAAGATAAAAATATGGAGAGTTTGATCCTGGCTCAGAGTGAACGCTGGCGGCGTGCCTAATACATGCAAGTCGAACGATGAAGCTTTTAGCTTGCTAGAAGTGGATTAGTGGCGCACGGGTGAGTAAGGTATAGTTAATCTGCCCTACACTGGGGGACAACACTTAGAAATGAGTGCTAATACCCCATACTCCTATTTAGCATAAGTTAGATAGGGAAAGTTTTTCGGTGTAGGATGAGACTATATAGTATCAGCTAGTTGGTAAGGTAAAGGCTTACCAAGGCTATGACGCTTAACTGGTCTGAGAGGATGATCAGTCACACTGGAACTGAGACACGGTCCAGACTCCTACGGGAGGCAGCAGTAGGGAATATTGCGCAATGGGGGAAACCCTGACGCAGCAACGCCGCGTGGAGGATGACACTTTTCGGAGCGTAAACTCCTTTTCTTTGGGAAGAATTTTGACGGTACCAAAGGAATAAGCACCGGCTAACTCCGTGCCAGCAGCCGCGGTAATACGGAGGGTGCAAGCGTTACTCGGAATCACTGGGCGTAAAGGGCGCGTAGGCGGATTATCAAGTCTCTTGTGAAATCTAATGGCTTAACCATTAAACTGCTTGGGAAACTGATAGTCTAGAGTGAGGGAGAGGCAGATGGAATTGGTGGTGTAGGGGTAAAATCCGTAGATATCACCAAGAATACCCATTGCGAAGGCGATCTGCTGGAACTTAACTGACGCTAAGGCGCGAAAGCGTGGGGAGCAAACAGGATTAGATACCCTGGTAGTCCACGCCCTAAACGATGTATGCTAGTTGTTGGGATGCTAGTCATCTCAGTAATGCAGCTAACGCATTAAGCATACCGCCTGGGGAGTACGGTCGCAAGATTAAAACTCAAAGGAATAGACGGGGACCCGCACAAGCGGTGGAGCATGTGGTTTAATTCGAGGATACGCGAAGAACCTTACCTGGGCTTGATATCCTAAGAACCTTATAGAGATATGAGGGTGCTAGCTTGCTAGAACTTAGAGACAGGTGCTGCACGGCTGTCGTCAGCTCGTGTCGTGAGATGTTGGGTTAAGTCCCGCAACGAGCGCAACCCTCGTCCTTAGTTGCTAACGATTCGGTCGAGCACTCTAAGGAGACTGCCTTCGTAAGGAGGAGGAAGGTGGGGACGACGTCAAGTCATCATGGCCCTTACGCCCAGGGCGACACACGTGCTACAATGGCATATACAATGAGACGCAATACCGCGAGGTGGAGCAAATCTATAAAATATGTCCCAGTTCGGATTGTTCTCTGCAACTCGAGAGCATGAAGCCGGAATCGCTAGTAATCGTGAATCAGCCATGTCACGGTGAATACGTTCCCGGGTCTTGTACTCACCGCCCGTCACACCATGGGAGTTGATTTCACTCGAAGTGGAAATACTAAACTAGTTATCCCCCACAGTGGAATCAGCGACTGGGGTGAAGTCGTAACAAGGTAACCGTAGGAGAACCTGCGGTTGGATCACCTCCTTTCTAGAGTACAACTTTATCCTTTCGTTAGGATAGAGTATAATAAAGTCAAGTTTCTCACAAACTTGCTTTTCAATTGTCCTTGTTTAGATTTTAAAGATTGATGATAAAGCTAATTGGGGAATTAGCTCAGCTGGGAGAGCGCCTGTATATAACCTTAAAAAATATCCGATATCTAGACTGTACTTATATGGATGCTAAGGTTATTTGTGATAGTTTGAAAATGGAAAACCCTGCTAATATCAAAAACGCTATTTTAAAGGAATTTGAGCTACCTATATTAAATATATGTAGCTTTGACATAGGCTATGGTATTAAAGAATTTACAATGATAACCGAACCACAACTTTATTTTATGCTTATGCGTAGTGATAAGCCAAAGGCTAGAGATTTTAGGCAATGGGTCATTAATGAGGTTTTACCTAGCATTAGAAAAGATGGGAGTTATAGTGTAGGTGCTAGTAATGAAATGTTTAGTTTAAAAGATGAACTGATTAAAGCTAAAAATGAAGTGATAAAGACTAAGGAAGAATTAATAGAAACGCAGAGAGCTTTGATTAATGAATTAAAAACTAAGAAAGAACCTCAAATTGTAAAGCTTATAGAGCATAAAGAGCCTAGTATTGAGGAAGCTTATGGTGATATACTCTATAAAGAAAGCAAGGATAAGCAAACACGCCCTAAGACACTAGAACAAAGAAGACTTAAAAAAATATTTGATGAACTTATTGAACTTATTTGTGTGATTACTGCGGCGAGTAATGGTAATTTAAAACAAAGACAAATTTGGACTGCACTTTATAAAAACTTCATAAGAGCCTATAAACCAAGAGGTAGGATTGATATTAACTTTCTAAAAAGTGAAGAAAAATATTTAAATTTTCTAATCCAAAACGCCAAATTCTACTTAGAACAAATCAATCAAAAACAACTAAGAGAGCCTGAGGATTTTCAAAAATTACTCAGCTTTTCTTAAGAAAAAAGGCTTATTTTTAGAAAAAATGCAAATTTTCTATTGATAAGCCTTATCAAAACAAAAAATATTTAAGCTTCATTTTAACTTTCTACTATCACTTTTTAAATACCATTTCATAGACATTTGTAAGCTTTTTTAGCTTAAAGAGAAGTCCGCAAAAACTACCTATAAAAACTTAAGGATTGTAAAAAGATAGGTTAATCAATGGTAAATAAGCTTAAAACTTAAAGTTCTATTTTACAGCGTTTTACAAAGGATAGTTAAGGATAATTTAAAATACAATTATTTTTACTATATTATCATAAAATATCAATCTAACGACCATATTATAATATTTAGAGAAAGTTTAAGAAAATTTTTAAAAAAGTTTAAGTTCCGCAAAAACTACCCTTTTTTATTAAATATAGCTTAAATTGTGAATTATGGTAGCTTTCAAAAGCCCATTTCTCCACTTTAAGAAAAAAGTAAAAGACGCTTAAGTTCCGCAAAAACTACCCCTTGCTTTTCCTTATTATATATAAAAAAAGACTAAAAAAGGGAAGAAGATTAATATAATCAAGAGTCTAGTAATTAAATTTGATTTAAAGTTTAATCTTTAATTTTTCCTTAACTGCTTTTTTGAATTTTTTGGATAGAGTTTTTTCTTTAGCTTTGCACCTTTCAAAAAAAAAAAAAAAATGAATTTTGAATTCTTAAAAAAGTTTGATTTGTTGTTTGAGTTTGTTTGCTTGTTCCCCTAAGGAATATTTTTAGTTTAGATTCTTGTTGGTTGTCTTTTTTAGAAATTTGTTAGTTTTTGATTTTTAGCTTTAGTTGATTTTTGTGAATAGTGTTTAAACGCACAGAAACATAGTTTAAATTGATTTTTGTAGTGTTGTTAGTAATTCTTTTAAAGTTTTTTGATTTAAGGGGTGTTTTTGTTTGATTATGAGGGTATGAAAAATTTAGAGTTTAGATTTAGTTTGTGGTGTAGTGTTATTTTTTGTTGTGTTGGTATCTTCGCTTGTAATATATTTCCTTTTGTTGAGATTTAAAAATTATAACATTTTTAGCTTAACTACCTGCTTTTTCCTAGCTCTCTTTCTAAACACTTAGCTAGTTGATTGTAAGCAAGGTCTAGGGTTTTTGTATCGAGGTGTTTTTCAATCTTAGATTTTATACTCTCATATTTAGGAATATCCAAAGTTGAGATTTGCTTTAATTCCTTCATCATTGTTTCATCACTCATACAATGAAAGTTTTTGATAAATTGCGAAGCTCTTTTTTCCATTTGAAATAAAAGCTTTTTGCAGTCTATTTTTGTAAAATTGTTTTCTAGGTTAAGATTTTTAGCGATGATTAAATCATCATTAAAGTCTTTAAAATTTGCTTTTAAGATTTTTGCATTTGTAAAGCTTTCTTTTGCAATTTTTTCAAATTCTTTTCCCTTATTGTCATTATCAAAGCCTAGATACACTTTAGCTTCTTTAAATTCATTATTTAAATATGCAAATACTTCTTTTTGCGTTCTGCTGATTTGTCCGTTAGTCGAGCATAAAAGACTTTCTTTAGCATTAAACTCTTTAAGTTCAAGTAAGGATAAAGTATCAATCATACTTTCAGTAATAATAATATTTTTAATATCCTCTTTTGTGCTTGAAGGTATTTTTAAGATTTCTAAACCTTTTGTGCCATAACAAAGATTTTTAATATTTTTAGCCTGTTTGCTTTCTTTATCAATTAAGGGACTTGAAAGATAGCTCACATAACCATTTGGGATTAAGTAAGTATAGTTTTTATCACTCAGCTTTGTTTGCGATAGGGTAAAACTTGGTGCGATGATATTTTTCATCTTATCTTGTTTTAAAGTGGGAAATTCTTGCATTAAATGCGGACAAATTAATCTTTTCTCAAAGAAAAAATTATTAAAAGACACACCTTTCATCGCTTCATATTCTTCTAAGGCTTTTTTGCTTGAAGTATTGCTTATTTCTATGGGTTTGATTGTAAGCTCTTTTTCTATGCCTCTTAATAATTCCTGTGCGTTTATGCCCCTATTTTTACAAAAATTAAAGATATTACCTCTATCTCTATCATCATTAGGGTTAAAATAAAGATAATGCCCTCTTTCATTTCGGCTAATCACAACTAAATCACCGCTTTCATTTGTGAGAACTTTATATCTTAAAGAGGTCTTATCTTTTTTCTCATAGTAAGCATTTGATTTTAGGATTTCATCAAGGGGGAGGTTGATAAAATCCTCATTGTTCTTTTTACTTTCTCGCATCAACCCAACAATCTTTTTTAATGAAGTTCTTTTTGAAATAAGCGTTTTCAAGTTTGTAATAAATATAATAGTCCTTATCGCTACCACTTATTTTTTGAGCTTCTCTTTCATCATTAGGAAGCTTATTCCACTCTGGGTAAGAAATTTGCACTCTTCTTTTCTCTATCATTCTTAAATCATTACTTAACATATCATAAGCACTTTTAGAGATTTCTTCTTTGATAAAGCCATTATTCCAATCTTCTTCTTTGTAAAACTCTTTATTGCAAGTATATTTAAACGCATAATCGTTATAATTCATTCTTGTAACTATCTTACAATTTTCAGTCATTTCAGGGCTAATTCTATAATTATAAAGCACCCTAGTCATACCCATAGAGTTTTGTGAAGTTCCTACTTTCTTTTTTTCTATATTTGCATTTAACTCATCAACAGAGCAAAAACCTGTAAGCCTTGATAAGTCTTCAACTTGTTGTTTCATTTCAGGCGTCATACTTCCCTCAGGGCAAAGTGATAGAAATTGTTTTCTAGCATTAATGGTCTTCCACGGTTTGCTAAAGTGTATGCTAAAGTATTTTGCTAAAGAACGCTGACACTCACTAGGTCTCGCAGGGGAACTAAGACAAAGTATTGCCTCACAAGCAAGACCAGCGTCTCCGCCTAAAATTTCACTATTTGCCTCTAAAGAAGAAGCTAAAATTACCGCTGTTAAAGCAGAAATAAGTATTTTTTGTTTCATTGTTTATCCTTTAAATTAAAATTCAAAAATAGGGAAGCCGTTTTCATCAAGTTTTGGAGGTGGCAAATCCTTATAAATTAAGAATTTATCATCGATTTTAGAGGGTGTATAAACCTTTTGAAAATCTGCTTCGGTTAAATCTTTTCGACCATCTGCACCTGCGTTTTGTTGAGCCATATTTGTAAGAGCATTAGAATATTCTAAATTAAGCTCATATTGTCTTTGCATATTCTCATACATTTTTATAAGAATGGAATTTGTAAGAGCTTGAGCCTGTTTAGCATTATTAGGGTTTTGTAATTGTTTGGCTAGTTTTTCTAAATCTGCACTCATCTTTGCCTTAGTATAAGGATTAGTTTTATCTTGCTTATGATAAGTATCATAAAAGGTAATTAAGCGATTAGCTTGTTCTTCTTTTGCTTTATTTTCTATAAAAGCTTGAGCGTTTTTAATGTTTTCAATTTGGGTGTAGAGTTGTTGTTTAAGATTATAATCTGTTGTTTGATTGATTTTATCCATAAGCTCATCTATACTTTTTGTAATATCAGCATTATTTCTAATCCCTGAAACACAACGATTAAAATCATTATCAATTGCACTTGTCATAGAGCCAAGTTTATCTTTAAAGCTTGGGCTTTGCGTTTGTAAAAAAGAACAAGCGTTTTGCACCTGTTTAATATTGCCTAAAATATCATCAGGGATATTCGTTATATCATTGTAAATTCCTTGCATATCACTTATCATAGAATTTAAATCCCCTAGTATTTGAGAAATGCTAGTCATATCCACACCTAATTCTTTCATTTGCTTTTCGAAATTAAGCGTATCTTTTAACATTTGCTCGTATTCTTTTATCATTTGAGCGTAAGCTTTAACTTGTTCTGCAATTCCTGCCGTATCAATGACTGGAATTCCTGCTGCAACTGCATTTACATTTGATAGAAAAAGAGTTGAAGCTGTTATTAGAGATAGGGTTATTTTTTTCATACCATAGTCCTTGCTTGTTGTTGAAATTGTGTTTGTCCTAGAGTATTGTTTAAGAACTTTTCTTTACCTTTTTCAATCATTTTTAATCCTTTGGCATAGCTTTTTGGATAGTTTTCTTTGAAATTTGGAAGCTCTTTATCTGTTTTTTGATAAAAGTTTTCCATTTTTTTAATCTCTTTTATATCACTTGGTTCTCTTTTCATCATTCTATCAAGCTCTATAAAAGCCCCTTGTTCTTGTTTCATTGTCTCTAAACCCCCATTAAGCTCTTTACTTTTTGAATGGATTTCTTTAACTAAATCCTTTGCAACCTCTTTCATCGCTGTGCTTTTTACCGCAAGTTCTATTTTTTCTTCTCTTTGCCTATGCTTTTCATTTGCCTCTTCATAGGCTTGTTTCATCATTAAAGCAAAGGCTTTATCCATTTCTTGTAGGGTTCTTAAAACATCACCTAAATCTTTGGAGTTTAAAAGGTTTTCTATGCTTTTTTCAAAGTTTTCTTCTAAACGCTCTCTTTCTTCTTTAAGTCTAGCAAGTTCAGCCTCGTGCTGTTTTAAAAGTTCATCAACTTGTTTATCATAAGCTTCATTTGCTTTGTTTTCTATTTTTTCATCAAGCTTGTTTTCTTCTTTATTTTCTAGTCTTTGCTTATCTTCTTTGATTTGTTCTTCTTTTTCTTTGATGAGCTTGGCGTTTTCATCAAGGGCTTCTAAAATGTCTAAGCTCTCACCAAGCTTTTCATTTGCTTTGGTATTTTCTAAAGTGTTTTTAAGAAAATCTTGTTTTTCTTTAGGAGAGCTAAGTTCTAAAATCAGTTCTTCTTTTTCTTCATCAAGTATATAATTTTTTATAAAAACCGCACCTTTTAACTTTCTCTTGCCATTATCCAAATCTTTCATTGTTCCGTCTTCTTGCGCCATTTCATCATATTCAATACTATCTACACCAACTAATTTTAGTTTATATTTAACAAATTTAGCAATTTCATCAAAAAACCTCTTTTTGTTTTTCATTTGAGGAAGAAAGATTCTTAAATCGCTAAATTTAATTTTAACACCTCTTAAAGTTTTTCTTTTGTAGTTACGCTTAATTCCAAAATAGCAAATTGTAAAAAAGAGATTGAAATCCATAGCTGAAAAATTAGGAAATTTAATCGTATTCATTTCATTACGATACACAATATTAGAATCTTTAGAAATCCCAATTTTAACTTTGACTAAATCCTTTGCCTGATTTTCCTTTGTCATTTTCAAAATATAATTCCCTTCCACAAAGTCAAAGGTTACTAATTTTTTACAGCCCATATCGTATCCTTATTTTTAATCTAAATTTTGTTGAATTACACCAAAACAAAATTTGCGTTTATGTAAAAATCACTTGACTTTTTTTTTATTTTTTACTAGAATCACATTTTTAATTTGTTCCGGATTAGCTCAGCGGTAGAGTAGTCGGCTGTTAACCGATTGGTCGTAGGTTCGAATCCTACATCCGGAGCCACTTATTTTATCTTCAGCAAGTTTTTAAATCATAATCGTCATTTGATGAAAAATAGCGATGAATTTATGCAAGTTTCATTTACCTCTATCACATCAAAGCTGGGAGATTGTTCCTTAACTCAAACAAAAAAGACGAAAGATAATTGGGTAAGGTTAAAAAATTTTACAAATTTAAATTTTCATACTCTTTAGCAATATAAATTTGCCCCCTATACTCTATCACAGGGCGTTTTATGAGACTTGGAGTTTCTAAAATTATAGCTTTTAATTCTTCATTAGATAAGGCTTTCATTTTTTCTTTATTAAGTCCTAGTTTTCTAGCGCTTGTGCCTGAAAGATTTGGCAAATCTTTCAACACTCTTTTTTCAAGCCACGAATTTAAAATGCTTTCATCGATTTTTTTAATATCTAAAAAATCAAATTCCACGCCCCTAGCTTTTAAAAATTCTATAGCCTTTTTCACGCTACCGCAATTTTTAATCCCATAAAGTTTCATTGACGCGCCCTTTTGAGTAAATCCGCTATCAAAAAAGCAAGTTCTAAAGCTTGGTCTGCGTTCAGTCTTGGGTCGCACTGGGTTTCATAACGCTTCTGCAAACTTTGTGCCGTTACATTACTAGCTCCACCTGTGCATTCTGTAACATCTTGCCCCGTCATTTCCAAATGCACACCACCCGGATAAACCCCCTCGCTTATCGCCACTTCAAAGAAATAACGCACTTCTTGCATTATCTTATCAAATTCTCTAGTTTTAAAATCCCCCACTTTAACGGTGTTGCCGTGCATAGGGTCGATACTATAAATTAAATTGAGTCCCTCTTTTTTCAATTCTTTAAAAATGCTTGGCAAATTTGAAGCGATTTTGTCCGCACCCATACGAATAATAATGTTAAGTCGCCCCTCTTCATTGTGGGGATTAAGAACATTTGAGAGTTTTATAATATCCTCAGCCTTGGCATTTGGACCAATTTTTACACCTAAAGGATTTTTCACGCCACTTAGAAAATGCACATGTGCCCCATCAAGATCACGAGTCCTTTCGCCTATCCAAAGCATATGCGCCGAACAATCATAAATTTCACCGCTTAAGCTATCCACACGCGTCAAAGCCTCTTCATAAGGCAAAAGCAAAGCCTCGTGCGAAGTGTAAAGTGAAACTTCCCTCAAGCTTGGCGTATTATTCGCATTAATTCCACAAGCCTCCATAAAAGCCAAAGCACTAGAAATTTTTTCACTCAAATCCTCATACTGCCTATGCAAATCACTTTTTTTTATAAAGCCTAAATTCCAACGCTGCACCTCACGCAAATCCGCCAAACCACCCTTAGCAAAACCCCTAAGTAAATTTAGCGTTGTTGCACTTTGATAATAAGCCTCCAACATACGCTTAGGCTCGGCAATTCTCGCTCTTTCATCAAATTCAAAGCCATTAATTATATCGCCACGATAGCTTGGCAAACTCACGCCGTCAAGCTCTTCATAATCCGCACTTCTAGGTTTAGCAAACTGCCCTGCTATGCGTCCTATCTTTACCACAGGACAACCACCAGCAAATGTCAAAACTATCGCCATTTGAAGTAGAATTTTAAACATATCGCGGATATTATTTGCGCCAAAATTTTCAAAACTTTCCGCACAATCGCCACCCTGAAGTAAAAAAGCTTCCTTTTTAGAAACCTTAGCCAAAGCTTTTTTAAGCTGTCTAACCTCTCCTGCAAAAACAAGGGGGGGTAATTTTTCAAGTCTTTCAAGACTCTTCTTTAAAGCATTTTCATTAGGATAGAGAGGATGCTGTTTGATAGGATAAGCTCTCCAAGAATCTTTAGTCCATTGCATACTAACTCGCTTTAGTAGAAACAAGAGCTACGAAAAATAGCTCTTTGTGGGAAAAATTATTTTTTAAGTTCTTTAATACGGGCAGCCTTACCGCGTCTATCTCTAAGATAAAATAATCTAGCACGGCGCACACGACCGCGTCTTAAAACGCTAATACTTTCTAAACTTTCGCTATAAATTGGAAAAATTCTTTCAACGCCGACATTATTTGCACCCATTTTACGCACGATGAATGTTTCACTAACTCCATTTCCTCTTCTAGCGATGCAAATTCCTTCAAAATTTTGAATTCTAGTTTTGTCGCCCTCTTTGATGCGAATCGCAAGCTTTAAAGTATCTCCGGCACGAAAATCCGGCACATTTTTACCCTCAATTTGCTTTGCTTCAAATTGCTCGATATATTTGTTTTTCATCATTTTTCCTTTAAATTTTGCGTTCATGCTCTAAAAATAAATCAGGACGAAAAAATTTCGTCTTGCAAGACGCTAAAGTAGTTTTTAAAGCCACAATTTTAGCGTGATTACCCTTTAAAAACACTGAATTAGCATAAAATTTCTTTGAATTTTTTTCAAAAATTAAGGGTTTTGCAAAAGAAGGTGCTTCTAAAAGTTGGTTTTCAAAACTTTCTTCCTCTAAACTTTGTGAATTTCCAAGCACTCCCTTAACATTGCGTAAAATCGCATCGCAAAGACAAAGTGCGGGAAGCTCTCCACCCGTCAAAACAAAATCTCCCACACTAAAAAGCTCATTAGCAAATTCCTCCACCACACGCTCATCAATGCCCTCATACCTACCACATACAAAAACCAAATTTGACTTTTTACTCAAACGCTTGGCGTCTTTTTGGTTAAAACTTTTTGCACTTGGACTAAGAAAGATAAAGTGGGGCTTTTCTTGAGTTTTTTGTATATGCTCTAAACAATCAAAAAGTGGAGCTACTTGCATTAAAAGTCCTGCGCCACCGCCTATTTTATAATCATCAACTTTTTTATGAGTATCCACACTAAAAGCTCTTGGATTTTGAAAGTCAAGGCTAAAAATGCCATTTTTTAAAGCTCTCGCAAGTATAGAATCTCTAAAATAAAATTCAATTAAGTGAGGAAATAAAGAAACAAAAGTAATTTTCATGAATTTTCTAAAATTAAAAAAGCTTCATTGGAGCATAAAATTTGCTTTTCTTTCACATCAATTTTAAGAACATATTTGTCGATGTAAGGGATAAAGAAAATTTTAGCTAAACCTTGATTTATCAAGCTTTCATCACTTTTAACTTCAAATAAATATGCTCCCCCACTTTGCAAAATATCTTTTACTTCACCTAAATTTCTTTGCATATCTTTTATCTTGCAACCTATAATGTCAAAATAAAAAAATTCGTCTTTTTTCAATTTGCAAAGCTCTCTTGTTTTTTCCACGCTTTGATAAAGCTCTAAATTAACTAATTCTTTTGCTCTTTCAAGGCTTTCATATTCATAAAACAAGACACTATGTCTGCTCTTATCATAATCTTTAATAATAAGTTCTTTTTTGTCTTTTGTAAAAAAACTAAGATTTTTTTGAAACTGAGAGGGAAAATCGCTAAGATTGTGTAATTTTACATAGCCTTTTAAGCCTACACTTCGCCCTATCTTAGCGACTAAAACAAGCTCATTCAAGTGCTTTTACCGTAACACGATAAGAGGTATTTTCTTTACTTTTGCAGGCTGAAATTACCGTCTTAATCGCGTTAATCATTTTACCATTTTTACCAATGAGCTTACCCGTATCGCTCTTATCAGCAAAAAGAAAAACTTCGACAAAATTTTCTTCTACTTCAACTTTTTTCGTATCAATCTTATCAGGAAAATCGGCAATAAGTTTAGCGTATTCTTTTAGAAAATCTTCAACCATAATTATTTGCTTGTGATAGAAACGACTTTATCGCTAAGTTTAGCACCTACGCTCTTCCAGTAAGCTAAACGCTCCGCATCAAATTTAATCACTTCAGGCTCAACCATAGGATTATAATATCCAATGCTTTCTATCCAGCCTCCATCGCGGCGTTTTCTACTATCTGTTACAACAATGCGATAAAAAGGTCTTTTTGTTCTTCCCATTCTTGTAAGTCTAACAACTGTCATCATTTCTCCTTGTAAAATAAAAATCAATTATAGATACTAAAAATAGTATTTATAAGTGAAATTTAAAACTGCCTACGGGCTTGATTCATCATAGTCATCAAACTTTCCATTCCTTTTTTGCCTGAAAATTTCTTTGCCAATTTGGCAGCATTGCTAAATTGCTTTAAAAAGCGATTAACTTCCATTTGAGAGAGTCCAGCACCACTTGCAATGCGACGCTTTCTGGCATTATTTAAAAGCTCAGGATTTTCCCTTTCCTTTGGTGTCATAGAAGAAATCATCGCCTTAATATGCAAAATTTCCTTAGAATTATCAAGGTCTAAATCTTTTACGCTTGATGCGATATTAGAAAGTCCCGGAATCATACCGATGAGCGATTTCATATTTCCTAGCTTCTTAACGCTTTCCATTTGAGTAAGAAAATCGTTGAAATTAAAATCGCCTTTTTTAATTTTTTGATTAAGCTTCTTTGCTTCCTTTTCGTCAATTACCGCTGCAGTTTTCTCAGCCAAAGTTGCTAAATCGCCCTCACCCATAATACGACTTACAATCCTATCTGGGATAAAAACTTCCAAATCAGCAACTTTCTCTCCCACACCGATAAACCTTAATGGGATATTTACCTGCCTTGCAATACCAAGTGCCACCCCACCCTTAGTATCCGCATCAAATTTGGATAAAATCACCCCGCTAAGACCTAAAGCCTCATTGAAACTTGTCGCTGTTTTCACGCCGTCTTGTCCGCTCATTGCATCAGCAACATAAAAAATTTCATCAGGATTTAAATTCGCCTTAACCTCTTTTAGTTCGCTCATCAAGGCTTCATCAATCGCCAAACGCCCAGCAGTATCAACAAGCAAAACATCAAACAAGCCATTTTTAGCCTTTTGCAAGGCTTCTTTTGCAACTTTAATAGGATTTGTTTCATTTTCTATATAAAAAAGCTGGGTTTCATTAGCTTCACAAAGCTGCCTTAACTGCTCCACAGCCGCTAAACGCTGCAAATCACACGCGGCAACTAAAACTTTTTTATTGCGAAGTTTGAGGTAATTTGCCAACTTTATGGTGCTTGTCGTCTTACCTCCACCTTGCAAACCTACCATTAAAACAATCGTTGGAGGCTTTTGAGAAAAAACAAAGCCTTGATTTTTCCCATTGACACTTAAAATTTCTTCTAAATTCTTCTTAATCGCTTCTAAAAATTGCCTTTGTCCTATGCCATTTTTCTTAACATCTTCTTCAATCAAACCCAGTAATTCTTTGGTAACCTTATGATGGACATCAGCTTTAAGTAAAGATTTCTTAAGTGTTTCTAAAGCATTTTTTAAAGCTTTTTCATCATCGACAAAACGAAGCTTATTAATAGCACCCCTAAAGGATTCACTTACAAGTTCAAACACTTTTAAAAAAACCTTTCCCTATAAAATAAAGTCGAAATTATACAAAATTTTTGCTTAAATGGCTTTAAAACTCTAAATTTTTCACTTCAAAACCAAATTTTGCAAAACTTTCATCCAAACTAGCCTTAAATTCGTAATGCAAAATTTTTAACTCATAACTATGCAAATACATTCTATCCGCCGAATTTTTGCCGTATTTTTCATCGCCCATAATGGGATGTTTTATAAAGGCGGTATGCACCCTTATTTGGTGCGTTCTGCCTGTTTGGATACAAATTTTTGCTAGAGTTTTTTTACCCTGTATCATCAAGGGACTTATGGTGCTTAAAGCACTTTGCCCATCTTTTGAAATTTTACTAAAAGCACCATTTTTACCTTTTATAGTGCGTATAGGCTCATTTACCACAAGCTCTTCTGCCAAAACCCCATCAAGCACGGCAATATAGCTTTTATAAACCCTTTGTTTTTTAAATTCTCCTATGCAAATTTGCCTAAAATCTTCATCTTTACAAAGTAAAATAAGCCCACTCGTTTCTTTATCAAGCCTATTTAGAAGTTTAGCTCCAAATTCACTTTCCAACTCTTCACTAATGTAAGAATAAGGCTTGTTTATCGCTAAAATTTTTTCATCTTCAAATAGAACTTTAGGCTTTTTCGTTTTCACTAGGCTAAATTTCGCTTTTTCACTCATTAAAGCCCTTGCGACAACAACCTTTTTGCCGTGAGAAAATACCAAACCCCTATCTATCAAATCCTTAGCTTCGCGGTTGGAAATATTTTCTTGCAAGGCAAGTAGTTTATAAGCTTTTTCTTGCATCTAACCCTTCCTTTATCGCATTTTCCACTATGCTCAAATCCTTAAAATGCGAAATTCTAGCTTTTTTATTTAAATTATGCATCATAAAATTAAGATTTTTCAAATCCTCGCAAAAATTCACATTTTCAACTTCAGCAAATAAGCTTTTTTGATTATCGATATGAATACCTGAAATAAGAACATTATTGAAACTTGCAACCTCGATGGGATTATGTCCGCCTATATTTGCGATAAAAGAGCCTCCAAGCACGACAACATCACTAATAGCATAAAAATTTACCAATTCTCCCAAAGTATCAAGTAATAAAATTTGAGCCTTAAAATCCTCCCATTTCTCCAAATGAGAAAATTTTTCATAAGAATAATTACTAAGCAAATTTTCCACCTCTAAAAAACGCTCAGGATGTCTTGGTGCGATGATGAGCCTTTCGTTTTCTTGTAGGTTAATAGATTTTAGCAAAAGTTCTTCTTCGTTTTTATGGGTGCTGGCAAAAATAATGAGTTTTTCTTTTAATTTGACATAGCGTTTATGAGGCACGACATCTAAATTTGCTTTAATATTTTTAAACACCCTAACATTTTTCGCACCAAGCTCTTCTAATCTCAATTTATCTTTTTCACTTTGAGCAAAAACTTCATCAATATAAGAGAAAATTAAACGATAAAAAAAAGCAAATCTCAAATACACCTTGTAAGATTTATCTGCAATTCTGGCGTTAATCAAAAGCACTTTAGCTCCTTTTAATTTCGCCATAAAAACTAGCATTAGCCAATATTCAGCTTCGAAAATTACCAAAACTTTGCAAGGCTTCAACCAAAAAGGTAAAAAATTTTCAAAAACTAAAAAATTTACCCTCTTGCAAAATTTCTTCGCTTCCTCAAAGCCCGTTTGAGTTATCACACTAATTCTAGAATCAAATTTTTGACTTAAAACACCTATGCTTCTTACCTCCCCTAAAGAACAAGCGTGAAAATGCACCTTAGCATCCTGACAAGAGTTTTTATAAAGAAAAAATCTTGCTTTTAGGCTTAATTTATATTTATTTTTAAAAAATGAAAGAAAAAATAGTGGGATAGCACCTAAAAAAAATGCTATCCAAGTAAGGAAGTAATAAAAAACAATTATCAATTCTTTTTCGCTTCTTCAAGCTCTTTGTATAAAATTCTACCACAATGCGGACAAGTTACTATTTCCTCGCCCTTTACCACAGCTAGATAAGTCTTATCGTAAATTTTCATAAAACAACCATAACAAGCTTGTTTTTTTACAGGCACAACGGCAGTATTTTTCGCCCATTTGCGAATTTTTTCATAAAAGCCAAGCACCTTTTGATTCATCTCACCCACAAGCTTAGTTTTTTTATTATAAATTGTCATTCTTTCTTTCTCAAGGCTTGAAATTTGAACTTCAATATCTTTTTTAATCCCCTCTAAATCTGCCTCTTCTTTAGCCTTGTTTTCTAACAATTCTTTCTTGAAAAGCTCTTTGTTTTCTAAAATTTTATCAAGACGCACAATTTCATCGTTTGCCGCATCAAGCTGTTCTTTGGCGATGTCCTCTTCTATCTTAAGCGCATTAGCCTCTTTTTCTGTTTTAACCGCACCACTTTTTTTGCCAAGCTCTTTAATCTTGGCTGAAAATTCTGCAATATGAGCATTATTTTGAGCTTTCTGTGCCTCTATATCTTTAATCTCATCATCTGCTCCAACAAGCTCTTCGCTCATCTTGGCTATCCTAGCCTCAGCCTCTCTTAAAGTCTTGCTCACACTGCTAATTTTAGGCTCAAAGCTATCAATTTCTTTGTCTATTTGCGATAAATGAACTAATTGCTCGAGATATTTATTCATTGATTTTCCTTAAAAATATTGAAATGGATTTTTTGAAACCGACATTATAACCTTTAGTGGCAAATTTTGCAAGTGTTTCACCAAGCTTTCAGCAAAATAACACTCACTCTCATAATGCCCAAGCTCAATTAAACTTAAGCCATTACTTAACGCTTCTAGCGCCTGATGATACTTAAAATCTCCACTCAAAAAACAATCTGCCCTCACGCTCGAAATCAAATCCCCTCCACTCCCAGTGCAAATCGCTATTTTTTCAAGCTTTTCCCTGCCGCTAAAGCTAATTTTAAGTTGAGACAAATTTAGTCTTTTCCTAACCCTTTCACAAAGCTCACCAAAACTTAAATCAACTTTCACATAAATTAAAAATTCTTCTTGCCAAAAATCCTCAAAACCCAAAATTTCTTTTACAAAATATCGATTTAAATGACTTAAATCGTAATTAGTGTGTAGAGAAATTAAGGCAATATTTTTTTTTACCATTTCTTTGATAAGAAATTGAGGATAAGTCGTTCCGCTTAAATTCTTCAAAGGTTTAAAAATCAAAGGGTGGTGCGTGATAAAAAGGGAATTTTCTTCGGCATTTTTAATTAAATTTTCATCAATATCAAGACTAAGATAAACTTTAGAAATTTCATCTTGCTCATTTCCTAGTAAAAGTCCGCTATTATCCCAACTAGCTTGTTTTTCAAAAGGACTAAGGGTATCTAAAAAGGCATAAATTTCATTCAGCTTCATTAAGATTTTTCTTATAAATTTCGGCACAATTTTTAGAAAGCTCACGAATTTTGAGCATATAATCTTGTCTTTTTGCTACAGAAATTGCTCCCCTTGCGTCAAGAAGATTAAAGGTGTGAGCCGCCAACATACAATAATCATACGCAGGCAAAGCCAAGCCTTGCTCTAGCGTGTTTTTACACTCTTCATAAGCGTTTTGAAATTGCGAATTTAAAAGCTCTACACTACTTGTTTCAAAATTATACTTGCTATACTCATACTCGCTTTGTTTATGCACATCGGCGTATTTGATGAGCTGCCCATTAAATTCACTCCATGCTATATCATAGACATTTTCAACATTTTGCAAATACATCGCAAGGCGTTCAAGCCCGTAGGTTATCTCCGCACTTACCAAATCCACAGCTATGCCACCAACTTGCTGAAAATAAGTAAATTGCGTAACTTCCATACCATCAAGCCAAACTTCCCAGCCAAGTCCCCACGCCCCTAAACTTGGACTTTCCCAATTATCCTCCACAAAGCGTATGTCGTGGCTTTTCAAATCAAAACCTAAATTTTCAAGGCTTTTTAAATAAAGCTCTTGGATATTATCAGGGCTTGGTTTGATTAAAACTTGAAACTGATAATAAGCTCCCAAGCGGTTAGGATTTTCTCCATAACGCCCATCAGTAGGACGGCGAGAAGGTGCGACATAAGCACAAGCCCAAGGCTTTTTACCCAAGCTTCTTAAAAAAGTCGCAGGGTGAAAAGTCCCTGCACCCGCTGGCATATCATAAGGTTGCATTATCGCACAGCCATTTTCCTGCCAAAAATTTTGTAATTTTAAAATCATTTGCGAAAAAGTCATTGTGGTTTTTCCTCTTCTTTAGCCTTGTCGCCATAAATTTCTATGGTTTTATTCCACATTAATTTATATTTTCTTTTCATAAATTCCGCATCTTCTCTTGCGTGTTTTAATTCTTCATTTAAGGTTTCTATAGTTTTTCTATCTGCGTCATAAAGCTCTTGCATAGAATAAAGCGCATCTCTTAAGAATTTATTTTCATTTTTTAAGGCTTCTAAAGTCTCATCTTTAGCGTCTAAAACCTTTTCGTGCAAATTTAAAATTGTGCCTATGGTTTTTTCTACAAAACTCTCTCCCGCTAAAGTCATAGAATTAACCATAGAATTTTGATTTGCTCCGCTTGGCACGACACTAAAAGTGCCTTGATTTGCTTCAATATAAATTTTGTCATCCTCTTCTTTAAAATTTAAAGAACCATTTGCCATCATCCCTTTTACAACATCTTCATTTAAATGCACAAGTTTGCAAAATTCGTCTAATTCTAAATAAGTTTGCATTTATAAAATCACCTCTACGCTTTTAGAATCTTTAATGAGCTTTTCTTCCTTCGCCCTACGCTCTTCTTTGAGAGCCTTAGCTAAATCCTCGTCCCCAATCGCCAAAATTTGAACTGCCAAATAAGCCGCATTCATCGCTCCAGCTTTTCCTATGGCTAAGGTTCCCACAGGAATTCCACTTGGCATTTGCACAGTGGAAAATAAAGAATCCATACTTGCCAAATTTCCCCCACTCATCGGTACTCCCAAAACAGGCTTGGTTGTATAAGCTGCCACCGCCCCTGCTAAGTGTGCTGCCATACCCGCAGCCGCAATGAAAACTTGAGCTCCCTTTTGCTCCGCTTCTTTAATGTATTCTTTAGTTCTTTTTGGACTTCTATGAGCTGAAGTGATGATAAGCTCATATTTAACATTAAAGCCCTCAAGCACTTTCGCCGCCTCGCTCATTATCTCATAATCACTCTTGCTTCCCATTAATATCGCTACAAATTTCATACAATTTCCTTTCTTAAGAAACTAAACTCTGGCACTAAATTTGGCATTTTAATCGCATTTTCATTACCGCTGTGAATTTCTGCGTATTCTTTATTATTTTTACTGAGCATTTTTTTAAATTCGACAAAAAATTTGCCCTCTTTTTCATAAACCTTTCCAAGCTCGTTTTCACAAACCTCTATCTTAGAATTTAAAGGACTTAAAATCTCATAAGACTCATTTAAGACAACTTTCCCTTTGCACTTAAAAAATTCACCATTTTCCACAAAACCCTGCACCTGATGTGTCCCCTCCTCTATGCTTGTAAGGTGATTTTGTGTATCAACTTTTTCTAAAGGACGCGAGATAAGATAGCCATCTGTAAAACCGCGGTTTTTAAGTGTATGAATTTCTTTTTCATATTTTAAGGCATCAAATTCTCCCCTTAAAACATCTTCGATTGCCATTTTGTAAGTCCTAGTCGTCAGTGCGACATAATACTCACTTTTTGTGCGTCCCTCTATCTTAAAAGCACTAATGCAATCTTCCTTCATAATTTTTTCGATATAAGAACATAAATTTAAATCCTTAGAATTAAAAATATGCGTTCCATTTTCATCTTCTTCTAAGCGGAAAAGCACCCCGTTTTCTTTATTTTTGGCGAAAAGTTCATAAGAAAAACGGCAATCATTCGCACAAGAGCCGCGGTTACTCATTCTCCCACTTTGAACAGAGCTTATTAAACAACGCCCAGAATACGCAAAGCACATTGAACCATGCACAAAAGCTTCTAGCTCTATATCGCAATTTTCTTTCAAAATCTTAGCGTCCTTAAGTCCTAGCTCACGAGCGATAACAACACGCTTTGCACCCATTTCTTTATAAACTTTGGCGTCCAAATAATTTAAAACATTAGCCTGTGTTGAGATATGTAAAGGAATTTCAGGGGCTAACTCTTTTACTAAAGCCATAGCCCCAACAGAAGCAACTATAAAAGCATCGGGCTTCATCTCGCGTAACTTTAAAATATGCCTTTTAAGCCCTTCGATTTGTCCGCTTAAATGAAAACCATTAAGAGTTACATAAATTTTTTTACCTCTTTTATGAGTGTAATCAACCGCCTCATTAAAGCTCTCATAGTCAAATTCACGCGCCGTTCTTGAACGCAAGGAAAAATTATTAACTCCAGCATAAACCGCATCAGCTCCATAAGCAAGAGCGATTTTAAGTTTCGTAAAATTTCCAGCTGGAGCAACAATTTCAGGTATTATCATTTCTGCCCTAAAGACGCTATTAATGCCTCTATATCATCGTTACTTACCACATCTGCAGTGCTATCGCCATCGATATGAACAGCCGAACTTACGCGCTTTTTGTCATCAATTTTACCCTCAAACAAAGAGCTCATATAGCGACTTAACGCGCGCATTACATTAATGACTCTTTCGATTTTTTGCCTATGGATATCCTGATATTGCATTGCATCCATAGCCATCATTACTTCATCTTGTCCGCTTTGCAAATTTTCACCCATTTCTTTAGTTTTTTCCTTAATATCCTTATTAATGTTTAAAGCCTCATTAAAGCTTTCAACGCTAGGAAAACGCTCTGCTAATTTGGTAAAAATGTCGATATTTTTATCAAAAACATTATTTAAATCTTTTAACAAACTCTCAGAATCTGCGAAAAAATTACTAATACTTTCGAGCTTATCCATCATCTCCGTAGCTTTTTCTTCGCTATCTTTCGTAACATCATCAAGTTGATGAACGACTTTGTGTTCCTCATTTGGTGGGGGTGGTGGCCAAAGGGTATTGTGATTTAGCTGGTAGTCGGTAGATTTCATATTTTCAACTATAGCTCCATTTTCACTAATTTCGCTCTCTTCAGTCACACTAGGCTCTTCACTAGAATTTGGCGAATCGATATCAACATCGCCATTCATTAAGGCATCAAGTTCTTCTTGAGTCATACTCTTCCTTAATATTTAAGATTGTAAATTGAAATTATAATGCAAATTAATTAAAACTAAGATATAAAAATGAAATTTTTATGTAAAAATATAATTTTAAAATTCCTAAAAAAAATTATATTAATTAAAACTGAATTAAAAAATTTATGATACAATTTTGCAATTCAATTTTAATCAAGGAGAAAATATGGGCAAATTTGTCAATAATGTCGAAGAATTTTTTAGCTACTGCAAAGAAAACGAAGTCGCGTTTGTGGATTTTCGCTTTACCGATATAATAGGGGTTTGGCATCACATCACTTATAATTTTCACTCTATCAGCGAAGAAACTTTTGAGGTAGGAATTCCATTTGATGGAAGTTCGCTAAAGGGTTGGCAGCCTGTGGATAAATCGGATATGATTTTAAAGCCAGACGCCCCAAGTGCCTTCTTAGACCCTTTTACTGCAGACCAGACCATCATCGTTTTTTGTGATGTTTATGACATTTATAAGGGGCAAATGTATGAAAAATGTCCGCGTTCCATAGCCAAAAAAGCACTTAATTATTTACAAGAAAGTGGTGTAGCTGATATGGCTTATTTTGGACCAGAAAATGAATTTTTTATCTTTGATAGTGTAAAAATAGTCGATAGTGCTAATTGTTCCAAATATGAAGTGGATACTGAAGAGGGAGAATGGAACGATAATAAAGAATTTGTTGATAGTTACAACACTGGACACCGCCCAAGAAACAAAGGTGGATATTTTCCTGTCGCACCTATTGATTCTTTAGTTGATATTAGGGCTGAAATGGTGCAAACTTTAGAAAAAGTTGGCGTTAAAACATTTGTCCATCACCACGAAGTCGCGCAAGGGCAGGCGGAAATTGGCGTTCATTTTGGCACTTTAGTCGAGGCTGCGGATAATGTGCAAATTTACAAATATATCGTTAAAATGGTTGCACATCTTAATGGAAAAACCGCCACTTTTATGCCAAAACCTCTTTATGGAGATAATGGTAGTGGTATGCATGTGCATATGAGCTTATGGAAAAATGGAGTTAATTTATTTTACGATGAAAATGGTTATGGAGGGCTTAGCAAGGACGCCATCCACTACATAGGAGGCATACTTAAAAATGCAAGAAGTGTAGCTGCTTTTACTAATCCTAGCTCAAATTCTTACAAAAGGATAGTTCCGGGTTTTGAAGCGCCTTGCATTTTGACTTATTCTTGTCAAAATAGAAGTGCGAGTTGTCGTATCCCTTATGGTATGGGGAAAAACTCCGCACGCGTTGAAATTCGCTTCCCAGATAGCACGGCAAATCCTTATCTCGCCTTTGTCTCACTTCTAATGGCAGGACTTGACGGGATGAAAAACAAGCATATTCCAGTTGGACCTATGGAGGAAAATTTATTTGATTTAACCCTAGATGAAGTTCGCGAAAAAGGTATCGAGCAACTCCCGCACACGCTAAGAGGAAGCCTAGAAGCCTTGATACGATACAACTCTTTCTTAAAACCTGTGATGAGTGATATTTTTATCGATGATTATCAACATCTTAAATTTGCTACTCAAGTTTGGCCTGTCGAAGCACGCCCTACCGCGTATGAATTTAAAACCTGCTATTCTTGCTAATAAAACTTAATCCCGCTAAATTTGCGGGATTAAGTATTGATTTTTCAAATCCCTAGCGAGGATTAATAATTATTTCGCGATTATTAATCCTTAAAAAATTAAAACTGAAAATTTTCTCCCACCTAATTAAACATTTCTCGTTGCTTTTGTATAGAATCTTTATTTCTTACAATACTTGAGCTTTCTTTGCGAAGCTCTTCGTTTTCTTTTTGCACGCCTGCAAAGCTTAGCCAGTTAAAGCTCCCCACGATCATAAACTCACTATCACAGATGAGAATCTTTTCATGGCTATTGTCCGTTTTGCTTATAAAATGCTTGGGATATTTCCCACTCCAGCGCGTAAAAAGCACACGCGATTCTTCATCAATGGGAGCTTTATCAAGCTTATTTCTAGGCTTTAAGCCATATTTGATACATACTTTCACGCCGCGTGCCATTGTGGATTCTAGCTCTTTTTGATAGCCCTCTAGCACATTGGTGCGCACCCAAGGGCTATGGATACACACGCATTCTTTAGCATTTTTGAGTGCGTATAGGAAATAATCCTTATGCTCGCCTACCTCTAGTATTTTACCCTCGCTTATATCAAGCTCCAAATTCGCGCGCTTTTGTATTTTCTCACTCTCTAGGGCGTTAAATTTTTCCACATTATCTGTAAAAGCCTTGTTTTTATTTGTATCAAATTTGCTTGTGTCGATAAGATTTTCAAAAAGCAGTGTCGCGCTTTTGTCTATATCATATTTCTCATCAAGCACCAGAATCCGCTCCCCTTTGCTTGCATTTTTATAAAACAAACACACATAGCTTTTGAAAAATTTCTTGCACTCTACGATATCTGTAATCTCTAGCACTTCGCACGCTCCGCTAGATTCTGCTATTTTAGATTCTGTTTTCTCTTGTGATGATTTTGCAGAATCTTCTTGCGTAGAATCTTGCTCTTTTTGCTTTTTCTTTGTATCTTTAGAATCTTCTGGCACATCAAGCCCTCTTAGTCCCTCTAGCAAAATCTGGCGTAGCGTTAGTGTTTTTTCATCATTAAAAAATTCACTCAAGCCCTCTAATCGCAAGCGTTTATTAGAATCTGGTTTTAGCTCAAAGCTCTCTTTATCTGGCTTATGTTCTAGCCTTACACTTTCATCTTTTGCGCTTTTGGCACTAGCTTGCACATTGCCAAATATCCCATCTGTTATGACATACGCGCTTGTCTCTTCCACCACGCGCTCTTTTGCTTTTTGCAAGATCTCCTTGCCATTATTGGTTAAGCGCAGTTCGCCTGCGTGTGATTGCAGATCAATATAGCCCTTAAGCTCTAGATCTGCGACAATGCTATGGAATATCTCTTCATCTAGCTGCGTGATAGCCTTGAGTGTCGCAAAAGTGCTTTTGCTTTTGCCATTTTCACCCTGCATTTTTTGCGTGGATTCTATGATGTGCAAGATCCCTTCAAGTATGGGGTGCAGGGGTAGCTCTTTTGCTATTTGATAGTGGATTTTTGTCTTATAGTAGGGATAATAAACGCGCTTTGTGTCATAGTGGATATAGCTTGTATCTTCCTCGCCACCCGCCATATCTTCGCGCACAGCTTCAGGCATAATGTGGCTTGCTAGATTCTGGGCCTCCTTGTCCGCCTTTTCACTATCACAAAAATAGCGCGCATATTTATGCGTGATAAGCTCTAGGTCTATATCTTTTTTCTCTGTATTTGCTTGATTTTGTGGATTTTGCCTTTTCTTTGCCATTATCGCTCTCCTTTTTTATTGCTTTCAGGATCTTGTAGCATTTGGATTTTATAGGTATCTGTATCTTCTTCAAACTGCACGATGATTTGAGCAAATGGATTTTCCCCTTCGCTCACGCTTGCCATTTTGAGATAGTCCTTATCTCCCACGATGAGCAGGAACTTTTTGGCACGAGAGAGCGAGACATTGAGTCGCTTTTCATCAGCGATGAAGTCGATCTTGCTGCCCTTTCTTTGTTGCTGCGCTTCTTTGGTGTTTTTGACCTTCGAGCTTCGCACACAGTCATAAATAATCATATCCCTATCGCTTCCTTGGAAGCTATCCACCGTGCCTATGTCAATGCGGATATTTGAATTTTGTATTCGTCTATGAGATTTTTTAGTCTGCTATTTAGGAGCGCGGCTTGGGCTTTGTAGGGTGTGATGATCCCTATATCGCTTATACTTTGAGATTCTAGGATTTTCTCTTTTAGCACTTTTAGCGTGTTCAAAATTACACTTGCATTGCAATGATTGATTTTCCCCGTGCCTTTTTGTGTGTCTTCTTTATCACTTCTTTTGCTCGTATCAAGCCACACAGCATTTGCCTTAAATACTTTCACATTGTGCATCTTTTGCGCACTAATTTCCTCTTTTGTTTGCAATTTCCCTTCATAAAAGGCCTTACTATACAAATCACAGATGCTTTTATGCGCACGGTAGTTATAGGTGAGCATGTGTTTGAAATTATAAAGATAGTCATATTGATACGCATTGCCCTGCTCTATCGCCCCCTCTATCCGCCCAAAAAGCCGCTCAAAAAGCGAAGTTGTTACATCTTTTTTCGTGGCGTTAAATTCAGCACTTGGGTGTTTTTTCTTTCCATGTTTAGAACCTTTACCGAGCTGCATTACCACATCATCATCTACCACAGGGGCTAGCTGCCTATGATCGCCTACTAAAATAATGCGCCTAGCTTTAATGCAAGGCACTAAAAGCTCGCTTGGTGTCGCCCTTCCAGCCTCATCGACAATAGCCACATCAAACTCCACATCACGGAAACTTTTCCACGAAGAGATCCCAAGCAATGTGCCAAAGAAAAGGCGAATATCTTTAGTAAAAAGCTCATAGACTTCCTGCTCTTTTGATTTTTTATCACCTTTCTTGCTTTGACTTTTTTCTTCAATCACACTACTTAAGGTTTGCAGTCTTTTTTTAAAATCCTCCTGCAAAGATTTTAGCTCTTCTTGTATGTTTGGATTAGAATCTTTTATGGGATTATTTTTTATGCGTTCTAGATTTTCTTTTAGAATCTTATCGATCACTTTTTGGGGCGTGTAAGATTTTGCGATTTCGCTTGTGATGTTTTCTTCATTTCCTATGCGAAATAGCTTATCATCTCCTTTTGGATTCTTTTCACTCGTGGCAATTTTCTCTAGCACATTATCCACGGCTTGATTGCTTTGGGAAGTGATGAGAATCTTATAGTGTTTATGGAGCTTTTGATACTGCTTTACTATCTCTGTTATCGTGGTGGTTTTGCCTGTGCCCGGAGGTCCTTGTATGAGCAAAATCTCACAGTCAGATTTTAGGCTTAGAGCCTTTCTTACCGCTTCTTGCTGGTTTTCATCTAAGCTCTTATTAAAGTAAGATTCTATATCGCGTAGCTTATTTTCTTTGAGCTCTATTGGCGCATTGATTTTGCGTAAAAGATTTGGGATCTGCGTCCTGCCTTCTTGCAAATCCTCTAAAGCCTTATTTCTCTTACTCCATAGAATCTCGCGCACTTGATAGTCATACGAGATAGCATAAGTTTTTTTCTTATCAAGCGCATTGGCTTCACCCTCTTTCCTTCCTAGCGTGCCATATTTTTCTTTAAGTTTTATAGTAAGTTCTTTTGTCGCTGGATTGTAGTGTTTCACCACGCCCTTAATGTTTTCAGCATGCAGATTGTCTTTTTGGCTGGATTCTTGGATTATCACATCTTCTTTTGGTTTAAAGGCTTTTGCTTGATCTTGTGTTTGCTCCTGCTTAGATTCTTTAGATAAATCTTGTGTGCTGTCTTGCGCTTCTTTATCCGCAGTTTCATCGCTAGATTTGGCACTACTAGAATCCTTGAAAGTAAGCTCATCAGCCCCCGTTTTTACACCAATATATTGAAAAAGCTTTGTCTGCTTTTTCTCATCTATATCTCTTTTCTCAGCCTTCAATAGCTCTTCTTCGCTCACAATAGCGATTTTATCGATCTCTTTTCTCTCTCGCTCAAACTCTGCTTGTTTAAATCGCTGGTCTAGTTCTCGTTTCAGTTTGCCTATATTTGAAGCTTGACTATGCCTATTGTGCCACCCCTTCACAGTGAAGCTAAACCAATGCACCAGCTCCACGCCTTCGCTTATAATCTTTTCTATCCTTGTGCTCTCATTCTCTCGCACATCCAACACCCAGAGATAGCTATCGCTATTTTTCACAGCAGAACAGATGAATACCAAATCATTGATAGCAAATTCTAGTTTGGATTCTGGCTCTCTACTCTTTTTATTTTTCTCTTCAAACTGGCGCGCATATGCCCTATGCCCACGAATGCGCTCTTGTATATGCTTCTTTATTGATTCCATATCGCTAGAATCTAGATCATTTTTATCCGCATACACTGCAAGTGTTTTATCATTTTGACAGCGCAGTTCATAGACATTTTTTGGCACGACACTATCATATAAATGTCGTAATTCCCTCTCTAAATCGTGCAGTTTGCTTCTCTTTTCTGGTAAAAAAGCGCAGCATTGTTTCACAAGTGAAAGCAATTCCTTTTCTACACTATCAAGCTCATATTTACTCAAAATAGATTCAAAGATAGAATCCAAATCCTGCGGTTTCGTATAAGAATCCAAATCATCATACTCCCAGGCATCAAGCAAAAGCTTTAGCATACACAGCCCAAAGGAAAAAATATCACTCTCTTTGCCCGCGCGAGAATCAGCCGCCCCAGAGTCTAGCGCGCCTAAAAACCCTAGCTGCTCTGGCGCATAAAATCGTGCGCTAGATTCTAGCCCTGCTTTTAATGCTTTAGAATCTGTGCTACCAACAAGCGGGGCATAAAAATAGCTCCTCCCAAAATCCAGCAAAAACATGCGGTTGTTGCCATCTAGCAAAATATTGCTAGGATTGAGATTGCCGTGGTAAAAGCCTTTTGTATGGATATATTTAAGCGCATCAAGAATCTGCAACGCACATTCAAACAGCCTGACATAATCAAGTGAGCTTCCCCCATACCCCTCGCCCTCTTCATCATCTTTGCGCTCACTATTTGCTAGCTCATCTGCAAAATCCCCACTCTCATTACAATCATCGCTAGAAATCTCATCGCAAAATGCGCGATAAGAAAATTCATCTATATCCTCGCGCAAATGCCGCAAGAAATAAAAATACTCTGTGTCTTCTTCGACCTTGAAATGCAGCAGATTTTTATGCGAGAGAGTGCTAAGACTCTGCGCCGTGAAAGAAAAATGCTCATTAGATTCTGTGCGCGCCACTTTTGTTAAGACAAACTCGCCCCATTCTTTAAGCCCCGCACTCACCTTGAAGCACTCATTCCCCAGACTATCACGCCCCAAATCTTTTAAAATCTTATATTTTCCTAGAATCTTGCTCATTTCCAGCCTTTTGGTAATTTGAAAAAAGCAATTCTACAAAAAAAAAAAAAACAATTTCATTAACACAAAATTACATTTCTTTATAAACAAAGTTTCAATTGTAAGTAAAAGGCTCTCAAAATATCAAAATTATAATGCTTAACCTTTCCACATTTAAACTTACAATTTAACCCTTAGCACATTTTAAAAAATGTATCATTTGTCCAAGTGCGATGGAGCTATCATTACAAGGAAATTCTAATGGGACGAAAAAATCAAGCCCCTTTTTATGCAAAATTTTGAGCAAAGTTTTATTTTGAAAAACTCCTCCGCTCACAAGCACCTTTTCACCTCGACTAAATTCAAGCATAAAATTTGCCAAAGCATTGAAAAATCCTGTCGTTGCTTTGACAGCATCATCTCGCAAAGCGCCTAAAATCACTTCCTTAAAATCAATTTGTCCGTCTTTAAATTTAAGCTCATAAGAAAAATCTAAATTTGCATTATAAAATTTCTCACACATTAATCCAACTTGCGCTTCATAAGAACAACGCTCAATCCCAAAAACAATACTCCCAAACGCATCAATAATGCGTCCTAAAGAGCTAGTATAAAGCGTGGAATTTTCATAAATTTTTTCCAAATTTCTTAATTTTACACTTGGGATTGTCCTTAAAAATTCCTGTGCCTCCTCTTTTAAATCATAATGCCAAATCAAACTTAAAGCTAAATTTTGGATATTTTTAATGTCGCTATTTATCAATTTAAAATATTCAAAATGCCCTATTCTCTCATATTTTTCTAAGTTTCCTCTTAAAATTTCGCCCCCCCAAATTCGTCCATCATCACCATAACCCGTGCCATCAAAGATAAATCCCAAAACTTCATCTTTAAAACCAGCTTCAAAATAAGCCGCACAAAAATGCGCATAGTGGTGTGATATTGGATAATAGATTAATTTTTTAAAGTCCTTAGCATAGTCAAAATGTGGATGTTTATCGCACAAGATTTCTTCAAATTTCAAATCATAAAGTCTTGTGAAAAAATCCAAAAGCTTCTCAAAGCGCCCTCTTACATCAAGACTTTTCAAATCCCCTATATAAGGACTGATTAAAAGCTTATTTTCATAAAAAATGACAAATTCATTTTTAAGCTCTGCACCAAGTGCGAGCAAGGGCTTTTTTCTCTTGCTAAATTCCACGCTTAAATAACGCGGATTTAATGCTCTTGAAGTGCGAAGATACATAGTTTTACCATCTATAACTTGTGCGATGCTATCATCACTAGAATTTACAATGTCTCTTTCATAATCTAAATAATAATCAAAAATACCCCCAAGTTTTTCTAACAAATTTTTTGCCTCATAAATAATGTTTTCTCCGCTCAAATTTGCACTTGTGGCCACCAAAGCGCCATCAAAATACTCAAAAAGTAAAAGATGAAGCGGAGTATAGGCTAAGAAAATTCCTATTTTATCAACATTTGGTGCGATGAGTGGAAAATCTTTTTTTGCCCTTAAAAGCACTATGGGAGCAACTTTACTAGTAAGCAAATTTGTCTCATTTTCATCAATATAAGCTATTTTTTTTGCGTTTTTTAAATCTTTACACATTAAGGCAAAGGGCTTTAATGGGCGGTTTTTACGCTCTCTTAACTTTATCAAAGCTTTTTCATTAAAGGCATCGCACATCAAGTGAAATCCCCCCAAACCTTTAACCGCCACGATTTTACCCTCTTTTAAAAACCTAGCACAAAGCTTAAAAGCCTCGCTAAATGAGGCTAAAATCTCGCCCTTTTCATCTTTTAAAAAAACAGGAATCGCACAGCTAGGACAGCTAATAGGCTGAGCGTGAAAACGGCGATTATTTGGATTTTCATATTCGCTTTTACAACTTTCACACATTGCAAAAGTATTCATCGAAGTATTTTTTCTATCATAAGGTAAATTTTTTATAATAGAAAACCTAGGACCACAATGTGTGCAAGTGATGAAAGGATAAAGATAGCGAGGATTTGTTTCATCATAAAATTCTTTTTTACACTCCAAGCAAAAGCTAAAATCGCTTAAAATCGGCGAAGTTTTGGGACTTTGTTTAGAATTTACGATACGAAATTGAGTAAAATTTTCAAATTTTTGAGAGCTGATTTTGAGCGTATCTATCCTTGCGAGTGGGGGTAAATTTTCCTTTAAATTCGCTAAAAATGCCTCAAGTTTTTCTTTGGTAACATTAAGCTTTATTAACACACCAAAGCCGTCATTACAGACCTCTCCAACAAGTCCAAATTTCAAAGCAAGCCCATAAATGAAAGGGCGCATTCCTACGCCTTGAACTAAACCCTTAATTTCAATTTTATATGTAAAGTGGCACATCACTTACTTTGGAATTTTTTAAATGTTTAAGGGTGATTTTAAGCAAAGATTTATGGGAAAAAAGTGAACCGCTTACAAGTGCCTTATCCACTTGCTTTTTATCTCTTAACTCATCATAAGTATCGCGTAAAAAATAGCCCAAACTCTCCACCGCCCCATAAGCGATATTATTTTTCTCAACCCCAGCCAACATAAAGCTCATCGCACTTCTTAGCGTTCTTGTATAATCAAATTCCTTATTATCTTTCAAACGATAATCAATCTTCACCCCACGCGGAATTTTTGCACTATCGGCTAAAGCTAAAAGCTCAAAGGCTGCTTCATTTAAGCTAGGTTTTAAATCTAAAATGCGTCCTAAAATCCCAAAGAGTGAAAAAAAATTATTTTGCGTTTTGAGCGGTTCATTAAGCAAGACAAATTCTTTTTGAAAATTCGCCAAAAGTCTCGACCCAACTTCGTCCTTTTCTATCTCTTCGTAAATTTCTTTAGAATGTTTTGGTAGATTTAATTTCAGCAAATTTAATTCTTTATTTAAAAGCAAAATATCTTCATAATCTTCACTAAGCTCTAAAATAAGAGCATTTTCCCCCTCCAAACTTGCAAGGTAAGAAAGCCTAGCCATATTTTTATCTTGCTTAGTAAAAATCAAATCTCTAGCTTTTTTATCAATAAAATCAAATCCTCTTAAAACGACAACTTGTTCCTCATAATTTAAAAGTTCAAATTCCTCGCTCAATTTCTGCACTTTTTTAAAACTTAAAAATTGATAATCCTCATCAAAAAGCTTCAAACCCAAAGCGTATAAAAAAATATCATCGGCTAATTTCACCTTAAATTCATTAAAAATTAAATGATGATTTTGCCTAAAAACCGCACTAATTTTAAGACTCATTAAAGGCTTTTCCACACTTGCCAAAAGCTTTAAAATCGTATCATTGCAAACAAAAATAGAACGCAAAGCCTCAACCCTTGAAGGCATTAAAAAATCACCCTTAAAATCCTTAGAAAAAAGCGAAATTTCATAAATTCCTTTGTGGTTTTTCAAATAAATGACTTGGTTATCTCTTAGCGTTTCCAAACTTTTCGTAAGAAAATGGTTAAAATTTTCTTTGGTAATTTTTTCAAAATTTTCACCAAATTTTAGCTCACTTTCACAAAAAACGCCCCATTCATTCTCACATAAATTTTCATTTTGACTATAAGCATTAGCATTTAAATGCGTTAAAAGAGAGTATTTTTCATAAGTTTTTTCTTCGCTTTTTTTAGGGGTAAAATCCTGCGAAGCTTTCACATCAAAATTTTTCAAAAACACACTATAACTCATCTTTGATAATGTGTCGCAAAATTCCTTTAGCTCTTCTTCCTCGCCACTAATCTTAAGCGTGTAGGTATCTTTTTCTTTTTGCAAGTCAAAAACATAATTTCTCGCATAAAATCTTAAAAGATATTCAAAAATTTCATTATTTGCTAAATATTTAAAACTAAATTCTAAAGTCAATTTTAATCCTTTTATCAATCTCTTAAAAAGCCCGTGAGTGGCGAACTTGCCCTAGCCTCGCTTTCCTTAGCTAAACCAGCCAAATACCCTGTCCTACCAGCCTCCACAGCCAAAGCAAAAGCCCTAGCCATAAGGGGGACATTTTTTGCTTCTGCTAAAGCGGTGTTTAACATCACAGCCGCCACACCCATTTGCATCGCTTCACAAGCTTGAGCAGGTGTGCCAAGCCCCGCATCAACTATAATAGGCAAAGAAATTTCATTGAGTAAAATTTGTATAAATTCTTTCGCACATAGACCCTTATTTGTCCCTATGGGAGCAGCTAAGGGCATAATCGCCGCCGCACCTGCATCTTGCATAGCCCTAGCCACATACAAATCCGCACTCATATAAGGTAAAGGCGTAAAGCCGTCTTTTGCCAAAAGCTCAACAGCTTTAATGCTTTCATAATTATCAGGCAACAAATATTTACTATCCTTAATCACTTCGATTTTAATAAGATCCGCCCCACAAAGCTCTCTAGCAAGTCTTGCTATGCGTAAAGCCTCTTCTGCATTTCTAGCCCCAGAAGTATTTGGCAAAAGTGTAACGCCTTTTGGGATAAAATCTAAAATATTTTCCAAACCATTTGCATTAACCCTGCGTAAAGCAAGGGTAATAATTTGCGCCCCAGCTTCCTTAATTGCAGAATTAATTAATTCTAAAGAATATTTCCCAGAACCCAAAATAAAACGACTGCCAAACTCAAATTTTCCTATTTTCAAATTATCACTCATACCGCAACTCCATTTTTATCAATCATAGCAAATTTTGACTTAATTCATCTCATTAAAAGAAAGTTTTAAATTAACTTGTGTAAAATTCAAGCCTTAATTACCATTTTAAAGGGAAAAGTTTGCAAAAGTTCATCGATGAAATACAAAATGCCAAAACGCTAAACGAATTAGAAAATCTTAGAATCGCGGTGCTTGGAAAAAAGGGAAGTTTAACGGCTGAATTTGCTAAGCTAAAAGATTTAGAGGGCGAAGAAAAAAAGGAATTTGCCGCAAAAATTAACCAATTAAAAGAAAACTTCAATAAAGCTTTTAATGAAAAATTGCAAGTTTTACAAAATCTTGAACTTGATGCAAAAATGCAAAAAGAGGCATTAAATTTTAGCTATTTTGATGAAAATGCCAAGAAGGGGGCTTTACACCCTGTTTTAAGCACTATGGATAAGATTATAGAATATTTTGTAGCACTTAATTTTAGCGTTGAAAAAGGTCCCTTAATTGAAGATGATTTTCATAATTTTGAAGCCCTAAATTTACCCAAATCACACCCAGCAAGGGATATGCAGGATACTTTTTATTTTAACGATGAGAGGCTTTTACGCACACACACTTCTCCCGTGCAAATTCGAACAATGCTTTCCCAAAAGCCACCCATTAGAATGATAGCACCCGGTGCCGTTTTTAGGCGCGATTTTGATTTAACGCATACGCCAATGTTTCATCAAATCGAAGGTTTAGTTGTAGAGGCGGGACAAAAAGTAAGTTTTGCAAATTTAAAAAGCGTTTTGGAAGATTTTTTGCGTTATATGTTTGGCGAAGTTAAGGTGCGTTTTCGTCCTAGTTTTTTCCCTTTCACTGAACCTTCTGCTGAGGTGGATATTTCTTGCGTTTTTTGTAAGGGTTGTGGATGTAGGGTTTGCAAAAACACGACTTGGCTCGAGGTAATGGGGTGTGGCGTGGTTGACCCAAATGTTTTTCAATTCGTTGATTATAAAAATGTTAGCGGTTATGCTTTTGGGCTTGGAGTGGAAAGGTTTGCTATGCTTTTACATCAAATTCCTGATTTGCGTTCTTTATATGAGGGCGATTTAAGATTACTGGAGCAATTTAGATGATAGTTACAAGAACTTGGTTAAGCGAATGGATAGACATTAGTCATAAAAGCCTAGAACTTTTAGTTAAAACACTAAATTCCATAGGCTTAGAGGTGGATAAAGCATATAGCCTTAAAGCCCCAAATAATGTGGTTGTCGGCTTAGTTATAGAAAAAAGCAAACACGAAAATGCTGAAAAATTGAGTGTTTGTAAGGTTGATATAGGCACGGAAGTTTTACAAATCGTTTGTGGTGCAGCAAATGTCGCACAAAATCAATATGTCGCCGTAGCTTTAGAGGGCGCTAAAATGCCTAATGGCTTAGAAATAAAAAAAGCAAAATTAAGAGGCGTAGAATCTTGCGGTATGCTTTGCTCTAGTGTTGAGCTTGGTTTTGCTAAGACAAACGAGGGGATTTTAATCCTAGATGAAAGTATAGGCGAACTTGAGCTAGGCAGAGCGCTAAATAGCTATGAAATTTTTAATGATGAGTTGATTGAGGTTGAGCTAACTCCAAATAGAGGAGATTGTCTTAGCGTGTATGGGATAGCTAGGGATTTAGCCGTAGCTCTTGAGCTTGACTTAAATGAAAAAAAGAAATTTGAAGAAAACGAAAATGCACTAGGCATAGGACGCATTTTAAGACTTGGTGTAACTAGAGATCTTAATAGCCTCCTTATGTATAGAGCTTTCGAGCTTAAGGAGGAATTACATAATAAACTCTTAATCAATCTAAGGTTAGCACAAGCTGAACTTTTAAGTCAAAATTCCATAGAAAATTTACTAAATTACGCCACACACTCAACGGGCGTTTTGTTTAATGCTTATGATTTTGATAAGCTTGAAAAAAGCAATGATGAGCTAAATTTTACCCTCAGCAAAGAGACACAAGGCGAAAGCAAAATTAGTTGTCAGGAAGAATTTTTAAGCATTAGTGGAATTTATCAAAATAAAAAAATAAAATGCGATGAAAATACAAAACTGATTATTTTAGAGGCGCATTACACTGAGCCTAGCATCATCGCACAAAGTAAAAATAAATATAAAGAAATCGATGAAAAAACATTTTATAGAAGTTTTAGAGGTAGCGAACCTAAGCTAAATGTAGGAATGGACTTTTTACTACAACAAATTGCAAAAATTCCAAGTGTTATGATTTATAGCTCTTCCCAACAAGTTCTAGATTATAAAAAAGAGCAAATTATAGCTGTTAGCATAGAAACCATTAATAACACCATAGGACAAAGTATCGACAAAGATGAAATTTTAAAAATTCTTAAAAAACTAGGTTTTGAACTTCTGCTCACAAACGATGGACTAATCAATGTTAAAGTTCCATTACACCGCAGTGATATTAAAAATATCTTTGATATTTGCGAAGAAATTGTGCGTATCATAGGTATAGATAATATCGCCTCAAAAGGTTTGGAATTTGTAGAAAAAAATCATCTTAACGAAACTTATAAGGATTACAAAAAGCTTCTGGATTTACGCCAAAGCGCAGTAAATAATGGCTATTTCGAAAGCCTACACTATGTTTTGGATAATGAAAAAGAGCTTGAGGTTTTTGGTTTTGGGAAATTAAATTTAAAACTAATCAATCCCATAACAGAAGAATTAAACACTCTACGCTCCACACTTTTAAACCAGCTTTTAAACGCCGCAAGTCTTAATGCGAAAAATTCACAAAAAATCATCAAGCTCTTTCAAAGTGGGGCGGTTTTTAATACCAAAAATGAAGAGCTTCATCATCTAGCCTTTATCCATAGTGGCTTTAAGGAAGAGGCTAAAATTTCCAATAAAGCCAAGCCTACTTTAGTAAATTTTTATGATTTTCTTTTGGATATGAGAAATATTTTAGGTGCATTTGAGCTTAAAAATTCAAATTTTAGCTTTTTAAGCCCGTATGAGCAAGCTTATATTTATAAAAATAATCAAATCATAGGCTTTCTAGGAAGAGTGCATTTAAACTTAGAGGAGCAAAAAGATTTACCTAAGACTTATGTTTGTGAGCTTAATTTGGCACTTTTAAAAAATGAGATAAAAACCGCGAAGCCTTATTCTAAATTCCCAAAAGTTAGTAGGGATTTAAGCATACTTGTGCCTAAAAATTTCTCTTATGAAACCATAAAAGAAACTATAAAAAAACTTAATCTTGACCTTTTAGAAAATTTTAGACTCATTGATATTTACAGCGATGAAAATTTAAAAGACTCATATAGCTTAACCTTAAATTTTAATTTTAAATCTCTTGAAAAAACCTTAGAGGATAAAGAAGTCAATGCGTGTTTAGATACCATTTTAAAAGCACTCCAAGAACTAGGACTGAAACTAAGATGAAAATAAAAGCTCTTAACAAAGGCTTTAAAGCGGAGTTAGAGGACATCGCCACAGATAAGAGCATTAGCCACAGATTTGCCATTTTTGCACTTTTAAGCGATAAAACTAGTAGGGCGAAAAATTATCTTTTAGCAGAAGATACGCTAAATACACTCAAAATCATTGAAAATTTAGGCGCTAAAGTCGAAAGAAATGGCAGTGAAGTTTGCATTAGTCCTAGTGCTAAAATCAATGAACCTCCTTGCATTTTAGAATGTGGAAATTCTGGCACAGCTATGCGTTTAATGATAGGTTTTTTAGCTGGGATTGAGGGATTTTTCGTTTTAAGTGGAGATAAGTATCTAAACAAAAGACCTATGAAACGCATTTGTGAGCCTTTAAAAAAAATAGGAGCTAAAATTATGGGAAGAGAGGAGGCAAATTTTGCTCCGCTTTGCATTGAAGGACAGAAGCTCAAAAGTTTTAATTATACTAGCGAAATTTCCTCAGCTCAAGTTAAAACAGCGATGATTTTAGCGGGCTTTAGAGCTGATAAGGTAAGTTTTTTTAAAGAAAGCTTTTTAAGTCGCAATCACAGCGAAAATATGCTGACTTTTATGGAAGCACCACTAAAAATTCAAGGGACAAGCCTTGAAATTTCTCCTCTTCAAAAGCCTTTAAAGCCACTTAATATCACCATACCAAACGATCCTTCTTCGGTATTTTATTTTATTCTTGCCGCACTTATCTTGCCTAATTCGCAAATTTGTATCAAAAATGTGCTTTTAAACCCTACAAGAATCGAGGCTTATAAGATTTTGGAAAAAATGGGAGCAAACATTTCTTACCATTTTGACGAAGAAAATTTTGAAAAAATAGGGACAATTTACGCCTCAAGTAGCAAATTACAAGCAGTAGAAATAAGTGAAAACATCTCTTGGCTTATCGATGAAGCTCCAGCTCTTGCCATAGCTTTTGCTCTTGCAAATGGCACAAGTTTATTAAAAAATGCCAAAGAACTTCGCGTTAAAGAAAGCGATAGAATCAAAGCTATGGTTACAAATTTACAAAAGTGCGGCATCAAAGCAGAAGAGCTAGAAGATGGTTTTAAAATCACAGGTGGCACACCAAAATCTGCTTACATAGAAAGCTTTGGCGATCACCGTATTGCTATGAGTTTTGCGATTTTGGGTTTAGTTTGCTCTATGGAGATAGATGATTATTCTTGCATTGCCACTTCTTTTCCTAATTTTACAACCATACTCGAAAATTTGGGGGTGCAAATTGATTATTGAATTGGCAAAAAATTATGGCTTTTGTTTTGGTGTAAAAAGAGCCATTAAAAAAGCTGAACAAATTAAAAACGCCGCTAGTATAGGTCCTCTTATTCACAATAATGAAGAAATTTCACGCTTACAAAATGATTTTAATGTCAAAACTCTTCAAAGTATCAATGACCTAAGTAATGAAAAAAAGGCTATTATAAGAACTCACGGCATTACTAAACAAGACTTAGCTTTACTTAAAAAGAAAAATATAGAAATTTATGACGCGACCTGCCCTTTCGTAACAAAACCGCAACAGCTTTGCGAAAAAATGAGCGATGAGGGCTATGAGGTCGTTATTTTTGGTGATGAAAATCATCCTGAAGTTAAGGGTGTAAAAAGCTATGTTAGCACGAAAGCTTATGTGATTTTAGATGAAAAAGAATTATACAACATCAAACTACCTAATAAAATCGCTGTCGTTTCTCAAACCACAAAAAAAGTGGAAAATTTTATGAAAATCGTCAATTATTTAATGCTTAAATGCAAAGAAGTTAGGGTTTTTAATACCATTTGCGATGCAACTTTTAAAAATCAAGAAGCCATTTTAGAACTCTCTCAAAAAAGTGATGTGATGGTAGTTGTAGGAGGCAAAAACTCAGCCAACACCAAGCAACTTTTTCTCATCGCTAAACAACATTGCGAAAATAGCTATTTAATCGAAACTCAAGAAGAATTAAAAGCGGAGTGGTTTAAGGACAAAAAGCATTGTGGAGTAAGTGCTGGAGCTAGCACACCTGATTGGATAATTCAAAAAGTTCTTAAAAAGTTAGAAGAATTCAGTAAAAAAACCTAAATTTATGAAAAAATATGTAGAATTAACCCTTATTAACAAATTTTTAGATAAAATTTAGCATTTATTTAAATCAAAAAAAGGACCACGATGAACGAGGTGAACAAAAAAGTTCAAAACAATATGGAAGATTTTCTTGAAGAAGAAGATTTTGGAAAACTCTTAGATACTTTTGATAAATCTAAGGAAGAGGCGATTTTCGAGGGTAAGATAGTCGCCATTAAAAATGATGGAGTTTATGTCGATATAGGCAAAAAATCAGAAGGCTTGTTGGCGCTTGAAGAAATTCAGGATGATAAAGGGAATTTGGCTTTCAATATTGGCGATAGCATTAAAGTTGCTACCGTAGGTCATCGTGATGGAAGAGCCGTCTCTCACAAAAAAGCTTTAAGCAAAGAGAAAGTTGTTGAATTCATTAAAAATTATAATGAAGAGAGTGAAAATATTTTTGATGTTAAAGTCATCAATAAAAACAAGGGAGGAATTGTCGCAGTCAATGATGACGGTGTAGAATTTTTCATTCCCAAGTCTCAATATGGCTTTAAAGATTCTAATAATGTTGTTGGGAAAAACTTTAAGGTTAAGATTATTAAGGTCGATAAAGAAGAACAAAGCATTATCGCATCAAGGAAAAAAATTTTAGATGACGAAAGAAAGAAGCGCAAAGAAGTTATCAATGAAATTTTAGACAAAAACGAACTTATTGAAGGACTTGTAAAAAAAATCACAACCTATGGTATGTTTGTCGATGTTGGTGGCATAGATGGACTTGTGCATTATAGTGAAATTTCTTACAAAGGACCTGTAAATCCCAGTTCTCTTTATAAAGAAGGCGATAAAGTGCCGGTTAAGATCATTAAATATGATAAGGACAAAAAACACCTCTCCTTATCGATAAAAGCAGCCTTGCCAGATCCTTGGAGCGAGATAAAAGACAGCTTAGAAGTGGGAGACACCATTAAAGTTGTCGTTTCAAATATTGAGCCTTATGGGGCTTTTGTGGATTTGGGTAATGACATTGAGGGTTTTTTACATATAAGTGAAATTTCTTGGGATAAAAATATAAAAAATCCTAAAGATTATATTAGCAAAGGTGAAGAAATTGATGTTGAGGTTATAGAGATTAACTCAAATGAAAGAAGATTAAGGGTTTCTCTTAGAAATTTACTTTCTAAACCTTTTGACGAATTTACCAAAAAATATAAAGTGGGAGAAGTTGTCAAAGGCATTATCACTTCCACGACTGCTTTTGGTGCTTTTGTGAAAATAGATAATGTCGAAGGACTTTTACACAACGAAGATGCCTCTTGGGATAGAAACGATAAGTGTAAAGACGCCTTTAATGTTAGCGATGAAATTGAAGTAAAAATTATTAAAATCGATGAAGAAAATCAAAAAATTTCACTGAGCATAAAAGAGCTGAAAAGTAGTCCTGTTCAAGAATACTCCAAAACACATAAGGTTGGGGATATTGTCAAAGGTATCATTAGAGACATAAAGGATTTTGGCGTATTTGTAGAGCTTAGTGAAAATGTCGATGCACTTATCCACAAAGAAGATATTAGTCCTAATATGCTTGAAGGCTTAAAGATTGGCGATGAGATTGAAGCAGCCATCGCCTTTATCGATGAAAAGAAAAATAGAATTCGTTTAAGTGTGAAAAATTTATTAAGGCTTAAAGAAAGAGAAGCCTTAAATGAAATCAATAGCGATGATAAAATGACCTTAGGCGATATCATTAAAGAGCAATTATCATAAGCCTATGAAAAAATACGCCCTCATAGGCATTTTGAGTGTTTTAACACTCATTTTACTTATTGTTGTTTTTGTTTTATTGTGGAATTTTAAGTCGGATTCTAACTTTCTTCCGCAGTTTATAAAAGAACATAATGCTACTGAGACAATTTTAAATAAAACCAAAACTTGGCAGCAAGAACTTGCTATGTGGCCTGTCAAAGATTTCACCCCAGCCGCAGAGCAATTTCGCTTATATTTTGACGCAGATACAAGTGAGCTTAGAGAAAAAAGTAAATACTACCAACTCATTATCAACAAGTATGATATTTATTCTATGTTTTGCTTAAGGCAGACACTTGATTCCTTTAAGGTTAAATACTTTTTGCTTAAATCAATAGAAAGCCCTGAAATTTTCCTAGACACAGATAATCAAAAACTCATAGAAGAAATTATAAACGAACTTAAGAAATATAAAATCAATACGCAAGCAAAGGAGATATGGTTATGAAAAGAAAAATTATAGTATGCGATGCTATCTTGGATAAAGGTGTGCAGCTTTTAAGAGATGCCGAAGATATTGAGCTTATCGAAGCAGCAAAAGTGCCTAAAAATGAACTTTTAACTCTTCTAGAAGATGTGGAAGTTGCTATTACAAGAAGTTCAACTGATGTCGATGAAAATTTCCTTAAACACGCCAAAAAACTTAAAGCTCTTGTTCGCGCTGGTGTTGGAGTGGATAATGTCGATATTCCAAACTGCTCTAAACAAGGCGTTATTGTAATGAATGTCCCAACAGCCAACACCATAGCAGCTGTTGAGCTTACTATGGCACATCTTATCACTTCAGCAAGAGCATTTGTAAATGCTCACAATTTTCTTAAAGTTGAAAGAAAATGGGAGCGAGAAAAATGGTATGGCATCGAGCTAAAGGGCAAGACATTAGGCGTTATAGGTTTTGGTAATATAGGCTCAAGAGTTGCCGTTCGCGCTAAGGCTTTTGGTATGGAAATTTTAGCTTACGACCCTTATATTAGCGCTTCTAAAATTACAGATTTAGGTATGAAACAAGCCAAACATCTAGATGAAATTTTAACCCAAAGCGATTTTATTACCATTCATACTCCTAAAACAAAAGAAACAAATGGCATTATAGGTAGTAAAGAACTTGCAAAAATGAAGGATAAGGTTAGATTAATTAATTGTGCAAGAGGTGGCTTATACACAGAAGAAGCTTTATGTGAGGGACTTAAAAGCGGTAAAATCGCTTGGCTAGGTATTGATGTATTTGACAAAGAGCCTGCGACAAATCATCCTCTTTTAGAATTTGAAAACATCTCCGTTACCTCTCATCTTGGTGCAAACACACTAGAAAGCCAAGAAAATATTGCCATAGAGGCGTGTGAGCAAGCCTTAAGTGCCGCAAGAGGCGTGGCTTATCCCAATGCGTTAAATTTACCTATTAAAACTGAAGATTTGCCACCTTTTGTTGAGCCTTACATCGAGCTTGTATCCAAAATGGCATTTTTAGCCGTGCAAATTGATAAACACCCTATCAAATCCATTAAAATAGAAGCTGAGGGCAATATAGGCGATTATGCAAATTCTATGCTAACTTTCGCAACTGTTGGGGCATTAGGCGGGATTTTGGGTGAAAATATCAATTATGTCAATGCTGAATTTGTCGCTAAAGAAAAAGGTGTCGAGCTATCTTGCGAAACACTACCAAATAGTGGCTACAATAATAAACTAAGCGTAAAAATAACAACAGATAATTCAAGCGTTATTGTCTCTGGCACGGTCTTTAATGAAAACGAGCAAAGGATAGTTGGATTAAACGGTTTTAAAACGGACTTCAAGCCAAAAGGTAAAATGCTTATCTTTAAAAATAAAGACATTCCGGGAGTTATTTCTAAAATCAGCTCCACACTCGCAGCACAAAATATCAACATAGCTGACTTTAGACTAGGACGCGATGGTTTTGGCTATGCTTTAGCTATTGTTTTAGTCGATGAAGTCATCTCTAAAGAAGTTTTAGATGCGTTAAATAAACTTGAAGTTTGTGTTTTCGTCCAATATGTGGAAATTTAATGCGTGTTTAGCACGCATTTCCAAGGACTTAAATGGCGCTCATTGATATTATCGAAGCAAATAAAAAATTTGGTGAAAAAATCGTCCTAGACAATGTGAGTTTTAGTATCAATGAAAATGAAAAAATCGCCATTATAGGTAAAAATGGCGAAGGTAAATCCACACTCTTAAAAGCACTTCTGGGGACACTAAGCCTAGACAGCGGTAGAATTGTAAAGCAAAATAATAAAAGTATCGCCCTACTTTCACAAAATGTAAATTTTGATGTCAATTTAAGCGTAAAAGAAGCAATAGAAAAAGAACTCAATGAAATTTATGAAGCCTTGCAAAATTATGAAAAACTCCAAAATGCTTTAGAAAAAAGTCAAGATAAATCCTTGCTTAATGAGATGGATAGCGTTATTAATTTCATAGAAAGCAAAGACGCGTGGAATATCGACAATAAAATTATGCGCTATCTTAAAGAATTTAAACTAGAATCCTATCAAAATAGAAATCTTTCAACATTAAGTGGTGGGGAAATTCGGCGTGTAGGACTTTGCATACTTTTACTAAAAAATCCAGATATCCTACTCCTTGATGAGCCTACAAACCATCTTGATGTATATATGTGCTCGTTCTTAGAAAATTTGCTAAAAAATTCTAAAATGTGTGTGGTTTTCATCTCGCACGATAGATATTTCATCGATGAAGTTGCTCAAAAATGTATAGAGATAGAGGAAGGAAAAATTCGCATTTTTAAGGGGGGCTATACGCAGTATTTAGAGAAAAAAACTGAACTTTTAGCCTCACTTTCCAAAAGCCACGAAACCTTGCTCAAGCAACTCAAAAATGAGGAAGAATGGCTAAGAAGAGGCGTTAAAGCGAGATTAAAGCGTAATGAAGGGCGTAAAGAACGACTCTTCAAAATGCGAGAACTTGCAAAGAAAAATCCAAGCGAAATAAAAAAAATAAAGCTTGAAATCACAAGGGCAAACTTAAATTTCAACCAACAACAGAGTATAAACCGCAAAAAAATGCTTTTTGAGCTTAAAAACCTCAGCTTAAGCTTTGGCACAAAAAAACTTTTTTCAAATTTCAACGCAAGAATTTTGCAAGGCGAAAGAATTGGGATAGTAGGACGCAATGGAAGTGGTAAATCAAGCTTTTTAAAACTTCTCTTGGGCGAAATTGAAGCAGAGAGTGGGGAGATTAAAAAGGGGGATTTAAAGATAGGCTATTTTGACCAAGCTAGAAATTTCATTGATGAAAACAAGAGTTTGGTAGAAATTTTTTGTCCTAATGGTGGCGACAGGGTGGAAGTTCGAGGGAAAAATATGCATATTTTTGGCTATCTTAAAAGCTTTTTGTTTCCTAAGGAATTTTTGGATAAAAGCGTAAGTTTGTTGAGTGGTGGGGAAAAAAATCGCCTTGCCCTAGCTTTACTTTTCACCAAAGAATACGATGTTTTAATCTTAGATGAACCCACGAACGATCTTGATATAGCAACCATTAATATTTTAGAAGAATATTTGCAAAATTTCGAGGGGGCTATTTTGCTTGTGAGCCACGATAGATATTTCGTCGATAAAATCGCTACAAAAATTTATGCTTTTGAAAATGGGACAATCGAAGCACTTCATATACCTTACACGCAATATTTAGAAAATGAGCAAGAATTAAAAGAATTTGATGAGTTGTTAAAACTTGAGAAAAAAAGTCCCAACTCAAAAGAAAAAACAAGCAAAAAGCTAAGCTACAAAGAAAATGAAATTTTACAAAAACATCCAGAAAAGATTGAGCAATTAGAAAATGAAATTAAAGAACTTCAAAACGCCCTCTCAAATCCAAAAATTTACGAAGAATTTGGGATACAAAACCTTTATGAAAAGCTCGAAAAATCTCAAAAATCATTAGAAAAATTAGAAGATGAATATTTTGCCGTTTTAGAAAAAAGCGAAAGGGAGGCTTAAAGCCCCCTGTAAATTAGTCCCAGCATTCTGCATTTTTAATGCCAAGTTTTGAAGCACTGAAACTTGGGTCTAGTCCCGCTCTTTTTTGTGTCGTGTAGTCGTTAAGCACTTTTGAAACGATGCCACCTAACAGTAGTAAAGAGATGATATTTGTCGTAGCCATAAAAGCCATAGTCAAATCTGCCAAGCTCCAAGCTAGTTTTAAATCCATTTGAGCACCGATAAAAATCATAGCCACAGCAGTAATTCTAAATAAATTCATCACAAGCTTAGAATCTGTAAGATATTTAACATTTGCTTGAGCATAGTAATAATTTCCTATCAAAGAAGTGATTGCAAAAAGCACGATAGCAACACTAACAAAATGAATTCCAAAGCTACCATAATACTCCCTCATCGCCTCTTGCACTAAAGGCATAGCGGTAAGTAAATGTTTGCCATCAGCCCCTATATTAAAATATGCCATAGAAAAAAGCACCAAAAATCCTGAAGCGGTGCAGATGATTAAGTCAATTAAAACAGCAAAAGCTTGGATAATGCCTTGCTTTGCAGGGTGATTTGTAAGTGCTGAAGCTGCAGCATTTGGGGCTGAACCCATACCAGCCTCATTAGAAAAAAGTCCTCTTTTAATCCCTATAACCAAGGCTGAACCTGCAAAACCACCAAAAATCGCCTTAAAATCAAAAGCACTTTCAAAAATAAGACTTAAAACAGAAGGAATTTTTTCTAAATTCATACATACAGCAATTAAGGAAAGTCCTATGTAAGCCAAAGCCATAAAAGGAACGATAACGGAGCTTACTTTGCCTATTTTAGTATGATGAGAAAAAAACATCCAAAGTCCAAATAGAGCTAAAATCGCTCCTATGATAACAGGCCAAGAACTTTGCGCAAAGGTTTCTGTGGCATTTGGATTAAACATATTATAATACACCTCAAAGGAAGAGGTCATAGTTTGACTTTGAAGTCCATTAAAGCCATAAGCATAAGTAATAATTAAAATCACAGCAAAGAATGCTCCAAGCCACTTAAGTCCTAATGCTTTTTTAATATAATAAGCAGGACCGCCCTTATAACCCCCTCTTGGGTCTTTTGACTTATAAACTTGCGCCAAAGTGCTTTCTGCAAAGGCTGAAGCTCCACCAAAAAACGCCATAGCCCACATCCAAAATATAGCTCCAGCCCCACCTAAAGTAAGTGCGGTGGCAATACCTGCAATATTTCCTATACCAACTCTTGAAGCTGTTGAAATCATTAGAGCTTGAAAAGGTGAAATGTGCTCTTTGGTATGCCCATCATTTTTTTCAACTAAAATGCTAAAAACAGAACCAAGCATTCTAAACTGCACAAAACCTGTTAAAAAACTATAATAAATTCCACAAACTATCAAAATTACAACCATTATCGTGTCGGTATAAGGGATAATTTGCGTTGCACTTGATAAAAAATCAAGCAAAGGCTTTAAAGCATCCATTAAAACTCCTTAAAATAAAGTCAAAAATAATTTTAACATCAAATTAACAAAAAATGGCTTATCTTTAAATTTAATTTCCGCTTAATGTGTAAATTTGAAACTATTTAAAAGTATGAAAATTTTGCCTCAAAGCTTCATAAGCGACAATCCCAACACTTGTAGCCAAATTTAAACTTCTACCATAAGGTTTCATCGGTATAGTTATTTTATGCTTTGTGTTAAGCTCCATCAACTCGCTTGGCAATCCAAAACTCTCGCTTCCAAAAAATAAAAAATCATCTTTTTTAAATTCCACACTAAAATAAGGCTTATCGCTCTTTGTAGTCGCAAAGAAAAAACGCTCTTTGTGTATCAAATTTATCTTTAAAAATTCCTCTAAACTTTCCCAAATTATAGGCTCAAGCTTATCCCAATAATCAAGCCCAGCTCTACGCACAGCCTTTTGACTAAGCTCAAAAACACAAGGCTTAATAATGTGAAGTTTAAAGCCAGCATTAAAACACATTCTGCCTATACTACCCGTATTTTGCGGAATTCTAGGATGCACTAAAACAATATGAAACATTAAATTAATATTCTTTTAATACTAGGATGAAGTTTAACTAAAATTTCATAATTGATAGTGTGAAAAAATTCAGCCCACAAATTTGCATCATTAAACACACAAATTTCTTCCCCACTATCCTCACAAGAGAAACTATCCATAGACATTTTTCCTAACAGCTCTTTGCCATTAGCAAGTTTTAGCTGCCCCTTACCATTGTAGCGAAAAAGCCCATCCGCATAGCCTAAATCATAAGTCGCTACCTTTAAAGACCTATCCGCCACATAAGTCCCACCATATCCTATACCTTGCCCTTTCTTAAGCTCTCTTGAACTTAATTTTTGCGCGTAGAGTTTTAAAACCTTTTTAAGACTACCATCTCCGTATCCAAACTGCACGAGTCCCACCCTACACAACTCATCTTGTGGCATTTGCCCTCTAAAAAGTGCGGAAGAATTAAAAGAATGAAAAAGCAAAGTTTTGCGTGTGGCATTTCTAATCGTTTCTTTGGCTTTTTGAAAATTTCGCCTTTGGGCAAAATAACTCGCATCAAGCTCATCAGCCGCCATAAAATGTGTAAAAGCACCTTCTAAATTTAAGCACCCAAGCTCTTTTAAAAGCTTTTCTAAATTTTCCAAATTCACGCCATTTCTATGCATATTTGTGTCAATTTTAAGATGAATGCGTGTATTTTTTTTAAATTGAGTTAAAGTCGATGGCTCATTTAAAGCATAAATAAATTTAGGATTTTCCTCACCTGTAGGTCTATGCGAGAGTATAAGGATATTATCAAAATGCTCTTCTAGTTGGTAAGCTTCGCTTTCATTTTTTACGGCTACAAAATTTACTCCACAAGCCCTAGTTATGGGGGCTAAAAGATTTGCTCCGTGTCCATACGCATTGTCCTTAAAAACGCAAATTAGCTTATCATAGCCACCAGCCTTAGCAGCAATGCAGGAAAGATTATATCTATAAGCCTTTGTATCTAGCGTTATAAAAGACATTACTGCTCTGCTAAGATTTTCATCTTGCCTTTTTTGTCCAACTTGACATAGAGGATTTTATTACCCCTAAATTGATAATTTTTAGTGTAATAATCCTCGTAAAAAGAAATTCTATACATCTTTTCATCTTCTAAATTTGGATAAGGACTAATACTAATATCAGAAAATTTAATAATTTTATGTTCTTTTCTTGAAAAAATCACCCTTTTCATTGAAGCAAACTGCGAAAAAGTGCTTTTGTCAAAACGCTTAAATTCTTCCTCATCATAAAAATCCAAGTAGGCATTGACATCGCTCTCAGTCCAAGCATATTTCCAAGCAAACAAGTCTGCCATTAGCGAAGCAATCTCATCTTTTTTAGCTTTAACGCTATCTTTCTCCTCGGTTAAGACATAAACTTTTTTACCAGCCACAACCTTAGCAAAATCTTCCAATTTGTCATTAAATAGTGCTATACAGCCTCTAGTTTTAAATTCATCAAGTCTCGTTCCATCAAGAGGGTATCCGTGTATCCAAATTCCTCCGCCTGTTTTTCCTTGCACCTTGTCAAGTAAATTTGGGTAGCTAGTCGCAAAAGCAAAAGGACCGTAATACTGGTCACCAGGATTAAATTTAGCTCCAAGCTCATAAAAACCGATAGGCGTTTTTAAATCCCCCTCTTTTTCCTTATCGCCCATAAGTCCTGTAATCACTTCTTTTTGCTCAAATTCTTTCTTAATTTTGCCGTTGGTGTAAGAATACACTTTTAAAATTTTATCATTTTTGTTAGTTTTAACTATCACAACATCTTTATCGTAATAACCAAGCGTTAAATTTTTATCCCCTAATTCTTCAAGCCAAAAATCCTTATTTCCAAGTTCCTTTTCTATCGCGGCACCCACAGCATCTAAACCATCATTTAAATATATCTTTACCAAATCAGAGGCACACAAACTTGATAAAAAAGCCATAAAAACTAACAAAATTCTCAAAACATTTCCTTAAAATCAATAATTTAGAAAGTGGAATTATATTATTTTTTTCTTAAAAAATTTTAATGGTTTATTGTAAAATAAAATTTTTTAGCTATAATCGAAAAATACTATTATTTCGAAAAGGAAAATAAAATGATGTTGAGCAAAAAATTTCTTATTCTTAGTTTTCTTGGTTTGAGTTTAAATGCTGCTGATTTGGAGATAAAAGACGCTTTTATTAAGCAAACCCCTCCAAATTCTCAAAACACGGCAGTTTTTTTCACTCTTGTTAATAAAGGTGAAAAGGAGGTTGCTTTGATTAATGCAAAGAGCGATTTAAGCGATAAAGTGGAGCTTCATACACACATTCATAAAGACAAAAAAAGCACTATGGTGCAAATTCCACAGATTAAAGTGAGTCCAAATTCTAGCACAGAGCTTAAGCCGGGTTCATATCACATTATGCTTTTTAATGTAAAGCAACCCGTAGATGCCAATACCAAAGCAAGTTTAACGCTTTATTTTGATGATAATACTAGCGTCAAGCTAGAGCAAATTCCATCTAAAAAGCTCTAAAATTTGAAAAAATATCTTCTCATATTTGCTTTTTTCCTGTTTTTAATAGGCTTTTATGCCTATTTCAAATTTGATTTTAATGGAGATAAAAATTTTTCCAACAGCACGGAGCCATTGATTTGCGATTTAAATATACAAGATTGCACTTTTGAATTTAAAGATAAAAAAATTCGTGTTTCTCTAAATCCAAAACCTTTGCAAGCTATGGATGTGCTTGACTTAAAAATAGAAAATTTGGATTTTTATAAAAATTTGAGCCTTAAAATTTATGGTTTAAATATGTTTATGGGCGAAATAAAACCAAAACTTATCTATGAAAATTCTTATTATAAAGCTAAACTAGTCTTAAGCACTTGTGTGCTTGATACTATGCGTTATAGAGCACAATTTTTTAAAGATAATAAGCCTCTTGGCTTTCACTTTGACTTTGAGCTAAAACGATGAGAAAAATTATTTTAATTGTATCTTTCTCTCTTGTTTTGGGATTTACTTATTTTATCTATCCTAGCAAAAATTATGATTTTTCTTTACGCTCAAATTTCTCTCAAAATACCACATTAAAACACTTTGAGGGAGAAAAACTTATTATATACTTTGGCTATACTTTCTGTCCAGATGTCTGCCCAGGCACACTCTCATTACTCTCATCAGTACTAGATAAAGTCGAGCATAAACCCCATCTTCTTTTCATAAGTCTTGATATAAAAAGAGATAAAAACCCCGAAAAAATCGATGAATGGTTAAGATATTTTTATAAAAATTCCACAGCTCTCATCGCCAAAAATGAAAGAAGTTTAGAGAAATTGACTAAAAACTACGGCGTTTTGTATGAAGAAATAGACCTTAAAGATTCTTTTATGAAATATTCCATCGCCCACAGCAACGAGCTATATCTCTTTGACGAAAAGGGAAATTTCAAGGGTTCGATAAATGATTTAAGTCCAAACGAACTCTTAAGAACACTCAAGGAATTTTTAGGGGAGTAAAATAGTAAGAGTGAGGCTGATGAAGAACCAGCCCCTTATAATTATTTCTTTTTCTTTCCAGCTTTAACAGCAACTGCTTCTTTAAGATTTTTACCAACCTTAAATTTAGCAACTCTAGTCGCAGGAACTTTAATTGTAGCACCTGTGCTTGGCACTCTAGCTTCTCTAGCAGCTCTTTCAGTAGTCGAAAATGTTCCAAAACCAATAAAGCTAATGCTATCGCCTTTAGCTAAAACCTCAGTAATGGTAGAGATTACTGCATCTGTTGCAGCAGTCGCATCTTTTTTTGTAAGCCCAGCAGTTTGAGCAACCTGTGAAACAAAATCTGCTTTAGTCATTTAAGACTCCTTTAAATTGATTTAAAACATCTAATTCTAGCATACTTTAAGCAAAATAGCAAGATAAAAGGGCTGTTTTGGCATTTTTCTTGCTATTTTATCTTAGTATAACGCTCAAATTCTCCACTTTCATCTAACTCATTGCCAATTTCTTCATAAAGCTTATGGTAAAATTCCACAAATTCCTTACATTCTTTATGTTTTGGAAGGAAAATTCCATTTTCCAAAATGCAAAATATATCTAAAAATTCTTTTGCATCAAGCCTTAGAGCGTAATGTTTAGCCAAAGCATAGTAAGTTTGCAAACAAAGCTTTTTAAAACTCTCATAAGAATCAAGATTAAAATGCACTTTTAACTTTCCCTCTTTAAATTCCAAAACACTACTTTGAAACAATAAGCAAAGATGTATCAGTCCCTCCGTATAATAAGCCTTTACCTCCTCGACTTTCTGCCACGCTATCAAGCCAACAGCCCTTTTGATTAATTCTTGAAAAACGGGTAGCCTAAGCTCATCTTCTTCGTGATAGAAAAAATTTATAAGCCCACCACAAGTTGCTTTATACTCCTCGATATTTTTAAAAAAACCGCTTTGATTCATTGTTTTTTCACTATCTTTTGCGATAAAAAAGATATGTCCATATTCGTGTCCTATGGTTGAAATTTCATAAATTCTCTTCCAAAGTTTTTCATTGTAAAATAAAATATCCCTACCATAAGTTAAAAATTCTTTATCAAAAACCTCACTCGCTATCCTCATAAAAGGTTTAGTTTTACTATTTTCATAAACAAAATTTAAAAAAGCAAAGATTTTCTTGCCTACTTTTGCACTGACAAATTCATCATTTGGCACAACTTGAGCCGAAAAAAGACCCTTTAATTCTGCACCATAATAAATCATCGGCAAACAAATATAAAGTTGTGTCTTGGCGATATTTTCACACACTTCATTTTTTAAATTTTCATCTTCGATTCCTATACTTTCATACACTTTTAAAAAGCTTTGCTTTATGTTTTTGCTAAATTCCGCTCCGTCAAACGCATTTTCATCATTGAGCCTAATGTCCCATTCCAATGCCACGGCGTGCGTATAATTATCCTCATAATACTCAAGCGGATGTCCTACTTGCAAGGGAGACTTAACCCTCATCCAAGCAAATTCAGCTTCCTGCCACGCACCAATGACTTTTTCATCTTCTTTCTCACAAAAGGCATTTTTCAGCTTCTCAAAATACTCCACATAAGCAATTTCTTCCTCGTTTTGTGCTAAGGTTCGCAATTTTTCAATCATTTTTTCAAAAGCAAATTCTAATCTTAAAATTTCATTTTCAAAAAATCTTGCATAAGGCACAAAACGCCATAAAGAGCCTATTTTTACAAGCACTCCATAGCTTCTTTCGCAAATTTCACCAAAACTATCAACTTGATAAAGCTTGTTTTTACGCAAAAAACTTAACGCTTCTTCTAAATTTGCAAAGGTAGAGCTTAACATTTTATTATTTTTTTCTATAATTTCTTTAGTCCAAACGACCTCAAAATCATTCATCACAAGCCCTATACTATGCACCCCCTCAACCAAAACCTGATAAAATTCATTCAAAAGCTTTCTTTCTTTTATTTCCTCTATAAATTCGCCGTGTTCTCTTTCATAAAACTTTCTCACTTCCTCATAAAGAGCGTGTTTTATAAGCGTAATCTTCTCTTCCCTTATGCCTCTTTTTTCCAGTTCTTTTACTAAATTTTCCTCTTTTAAATCAACCAAACGGCGTAAAATAGCTAATAAGGTGCTTTTTTCGTATTCTAAACCACTTATTTTTAAAAGCTTTTCTAAAAATTCATTTTTTTCTTCACTATCTAAAAATCGATAAAGCTGGTTAATGCTATCCTTACGCCTTTTAGCAAGTCTTGCGACTTCTTTAAAATCATTCATAAAATTCCCTCGAAAGTTTATTAACTTTTTTAATTATAATTTCCTTTTCAAAACAAGGAGTAATAATATGAAAGATATGGGAGAGCCAAAACTTAAAATCGTTGCTATGCCAAGCGATACCAACCCAGCGGGCAATATTTTTGGCGGTTGGATTTTATCCCAAATCGACTTAGCCGGAGCCATAGCAGCCAGAGAATTAGCACCAGAGCGAGTTGTAACCATTTCTATGGATAAGGTTGTTTTTAAAGAGCCTGTTTATATAGGCGATATCCTTTCTTGCTATGCAAAAATCGAAACTGTTGGCAATACCTCAATAGGTGTCAAAGTAGAAGTTGTCGTGCAAAGAGTAGATGACTTGGGCTGCACTTCGTGCATTAATGTAACTTCGGCTTTTGTAACTTATGTTAGCGTTGATAAACGAAGTAAGAAAAAACCTATCAGCGATGAGCTGAAAAAAATTCACGGCTTCTTAGCCGAATGATTGTCTAGCAAAACCTTTGCTCTAAATTTTATCAGCATTTATTTAAGCCGCCTTGATTATACTTTTTTTCAAGGCATTCTTTAAAAAACTCCCCCCTACTTTTGGGTGGAATTTCAGGGTGATTTTCTCGCATATGTTCTAAATACTTGTCATAACTTGAAAGCCCCACTAAGGGGTGAAAAAACCTTTCGGCTTTTCCATAATAAAACTTGATTTTCTTAAACAATTTGACTGCTATCAAGCTTCACATAAGGGCTTTCTTTGAGAGGAATTTTTATCTTACCTAAACAAATTCCTACACAAGAGATTATAACAAGTAAGGTTGTTATCATAAAGAACACACACAATACAGCGTTTAAGATATTTGCGAATTTAGCTTGAGTTGCGATAGAAATTTCTTTTTCCACCTTTGCCTTTTCCGCACTATCCGTTATGGTGGCTAATTTCGCCTCCAATGAAACAATCTTATCATCTTGAATTTTTGCTGTAGCGATATGACTAACAGCATTACCGACCTTATTTCCTTCTTCATAAGGCATTACTTTTTGAATTCCCCCATAAAGAGTTACAATCAAAACAAAAGTCGCTGGCACAAGGGTAACCCAAGTAAATTTCGCCTTACCCATTTTAACTAAAATCGCCGTCACCAAAAGTAAAGCCATACCCGCTAACATTTGATTGCTCACGCCAAATAAAGGCCAAAGCGTATAAATTCCACCCTTAGGGTCAATCGCCCCTTGATAAAGAAAATAACCCCAGCCCGCCACACTTAACGCTGTCGCAAAAATTCCAGCTGGAATGCTGTGGATATTACCCAAAGGCTTATAAACATTACCCAAAATATCCTGCACCATAAAACGACAAGCCCTAGTTCCCGCATCAACTGCCGTTAAGATAAATAAGGCTTCAAATAAAATGGCAAAATGATACCAAAATGCCATTAAATCCACTCCGCTAAATAGCTCGTGTAAAATCAAAGCCACGCCAATAGCAAAAGTCGGCGCACCACCTGTTCTTGAAAGTATGGTTTCCTCACCTATGCTTTTTGTTAAATTGATAATCTCTTCAGGACTAACGCTAAATCCCCAACTAGAGATAGTCGCTGCAACTCCCGCTATGTCCGTGCCTATTAGAGCAGAACTTGAATTGATAGCAAAGTAAATTCCCGGATGTAAGATACAAGCACAAATTAAAGCCATTATCGCCACTGCACTTTCCATAAGCATAGAGCCATAGCCCACAGCTAAAGCGTGTGTTTCATTTTCTAGCATTTTAGGGGTTGTGCCACTTGAAATCAAAGCGTGAAAGCCGCTAATCGCCCCACAAGCAATGGTAATAAACAAGAAAGGGAAAATAGCCCCAGCAAAAACAGGTCCGCTTCCATCAAAATACTGCGTATTTGCTTTAGGCATTTGCAAATCAGGAGCCACAGCAGCAATAGCCACCGCCATAATTACAATTACACCAATTTTTAAGAAAGTCGAAAGGTAATCCCTAGGTGCAAGTAAAAACCACACAGGCAAAACAGCCGCGACAAATCCATACACCATCATTACAATCGCTAAAGTTGGCGCATCAAGTGTAAAGATAGCCTTCCAATAAGCGTCTTCAGTTATCACGCTACCATAATGAATCGCCAAAATTAAAAGCACAAAACCTATAATAGAAGCTTCTCCTACTCTACCCGGACGCAAAAATCTCATATAAATTCCCATAAAAATCGCAATAGGAATCGTCATAGCAATGGTAAATAAGCCCCAAGGAGATTCAGCTAAAGCCTTTACAACAACCATAGCCAAAATGGCAATGATAATTAACATAATGCCAAAAATAGCCACCATAGCAACGCCACCTGTGAAATTTCCCATCTCATCTTTAATCATCTCTCCCAAAGAGCGTCCGTTACGCCTAGTAGAGATGAAAAGCACCACAAAATCATGCACAGCCCCAGCCAAAACACCTCCAACCAAAATCCAAAGCATTGAAGGCAAATAGCCCATTTGAGCCGCCAAAATAGGACCTACCAAAGGACCAGCACCCGCAATAGCAGCAAAATGATGTCCAAATAGCACAACTTTATTAGTAGGGACAAAATCGCGTCCATCATTTTGTGTAATCGCTGGAGTAGCACGGGTTTTATCAAGCTCTAGGACCTTATAAGCTACAAAACGCCCGTAAAATCTATATCCTATCATATAAATACACACTGCGGCAACAACTAAATAAATCGCCGAAACACTCTCGCCATTTTGCAAAGCCAAATAACCAAAACAAATAGCACCTAAAGCTGCTACAAAAAGCCACAAAATTTTTGTAGTAAGAGAATTCATACCTCTCCTTTCAAAACTTAAAATGCTTTATGATAGCAAAAAAGCCTAAAAAAAGATGAAGAAAAACCAAAAGCTTAAAATAAAGTAACAAAAAGTAACAAATTTACGCAGTATGAATTTTAATTTATAAGGAAAAAAGGCTATAATTTCAAACAAAAACGAGGGAAAAATGCAAATCTATAAACAAGCTTGTGGAGCTTATGAGACAAATTGTTACATTTTAAGCACAAAAAGAGGCGAATTTATCATCGACCCGGGTGTTAATGCTTTAGAATTTGTTAAAAACACCGCTAAAAATCCTCTAGCCATACTCAACACTCACGGGCATTTTGACCATATTTGGGATAATGCAGCCCTTAAAAAAGAATTTAATATCCCTCTTTATATCCATAAAAATGACGCTTTTTTTCTAAATGACCCCTTTCATCAAGGCTTTGAAAAAAGTGAAGCTGATGTTTTGATAGAAAATGAAGAAAATTTAGAGCTTTTTGACACTTCTTTCAAATTTCATTTTTTTCCCGGTCATACACCCGGATGCTGTATGATAGAAGTGGTTGGAGAGGGCGTGATGTTTAGCGGAGATTTTTTATTTTATAGGAGTATCGGTAGGTGGGATTTCCCCTATTCTAACGCCACTTTAATGAAGCAAAGTTTAGAGAAAGTTTTAAACTATAAAGAAAATTTCAAGCTTTTGCCCGGACACGGAGGAGAAACTATGCTTAAAGAAGAGCAAGAGCATTTGCCAACTTGGCTAAGGTATTTTTGATGAATTTAGACACCTTTTTGATTTATTATTTTGCTTTTTTAATCCTTTTTGGGCTTCTTGGCTTAAAATTTCAAAAAAAATCCCAATTTAATGACAAAAAATTCTACCGCCTCTGTCCGTGTAAAAAAATGGCTGAAAATGGCTCTTTGAGTATGATTTGTATGTATAGTGCTATGGGTGGATTTTTATATAGCGCGACTTCTTTAAGTTTTATCGGCTTTGTGAATTTAGAGCTTAATGCTCTTTTCGTGCTATCTTTGCTTTGTGCTTATGTGGGCTGGAGACTTAAAACGGAGTGATTTTAAGCTCATATTTATCTTTTGTATCTTTAAAAGTATAAATTTTATCATCACAAGGATAGCTTATAAGCTTTTTGCCCCTTTTAAAGCTCCTATCTTTAAGCTTTTCTAAAATAGCAGGAAGCTCTTTTTTAAACACTCTTTCATTTGAAATTCCATCGTGTTTTAAATTTCTTATCAGTCTGCCGTCAATCTCACTTTCATCTTTTATCAAATGTAAAGTCGCGTCAAACCCCAAATTTGCATAAGTTTTATATAGCCTTTCTTTATCTTCAGCCGTTTTAAATTCATCTTCTTTGCTATGATAACTAATAAAAATACATTCTTTATCACACGCACTTTGAATTTCTAAATGCTTAAGTTCTAAAAGATTTCTTATGCTAAAAGCCGCTTTAGTAAAATTCTCCTTCGTCCAAAAACTTTTCGTATGGCAAGAAATTTCTAAATTTGGCGTAATGCGATAAAACTCTTCCCCACTCTCTCTTATAAACATTTGCTCTCTTGGCAAAACAGAACAAGCTACATCAATGACACCTTGTGTGTAGTGTGGTGCGATTTTAGCGATTAAATGTGTGATTTGTGAGCCATAACACCCTCCGGCATATATCACAGCTAAATCACAAATCCCCCCCCCTCGTGAGTTTTAAATAAATGCTTTAGTGCGTTAATGTGGTCAAGTGCTGGCATTAAAAGATAATTTTGATACTCGTCATTTGGAGGCAAAATAGTATAACTAAGCCCCTTTAAAAGTGCATTTTGTGCGTAAATTCCTGCTTCTTTTTGCTTTTTCATCAAATCCTCTAGTAAAAAATAATAAGCATTGTGCGGTAAATTGGAATGATAAGGCAAATTTAATTTTTTAAGCACTTTTTTGACATTTTCCACATCTTCTTTTTCAATGCTATATTTAGCGCTATAAGCCTCCTCATTCGAAACCCTGCAACAAAATCCGTGATAAAATACATTCATAGCTAAAACACTAAATCGCGAAGCAAATTGTCGCCTCGTATAATCAAGCATTCTAGTATCTGTGCTAGAGCCAAACCCTCCCACAATCACAAAAATCGCCCTTATGGGCTTAGTTTCATCATAGCTTATGCGGTATTCTAATTTTGAATTTCTTTTAAGATTTAATTCCACATCATCACAAGAAGTGATGAAAAAACTTTTATCTATCATCAATTTGAAGCTTTATTTTGTGATTTTTCTCACTGAAAGTATAAACCAAATCATAGCAAACATAACGAATGCTTTTTTCACACGCCTTTTGACCCTGTTTTTTAATTTTCTCCAAAAGCGGAGGAAATTCTTTATTTATCAAAGCTTTAAAAGGAATTCCTAGTCCGTGTTCTAGACTTTTGATAAATTTACCATCAAGCTCACTTTCATCTTTTATCAAATGTAAAGTCGCGTCAAATTTAAACTTTTTTAAAAGCTCGAAAAGCTCAACTTTTTCGTTATAGGGAGCTAAAAAAGTATCTTGTTGAGAGTGATAACTCACAAAAATAATCTTAGAAGTTGCTTTGGCAAGAGTTTCTAAATGCGTAGGATTAAGGATATATCTTATATCACGGCGAGATTGTGAGAAAAAATAAGGGGAATTCGCCCTAGTCGTCCAAAAAGTTTTATCACTTAATAACAAATAAATTTCATCAATCTTCGCCCCACACGCACTATAAGCCTTAAAATCAAGCTCTTTACCAAAGCCTATCATACGCCAAGAAAACAGCCCGGAACCTGAATTATCAATCACTCCATCAATCACCCAAGGAGCTATCTTAGCACACATTAAAGCCAGATATCCCCCATAAGAATCTCCAGAAACCACTACACTCAAACTCCCCCCCCCTGTCTTAAAGGGCGGATTTTTCTTAATGTGCAAAATCGCGTTGATAATATCCATAGCAGGCATTATGCCCCAGTTTTGATACTCATCATTTTTAAGCTTTAAGCTAGAATGCACATACGCCGCATAATCTTTCGCTAAATACCCAGTTTGTTTTAAATTGTGAATATGCGTATTAAGATACGATAAAATTTCCCTTGGAGTGTTATTAGCAAAAGTTTCTTCATCTATCGCAACATTAAGGTCTGCACAAAGCTCGTAAATAATCTTTTTATCCATTTCATCAAAATATAACTCCGCACCGACTTGTGGGCGGTTGTGAATTCCAAAATAATTTGGAGCTATGAGGGCAATATTGTGCTTTTTTGCCAAATTTTCCATTATGAATTTTAAAAAATTGTCATTTGCATCGCTACCTGTGCCTTGTATCAGCACTAAAATAGCTTCGATTTCTTTTTCATCGTCATAGCATAACTTAAATTCAAGCTTCGTTTTTCTTTTGATATTTAGCTCCATATCATCTGTGGAGCTTATTTTAAGACTTTTAAAAACTATCATTTTGTGCCTAATAATAAATAGGTCTTATTCGCTAAGGCTTTAAAGCTTTCGCTTTGACTCAATGCCACACAAGCCTTATTTTTGGATTTACTGGTAAAATCAGCATTTGTTAAAACACTCTCATTTGCTCCATTTGCCACCGCTTTAATGGCATTTTTGACATTATCATTACTAGAAATTCCCATTAAAACAAAACTCACCCCTTGCATAAAAACAAATTCCACACATCTTTCATCATCGCCCACCTTAAAAGCCACATCGCTTAAATTCTGCGACAAATCCACTTCCTCCACGCCGCTAACATTGCTAATAAGCTTCGTATTTGCTAATTTATCGTTTTTAAGCGCATAAACGCTCACATCGTTAATGAAAGTTCTAAGATTATTCAAAGCCTTGCTAATCTCAGCCTCATCTTTACTTGAGCTAAGTTTTGGCAAAGCAATGGCTGCCAAAATTCCAAGTATGATAATTACAAAAACAAGTTCTAAAATCGTAAAAGCCTTTTTCATCATCTTCTCCTAAAGTCTTTCTAAATGCTTATTTTTAGGGCTTAAAATGTCCTCTTGTATCTTTACAAATTCATTTCTTTCATACGCACTAACCGCCGCTCTTGCTATCATTAAAGCATTATCGGCACAAAATTCAAGTGGGGCAAGTTTAAGTTCACAATCAAACTCCGCACAAAGTTTTTCTAAACGCTTTCTTAAATTTAAATTTGCACTCGCACCGCCGACAACCCCAAATTTCTTAAATGAGTGGATGGCAAAAATTTTTTTACATCTATTGATAATGTGTGAGCAAGCCGCCTCTTCAAAAGCATAAGCTATCTCACTTTTTATATTTTTGCCTAAATTTGTATGCTTTAAAATTTCGAGTCTTGTTTGATTTTTAAGCCCTGAAAATGAGAAATTTAATTCTTTAGAGCGTAGCATAGGCACAGAAAAGCACAAATTTCTATCCTTAGCTTGTTTTGCCAAATTTTCTATCACGCTCCCACCCGGATAGCCCAAATTCATCATTTTTGCGACTTTGTCAAAACTCTCACCAAAACTATCATCATTACTTTTAGCCAAAATTTCTAAAAAACCCTTTTCATCAACCTTTAAAACCATAGTATGTCCGCCACTTACTAGCAAAACACCCAAATCATACTCCTCTTTTTTGTCCAAAAAAAGAGAATAAATATGCCCTTTTAAATGATTGATAGCAATGAGTGGCAAATTAAGACTTAAAGCCAAACTTTTAGCCATAGCAATACCTCCAACCAAACTTACACTAAGTCCCGGTTCATTTGTAACTGCTATGGCACAAAGTTTGCTAAAATAGTCCTTACACTGCTGCAAAATTCTAGGCAAAGCCTCACTATGAAGCCTAGCAGCAAGCTCTGGCACAACTCCGCCATAATGCGAATGCTCTTTTTCTTGGGAAATTTTTTTATAAAAAAGGCATTTAAAACTATCTTTATCAATAATGGCTATGGAGCTATCATCACAAGAACTTTCTATAGCCAAAATGCAATTTTTCATTCAAATTCCACAAGCATAGAGCCTAAAAATTTATCTTTCCTCGCAGCCTCTTTAAGGGTATTGACATCTAGCATTTTTGCGTTTTTAATAATCTTATCTCCCTTTTTATACTCAAGAAGTTGCTGCAAATTTGCACCCCTTAATTCGTAAAATTCCACTCTATAAATTTTACCTGCATCGTCTAAGGCGTATTGAGGCTTCATTTTATTTTTAGTAACAACAACATTACTTTCATCTTTAGAATAATCAAATCCTATAACATTTACCCGCACATTTTGCATTTTTGGAATCATAAATTCCTTTTTAACCTTAAGCTTCGTCGCAAAAGGCACAGAAGTTTCATTTCCATCAACGATAAAATCAACCTCCTCAAAGGCATCGCTAAATTCTAAATACTCAGGATAAATACGACTTTGGAAACGATTTCCATACTGGATAAAGAAATGATTATCTTCCACTACAACGGCTGTAAGTTCATTACTCGTGCGGTAATTTAGTTCTTTATTAACAGGAAAAGGGATATAGCTCATACTTTTTCTAGGGTTTTTTAGATAAAGCAAAATTTTATCATCAAAGAGTTTTACCTCGATTTCTCTATTAATCGCCTCATACACACCCTCAGGACTTAGCTCAAAACTTCTTTTCCACTCAAGTCCAGCTGTTTTTAAATAATTTTCCACCGCCAAAAGATGATAATAAGCCCTTAAATGTACGGGTAAATTTTTACTCGCTTCATTTGCAAAAGCGGCTTTTTTGTTTGAAATCACAAAATAAGTCAAAGCTTTTAGCATTTCTGTATCGTTTAGCTCTTCTGTTTTGGTATTTTTAAGAAAATATTTGTGTTTAGGGTCAGCTAAAGAAGCATTGACACTTTCAACCGTTTGACGCGCGATATCTTCTAAATCTCTATACGCCGTAGCATTAATTTCTTTTGTATCTATCACGCTTGAATTTCCCCAACGCTTAGGATTTTTAAGAGAATCTTCATAAGTCGGTCTATAAAAGCCCCAACCATCGTGAAGATTAATCACCATACTCACTTCAGGCTTTAAAATAAGACTCTTTATCCTTTGCACTGTTTCATAATCTGGGTCCTTAGGATTTATCGACGCAAATTTGCGATTCAAATCCCCACTTACCCCCCTATTCCTTTTTATAATACTTTCAAAAGCTAAATTTGGCGCTACGATAATCTTACCCTTAGTGATGTTATAGTCGCTAAGAAGTAAGCTTGCCGCGTGAAAGCCTCCCGGCTCATCACCTTGCATACCGCCAAAAATCAAAATGGTATTGTTATTTTCATTGCTTACGCCATTTTCCCCTACACTAAATTCAAGCGCAAAAACACTAATAATAAAACTTAATAATACTGCTAAAATTTTCACAAATATTCCCTCACCTTTCTATCATACTCAAAAACCTCTTCAAGCTCTGTGATTGTAACTCCCTCAAAATGCTCCAAAGCCCTAAGAACACCCTTTGAAATATCTAAAAATTCACATTTTTGCTTTAAAAATCTCTCAACCATTACTTCATTTGCTGCATTGATAATTACCCCCAAACTTGGCTTTTCTAAAAAAATATTTTTAAGTGCAAAAAGCGGATATTTCTTTAAGCTAATTTTATGAAATTTTAAACTAGAAAGTTTAACAAAATCAAGCGGAGGTAAAATTTCAAGCTCGTGCGTATCAAAGATAGCCTCAGCAATCGCTAGTTTCATATCGGGTTTAGAAAAATAGGCACTCGTCGCACCATTTTGAAATTCACAAAGAGCGTGGAGCAAGGATTTAGGCTCTATAAAAGCATCAATTTCTTTTGTGGCAAAAAGATGATACGCCTCAATAATCTCAAAAAGCTTATTTGCCATCGTGGCACTATCTATGGTAATTTTCGCCCCCATAGACCAGTTAGGATGCTTTAAAGCATCGCTTAGCTTGACGCTTTTTAAATTCTTAATCTTAAATTTAAAAAACGCCCCACCACTCGCACAAATATAAAGCTTTTTAATATTTTGTCTCGCTTGTATCAAAGCGCTTAAAGCAGAATGCTCGCTATCGACTGGAATGATATTTGCCCCCTTTAAAAATTCCCCGGCAACGACCAAACTTTCTTTATTTGCTAAAGCGATTTTTTTATGAAGCTTATGCGCCTTTAAAGTGCTTTTAAGCCCCGCAAAACCTACAATGGCATTAAGTAAAAGAGTATCATCGCTTAATTCTAAAATTTTTTCAAGCCCTTCCTGCCCCACAAAAACATTTTTATGCTTTACCAAATGCCTGTCTTTTTGCTCTTTTATGCAAACAAATTCAGGCTTAAAACGCTCGATTTGCTCATTTAAAAGCTTTATATTACCTCCGCACGCTAAAGCACTCACACGCAATTTTTTTAAAGCGGCAAGTTTTAAAGCATTAACCCCTATACTTCCTGTACTACCAAAAACTATCATAAAAATACAACCACAGCAAAAGAAGCGATAATCACGGCATCAATTCTATCTAAAATGCCTCCGTGTCCGGGGATTAAATCTCCGCTATCTTTGACACCAGCTATCCTCTTAAAATAGCTCTCTATCAAATCGCCCATCACAGCCAAAATAGCTATAAAGAAACTAAGCAAAATCCAAAACCAAAATCCCCCAGCAATCGCACCAAATACTCCCCCCGCAACAACAGCACAAAGCACTCCGCCTATCACACCCTCTAAGGTTTTATTAGGACTTGTTTGTGAAAAAGGCGTTTTACCTAGCATTTTACCGATAAAATATGCCCCACTATCACAAAATACAACAACCAAAATCAACAAAAAAATTCCAAGCATACCCTCATTCAAATACACCTGCCAAAGTGCTAAAATAGGTAAGGTTGGATAAAGATAAATGAGGCTTAATTTTAAATTATCCGCCTTTTTATAAACCAAATATCCCACCACCAAAATCACAAGCAAAAGCCCATAAAGCAAGGCTTTTTCATAATAACTCCCCAGCAAAAAAGCTAAAAGTGCTGGGATAAAAGAAGCGTTTGGGAGATTAAAAAGTCTTTTTGCCTCATCAAAAGCAAGATAAAGCAAAACGCCAAATACAACTAAATTGACCCAATAAACATCAATCAAAGCGATGATAATAATAGCCGTCACCATCACAAGCCCTGAAATAATCCTCGTTACGCTAAACATCTATCTTCCTTAAATACTTATATCTATGTGGGGGAAATTTTGAGCTTTTTTAAACTGAGCGACATTTTCCTCGCTCAATTGCTCCAAATTTCCGTCCTCTTCACCGCTTTCTTCTTCGCTATTTTCCTCTTCCTCTTTACTTTCTTCCTCTTTTTCGCGTTTTTTCTTTTTTTCTTCCTCTTCGGCTTTTTCCTTAATCTCTTCATCGACCTCGTGGCTCTTAGCAACCTTTTCTAGTTTCTCTATCGCCTTTTCTTTTTCCATAAATTCACTTAAATTAACATTTGCAGCAAAGCCCTCTTTGGCAAGTTCATTACTCATTTGTGTCGCAGGATAAGCCATATTTTGATTGATGTAATTCATATTTCCTATGGGACTTACTGGCATTTTCACTCCTTTAAAACGCTAAGGGTTTTATAATTTGTATAATTAACAAAAGCCTTTTCTTTCACTTTTACAAAATTTCTTGTAGTATAATCGACCAAAACGCTCCCGGGATTTAGTTTTGAAAAACTCACACAAAGCTTTGCGGCGAATTCTAGCACCTCTTGGCTAATGTTTTGTTTATTGTGAATGATGAAAGTATGAGAGCTAGGCACATCTTTAATATGTAGCCACACATCGTTTTTTTTAGTATTTTTTAGCAAATATTCATTACCCTTTTCATTTTTACCAACACAAATTTTAAAATCTTTAAAATAAAAACTCGCCACGCCAAGTTCATTTTCGTCTTTTTTCGTAACTTCTTTTTTGCTTTTTTTAGGTAGCAAAATTTCAAGCTCAAACAAACTTTCGCTTTTTTCGATTAAATGCTTTAAATTGTCTAAAAATTCTAATTTCTCTTTTAAATTTTCCCTTTGTATGCAAATATTTTTAGCCTTTTGTTTGAGTTTTTTTGCCATTTTATAAAAAGCATTTGCGCTTTGCTTAGGGCTGTTTTCAAGCACAAATTCCACTCTTTCGCCCTCAAAATCCAAAAGGCTAAAATTTCTTTCATAATCTTTCAAAACACTCAAATTTGCAAACAAAATATCCGCTCTTTTGCTTAAATTCTTTGCCTCTAAAATCAAATTCTCTTCAACTTCTAAATTTTTTAAATTATCTTTTAGTTTTGTCATTTTGTTTTCCAAAAGAGTTAATTTTGAATTTTTATATTGCGAAAGTTTCTTGCTGTATAAAATACGGAATTTTTCTTCAAAATAAAGCTGAAAATCCTCAATTTTGACAAAATTTTCGTCCATTTTAAAAGGTTTTAAATTAAGAAGCATTAAATTAGGTTTAACCTGACGATAACTTTTATCAATATGCCTTAAAGCCTCCAAAATCAAGCCTTTAGAATCCGTTATAATCACATTAGTATTTTTGCCAGTAAATTCAAAATAAATCAAACTCTCATAACTTTTATACGACTTTTTAAGCTCCACCTTAATGCGTAAAACGCGATTATTCTCCAAAACCTTTAGCTCTTTAATGAATGAATTTGTAAAGTATTTTTTAAGAGCAAAATCAAAAGGGGCATTATAATCTTTCATCTGCAAATTAGCACGATAAATCCCACTCTCATTTTTGTTTAAGTCAAAGATATAAATTTGCCTATCAAAACTAAGGCACAAAACATTATCATTTATCCTCTTAACAAAATCAAGTTTTCTATATTGTTTTAAAAAATCACAAATTTGCACTAACTCTGTATATTTCATACCAAATTATAAGATATTTTTAAAATTTATGCTAGAATTTGGGCTGTTTTTTGAAATTTAAGGATAAAAATGAGTGCGTTTTTAAATGCGGTAATTTTATGTGGCGGCAAATCTTCTCGTATGGGGAAAGATAAAAGTTTGCTTAAAATTAATCAAAAAAGCCTCGCAGAACTTGCCCACAAAAAACTAACCCCGCTTTTTAAAAAGGTCTATCTCTCCAGCAAAGATGATAAATTTAACTTTAAAGCGGACATCATAAAAGATGATATAAGTTTTCAAATTTACTCACCTATGTTAGCACTTTATTCTATTTTAAAGCATTTTAAAGATGAATTTGTTTTTATCTTGGGGGTGGATTTTGTGCGATTTTCCGAAAAGGAACTTGAAAAATTAGAACTTTTTTTGAATCAAAATTATCAAATCATCATTCCAAAAACAAAACTCTACAAACATAGTCTATGTGGCTTTTATCACGCATCCTTGACACCACTTTGTGAAGAAATGCTTCAAAAAAACGAACAAAAAATTTCTCTCTTATTTGATAAAGCATCGACCAAATTTGTCGATTTTGAAAGTGAAAAAGCCTTTTTAAATTTAAATTATTATGATGAGTTTTTAAAATATCAAAGCGAGTGCCGATGAAGAAATTGTTTTTAACCTTAAGCCTTTTTAGTTTGTGTTTTGGCGATGATTTAAGCAAGGCATTAGAATATGAAAAAAGGGGCGATTATGAAAAAGCTATGCAACTTTATAAAAAAATCGCTCTTAAAAATCGACCACAAGAATTCAAAAGCACACAAACTCAAGTAATTCAAACGCAAAGCACCAAACAGGAAACTAAAACTCACACCACTCAAAAAGAACGAGAACTTCCTAGAAAAGATAATTTTGCCAAAATAGCCCTTGCAAATTATTTGGGAGATGAAAGTGCCTTTAACCCTCTTGGCATTAGCTCCTATAAGATGAATTATTTTTTACCCTTTTCACACACTAATCACGACTTAAGCGGCTCTAAAAATGAAGTCAAATTTCAAATCAGCATCAAAAAACGCCTTTTTGAAAATTTATTAGGACTTGACGAAAAATACTATCTAGGCTATACGCAAACTTCGTGGTGGCAGCTTTATAAGCACTCTTCTCCTTTTAGAGAAAATAGCTATCAACCTGAATTTTTTGTTGATTTTCCTATCCATTTTGACGGATACGATTATTTTAATAATCTTAGGCTAGGATTTTTACACGAAAGCAATGGCAAGGACGATGATCACGAGCAGTCTCGCTCTTGGAACAGGCTTTACGCCTCCACGACCTTTTTATACAAAAGATTTTTAATTGTTCCTAGAATTTGGTATAGAATTAACGAGGACGGCGGAAGTGATGATAATCCTGCTATGGAGCATTATATGGGAAATTTTGATGTGAATTTGGGCTATTTGGGCAATGATTTTTTCATCAATACTATGCTAAGAAATAATCTCAATTTTTCGCGTAACAAAGGCGCTGTGCAAGTTGATGTGGGCTATGATATTTTTAATAACGGCATTTATTATTATGTGCAGTATTTTAACGGCTATGGCGATAGTCTCATCGACTATAACAAACGCTTAGAGCGTATTTCTACGGGCTTTTTGATTTCTTACTGATGTTTTTAGAAAAAAATTTATCCGCCATAAATTCTAGTGTTTTTAGCGAATTAAGCCACAAAATTATCTCCTACCTTCAAAGCGGTGAAAAAAGCAGCTTAGGTGAAAACGGGGGGGGTCTTGCGTATGAAGAGGGTGAAAAAGAGCGGCTTTTTGATGAAATTCGAGCGCAAAGTTTGCGTTATCCTTTCATCTGCCTTTTTGGCATAGGAGATGGTGAGCTTTTAAAAAGGCTTATTCCCTCATACCCTCTTATTATCGTCTTTGAAGAGAATTTAGACTTTTTCATTTCGGCTTTTTCACGCTTTGATTTTAGTGAGGATTTTAAGCAAGGTAGGGTCATTTTTGTCGATACTAGTAGTGAAAAATTAGAGCTTTATCTCACTATGCTTTTTTCGACTAAGCCTTATTATCAATACCTTAGCCTTTTTGAGCTTTTTATGAACGGAAACTTTTATCATCGCTTTTATTTGGAAAAAGCAAAAGCCGTGCATAGACTTTGCGAAAGCGTTATTTTTACGACTTTAAGCACACTTGGCGTGTGGGCTAAGGACATTTTATTTAGCGTTTATGAAAATTTTCTTTCCAATGTGCCTTTAATGCTTGAAAATATCCCCATAGCAAGGCTTATTGAGGAGAGAAAAAACAAATTTGAAAATGCCATTGTCATCTCAGCGGGTCCAAGCCTTAGCAAACAACTTCCCCTTTTAAAAAAGGTGCAAGAAAATGCTGTGCTTTTTTGTGCGGATGGGGCTTTAAATGTCGTCTTAGAGCAAGGCATAGAGCCTGATTATATTTTAAATACAGACATTAGTGATTTTGCAAAGGCTTTTTTACATCAAATTCCAGCCAAAAGCCTCCTTATAAACGGCTACTCCACTCACCCTAAAACCTTAGAAAGCCTTAAGGGTAAAAATTTAAGCGTGGTGCTAGGCACGAAAGACGGCGTTTGTCAATATAACTTTTTTAAAGACTTTGGTTTTATAGAGCTTGGGGGCAATGTGAGTCATTTTGCTTACGCACTAGCCTTAGAGCTTGGCTTTAAAACTATCATTATGCTAGGACAGGATTTAAGCCTTGACTTTAATGGAAATTCACACGCCAAAGGCTATGCTTTTGGGGAAAATTATGAAACAGATGCAAAGATAGAGTATTTTAAAGTCAAGGCTTATAAAGGCTTGGGTGAGGTTACAACGCATATTACTTGGGATTATTATAGAAAAGATTTAGAAAGGCTTTTTCTTTTAAATAAAGATAAAGCGACTTTCATCAATTCAACAGAAGGCGGGGCTTTCATCAAATTTTGTCAAGAATTAAGCTTTAAAGAAAGTGCAAAAATTTTAAATACGAAAAAACCAAATTTTAGCCTTACAAAGCCCGTTACTCAAAATAAAGCAAAGAAAATCCTAAGCAAATTTAACGCTAAAGTCAAGGCAGATCTTAGAAAAAGTCAAGGTATGCTAGAGGGAGCAAAAGAGCTTTTAAACGCTTTAAATACCATACTTGAAAGTAAAAAAACTCTCCCCCTTAGTTTTTTAGAAAAAGTCAAAAAGATGATTGATGAATTTGACGGGAAATTAGAAGAGGACGAATTTTTAAATGACGGGAAATTAGGCTTTGTATTTTATAAAAAAGGAGAGCTCATTTGTGAAGTTTTAAAAGCTAGGATAGAAGATGAAAGCCTATTTCACCTTCATTATATCAATGCCTATAAAGAGTGGCTAGGCTTTTTCATAGAAAATTTAAACCGCAAAATAGACATTTTAAGAAATGGCTTAGAAAACTCTCTAAGAGAGTAAATCCACTGAAATTTTGCCATTTTTAATCTCACTGATTTTTACATCAATCTTATCATTTTCACTCAATTTAGTCTTCATTTTAGAGCTATGGAGTAAGCCATCGACCCCGTCTTTTAAAGCGATGAAAGCTCCAAAAGGGGCTATTTTTTTAACTTCAGCCCCAAGAAATTCTTCACCCACTTTAAAATGCGCTAAATCTTTAGAAAATTTCTTTCCCTTACTTGTAATGCTGATGATATAATCTTTCGCCGCTTTGATTTGCTCACTTTGATTTCCAGCGATTTTCACCTCGCCCTTTTCTCTATCCAAATCAATCGAAACGCCAAATTTTTCGATAATCTCTTTAATCGTCTTACCTGCTTGCCCTATAATATCGACGATTTTACTAGGTTCAACGCTAAAAAGTTCTAATTTTGGTAAAACATCTTCATTAACGACAATTTGCGCGTTAGCTTCTTCCATTAAATCCAAAATGTGAAGTCTCGCCTCTCTTGCTTGATAAAGGGCATTTTTAAGAATTTTCTCATCAATCCCACCTAATTTAATATCCATTTGAAGTGCGGTAATGCCATCCTTGCTTCCAGCGACTTTAAAATCCATATCCCCATCGTGGTCCTCAAGTCCCATAATGTCCGTTAAAACCGCGTAATTATCACCCTCTAAAACAAGCCCCATAGCCACGCCCGCTACAAGCTTGATGCTAGGAACTCCAGCCGCTCTTAAGGCTAGTGAGCCACCGCACACACTCGCCATAGAGCTAGAGCCATTACTTTCTAAAATTTCACTCACCAAACGCACCACATAAGGATAATTTTCATCAACACTTGGATAAAGCGCTCTTTTAGCTAAATTTCCGTGTCCAAGCTCTCTTCTACCCGGCGCCTTAATAGGACTTGCCTCGCCCACAGAAAAGCCCGGGAAATTGTAATTTACCATAAAGCGTTCGCTTATAGGATTTTTCTCATTCAGCAAATCTACCATTTGTGCGTCATTTTCCCCACCCAAAGTTGCCACAACTAAGGCTTGAGTTTGTCCGCGTGTAAAAAGACAAGAGCCGTGCGCGTTTGGTAAAATGTTTGTTTCTATTTCTATGGCTCTTACCTCGTTTAAGGCGCGTCCGTCAGCCCTTTTTCTCTCTTTTAAAATTTGTGTTCTTACAAGCTCTTTTTTGACCTTAGAAAGAGCGTTAAAAACATCTTCTTGGCTGTATTTATCAATGATATTTTCAAGCTTCATAAGTTCTTTAGTGATTTTTTCTAGCTCACTTGCTCTTTCACTTTTTGCCATTTGATTGATAGCAAATTTAATCTCTTGTGTGAAATTTTGCTTGATAAATTCAAAAAGTTCGATATTTTCAATTTCTGCCCTAAGTTCTAATTCCTCATTTTTGCGGTGTTTAGAAAATGCTTCTTCGTAAGCATTTGAGCCGTTTAATATTGCTTTCTGTGCCAAATTTAAAGCCTCAATGACCTCATCTTCGCTTAATTCATTCATCGCTTGTTCATAAATGCTAGTTCCAGATAAAGCCTCCGCAAAACTAGTTTCCACCATAGCCCCACCCTCACTCTCGCTTGGTAAAGCTCTCATTTCTATCATTAAAAGTTCATCCTTAACACCAGCCACATAAAGGTCTAGCGTGCTTTCTTTAAGCTTAGAATTGCTTGGATTTAACACAAAATTATTATTAATCCTCGCAATTCTTACCCCACAAACAGGCGCTTTAATGGGAATTCCGCTTAGATATAAAGCCACACTCGCAGCATTTAAACTCATTACCTGTAAATCCACCTCATCATCCGCAGAAAGCACCATTACAACAATTTGCGTAGGATAAGCATAGCCTTTAGGAAAAAGTGGTCTTAAACTTCTATCAATAATCCTTGCCGTAAGGGTTTCATTATCTCCGGGCTTGGTTTCTCTTTTAATATAGCCTCCCGGAATTCTACCTGCTGCATAAGCCTTTTCGATGTATTGCACCGTTAAAGGTAAAAAATCTTCTTCGACCTGCTTATCCTCTCTTGCCACAGCAGCTAAAACTACGCTTTTACCCACTCTCATTAAAACAGAGCCAGCCGCTTGTTTAGCAACTTTATCTATATCAAAAACCTCTAAATTTTGATTAATTTGTATGCTGTATTGCATCGTGTTTCCTTTATCATTTGATAATAATTTTTTGAAATTTTTAAATAAATTTAACATCTTTTTTCCTAAATTTTATTCTCATTTTCTTGCAAAGCAAAATCATAACCCACGCCACCAAGAGGATAAAAATTAAACACAAAATAAAATCCGCTTTGATTTTTAGCTGTAATACCCGCACTTGTAAGCTTAGGGTCGATTCTTTCCCTATACATTAAAGAATAATTCCAGCATTTACGCTGATAAGTATAGCCAAGTTCCCACATATTCGCGTGTGCTCTTTGTGTGTCAAACCAAATTCCGCCAAAAAGATTATAATTTGCATTGACATAATAATTTGTTCTCGTTCCTATAAAACTGTATTTTCCATACTCATCATTTTGATAAGCGTGAGAAAATTCCCAGTTAAATTTAGGATTTAAACTTAAATCAATTTGACTTAAAACATTACTAAAACGCGTGTCAAGATGGGAATAAGTTACTTCATTATTGAAACTAATATCTTCGTTGTAATAATAAGTTAAAAGATTTTTACTTTCTTCAAATTCATCGCGTCTGCTTAAATAGCTCACATCAATGCGGTTTTTAAGCTTTTTTTCACCCGCTTCATTATAAAAATACTGCACCAAGAAAGGATTAATTTTCTCATCAATTTGCTCCAAATTTAAGTAGTCCTCACTCACACCGCCTGACTTACCCCCCGGCAAAATGTAATCCACTCCTAAATTTAAGGTATGGAAAAAATTCTCATAAGATTTAGAAAGGTCAGTATAAAAACTAAATTCGTGTGTGCTTCTATAAAAATGCTCGTGTTCTTTTTGCGGGTCGTGAGTATAATTAACAAAAGAAGCGTCTAGTCTCTCCGTAAAAGCAAAATGTAAAAAATCATCAAAAAAAGCATTATGATAAGACAGAGGTAGGCTTACATTAATATTATTCGCATAAGGTCCTATGCGTCTATAATAATTATTGAAACTCACATCAAAAGAATAGCGTATCCTCTCATCAAATAAAGAATTTAAAAAGCGGTGGTATTGAAATGATGGATATTCCTGTAAGGTGTCTTTATTATGCGTTTTGGAAGTGTCGATATAGTATTTTCCATAAGCTCCGTAAAAATTATTTTCATCGGCAAGAAAATAATTAATCCTTGAAGTAATCAAAGAATTTAAATCTTTATAATCGCGTCTTCCCAAATTTAAATAATCCACATCATTAAGATAGGTCGCATCAATCCACAAGCCTTCTTGGAAATTATCCCCAAGTAAAGATTTAATCAAATCCGTTCTTAAATATTTAAGTTCCACACCAGCGTGAGTTTGGTTTTCTAAATCCTCATCTTTAAAATAATCCGAATTCTCCCTAAAAGCTCCAAAATTTAGCTCTCCCATCGATGAAGAAGAATCGATAAATCTTAAGGTTGAGTAAAGTCCATAACCCCTATTTGTCCTTACTTGGGGATTAAGCTGCAAATCCCAATTTTCGTGCGTAGTAAAATAAATAGGTTGCTCATAAAATAACCCCTCATCACCCTTTATGCTAAATTTAGGCACCAAAAGCCCTGTGCGTCTTTGAGTATCCGTGCTAAAGCCAAAATATGGCGTATAAAATACAGGGATATTTTTAATATACAATCTTGCATTATAAAGATGCACAAAATTCGTTTCTCTATCTAACTCACCCTCGCTAAATTTTATTTCCCAATCAGGATCTTCGACATTACAGCTTGAAACAGATGAAAGTGTGGTTTTAAAATTTTTATCATCTAAACAACTCTCATCGCTCTTAAACCACACTTCAAGATCATTATTTGCAAAGAAAAATTTTTCAAACTTTGCTTCATTAGTGTCAAGATTTAATTTTGCGTAGTTGGAGTGAGAGCGTTCATTTTGCCCTCTTAAAATATTTACATCACCAAAAAGCTCCACCTCAGAGGTCTTTTCATTATAAATTGCTTTATTTGCCGTGATGAAATAAAAATCGGAAAATATCACAACATCATCATTTGCGATGAGTTTATCTCCCTCTTTTTTTGCCTCTATGGCATAAATATCCACTTGAGCGGCATTTAAAGCTAATGAAGAAGTTAAAATAAAAGAAAATTTACGCCACATCAATCACCACAGTCCTAGCTAAATAATCTTGCCAAGTTTTACGCAAAACATTTCCCAAAGCCCAAGCAAAACCTAGCATAAAAGCCATACTGCTAAATTGCCTAAATAAAGCCCTAAGACAGCTTTGAGTCCAGTTTGGTTTATCTAAAAATTGCTCATCAATCACGATAATTTTGCACACCATCTTCCCCAAACTTGCCCCATAAAGTGCCGTAAAAATAGCCTGATAACTAAATTGAAGCACGAAAAAACCTAAGGAAAAATTTCCCAAAATCATAGCAATATCAAAATAATCCTTCGCATTTGCAAGCTTGTCATAAAAGATGATAAAAACGATACAAGTTAAAAGAAATTCATCGATTAAATAAGCCCACACCCTCTTAGGAAAACTAGCTATTTTAAGCCCTTCTCGCTCTAATTTATCTTGTAAATTTTCGTTCATTAATTAACCTGATAGCCTATATCTTTTCTAAAATGCTTCCCTTCAAAACTCACATTTTCACAAAGCTCATAGGCTCTTTTTTTCGCATCTTGCATACTTTCACCCACACCAACGCAAACCAAAATTCTCCCTCCATCAGCGATGAATTTATCATTTTCTAAGCTCACCCCAGCATAAGAAATATGCGAATTTTCAGGCACACTAGAAACGCGAATTTCGCTTTTTGGTGAAGCCTTAAAAGGATAATTTGCCCCAGCACAAACAACTCCCACAGCAAATTCATCTTTTAAATCAAGCTTAAAGCTATCTAATCTTTTTTCACTCGCAGCCATAAAAAGCTCGAGTGGATTATTGATTAAAGGCATTAAGACCTCGCACTCAGGGTCTCCAAAACGCACATTAAATTCCAAAACAAAAGGATTGTTTTCAACGACCATAAGCCCTACAAAAAGCACTCCGCAAAAAGGATTATTTTCTTCCTTCATTCCCTTAAGCGTTGGAGCTACTATCTCACTTTTCACACGCTCTAAAAGCTCTTTGCTAGCCAAAGAACTCGGTGCATAAGCACCCATACCGCCCGTATTTGGACCCTCATCGTTATCATAAAGTCTTTTATGGTCTTGTGCTGCTGGCAAAAGGACAAAATTTTCTCCATCACAAAGAGCAAAAATGCTTAACTCAAAACCATCTAAGAATTCTTCTATCACAATTTTACGCCCAGCCGCACCAAAGCTCTCACCACTAAGCATCTTGGCAGCCTCTTGTACAGCTTCTTCTTTGCTTTTGGCGATTATGACGCCTTTCCCTGCACATAAGCCGTCCGCTTTCACAACTATGGGCGGAGTTAAGCGGCTTATAAATTCTTTTGCTTCTTCTAAATCGCTCGTATTGATAAATTTTGCCGTTTTAATCTTATGCCTTTGCAAAAATTCTTTCATAAAAGCCTTAGAGCTTTCAAGCATCGCGGCATTTTTTGTTGGTCCAAAAATTTTAAGATTTAAAGCTAAAAACTCATCGACAACGCCCTGCTCTAAAAAAGCTTCACTTCCAACGATACAAAGTTCCACACTCTCATTTTTAGCGTATAGAGCAAGTTCTTTCATATCTTTTATATCGACATTTTTGCCAAGCTTCGCACTTGCACCATTTCCAGGAACAAAAATAAATTCTAAATCTTTTTTCTCTTTTTTTAAGGCTAAAGCTATGGAATACTCCCTAGCACCAGCTCCTAAAATCATAATTTTCATTTTTTCTCCTTAAAACCCAAGCAGCCGTTTTACAAAGATTGACCCCAAAAAGTCAAAGAAACCGCTAGGCAATTTTTAAAGGCTGCAACTTCTCGCTTCTTTCGAAACTCAAACGACGCCACAGACACGGTAAATCGCACTTTCGCAGTAAATAAAAATGTGTTGGATCACTTTAAATATCACAAACTGCTCAGGCAGATGAAATTATAGTCTTATTTAGCTTAAAATTCTTATATTAGCTTAAATTTCGTTTTTCCCGTCTTGTCAAAATGCTTACCTTGCAAAATAACATCTGCCGCACTTTCCCAAATATGCGCTTCATCTATATAGACAATGTCAAAATTATTATCCCGCATTAAAGATTGATAATTGACCTTTTTAGGCGCATATTTGACGATATAATATGGATTCAGTGCAAAAACCTCCACCTTAACCTTGCAAAGTAGGTCCAAATCAGAAGTTACGACAAGAAATTTCTTTCTTTGCTCTTTTGTGATTTTTTCTATATAAACTAGAAGTTTTTGGTCGAAAGGATTAAGTGCTGATTTATTAAGCCTACTTAAATAATGCTCCGCAAAAGCCAAAGAGCAAAAAGAATTTTCTATATTGCTTCTCGTAAAATAAGAATTTTTCACCCCAGAAGATTTTAAAGAAAGTTTCCAAATTTTCATATCCATAATGGTCGCACAAAGATTCAAGCCTGTAACGATTTTATTAAAAAGCTTCTCTCTTGAAAGCTTGAAGGCATTTTCAAAAATACCAAAATTCTTTTTATAAAAATCATCGCGAATCGCCTCTAAGCGTTTCAAACTTGTGCGGTAGTAAGTCGCCTCTTTAGCAAGTTTATCGAAACGCTCTTGTTTAGCTTGCATTTTGGCAGGGTCCATAGTCGCCGCCCTTGCATTCATCTCAAGCCTTAAAGTTTTCATTTGAGCTTCTAGAGATTGGGCGCGATTTTTCCTTGTATCTATGGTAGAAATAAGCGCTTGGTAATGACACTGCAAAGAAAGAAAAGTTTCATTAAATATCCTCGTTATATTTATCATTTTATGCTTATCTTTCATATCATTATAAGAATTTTCTAAGTGCATAATAATGCTTTTTAAAGAACTAAACTGCGTTTGGTCCGTTGAGTGGTCCATAAAAATCAGCGTATCTAAAGATTTATTCAAAAAACGCTTTAAAATAAAATAATCCAAAATACAAGGAATTTGCTGCTCATCATCAACATTTTGCTTCAACGCTTCAACGGAAAGAATTTCACAGGCAAAATACTTTTGAATCGCTTGAGGTATGGTAAAAGAAAGTGGAATTTTCTCTATGGTATCATAGTCCGTTCCTCTATAAAGTTCCGTGATGTAGGCACTGCGTCTTGAATTTTGCAAATCCTCCAATGCCTCATCGCTATCCGTTCGCCAAAAATCATTTTCCGTGATAAAATCACCCTCTTTAAATTCTTGGTAACGAGAAGGACGAACGCTTGTTATTTTCTTACCCTCAGAGCGAAATTCTACAAGCATACCCGTGCTTGGCATACTTCTTTTATCGCTCCAAGTTTGGCGATTAAACTCAAAAAAAAGTTTAGCCGAATTTGTAACAGTTCCCCTACCGGTAGAATCCACATAAATCGCTATTTTGCCGTGCATTATTTCTTCCTTGAAATTTCATAAATAAAAATTTAACACAAATAAACTTATAGTTTAATTTTTTCTTTCAAATTTAAAAAGCTCTTCATCGCTAAAGATGAGAAGTAAATTTAAACTAAAATGCTAAACTTTTGCATTTCAAAATTTACACGCACATAAAAAAGGATAATTTTGACACAAAAAATAAACCAATCCAATTTATTTACTCTTTACGATACGACAAAAAGGGATGCATTTTTACATAAACTCAAAGGCAAAAATCTCGCCTATAAACGCTACACAAAATCCCCTTTGCGCTATGGTGGGGGTAAGTCTTTGGCAGTGGGTTTTATTATGGAGCATTTTCCAAGTGATTTAAAAAGACTTATTAGCCCATTTATTGGCGGGGGAAGCGTGGAGATAGCTAGCGCACTAGAGCTAGACATTGAAGTGTTAGCTTATGATGTATTTGATATTTTGGTAAATTTTTGGCAGGTTTTAGTTGCAGATTCTGGCGCACTTTATAAAGAGCTAACTAAGCTAGAGCCAACAAAAGAAAATTATGCAAAAATCAAAAATGAGCTTGCTTTATTTTGGAATGAGCGGCATAAAAATCCTAATAATAAACCCGCTATCAAGCTAGATTCTCTAAGTCTTGCAAGGGATTATTACTTTAATTTTAATCTAAGCTATGGACCCGGATTTTTAGGCTGGATGAGTAAGATTTATGAGGATAAAAACCGCTATCTTAAGGCTTTAGAAAAAATAAGAGATTTTAAAACGCAAAATCTCAAAGTAGAAATGGCAAGTTTTGAATCCGTATTTGAAAAATACCCTAATGATTTTTTCTACTGCGACCCGCCGTATTTTTTGGAAGGGGATTCTAAAATGTTTAAAGGGATTTATCCTATGCGAAATTTTCCCATTCATCATAATCACTTTAATCACGAGCTTTTAGCAATTTGTCTTAAAAATCATAAGGGTAAGTTTATTTTAAGCTATAACGATTGTGAGTTTGTGCGAAAAGCTTATAAAGATTTTAAAATCTTAGAGCCAAAATGGCAATATACAATGGGACAAGGCGAAACAAGAATGGGTAAAAATCGTGTTATGCGTGGCGATACAGACAACACCAAACAAAGCCACGAACTTTTGATTATAAAGGAGTAGAAATGCTAAACAAAAATGAGACAAAAACCCTGCGAGAGATAGAAGGCAAATATTATATGCAGCCTATGCTTGAGTCTATAATGCAAGATTTAAGAAATGATAAGCTTGATTTGAAAGAAGTTTTTAATCATCTTTATGAGTATTTGCTAAATTCCAAAGAAGCGGTTGAAAAACTACTAAAAGAACGCGTTAATCAAAATGAAATCAAAGATATAAATCAAGCAAGAAAAAGTATAGCAGGAAGTGCTTTTTCAAATCTTATTGTTTGGGTGTTTTTAAAAAATAAAGAAAATGGAAATATTGATAAAGATATTTTTATCACCGCTAAAATTTCGCAAATCCCACATTTTAAAGATTTATTTTATATAAAAGTGGGAGAAGAAACACAAAAGCCAGATGTTGATTTGATGATTTATAGGCTAGATTCTAAGCAAAATTTAGCGAGTTGCCTTATTCTTTCTCTTAAAACTTCATTAAGAGAAAGGGCTGGACAGACATATAAGTGGAAGCTTTTAATGGAAATTGCAAACACAGAATCTAGCATTAAAGAAAAATATAATATTAGCTACAATCCACCTATTCAGCCCTTAGTGTGTTTTGCTACCGTTAATTTTTACAATGAAATTAACAATCCGCAACATAGGGGTATGTTTAAATTTTTTGATTGTGCCTTTATAGGAAAAAACATACAAACAGACGCTTTTATTAAACCTTTAAGCTATATGCTTGATTATATCGCGGAGCAATTATGACCCTAGCAATACAAGAATCCATAAAAACTATATATAATCCAAAATATGATTTTTTAGGGCAAAGTTATGCTTCAATGTATCCTAATTTACATAAATATCCAGCCACTATGCTCCCACAAATTGGCTATGAGCTATTGAAAGAATTTAAAGCAGAGAAAAGCACACTTTTAGACCCTTATTGTGGAAGTGGAAGTAGCTTTATGAGTGGCTTGGAGTATGGTATAAAGCATTTTGTGGGCTTTGATTTAAACCCTTTAGCAATCCTCATATCAAAAGCTAAACTTAACTATATAGAAAAAGAAAATTTATTAAGAGAAAAGGATAATTTGCTTGAAAATATGATAAAAATTGTGGAAGCTAAGAGAGCTAATATTACAAATATTGATTTTTGGATAGAGAAACAAGCACAGATAGATTTAGCCCTTATTTTTCACCATTTAAATAATATTAAGGAACAAAATATAAAAAACTTATTTTTACTTGCATTTAGTGAAACATTAAGAGAAGTGAGCTACACAAGAAACAACGAATTTAAACTTTTTAGGATGAAAAACTACGAGAGTTATAAGCCAAATGTTTATAAAGTTTTCAAAGAAAAATTAGATTATATTATTGATAATTATTTACTTTTTTATCAACATAAAATAAAAAATGTTACACACAACATTACAAACTCAAGTTTTACAAATACTACTGAAAAATTTGACACTATTCTTACTAGCCCACCTTATGGCGATTCTAAAACAACGGTAGCTTACGGACAATTTAGCACTTTTATCAATGAATATATGGGCTTTAAAAACGCAAGGAAACTCGACTCGCAACTTTTAGGTGGCAAAAAATCAAAAGAAATTTATAGCAAAGGGATAATGCAAGAATACATACAAGAAATTGCTAAACTTGATAAAAAAAGAGCCTTAGAAGTTTCAAGTTTTTATGTGGATTTAGAAAAAAGTATTTTAAATTTAATAAGTGCCTTAAATGTCAGTGCCAAAATCTTTTTTGTAGTGGGCAATCGTCAGGTTAAAAAAATACAGCTTCCCACTGATAAATTTATCGCTGAAGTTTTTTGTAATAACGGTTTTAAACATTTAAGCACCATAAAACGCAAGATTCCTAATAAGGCTATGCCACTTAAAAATTCTCCTACAAATCAAGCCGGAATCCTATCTAGCACGATGAATGAAGAATGGATAGTGGTGTGTGAGAAAAAAGGATAATAGATGAAAATAGCACAAGTCAAAACTGCATTTAAAATCGCTGATGTGGAATTTGTAAGCGGTAGCACAAAGCTTAATTTTAATTACTTAAAAGATTTAAAAGATGAAAATGGCAAGGCACTATCACAAAAAATTTTAAGTGAAAATGTAGCTAGGGTGTATCTTATTGTAGTAGATGGCGAGATTAAAAAAATTGGTGGAAGTGGGGCAACAGGTGGAATCAAAAGCACTTTAGAAATTTATAGAGACGGTGGAGTAAATGGGCGTCCAGCCGTAAGAAGCTTTGGGATATGGTATTTTTTATATCACACGATTTTGCAGGGTAAAAAAATAGAATTTTATATGATTTACCAAGAAAATTTCGAAAAAGAAGTCAAAGGATTATTTGGCTTGAAAAAGGTCAAAAATGTTTCCATTTCTTATAAATTTATAGAGCAGTGTTGCGTGGAAGATTATTTAAGCGTGGAAAGCGAACACCCAGAGTGGAATGTGCAAGAACAGGGATTAAGTTGGCCGCTTGAGATAAAAAATAAGCACGCAGAAATTCTAGCTAACGCGCAAAATAGAGAAAAGAAAATCAAACGCAAGGAAGTGAGACTTGATAAATAATAAAAATCCCAAATACAATACTCTGGGATACATTTTAAGGCTTTAATGGCAAGGGTAAAATAAACCCGAGGATGAAGCTCATAAAGAAAAGCTAGAGCAGCTTAACTACGCCCTTAAAGAACTTGCCAAGAAGATAGAAATAAAAGTGTATGAATACGGCTTTTTACAAGCCTAACACTCTTTTAGATAAGAGCCAAGCCAAACGATGTCTTCATTACCCTCTAAAGCTCTTTTGATATTTTCATCTTCGATATGCCCCTCAAAATCGATATAAAAACTATGGAGAAATTCTTTTGCTTTTACAGGACGTGATTCAAGCTTAGTTAAATTAATATTTTCTTTTTTGAAATTTTCAAGTAAGGCACTAAGTCCGCCGGGTTTATGTGCGGTGTGTGCTAAAATGGAGGTTTTACAATGCTGCATTTTTGGCGTTGTAATATCGCTTAAGATTAAAAAACGCGTCCTATTTGCGGCATTATCTTCTATCTTGTCAAACAGCAAAGGCACATTATAAATTTTTGCGGCGATTTTAGAACAAATGGCAGCGGAATTTTTATCCTGCGAAGCGAGATAAGCAGCGTTTGCGGTCGATTTAGCGGGGACAAATTCCACAGCATTTAAGCCGTGGCTTTCTAAAAATTTTCTACACTGATTATAGCCTTGTGGGTGCGAATAAATGCGTTCGATTTCCTTGATATTTTCGTTAATCCCCACAAAAGAATGATGGATATCCATATAAATTTCACCAAAAATTTTAAGCTCCTCATACACCCCTAAGCAGTCGAGGGTAACGCCTACCGCCCCTTCCGTATTATTTTCTATCGGCACGACACCAAATTTCGCTTCCTTGTTCCTAAGCTCTTTAAAAACATCCTCAATCGTCGCTAGTGGGATATAACGACTCATCGCCCCAAAACGCATTCTAGCCGCTTGATGAGTATAAGTTCCCTCCGGTCCAAAATATGCCACCGCCTGAGGCAATTCCAAATTCCTAGAAACAGCAAAAACCTCCCCATAAATTGCCTCAATGGCATTTTGGTCTAGCGGTCCTAAATTTTGACTTTTTAAACGATTGATAATTGCTCTTTCACGCTCTGGTCTATAAATGGCTGTGCCTAAACTTTGCTTAAGTTCCCCTATATTTTTCACATAAGTCATTCTCTCATTTAAAAGCTTTAAAAGCTCATCATCAATTGCGTCAATTTTTAGTCTAAATTCCTCTAAATTTGGCACTCAAACTCCTTTTTAAATTCCAAAATGCTCTCATACACCCCGCTTAAAATGCTCGAATTTAAATTCTCCACACTCTTAATCTTCCCACTTAAAACTAAAATGCACCGCATTTTAAGCGCATAAGCCTTAACTAAATCACCCTTAAAATCATCGCTTATAATGCTAATATCGCTAAATTTAATCCCACTTTTTTGCAAATTAATCAGCCTTAAAGCCTCTTTATAAAACGCCTCACTTGGCTTTCCCACTACTTCATAATTTAAATTTGTGGCGTTTTTAAGCATAGCCATTATACTTCCCACACCCGGATATAAAAAACCATCTTTTTTATAAAGGCTTGTCTCGTGCATAGCGATGATTTTCACACCATTTTGTGCCATTTCTATCATCTTGGCAAAATCCTTAAATTTAAAATCATCATAACTTGCCAACAAAAGGGCTTCAGGCGTTTCAAAATCAAGTGTAAAGCCTAAATTCTCAAGACTATCTATAAATTCACGCGCACCAAAAGCTGCTACCCTACAAGGCTTAAGATAAGAGCTTAAAACACAAAACGGGTCTAAATACGCCCCATCTTTTATCTCAAGCCCTTTTTGACGCAAAGTTGTTAAAAAATTTAAATCCTTTGTATTATTAGTGATAAGCACATAGGGGATATTTTTATGATTTAAAAGCTTTAAAAGCTCTTTTGCTCCAGCGATTAAAGATTTGTCCTTGTCGCTAATGAGCGTTCCTTGCACATCTAAAAATAGCATTTTATCCCCTTTCGCATAAGCTACATATACAATCCGCCGTTGATTTTAAGCACATCTCCCGTTACATAAGAGGCATAATCGCTCAGTAAAAATGCTACACAATTTGCCACTTCCAAAGGCTCGGCAAAACGCCTAAGAGGGATATTTTCCGCATAGCTTTTTTTCACCTCTTCGCTTAAAATTTCAGTCATATCACTTTTGATAAAGCCCGGTGTTACGCAGTTAAAACGCAAATTCCTACTCGCCCCCTCTCTTGCAAAAGACTTGGTCATCGCTATCATACCGCCCTTACTCGCACTATAATTCACCTGCCCAGCATTTCCCATTTCACCAACGATAGAAGCGATATTTACCACAGCTCCAAAACGCTTTTTACTCATCGCTTTTAACGCTTCTTTGCAACCTAAAAACGCCGAATTTAAATTTGTATCCACCACGCCGCTAAAGTCCTCAAGGCTCATTCTAAGAGCGAGTTTATCATTTGTAACTCCAGCATTATTTACCAAATAACTAAGCTCTCCATCGCTTTCTACGATGAGTTTAAAGGCATCGGCAAATTCTTCTTCCTTGCTTGCATCAAATTTAATCAAAGCAGCCTTGCCACCACTTTTTTCAATCTCTTCTTTTAAAGCGTCTGCAAGTTCTGGCTTGGAGCGATAGTTAATCCACACTTTTAAACCAAAATTTGCCAAAACTCTTGCGATTTCCGCACCTATACCCTTACTAGCCCCTGTGATTAAAACATTTTTTCCACTAAATTGCATTATTTTCCTTTTCTATAAAATCGTTGAATTCTACTTTAAATTGATAAATGCTTAAAATAAAGCCTCATTCATCTCTTTTGGAATTTCAAGGTCTAAAATTTTAAGCACACTAGAAGCTATGTTGCTTAAACCCATATTTTGCTTTATTTGTTTGCAAATTTGTGCCTCGATAAAAATAAAAACATCAAAGGTTGTGTGATTTGTCAGCAAATTTCCATTTTCATCTTGCATCGCCTCGCAATTTCCGTGGTCGCTTGTGATGATAAAGGCATAGCCTTGCTTTCTCGCCTCATCTACGATTTGCCCCAAGCATTTATCCACAGCCTCCACCGCTTTAACGGCGGCATTAAAATTGCCTGTGTGTCCTACCATATCACCATTTGCAAAATTCACAACGATGAAATCCTCCCCCTTTTTTATCCCTTCTTTGACGACCTCACACACTTCAAATGCACTCATTTGTGGCTTTTCATCGTAAGTTTTTATCTTAGGACTTGGGATTAAAACCCTCGTTTCATTTTCAAGTAAATCCTCTTTTCCTCCGTTAAAAAAGAAAGTTACATGGGCATATTTTTCCGTTTCTGCTGTGTGAAGTTGCGTTAAATTTGCATTTGAAATCACCTCAGCAAGAGTATTTTTAAGCTCTTCTTTTTCAAACAGCACGGGGATATTAAATTTATCATCATAAACACTCATCGTCAATAACTTTGCAAAACGCTTTTCTTGTTTTAATGCAGTAAAATTTTCCGCACTTAAAAGCTCGACCAATTGCTTCATTCTGTCATTTCTAAAATTAATAAATATCAATCCATCATCCTCATTTAAGCCGTCAAATTCTTCGCTTATCACAGGCTCGATAAATTCATCAAATACATCTTTTTGATAATTTTCCTCCACATAAGCACTCATTTTTTGCACCCTCTTGGCTTGACCCAAAAGTGCTTTATAATACGCCTCCACTCTCTCCCAACGCTTATCTCTATCCATCGCATAAAAGCGTCCGCTCAAACTTGCCAAATGCACCCCTTTAGCCTCACAAAAATTTTCTAAATCTTTAATAAAATTTAAACCACTTTTTGGCGAAACATCACGCCCATCGCTAATAGCGTGCGCGAAAACTTCCCTGCCTTCATTTTTACAAATTGCAAGCAAAGCGTTAAAATGCGTATGCAAAGAATGCACCCCCCCATCGCTATAAAGCCCTATAATATGCACTCTTTTGCATTTATTAAGTAAAGCTTTCAAATTTGCGTTATCTTTAAGCGTATTGTTTTCTATGGCTTTATTGATTTTGACTAAATTTTGATAGATAATGCGCCCACTTCCTATACACATATGCCCCACTTCACTATTTCCCATTTGTCCTTCTGGAAGCCCCACAGCCAAACCGCTCGTTTTTAACAAAGCATTTGGCACTTCTTTAAAAAATTTTTCATAATTTGGTTTTTTCGCCGCATTAAAAGCATTAAATTTTGAACTTAAATTATGCCCTATCCCATCGGTTATAATTAAAATACATTTTTGTTTCATTTTCACTCTTTTTATAAGGATATTTTTGGGAAAATTCTACTAAAATTAAGCTTTTAAAAAGCAAATAAAAGGCTAAAATGTATTATTTTTCTGAACTAAGCTCCTATGCTTTCTTTACTTATATCAGCGTTCGTGCGGGTTTTGCGTTTTTCATCGCTTTAATTTTAAGCTTGTTTTTAATGCCCAAATTTATTGCTTGGGCTAAGGCAAAAAACGCCTCCCAGCCCATTTATGAATACGCCCCAAAAAGCCACCAAGAAAAATCTCACACCCCAACTATGGGCGGTGTAGTTTTTACCTTTTGTGCAGTATTTGCAAGTTTATTGTGTATTAAATTTGATAATTTATTTGCATTAATGGCACTTTTGTGTTTAATAAGCTTTTGCTTTATCGGCGTAATTGATGATTTAGGCAAAATTCTTAAAAAAAATAATCACTCAGGACTAAGCCCTAAGGCTAAACTTTTAGCTCAAATTTTTGCCTCACTTTTATGCCTCGTACCTTTATATTTTAGCGGGGTTTTAGACTCTGAGTTTTACCTCCCTTTTTATAAATATCCGCTTTTTAATATGTATATTTTCGCGCTTTTCTTTTGGATTTTGGTGCTAATTTCAAGCTCAAATGCTGTAAATTTAACAGACGGACTTGATGGACTTGCCACAGTTCCCTCCATTTTTTCCTTAGCTACTTTAGGCGTGTTTTTATATTTAAGCGGGAATTTAATTTATAGTGAGTATTTATTTTTACCTAAAATTAATGGACTTGGAGAGGTTGTTATCATTTGTGCTGCGCTCATCGGTGCTTTAATGGGCTTTTTGTGGTATAACTGCTACCCAGCACAAGTATTTATGGGAGATAGTGGAAGTCTTACACTTGGTGGTTTTATAGGCTTTTTAGCCATAGTCAGCAAAAATGAAATTTTGCTTTTCCTTATAGGTTTTGTTTTTGTTTTAGAAACAATTTCCGTCATTTTACAAGTAGGAAGCTTTAAAATTTGGGGCAAAAGAGTTTTCAAAATGGCACCCATTCATCACCATTTTGAAAAAATCGGCTGGGTAGAAAATAAAATCATCGTCCGCTTTTGGATGATAGCACTACTTTCTAACCTCCTCGCCCTCGCCTCACTCAAAATAAGATAATTTCAATTTAAAAGGTGTAATTTATCAACACCTTTTAAGCCACTTTTCAACAATCAAAATAAAGGTGTGTAAATTCGTAAAAACTTAATAAAAATTCACTCCACTTAAAATAAAATTTCATTGTTTTAATGCTATACTTTCCTTTCAAACAATTTCTTAAGGAGAGCTTATAATGTCAAATTCTACTAAAACTTTCATTATTGTAGCTGATATTATTTTGTTTATTGCACTACTTGCCTTGTTACCTTTTGAAACAAAAGTAAATCAAGGCTTGGCTATTTTAGCCTTTATCGCGGTTTTGTGGCTTAGCGAGGCTTTGCATGTTACCATTACTGCGATTTTAATTCCTATTTTAGCCGTTATAATGGGCTTAATGCCTACCAAATCCGCCCTACACGGCTTTGCCGACCCAAATATATTTCTCTTTTTTGGCGGCTTTGCTTTAGCTGCAGCGATGCACTTTCAAGAACTTGATAAAATCATCGCTCAAAGAATTCTTGTGTTAGCTAAAGGAAATTTTGCCCTTGCCACAATCTACATCTTCCTAACAACCGCATTTTTATCAATGTGGATGTCAAATACCGCCACAGCCGCTATGATGCTTCCTCTTGCTATAGGTATGCTTTCCCAGCTTGATTATGAAAAAAATAAAAATACCTATGTTTTTGTGCTTTTGGGTATAGCCTTTAGTGCGAGTATCGGCGGTATAGGCACTTTGGTAGGAACACCGCCAAATGCCATCGTAGCGACAAATTTAAACATCACTTTTGCGCAGTGGCTTCAATATGGAATTCCTATTGTTCTCATCTTTATGCCTTTGATGATTTTTGTTCTCTATTTCACTTTTAAACCAAATTTAAAATTTCAAATCAATACAAATTTAGAACAAAAAATCCCTATGGATACTCAAAAATACATCACTCTAGTCATTTTTGCCGTTGTAGCTGCGTGCTGGATATTTAGCTCACATATCAATCCTTTTGTTTCAAATTTATTAGGATTTGAGAAAAAAGTCGCCGATTTTGACAGCATTATCGCCATATCTGCCGCTGTTTTGGTTTGTGCTTTTAGGGTAGTAAGCTGGAAAAAAGTCCAAGAAAATACCGACTGGGGCGTTTTAATGCTCTTTGGTGGAGGCATCACTTTAAGCCTTGTTTTAAAAGATAGTGGAGCAAGTAAGATAATGGCAGATGGTATCATCAGCCTAATCGCTGGAGGTCATTTATTTTTAATTGGGCTTTTGGTTTCTCTATTTATAGTATTTTTGACAGAATTTACCTCAAACACAGCTTCTGCAGCACTCTTAGTCCCACTTTTCATTTCTATAGCCGAGTCCTTAGGCGCTCCCCCACTTGGCTTAGCCCTTATCATAGGTATAGGTGCAAGCTGTGCCTTTATGCTGCCTGTTGCAACTCCGCCAAATGCCATAGTCTTTGGCACGGGCTATATTAAACAATCTCAAATGGTGCGTGTAGGAATTTATCTTAATATCCTCTGCTCCATTATCATCGCCTCGATGGCGTATTTCTTCTGGCTTTAAAGCTTAAAAGAGAAGTCTTGCTACAAGATTTCTCTTTCTAAATACCTCGTTTTCTTTTGCTCTTAAATTTAGAATTATGTGGAGTTTAATGTTACAAAAGGCGAACTAATAAACGCAATTGTCTTAAAAACGCATATGAATTAATCAATCTTCAGCACGCTCAAAAACGCTTCTTGTGGCAAATGCACCTTTCCTATGGCTTTCATCCTTTTCTTACCCTCTTTTTGCTTTTCCAAAAGCTTTCTTTTTCGTGTGATGTCGCCGCCGTAACATTTTGCCGTTACATTTTTACCCATTGATTTCACATTTTCACGCGCGATGATTTTATTACCAATGCTTGCTTGAATCGCCACCTCAAAAAGCTGTCTTGGCACTATCTCTTTCATCGCTTTGACAAGCTCTCTACCCTTGCTTAAAGCCTTAGAATTTGGCACGATAATGCTTAAAGCATCAACATTTTCTCCAGCAACCTTAATGTCAAGCCTTACTAAATCCCCCTCCCTATACTCAATCGGCTCATAATCAAAACTTGCATAGCCCTTAGTCAAACTCTTAAGCTTATCGTAAAAATCCATCACAATCTCATTTAAAGGCACATCGTATTCTAACAAAACCCTATCCTGCGTGATGTAGTCCATCTTCACCTGTAAGCCTCTTTTATGATTTAAAAGCGTGATTAAATTTCCTAAAAACTCACTTGGTGTGATAATGGTCGCTCGCACATAAGGTTCTTTTATCATTTCGATTTTATTCACAGGAGGAAGTTCGCTTGGGTTTTGGATTTTTAAAAGCTCTCCATCCGTTTGATAAATTTCATAAGTTACCGTGGGTGCTGTGGCGATTAAGTCAAGATTAAATTCACGCTCCAAACGCTCCTTTATGACTTCCATATGCAAAAGTCCCAAAAAACCCACACGAAAGCCAAAACCAAGCGCTAAAGAAGTTTCAGGCTCGTAGCTTATGGAGCTATCGTTGAGTTTTAATTTATCAAGAGCGTCTCTTAAATCCTCAAATTTATCCGTTTCGATAGGATAAAGTCCCGCAAAAACAAAAGCCTTAGCCTTTTCAAAACCACCTATGGCTTCTTTTGCTTTATTTTTACTTAAAGTGATGGTATCACCCACCTGCAAATCACCGATATTTTTAAGCCCAAGCACCACAACGCCCACTTCACCACTTTCTAATTTTTGCGTTTTTTTAGGGTTTAAAGGATGGGGATAAAATAAATCTTGCACCAAATGCTTTTTGTCCGTGCTCATCACCAAAATTTCATCATTTTTGGCTATGCTACCCTCATAAATTCGCACCAAAGCCAAAGCACCTAAATAATTATCAAACCAAGAATCATAAATGAGCGCCTTAGTCGCTGCTATATCATCAACTTTTGGGGCTGGGATTTTTGTAATAATCGCTTCAATAAGTTCCTTTATCCCCTCACCTGTCTTTGCACTTACACAAATAGCTTCCTTGCAGTCTATGCCTATGATATGCTCTATCTCGTGCTTGACTTTTTCAACATCAGCGGAAGGGAGGTCGATTTTATTAATCACAGGGATAATTTCTAAATTATTTTCTAAAGCAATATAAACATTTGCTATGGTTTGAGCCTCCACACCCTGACTTGCATCGACTACAAGTAAAGCCCCCTCACAACTCGCCAAAGAACGACTCACCTCATAGCTAAAATCCACATGTCCGGGGGTATCGATGAGATTAAGGATAAAAGGTTGGTTGTGTAGGGTGTATTCAAGTCTGACAGACTGCGCTTTTATGGTAATGCCCCTTTCTTTTTCTATATCCATAGTATCCATTACCTGATGACTCATTTGCCGCTCACTAATAGCTCCACACTCGCTAATAATTCTATCCGCGAGCGTGCTTTTTCCGTGGTCTATATGTGCTATAATAGAGAAATTTCTAATATTTTTCATAAACAATCCGTCAGTAAAATGTGGGGGAAATTATAACAAAAGAGCGTAAATTTACGCCCTTTTAAGTCTTAAACTAGCGTTTAAGCATTTTTTCAAATTGCTTCACTTCGCTTTCTTGAGTTGATATAATTGTATTGGCAATTTTTTTAATTGTATCATTATTAGTAATGTCTAAAATCTGCTTTGCCGACCTAATCGCCCCATTATGATGTGCTATCATCGCCTGCATATAAGCACTTTCTAAGTTCGTATCACTAAACTTACCCATTTCCTGCATCATTTCTTTCATATTTTGCTTTTCCAAATTTACAAATTCTTGATACTCTTCTTTGGATAAATTTTGATTTAAAAGCTCTCCCTTACTTAAAAGCTCGTTGAAACACTTAATCTCTTTTTCTTGCGCGACAATAATATCTTCTGCAATCTTCTTAAGCTTAGGATTTAAATTCTTACTTTGAATGAGCTTCTTAGAAGAAAGGATTGCGCCCTCGTGATGCGGAATCATATTTTGCAAAAAATCGACATTAACATTTCCACTTTCCACAAATTTAGCCTCCATCATAGGTGCGTGCATCAAATTTATAACTTCTTTAATTTGAGGATTTGATACCGAAGTATGATGAACGCTTTTCATTTCGCTTGTGTGATTGTGATTAACACCAGAATTTGCCATACTCATCTGCGTCAAAATACTCGCCACAAGACAAGAAAAAATAATCTTTTTCATATAATTTCCTTTATTTAAATTGATAATGAATTTTAACTTTATTTGATTAATGAGCGACAAGCCTATTTGAAATTCCCCAAATATTAAAATTTACAAGGATTTAAAGCATAAAAAACATTAAATTTTCCGCGCTTGCAATTATTAAATATTCAACCAAAAGAATTATTTTTAAAATCTACTTCTTAAATTTAATCAATCTTTACTTCCATAAAGTCAAATTCCTATTCAAAATCTTATGCCTATACATTAAACCTAAAATGCATTACATCACCATCAAGCACGACATAATCTTTACCCTCAAGACGCAATTTTCCCGCCTCTTTCGCTCCATTTTCGCCTTTAAATTTGACAAAATCCTCATAACTTATCACTTCGGCTTTTATAAAGCCTTTTTCAAAGTCATTATGAATCACGCTTGCAGCTTTTGGAGCTTTATAGCCCTTTTTTATCGTCCAAGAACGCACCTCAATCTCCCCAGCCGTAAAATAACTTATAAGTCCAAGTTTAGAAAAAGCCGTGCGTATGATTTGAGCTAAGCCACTTTCTTTAACACCCAAAGAAGCTAAAAATTCAGCTGATTCCTCATCGCTTAAACCCACAAGCTCTTCTTCTATTTTTGCACAAAGTTTTATCACTTCTTGATTATTTTTCTTCGCATATTCTTTCAAAGCTAAAACAAAATTATTATCTTCATTAATGCCATCCTCATCGACATTTGCACCATAAATTACTTCTTTAGCACTCAAAAGCCTCAATTCTTTAATTAAATTTTGATAAATTTCACTTTCCCTGTCTTTAAAAGTATTAGCTCCAAAGCCTTTATTTAAATGCTCTAAAAGAGCATTAGCAAGCTCCAAACTCTCTTTTGCACCTTTTTGATTTGCTCTTGCTTCTTTATTTAATTTTTCTATTTTTTTGCCAAGTTGTTCTATGTCTGCTAAAATAAGCTCTGTGTTAATAATTTCAATGTCTCTAATAGGATTCACCCCACCTTCAACATGCGTAATATTTTCATCATCAAAACAACGCACAATATGCAAAATAACCTCTGTTTCGCGTATATTTGAAAGAAATTTGTTTCCTAAGCCCTCTCCCTTGCTCGCACCCCTCACAAGTCCAGCGATATCGACAAATTCTATCAAAGAATGTAAAATTTTCTCAGGCTCAACGATTTTAGCCAATTCCTTCAAGCGCTCATCAGGTACTTCAACCATAGCTCTGTTTGGCTCTATGGTGCAAAAAGGATAATTTGCACTTTGTGCATTTTGTGCTTTAGTAAGTGCATTGAAAGTTGTAGATTTTCCTACATTTGGTAAGCCCACTATGCCAACTGCCAAACTCATTTAGCTTTCCTTAAAAGATGGATTAAAAAATTCACACACATTCTTACTCCAGCCCCACTCGCACCAAAATTTTGATAACCCCAAGCTTTTTCCAAATACGCAGGACCAGCAATATCAAGATGAAGCCATTTATCTTTATATTCTTTTCTTATAAATTTGTCTAAAAACAATCCCGCAGTAACAGCCCCACCATAGCGACTTGAGCTTGTATTACTCACATCGGCGATTTTAGATTTAATCAGTTCTCTTAAATGCGGATTAAAATGCAAAACACAAGCATATTCTCCACTCTTTTTACTCACTTCGTAAAATTCATTTTGTAAGTTTTCATTATTTCCCATAATGCCACTTGTAAATTCACCAAGTCCTACCACACAAGCACCCGTTAAAGTCGCCATATCTATGAGTAAATCGGGCTTTAAATCTTGTGCAAAAGAAAGACAATCAGCCAAAACTAAACGTCCCTCAGCGTCAGTATTTCTCACCTCAATGCTTACACCCTCTCTAGAAATTAACACATCATCAGGCTTGTAGGCATTACCACCTATCATATTTTCGGTCACTCCTAAAATGCAATGCACTTCAAGCTCCAAATTTAACTCTGCAACAGCCTTAATAACCCCCATAGCAGCCGCAGCACCGCTCTTATCCGCTTTCATCGTTAGCATATAATCAGCGGGTTTTAAACTAAGCCCACCACTATCATAAGTCAGCCCCTTACCGACAAAAACAACTTTCTTTTTGGCATTTTTATTTTTATAGCTTAAATGAATGAGACGCGGAGGATACGAAGAAGCCCTATTTACAGCTAAAAATGCGTTCATTTTTTCTTTTTCAAGAAATTTCTCATCATACACTTTGCAAGAAATACTCTTGTAAGTTTTGGCTAAATTTTGCGCATCTTCAGCCATTTTAAGTGGGGTATAAATTTGAGGAATTTCATTAACTATATCCTTAGTAAAATTACTAGCATTTGCCAAAACTTCACCGCGATGTAGTCCTATTAAAGCCTCTTCTTTGCTAAAATTTTTAGCATTTAGCTCTTCTTGAGAAAAGAAAATTTTTTCCAAATGACTAGGTTGCTTTTCACTCTTATATCTATCAAAACAATACCTTGCAAATATCACGCCCTCGGACATAGAAGCAAAACTTCTTACCACACATTCACCCACAATGCTTTTCGTTTTTACGCTTTTAACATTAAGCTTCTCAAGGCTTTTCAAAGCATTAAAAAAAGCCAATCTAATATCTTCATAATTTAGGCTTTTAAGTTCGACAAAAAGCCTTTTGTTGGCACCATCTAAGCAAATTCCCTCACCTTTGTAATTATATAACTTAAAAAAATCTTTATATGCGTTTAATTGTTTTGAATTTTTTTCTTGGATAAAAATAAGCTCAAAATCCGCCTTTATCGCACTAAGATTTTTTTGCATGAATTCTATTTTCATCTCTTTTTTCCTTTTTCTTTAAAATCGCCCTTTCTATTTGCTTAAAACTAAAAAGCAAAAGGGATAAAAAGCTTACAATCAGCACAGCAGCTAAATACCAATGCTCTTTAGCCCATTTTAAAAAGCTTTGGATTAAATCACCAAAATACCACGCCAAAAGTATGGTTACAGCAGCCCACACCCAAGCGCTAATAAGATTAATAAAAGCAAATTTCTTCGCACTATAACGCGTAATACCTATGCTCATCGGTATCACGGTTCTAAAGCCATACATATAACGCTGGATAAATATAATAGGCCAACCAAATTTTTGCAAAAGCAAATGTGCTACTGCAAATTTACGCCTTTGAGAATGGAGCTTTTTTTGAATATAGTTTTTATTATAACGCCCGATATAAAAATAAATTTGATCTCCCACAAAGCCACCAAGTCCTGCCACAAAAATAGCCAAAGCCACACTCATTTTTCCATCGTGTGCGGCAAGCCCCGCAAAGATAAGTCCTAGCTCTCCCTCTAAAATGCTCCAACAAAAAAGTATCGCATAACCCCAAGTCTCCACATGATCATTCCAAATACCAATAATGAATTCTTCTAAAGAAAAATCGTTTTTCATCAAACCATAAATCGCATAAGCAATTAAACAGAGCAAAGCAAGAAAAATAAAAAATTTTAACGATTTTTTCATTTCTCCTCCTAAAATTCCAAAACGCTATAAACAGGACAAAGAGCATTGAGCTTTTTCCAACCATTTAAATCCTTTAAATTAATCAAAAAGCAAGATTCTGCACACACGCCTCCGGCTTTTTTAATCAACTCATAAGAAGCTAAAGCTGTGCCACCTGTGGCTATTAAGTCATCTACAAGTAAAATTCTAGCATTTTTCACGCCCCTAAAGGCATCTTGATGAATTTCCACCTTGTCGCTACCATATTCTAAATCGTAAGAGCAAGTAAAGGTTTTATAAGGGAGCTTGCCCGGCTTTCTAATCGGCACGAAAGGCAAATTGAGTCTTGCGCAAATCATAGAGGCAAAAATAAAACCTCTACTCTCTGTCCCAACAATAAAATCTAAATTCATATCCTTGTATCTATCTTCTAAGTGCTTAAGTAAAAAGCTAAGTGCTTTTGTGTCATTAAGAAGTGTCGTAATGTCCCTAAATATAATTCCATCTTTTGGAAAATTTGGGATAACTCTAATGCTTTGAATGAGAAAATCTCTTTCTTTTTGACTAAGTTCTTTCATAATAATGCCTCGATTTTTGCTTCTAGTTCTTTAATTCTTTGTCTTAATTTGTCATTTTCCAAGCGATATTGCGAATTCCTCGTTCTAAGTGAGGTTAAATCCGCCTTAATCTTATTAAGTTCTTCCGTTAAAATATCAATATTCCCCAGACTTCTTTGAAGTTGAACTTGTAATTTCCTAATCACAATTTCTGTATCATCTAGGTTATTTTTAATAAAATCTTTAGAATTTTTCTCTTTGCTAAGTAAGGTTTTGTAGTAAAAAAGCATAACGACAAGATAAATTGTCGCACAAATTAAAATCGTGAAAATAAACCATTGTGAAAACATCATTCCACCTCAATTTTTTGAATTCTTTTCATATGTCTTCCCTCATCAAAAGGCGTTTTTATAAAATTCTCTATCATATCTATGGCTAAATCAAGCCCCACAAGTCGCCCTCCAAAAGCCAAGACATTTGCATCATTATGTTTTCTAGCTAATCTTGCACTCAAGCTTTCACTACACAAGGCACAGCGGATATTTTTGTGTCTGTTTGCCGCTATGGAAATTCCTATACCAGAGCCACAAATCAAAATTCCAAAGCTTTTTTCATCTATCTTACTTGCAAGCAAATGGGCAAAATCAGGATAATCGCAACTTTCATCACAATTTGTTCCAAGGTCGATAAAAGAGATTTGCACCTCTTTAAAAAAGGTGCAAAGTTTAGTTTTAAGCTCATATCCAGCATGGTCACTTGCTATATAAAGGCGTTCTCTTAGCATTCACAAATCCAAAAATAAAATAACGCAAAGATTATAACGCACAAAAATTACCACTTTGCTAATAGAACTTAAGCCTTATAATTTTTTACAAAATCGCCAAGTCTTTCAAGTCCTTTGATGATATTTTCCTCACTTGTCGCATAAGAAAATCTAAAATACCCGTCCATTCCAAAGCCTACTCCAGGCACAACAGCAACTTTCTTTTGCTCTAGCAAACTCTGGCAAAATTTCATAGAATCTTTTTCAAGCTTAGAAATATTGACAAAAAGATAAAAAGCACCGCTTGGCTTATAAACACTGATATTTTCCATTTTATTTAGCATTTCAAGGGCGACATTTCTGCGTCTTTCAAAAGCTTTTCTCATCATTTCTATATCCTCATCACACTCGCCAAGCAAGGCTGGGATGGCAGCATACTGCGAAATGGAGCAAATGTTTGAAGTGCTTTGTCCTTGCAGTTTTTTAACAGCTGGAACAAGACCTTTAATTTTACTTGCCATATAGCCAAAACGCCATCCTGGCATAGCCCCGCACTTACTTAAGCCATTTATCGTTACGCAGCGATTGAATGCATCTTCGCTTACACTTGCAAAGGCGTGAAATTCCACTCCGTCATAACAAAGCTTTTCATACATTTCATCACTTAAAACTACGACTTTTGTCCCTTCCAAAACCTTAGCTAAAGCACTAAGCTCCTCTTTTGTATAAACGCAACCAACGGGATTTGAAGGAGTGTTTAAAATAAAAACCTTAGTTTTTTCACTCAAAGCATTTTTAAGCTCATCAGCTGTGATTTTAAAGCCGTTTTCTTCCTTAGTATCTACAAAAACGCACTTTCCACCTGCAAATTTGACCATTTCAGGATAACTCACCCAATAAGGGCTAGGGATAATCACCTCATCACCTTCATCAACAAGACATTCTAGGCATTGAAAAAGCGAATGTTTAGCACCGACATTTGTGATAATTTCACTCGTTTCATAACTTAAGCCATTATCTCTTTTAAGTTTTGTGGCTACGGCATTTAAAACATCTTTAATTCCTGCAACTGGCGTATATTTAGAACAACCCCTCTCTATGGCTTTAATTGCTGCATTTTTAATCGTTTGTGGAGTGTCAAAGTCAGGCTCACCTGCAGAAAAAGAAAGTATATCCTCACCCTCAGCTTTAAGCTCATTCGCAAGGGCAGTGATAGCTAAAGTTATGGACTCCCCTAAGACTTGAGATTTTTTACTTAACATCATTTATTATCCTTTAAAAATTTGCATTATTATAGCTCAAATTTTCATCTTAACTGAAAATTTCGCCAAAGCTCCCACAAATTTTTTAAACCCTGCGTAAAATCTAAACAAAATGATTTAATTTGCTTCCCCACAAATCCTCTCAAATTCTTTATAATAATTCCAACTTTGTATAATATCTGGTCTTGTTTGTTTGATATGGGTGAGTTCTTTATCTAGGATGTTTTTAAATTTTAAGGCTAAAGTTTTATTTGCTTTAAAATAGTCTAAGACATCTTGTTCTTTAATGGCATTATCTTTTCTAAATCTTATCTTTTCATCTAAGACTTTCACAAATTCTTTAAAATAGTTTTTGAGTGTTTCTCTTATTTCTTTATCTTCTTGGATAAGTTTGTAATGTTTTTCTTCTAAATTAATGCTAAGTTCTTTATAGCATAAATCATTTTCATTTAAGAAGAGATTTTTAATATCTTTTAGTTGATTTAGAGGCTCTTCTGTGATGATGATTTTAATTTTATCTTTAAGATGAGAAAAGTCTTTATGGTCGATGTAAAAAGTAAAGGGTAGGAAAAGAGTGTAATCGTTCCAAGCTTTGCGTTCAAATTTAGCCCTATCTTCTTCTTTGGGTGGATTAAAATGAAGAATTTTAGAAAGCCTTTTCATCGTGTCAAAGGCTTTATCTGCTTTAATTTCTTCCATATCGATGTAAATAACTTGGCGAGGCTTACCCCCCCCCCCTCATTTGTTAGGAAGGGAGTTAGGTCGCTTTGGTAGTTGAAATTTATTTTTTCAATAATAACTTTCGTCAAAGAAACGGAAGGTATGTTTGCAGAATGGTAGGCTTTATTAAACAAAAAACCGTATGTTAGCTCGCACAAAACTCTATTAATATCATCACTAAGCCTATAAAGTTTTTTTCTATTTTTCAAAACGCTTTTAAAATCAACCGATTTATTTATAGCACTTAAAGTTCTTTGAATGGGATCCCTAAGCGTAATGACGATGGGAACGCTATCGGATAGAAAATGTGAGTAGTTTACACTCTTTTTACTTTGATAGTGATTTATAGCAATAAAATTTCTTTGGGTCGAATTTTTAAGATTATTTACAGCATCATTATAATGCAGTTCTCCATCTTTTGCTAAATGAGCTTGATTTAAACCACAGAGCATCAAAAATTTTGCAAAAGCATACTGCCCACTTGCCGTATAAGAAAAGAAAATAAAATTATAATTTTGTTGTATTTTAGAATAATGTTTCACAAAATACTTTCCTAAACGCTTATCAAAAGAATTACACAATCTATTCTTTCTACGCTCCCATAAATTTCCAAAAATCATCTTAACTGCTCCAATCTTTCTTTTTTCGTGCCGATTTCTGTAATTTGAACGCCGAAATTTCCATCGACTATTACAACTTCGCCATAGGCGATTCTCTTATCGCCAATTAAAATTTCTAAAGGGTCATTTGCAAGTTGATTAAGCTCGACAACAGAGCCTATATCCATAGTTAGCACATCTTTAAGAAGCATTTTTTTATTACCTATTCTTACACGCACAGGTAAGCGCACATCCATAATGAGATTGATATTTTTAAGCCCCTCAGCAAGCACCGCCACAGCTTCACCGCTATGAGTCGCTCCCTCACCTGCCGAAGCACCTGATTCATCATCTCCACTTTTAGTTAAAGTTTTATAAAGCTTATCGTCCATTACTAAAGAAATTTGCTCGTTTAAATCGTCAATTTTTACATCATAATTATAAAGCTTTACAAAATCTTTTAAATCAATACTTTCTTCGATAAATTCACAAGAACTAAGGCTAAATTCCATTTTAGGAATTTCTTTTTGCGCTCCAAGACTTGTGGTAAAGGCTGAAATGATATTTTGTATCGCTTCTTTTGCCGCGTCCATTTCATCCGGACCTAGCTTATTGTTTTTGGTGATTTCTTCCTCACCCATCATCCACTCGCCAATAGCACTCATCAAAACAGCCCCAGCTAAAATTCCTACGCGTCCGCCAGAACTTACACCAAAATTCACATAAACTAAGGGAGGTTTAAGAGTATCACTTCCACTAATATCAAATTCTTTATACTCGCTAAATTCAGCACTCTTTCCCGTCAAACCCTCGATAGTACTAACACATTCATTTGTAAATAATTTTAAAAATTCGTTTATCATATTTCCTCATCCTCCAAATCCTCAGTTTCGTCATAAACGCTAGCTTTTGCTTTTCTTTCCTCTTCGTATTTTTCCAAAATTTCTTTAATTTCATCTTTGTCTGTGCGTATAAGCTCGATGATTTTAATGGACTTTCTAAAACGATGAAGTCCAATTTGAGCCAAGAAAACATCTTTTTTATCAATGCTAACAATGGCTTTATCATCAGCTTCTCTATCAAGCCTTAAAATATCTCCTTGTTTTAATTCCAAAAATTCATTGACATTAATTAAAGTCTTACCTAAAATCGCCTCATAAACAACCTCAGCACGCCCGATAAGAGTTTTAAGCTCTTTGTTACGCGACTTTTTAGCAGAAGTCTCACCCATCATAATATCGCGGTTTGCTAAACGACTCAAAATACTTTCTAAATGCACGACAGGATAGCAGATATTTACCATACCGCTTGAATTTCCTATGATAATTTCCATAACAACCATAATAATAATTTCGTTTTGAGAAACGATTTGCACGACATTTGGGCTACTTTCTTTCGCCTCGATACTTGGATAAATTTCTGTAACGGTCGACCAACTTTCCTTAAGCCTTTGCATAATAATACGCAAAATACTATCAAGCAAATTTAGCTCTATGTCCGTTAATTCCCTACTTGCCTCATAGCTGTCCCCCTGTCCTCCCAAAAGCCTGTCTATCATAGGAAAAGCAATGCTTGGGTTAATCTCTAGAACACAATTTCCATCAAGAGGTTTAATAGAAAAAACATTGAAACTCGTAGGACTTGGCAAGGACATCAAAAATTCCCCATAAGTCATTTGGTCGACTGAGTGAAGCTTTGTTTCAACAATACTTCTCATCATAGAAGAAATTTGTGAGGCTAAATTTCTAGCAAGTTTATCGTGGATACCCTTAATCGTTCTAAGCTGCTCTTTTGAAACCCTATTTGGACGCTTAAAATCATAAACGACAATATTTCTTTCATCTTTTTCATCTTTAGAATTTGAAGGTGCTGGTGTGTCAGTATTATCATCAACGACTTCTAGCAGAGCGTCAATTTCTTCTTGGGAGAGTATTTCTGCCATTAGCTCAACCTTTCTCTCAATTTTTTAAGTAATTTTTTATGAATTTGAGAAATGCGACTCTCGCTCACATTTAAAATCTCACTAATTTCTTTCAAGCTTAATTCCTCATAATAATAAAGCTGGATAATGAGCTGGTCGCGTTCTTTTAAAGAGCTTAAAACTTCATTAATGTGTTCTAAAAGCTCATCTTTTTCTATCTTCTCCAAAGTTTCATCTTCGCTATACATCTCAAGCTGCTCATCAAGCGGCAAAGTATAGCTTATCGCGTGAGCTGCTCTTACTTCCCTTACTCTCTCCACATCTATTTCAAGTTTTTTGGCTAAATATTCATCATCAGGCTCACATTCATTTTCTAAAAAATACTCATCTAAAATCGCGTCAATGTCTTTTAAAATTTTACGATTATTACGGCTCATCACATCAAGGCGTCTTAAGTAATCAAGCATAGAGCCATTAACCCTTTTTCTAGCAAAACCCCAAAAATTGTCATTTTGGTCTTTATCATAACGGCGTGAAAGCTTTATCATCTCCTCAATACCCACACCGATTAAATCATTTACATCAATGCTAGAGGGCAAGCGCTCTTTGAGACGAAATGCCATAGCTCTAAGTGCTGGCATATAAGAGATGACAAGTTCATCTTGCTCTTTTTTTATAATATCTGCATAAGACCTAGGCGACTGCTCTTTTAGCATTTTTGCGTCTTTCCTTCGCTTCGTTTTTCTTTAATTCCTCTCGCTCTTCATTGAGTTTTTCTAAGATTACATCCATTTTTTTCTCGCGGATAACCAAATCATTGATAATATTGTTGCTTGTTTTTTCATAATCTTGCTTATTAAAAATTCTTCCACTTATCTTTTTAATATCAATAAAATTCATAATGGCAATATGCACAAAAACATAAAACATAAAAGTGATAAAACAAGTAGAAAGTAAAATATCAAAAGCTTCATCAACACTAATCACACTAAATGAAAGCCCTATAAAAAAACCACAAACCGTAAAAAAGGCGACATAATTCTCAGGTCTCATAATCTCTCACTAAAATCTTTCTATAATTTTTCTAAAAAAGCTTGAAAAACTACGACTTGAAACATCATCAAGCACTTTTCGTTCCAACCTATACAAAAGCTTGGAAGCTAAGGCTTTTAACTCATCGCTAGAGGCGGTATTTTCATCGCTAAAAAGAGTGCGTTTTTTAATGCTTCCACTTACCTCTTTTGAGGCGCTTAAATGTCCTAAAAATTCTAAATTTAAAGGATTTTTAATGTTAGCATTTGCAACTTTTTTGATATTTTCAAAGACCTTTAAAGCCTCGTTTTCATTTTTAACCACATTAAAAACCATCAATAAATTTTCCTTAGTTTTAGAAGTGGTTTTAATGGTCGCATAAGCATCTGTAATCGCCGCTGGATCCGGCACAGTAACGACAATAACCTCATCAGCCATCTCTAAAAAATTTAAAATATTCCCACCTATACCGGCACCCGTGTCGATGATGAGAAAATCAAGTTCATCTAAAATACTAGCCTGATTTAAAAATCTTTCATAAATATTTTTATCGCTATATTTTAGAATTTCATCACCACTTTCACCGGGTATAAGCCACAAATTTGGCTTCACTTCAATCAAAATGTCCTCTAAAGAGCACTCGCCCCTTAAAACATGCAAAAGATTTTTTTGAATACGCACATTTAAAATCACATCTAAATTTGCCAAACCTATATCCGCATCAAAAAGCCCTACTTTATAATTATGACTTGCTAAAACATTTGCCAAATTTGCACTTATCGTGCTTTTACCCACACCACCTTTGCCACTTGTAATAGCTATAAAATGAGTATTTTGCTCTTTTTTGTCCTTATTTTGTTTCATCAAATTTTGCAATTTATCTGCTTGATTATTCATTATTTTTCCCTTTAAAGCCTTCTAAGATACAATGCACTAAAAAATCACTATTCGCCACTTCAATATCATCAGGCACTTCCTGCCCTATGGAAAAAAAGCTAAGTGGGATATTTATCTCGTAAATCAAAGAAAAAATATTACCAAAAACCTTAGTTTCATCAAATTTTGTAATGATTAAAGTGTCGATATTTAGAAAAGAAAAATTCTTATAAATTTCCATTAAATCTTCATATTTTGTATTTGCCGAGATGACCAAATTAACATCAATTTCCGCATTAGAGTGGGCTAAAAATTCCTTTGTTTTGGCAAGTTTTGTTTGGTCGTATTGTGAATTTCCTATGGTATCGACTAAAATCACCTCACAACTGCTAAGACTCTTAATCGCCTCATCTAAGTCCTTAGGCTCTATACTATCGATGATAGGTAGCTTCATCATTTTAGCATATTGAAAAAGCTGCTCAACAGCACCTATTCTATAAGTATCTAGCGTGATAATACCCGTTTTATAACGCTTATCTCCGTAAGCATAACGGAAGGCAAGTTTAGCTAAAGTCGTTGTTTTACCCACTCCTGTTGGACCCACTAGCATCATAATCTTTTGCTTTTTAATGTCCGTTTCTACGCGACAAGGTAAGATATTACGCAAAAGAGAGTGAAAATATCTTTGCACGGCTTCCTTATTCATCTTCATAGAGGCTGGCATATTTTCGATTGTCGCTTTCATAATCGCCTCTAGGTGTGTCTCAAGCATACCGCTTTCTTTCGCCTGCTTATAAATGCTTGCAAATTCTGGCGGTATGATAAGATTCTTCCTCGCTTCGGCTTTATCGTCCCACATCATATCAACGAGTAAATTCATCTTATCGCTTAGTTTATTGATTTGCTTTTCAAAAGCCTCGATTTTCTTATTATACTGCGTATTTGGAGCTTGATATTCTGGTAAGCTAGTGCCTGTAACCTTAGAAATTTCAGAGCTAACAGCCGAAAGTTTTTCTTTAAAATCATCTAAGCTAGGTTTAGGTTTGGTATAATTTTCATATTCTTTTTGCACATTTAAAGAAGCTTTAGAAAATTCAAGTTCCACAGCTTCATCATCTTCCTTTTTTACTGCTGGCTTAGGAGCTTGTGGCTGGGTTTTTTTAGGTGGCATAGGCTTACCCATAGCCTTTAAATGCTCTTTATAGTCCGCTTCCTCAATGGCTACCATCACTTCATAAAGCCCTTTGCGATTGATGGTTTTAGGACGAATTTGCTTATTTGTAATAATTAAAGCCTTATCGCCATAATCCTCTTTAACTTTAGGAATAATCTCTTCCGTATCTTCAACGGTAAAGGTGTAAATAAGCTGTCCCACTTGCTAGTCCTTCCATTAAGCCCAAGGGCAAAATTACGCTAATTCTTTCTTTAGCCCCACTGTGAGGCACTTCGCACCGAAAATCTTTTTTTGTCTTTTGTGAAAAATACAAAAGATCCAAATCAAGCGTTCTGGGAGCGTTTTTAAAAGTCCTCTTTCTTTTAAATTTTACCTCATAATAAAGCAAAACTTTTAAAAAAGCTCTTGCGTGCAAATTTGTCTGTGCCAAAAGCACAGCATTTGTAAAATCCTTTTGTTTTTCATACCCAAAAGCCTTATTTATAAGTAGGGGGGAGGTTTGAAGAACTTTAAGCCTTTTATCGTCCATTAAAAGTCTAAACAAAGCTCTAAAACGCCTTTTTTCATCTTCTATATTTGACCCCAAACCTACCAAAGCAAAATATTTAAAATTCCTTAAATTTCGACTTGCAAAAGGGAAAAAACGAAAATTTTGAACCGCTCTTGCACCTTGAATTTTAAGCATTATTTTGCTGCATAGCCTTCAAATTTTTCACTTGCTCACAAATTTGCATAATACCCATTAAAGCAAGATGATAACCAAAGGGACCAAAGCCCACGATAGACCCCGCACAAACTGGTGCTATTAAGCTTTTTTGTCTAAATTCTTCCCTGCGGTTGATGTTAGAAATATGCACTTCAATGGCAGGTAAAGCCACAGCTGAGAGCGCATCGCGAATCGCAACAGAAGTATGTGTATAAGCCGCTGCGTTAATGATAATCCCATCAACAGTGCCTAAACATTCTTGAATTTTATCGACAATTTCGCCCTCGAAATTGCTTTGAAAAAAGTCAAGTTCCACGCCATTTTGACTTGCTGCATTTTGCATTTGCTCGTGGATTTCCTCCATTTTCATCGCTCCATAAATTCCAACTTCCCTAAAGCCCAGCATATTGATATTTGGACCTTGTATAACCATTATCTTCATAATATAACCTTACAAATTTGTTTTTTACAATGAATTTACATTATAACATTTTAAAATAAATTTTTGCTACAATGTATTTACGAAAGGAAAGTTATGTTTATAATCTCAGCCTCAAAAATGTTTTTATGCGATGAAAAATTTAGCATCTTAGAAGATTTTGCCTTTGTTTTTGATGAAGTGATTTTAGAATTTGGCAAAATAGAAATTTTAAAACAAAAATATCCAAACGCCAAGCTCATCAAAACAAAAGCAAATTCTCTCATACTTCCAGCTTTTATAAATCCGCACACCCATTTAGAATTTAGTGCAAATTCCTACACCTTGCATTTTGGCGATTTTTTCACTTGGCTTAAAAGCGTCATAAGCTTAAGACAAAATTTAAGCCAAGAAGTAAAAGATGAACTCATCACTCAAAC